>JBPCMU010000085.1:0-7313 GCA_051001975.1 Jatrophihabitans sp.
ACCCTGCTCCGGGCGATCCAGCGCCGCGCGCCGAAACGGTGCCGCGCCATGTTGCTCGGGACCTAGCGGAGCAGGTAGCCGATGAAGACGAGTCCGGAAGCGAGGCCGAACATCGTCTGGGTGCGCCCGAGGTACGTGTTCATCCCGTTCGGCCCGGCGAACGAGATGTTGGTCCGGTCCAGGTAGTTGATGAAGTACAGGACTCCGAGGAACCAGATCAGCCGCTTCGCCACTCGGGAGGATGCCACCGCCAGCGCTCCATCCGCCGTGTCCGGCGGGCGCTGCTCCGTCGTCATGGGTCACGCTCCTTCGAGTGCCCGTCCGGTGTGCTGTCGGTATGCGGGACGTCCGCGTCGCGACGGCGAAACCAGCGTACCGACCTCAGAGCTCGCCGAGCACCGCCTCGCGCAGGGTGTCCAGCGGCACGCCGCCGATGTCGAGTGCCTTGCGATGGAACGACTTGAGGTCGAAGGCGTCACCCTCGCGCTGCTTGACCTGCTCGCGCAGCTGCAGCCAGATGCGCTCGCCGATCTTGTAGGACGGCGCCTGGCCCGGCCAGCCGAGGTAGCGGTTCAGCGCGTAGTGGCGGGACTTCTCGGAACTGCTTTCGTGCGCGGAGACAAACTGCCACGCCTTCTCGTAGTCCCAGGGTCCGGCGCCCACCTCGGCCGGTGCCTCGAACTCGCAGTGCACGCCGATGTCGAGGACGACACGGGCAGCGCGGCGAGACTGACCGTGCAGCATGCCCAGGTAGTCACCGGGGTCGTCGAGGAAACCGAGGTCGGCCATCAGCCGCTCGGCATAGAGCGCCCAGCCCTCGCCGTGCCCACTGACCCATGAAGCAAGCCGCCGCCACCGATTGAGGATCGTGCGGCGGTACTTGGTCTGCGCGACCTGTAGGTGATGCCCTGGGACGCCTTCGTGATAGACGATCGACTTTTCCTTCCAGGTGCCGAACCCGGTCACGCCGCTCGGCACCGACCACCACATGCGGCCCGGGCGCGTCGCCAGGTCCTCGGACGGTCCCGTGTAATAGATCCCGCCCCGCTGCGTCGGCGCGATGCAGCACTCGAGCGAACGAATCTCCTGCGGGATGTCGAAGTGCCTGTCGGCCAACGCCTCGATGGCGTCGTCGGCCGTGCGCTGCATCCACGCCTGGAGCGCTTCCGTGCCCTCAAGGCGCCGGTTCGGGTCGGCGTCGAGGTGCAGCATCGCCTCGCCAACGGACGCACCGGGCTTGATCTTGTGAGCTGTCACTTCCATCTCGGACGTGATCCGAGCAAGCTCCTCCTGGCCCCAGTGATAAGTCTCCTCGAGATCGATACGCGCGCCGAGAAATTCTCTCGAGTGCAGTTCGTATCGCTGGCGTCCGACGGCGTCGCGGGCGCCGGCCTGCCCCATCAACTCGTCGGCGAGGAAAGCACTCAAGCGTTCGTATGCCTCGGACGCGTCCCGCGCGACGCGCTCCAGGTGTGTGTTCATCGAGTCGGGCAGCGATTCGCCGTCCTTGGTTTGTGCCTCGGCCGCGAAGACGCCGAAGAAGCCGTCTTGGCCGACGTTCTCCGCGCACTGCTCGATGCCGACGTGCACCTGACGTCGCGCCGCTACCCGGCCGCGCCCAGCGGCGAAACGCAACGACTCGATGTAGCCGTCGACGGCGGGAGGTACGGCAGCAAGACGGCGGGCGACGATCGACCAGTGCTCGACGGTATCCGTTGGGGTCGAGTCAAAGACGTCGCGGATCTCCTGCAGCGGTGAGCCGACGTTTTTCAGCGCCGACTCCTCGGTGCCGGCGGCGCGCAGGTCCTCCCGCATCTCAAGATTCTCACGCAAAGCCGCGACAGTGATTCGGTCGTTGCTGTCCGTTGGCTCGACTTTGGCGAGCCGGGCCAGAGTGCGACGTCGGTGCTCGGACACGGTCTCGAACCACTCGGGCGTGTAGTCAGGGAGCTTGTCATCGAAGTCCGGCACGCCCAGGTCGGTCGCCTCCGCCGGGTTCAACGCGAGAAACTCGTCCAAGTAGTTCTCCGCGACGACGTCGACGGCGGTTGGTGTGCGCAACGTACTCAACCTTCTATGTTCACGACGCGCAGGTTCCGCGTCCTAGGCGGACCAACTTGAATTCCGAGCGGCAGGAACGTCGACGCGGCCGTACTACGCAGGCTGACCGCCTCGCGAACTCGAGCAGTGGGCACGACCATACGCATACAACAGTAGTTGTACAACGGCATTTGTAGAATTGGGCCGGACCGATGCTCGGCACCGTGCGAGGGCCGCTCATGCCGCTGTCGCCCTCGCGCGGTCTTGCCGCAGAAAGTGTGCGCGCCCCCGAGCCGTGTGCTGCCGAGCTGGGGAGCGCGGCCGCGAGATCAGTTGATGCGGCGGTAGCGAATGTGGGTGCTCAGCGGCGAGTGCAAGACCTCGGCAGGCTCGAAGCCGAAGGACTCGATCCCGTCGAAGATGCGCTCCCCCGAACCGAGCAGGACGGGCCCGATGTCGAGGGTGAGCTCGTCGATCACCCCGGCCAGCAGCGCCTGCCGGACAGTCGATGCCCCGCCGGCGATGTCCACACCGCTTTCCCCGGCGGTCTCAGATGCCGCGGAGTAGGCCGCGTCGAATCCTTCGGTGACGAAGTGGAACGTCGTCCCCCCGGCCATCCGGATCGGATCGTGATCATGATGGGTCAGCACGAACACCGGCGCGTGATACGGGGGTTCGGAGCCCCACCAGCCGGTCCATTCCTCGTCCCAGTCCCCGCGGATCGGGCCGAACATGTTCCGCCCCATCACATAGGCGCCCCGGGGGCGCATGAGCCACTCGGCCGCGATCTTGTCGGCCTCAGTCGCCCGAGGGTCGCCGATGTGCCAACCGTGCAGATCCTCCAGCGACGTACGCCCACCACTGGGTAGCGCGGTATCCGTCGGGATCGAGCGGGTCGACTGCTGCAGGGCCTAACCGCGCAGACGAATCGGGCTGTGCATAATCACTCGATCAATCTGCCGAAATAAGTGCGAATGTTCGAGCAGCAGCCTGCAGCCGAACTAGGCGATATCGGGCGGCTCAACTCTGAGCTCGCTGCCGTCGATCACGGCGGGTACCGATATCTACTCGCCACTGTGCGTGACAAATCGATCCGGCAATCACGCCGTTCGCGGCTGGCCTCTAACGGCTCCTGCTGCACAGCTGGCTCGGTCATGGCGGTCTGCGTTGACGGCTCGACCTTGGCCGAAGCGGTCAGCAGTGTGCTGACCGACCGTGAGATCAGCGCGCAGCCGAGCGAACTTTGGCTCGGTTGCCTGGCCGCGACCTCGCACCGGAGGAGGCAGCAACGGTCGCGACGGTGATCTACTGCGAGCCATGTGAGATGTGCCGCCGCGCGGGTGCGCACTACGAGCCTGAACCAGGCCCGGTTTCGTCCAGCTCCTCGAACAGCGTCAGTTGCAGGCCGGCCGGCGCCGCGAGTCGAGAGTTCTTCGAGTTCCACGGCGTGACGGTCGGCGCGGCGATCAGCTCCGCGCCGGCGCCGGTCAGCCGACGGGTCGCCCCGTCGGCATCGGTGACCTGGAATGCCACTCGAATGTGCCCCGCGACCCGGCTGCCCACCTCCACCTCGTCGATGTAGTCGGCATGACCGGGGTCGGCCAGTTCGAGGGTGGCCCGGCCGGCCTGCAGGACTGTCACGTGACCGTCCGCGGAGCTGAAGGCAGCTTGTTCGGGCAGCCCGAGCACATCGCGATAGAACTCCAGCGCCGCGTCATAGTCCTGCGCAGTGATCACCAGCCGCATCTCCACGACGCCGGCGCCGTCCGACTCGGTCACCGCTGAACCTCCGATCTGTTCGGGCTGATGACCCTCGGCTCAGTGCGCCGGGCGCCGGGCCTTGAGACCGGCCGGCGGCGCATTGTGCAGATCCTGCTCGGCGCGTGGCTGGCCGTTCTGCCCGGCCCCCTCGGCCGGCGGTGCCTGGTCGACTGCCTCATCCGACGCGCCCTCAGCCGCCGGCGGATCCGCTGGCGGTTCGTCAACGGCGATCGCGGCCGGCGAGGTGCCGGACAGCGTTGCCAGCATCTGCCGGACGTTGGTGAGCTGGGCGTTGATGCTGTCGCGACGTTGCGCCGCAGCGGTGAGCTCGCGGTCGGACTCGACGCGGACCCGGTCGGCCCGGGACACCGCGCCGGCGACGATCTGCTCGGCCTTCTGCTCCGCCTCGGCGACTGTCATGTTCGCCTTGCGCGCGGCCTCGGCACTGGACTGCTCAGTCTGCGAACGCAACTGAGTGGCGTGCTGCTGGGCCGCACTGAGCTGCTCCTCGGCGGCGGTGGTGCGCTGCTGGAACTCCTTCTCCGCCTTGTCCCGCCGTACTGCCAACGTCTTCTCGAAAACCGCGGCCGCCTGCGCGGCGTGCGCGCGCTGTTGCTCGTACACGGCCTCGGCCTCCTGCCGGCGGGCACTGGCTTGCCGATCCGCATCGTCGAGCATCTGGTCGGCGCCGCGCTTGGCTTCCTCGACGATCCGCGACGCCTCGCGATCTGCGCTCACCCGCGTCTCACTGGCATACCGCTCAGCGTCCGACTTGGCGGTACCGATGGACTTCTCGTGGTCGACGAGCCGCTGCCGGACATCGCCTGCTGCGTTGTCACGCAGTTGAGTGGCTTCCTCGTGCGCCAGCGTCAGGATCTGACCGACCCGATCACCGAAGTCGGCAAATGTCGGTTCGGGTGCGGCCGGCGGGTTCGCGGCCTGTTGCCGAGCCTCCTCGGCAACAGTGGTCAGCTTCTCCACCTGACGCTGCAGGTCGGCGGCGCGCTGCTGTTCCGCGGCGGCGGCATAGCTGAGCTCGGCGATGCGTCGATCGACCTCGGCAGGCTCGTAGCCGCGCATCACGGTGCGGAAGGACGGGCTGTTGTTCTCGCTCATTCGGCTCTCATCATCTCGTCGAGTGTGAACATTGGGCTGTCGTCTTCGTCGTCGCCATCGCTGCCACGGTCATCGTCGCGGTTGCGGGCCTGGCTGGATGGGGTCTGCTCAAGCCGGGGCACCACGGCCGCGGTCCGCTGCTGCGCCGCGGGTTGGACACCGCTGGGGTCAGGACCATCCGGGTCGATCGCCGCTATCGGAGCTGTTACCGGGTCGAGGTCGGTGGTCCAATCCGGGCCGGCCTGGGCGACCGGCGCAGGTTTGGAACCTGAAGACTCCGGTAGAGCCTCGACCTCAGCATCAGGTCGAGGCTCAGGGACGACCTTCGTGGCTGGTTCCGGCTCGGCCGCTGGCTCCGGCTCGGCCGCTGGTTCGGGCTCGGCCGCTGGTTCGGGTTCGGCCGCTGGCTCCGGCACAGTCGCTGGTTCCGGCTCGGCCGCCACCGTCGCAGGCTGGAGGGCGTCGGCGCGCGGGCTCTCCTGGACGGCGAGCGCGTCGATGACCCCGGACAGATTGCCGAGCTCCTTGGCGATGGCGTCTCGGCGACCATTCAGCATGCTCACCTCGGTGCGCGCATCGGCGAGCAACTGCCGCGCCAGAGTGCGCAGTTCGTCAGCCTCGGCCCGTGCCTCGGCAACCGTCCGCGTCGCTTCGGACTTGGTCGAGCGGCGCAGCTCGTGCATCTCGCGCTGCGAGCGGCCCATTTCCTCAGCGATGTGCTCGCGGATCGACCGGGCGCCCGCCTCGGCCTCGGCCAGCCGACGATCGGCTCGGGCCAGCCGGACCCGCGCCTCCTCCTCCGCCTGGCTCACCGTGTGCGCGGCCTCCTGGGCAGCCTGCTGCCCGATGCCGTCGGCGGCATGCTGCGCGTCGTCGAGCTGGCTCTGTGCCTCCCGGACGACGAGGCGGGCCTCGACGCGACGGCGGTGCAGACCCTGCCGCGAGGTGTTCAGCACCTCACCGAGCCGGCCCCGAACCCGAGTCGTCAGCTCCGCGGCATCACTGTGCGCTCGTTGCCTGATGCGCTGGGCGTCGAGTTCGGCGGCATCCTGCAGGCCGGCGACGACCTCCTGGGTCCACGCAGTCTGTTCGGCGGCCTGCGCGATCTCGCGGGCCGACTCGGCCCGTGACTCCTCCAGTACATGGTTGGCTTGATCGCGCGCCTCGGCGCGCAGCTTCTCGGCGTCGAATCGCGCCTGATCCAATTCCCGTTGGGCGGCCTGCCTGATCTCCTCCGCACTCGCGTCGGCCTCGCCCTGGGTCTGCGCCAGCCGTTGCCCCGCCTCTGCGGCGCGAGTATCGAGATCACTGGTGAACGCAGCCAGTTGCTGGCTCTTCTCCTGCTCGTGATCCGATCGCTGCCGCTGCAGCTCGGCGCCAACCCGATCGCGCAGCTCGGCTGCCTTCTGGTTCTCGACCGAGAGCACCTGCTCGGCCCTCGCGGTGATCGACCGGGCTTCCTCCCGAGCCGCGGCGACAAGTTGCGATGCCTCGGACTGCGCCTGCGCAATCAGCTGCTCGGACGACTGCTCTGCGGTGCCGGCGATCAGGCTGGCTTGATGGGCCGCATCACGGACCAGAGACTGGGCCTCCTCGTGCGCCTCCCGCAGCCGGGTCTCCGACTCGGCTGCCTGATCCTTGGCCTTAGACAGCTCGTAGTTCAGGCTGACCTGGATGAGCGGCAGCTCGCCACGGATCGCGTCGGCTTCATCCTGCGCCCGGCGCAACAGCTCGGCCCGCTGCGCCGCTGCCGGGTCGAGCGCGGGGTCCGGCGCCCCGCCAGGCGCGGGGGGCATCACCGATCCGCTGCCCGTCGGCCGCGGTGCGGAGTCGCCATACATGAGGCCATCGTCCCAGAACTCGGCCGGATGCCAACAGTGGGCAAGGCCAACACATTGCCAGCCGGGCTGTCCGTGCGCACGCGAGTGCCCCGTCGATATCGTTTCCGGGTGAAAACCGACATCGTCCTGCTCAATGGTGGCTCGAGCTCGGGGAAGACGTCCATAGCCACCGCGCGAGCCGATGCCGGGATCATCCTGGACGAGGTCTTCCTTAGTGGCGCCGCGTCGCAACGGCGAGTACGGACATTTCTCGACGGGTTACGGGTGCTCTGGGTCGGCGTGCACTGCCGGTCGGAGGTCGCTGCCATCCGCGAGGCGGGCCGGCCGGAGAGAAACATCGGAATGGCCCGCGCCCAGGCCGAGGTGGTGCACGCCGGGGTCGAGTACGACCTCACCGTCGATACGTCCCAGTGCTCCGCAGCGGAATGCGCCCGGATCATCGCCGGGCACGTCGACGGGTGAAGTGGCTGCGGGGCCCAACCCGGTTTTTTGGGGGCCTGACGCGGGTGGTGTGTGCTTTCCTTTTTTAACCCAGCTTTGGTTCGGTGCCACGTG
>JBPCMU010000086.1:0-13108 GCA_051001975.1 Jatrophihabitans sp.
CCCTCCCCCGCCGACCACACCCTCCCCCCCCCCCCCCCCCCCCCCCCCCCCCCCCCCCCCCCCCCCCCCCCCCCCCCCCCCCCCCCCCCCCCCCCCCCCCCCCCCCCCCGGGGGGGCCGGGATCGAGGACAACAGCCATGCCGGCCAGGGTGCGGTATTGCTCGACATCGGCGGCGACGTCGGTGCGCTGGTGGTGCACATGCCTGCGGACTGGGCGGACAGCGAGATCGAGATCTGCCCCGCCGGCGCCGACCGACACGCCGAGCACCGTTCCCACGTGGGTGTTGTGGGTCGACCCCTGAACGGCGGCGTGGCTTTCACTGCGGTGTTTCCTGAGCTTGTCGAGGGAAGTTACGACCTCTACCGCAAGCCCGACGGCCCGGTGCAGCTCACCGCATCGGTCACCGGCGGGGAGATCCGCGAGGCGAGTTGGCCCAGCGGTTAGGCCCAGCGGCCGAGACGGACGCTGAGCGCGGCGCAGGCAGCAGCGCCGGCGGTGGAGGTACGCAGCACGTCAGGCCCGAGCCGTACTGCGGTGGCAGCGGCATCAGCGAACAAACTCAGCTCGTCGTCGCTGATGCCGCCCTCCGGACCGACCACCAGCACCACATCGCCGGCCGACGGCAGTTGCACTTCGGCCAGCGAGACGCTGGCCGACTCGTGCAGCACGACGGCCGTCGCCGCTGTGCGGAGTCGCTCGGCAACCTGTCGGCTGTTCTGTAGCTGGGCCACCGTCGGGATCCAGGACCGGCGGCTCTGCTTGGCTGCCTCCCGCGCTGTACTGACCCACTTCTCCCGGGACTTCGCAGCACGGTCGCCGCGCCACTGCACGATCGACCGCGCTGCGCTCCACGGCACGATCTCATCGACGCCGAGTTCGGTCATCAGCTCGACAGCCAACTCGCCTCGATCAGTCTTCGCCAGTGCCTGGACGACGACCAGCCGAGGGTCGGCTGCCGGGATGTAGGACGTCGACGCGCACCGGGCGACCAGCGTGTCGCGGCCGACCTCAACGACCTCGCCGGCCCGCACGGTGCCGCAGCCGTCGCCAATAGTGATCGTCTCGCCGACCTGCAACCGGCGCACGGTCGCGGCGTGCCGCCCTTCGGCGCCGGCCAGCGTTATCAGCTCCCCGTCGGGCAGCGCATCGACGAAGAACCGCGGCGGCGTCATCCCAGCAGTGTGAGCTAGCGGCCGTTGAACGCGTCGCGCATCTTGCCGAGGAAGCCGCCGCCGCGCGGTGAGCCGACCGCGACGTGCTCGTCACGCAGCTCCGCGAACTCGCGCAACAGTCGCTCCTGCTCGGCGTCGAGTTTGCTCGGCGTGCTCACCGACAGGTGCACATGCAGGTCGCCTCGGTGCGTGGAGTGCAGCCGCGGCATCCCGCGTCCACGCAACGTGACGACGTTGTCGTTCTGGGTGCCCGCCTTGATCTCCACGGTGTGGGCGTTCGGCTCGGCGTCCAGCCCGGGCAGGGACACCCTGGAGCCGAGAGCGGCTGCGGTCATGGGGACGCTGACCGTGGCGTGCAGGTCATCGCCCTCGCGGGAGTACACGTCGTGCGGCTGCTCGTGGATCTCGATGTAGAGATCTCCGGCCGGTCCGCCGCCCGGGCCGACCTCGCCGCGGCCGGTGAGCCGGATTCGCATGCCGTCCTCTATGCCGCCGGGCACGTCCACGCCGATCGTGCGGCGGGCGCGTACCCGGCCGTCGCCGCCGCACGTCAGGCACGGAGATGGAATGACCTGACCGGTGCCGGAGCAGACCGGGCAGGCCCGGGTCGTCATCATCTGGCCGAGCAGTGTGCGCTGCACCGACTGCACCTCGCCGACGCCGCCGCAGGTGTCACACGTCGTTGGTGACGTGCCCGGCGCGCAGCCGTCGCCGCCGCAGGTGTCGCAGGTGATCGCGGTGTCGACGGTCAGGTCGCGGTGCACCCCACTGGCGATCTCGGCCAAGGTGAGGTCCAGACGCAGCAGAGCGTCTGCCCCGGCTCGCGCCCGACTGCGCGGACCGCGTTGCTGGGCCCCACCGAAGAACATGTCGAAGACGTCGCCCAGGCCGCCGCCGAAGCCTGGAGGGAAGCCGGCTCCGGCACCACCGCCGCCGCCAAAGGGATCGCCACCGAGATCGACCATCCGGCGCTTCTCCGGGTCGGAGAGCACCTCGTAGGCGACGGTGATCTCCTTGAACCGTTCCTGCGCGGCGGCATCAGGATTGACGTCGGGGTGCAGCTCGCGGGCCAACTTGCGGTACGCCCGCTTGATCTCCTCGCCCGTCGCGTCCTTCCGGACGCCGAGCAGGCCGTAGTAATCGCGAACCTTCTCGGGCAACGGACATCCTCATCGGTATCAGGCCAGGGTGACCGGCCGGCGTCTCGGGCCGATGCATGCCGGCCGCTCCGTCCCCAGTCTACGGACGCCGGCCGCGGTGGTGTCACTATGGCCAAGCCTTGCCAGCGCGACCTGATCGTCCTTGCGCAACTCGGCTATCGACGACGCAGATCGAGCGGACCCTGTGGAGTGTCACCATCGCCGAGTTGGACCACTGTGAACGACTCGGCCACTACCTCGAACTGAACCGCGCGGTCGGCTCCCGCGGCTTCTACCGCACCGAGCAAGCTGAGCAGCCGTGCCTCATAGGCTTTGACCTCGGTCGGGTTGGGCCGCCAACCCGAATCGGTGTAGATGACGGGGTCGTCGGGCCGACTGGATTCGGCCAGCGCGATTTCTTCTGTGATCTGCATCCGAAGCTGCTGCGTGACGAAGTCTTCAGACATGGCGTTCCTTCCGCTGCGATGGTGGATGGAACGTCTGACCGTCACTCATTGGGGCCTGCGACTGCCGATCGGTATCGTTCCTATGGCGACTCTGCTCCCGTCCGGACGCGCTGTCATCCGGGTACGTACCGCGTCGGTCCCTAGGCGCGACGCGGCGTCCGCGCTGCTGGCTACGGCGGACCTCTGCCCGCTCGATGATTACCAGCGCGCGCGTGCGGAACGGCTGCGCGCACAGGTCACGTTCTCACTCACCCGTGGCAGCGACGCTCTGCCGTTGCTGCTCGATTCCGCGAAGGGCCCGGCTGCCTTCGGCACGCGGGACCTACCTCGAAGCGGGCCGCCCGACCCCATCACTGCCCTCGTCCGTGGGCTGGCCACGGCCTTCACGGAGGGCTTTGCGGCGAGCGTGCCACCACCGCGGATGGCCCTGGAAGCCTTTCGCGAGGCGGACGACGACGCGATCGACGTCAACCGTTGGCTATGGCTGCTGTGACCGAGGTCGCCATCGCCGATCCGGTCAACGGTGTCATCGAGATAGCAGGACCGGCGGCAATCCGTTTTCTCGACCTGATCCGCGGCGTCCTGACCGTCGACAACGACCCACCGCACGGTCGTGGGAGACGAGCACGCCCGGTATTTCGGCACCCAGCTCACCGACAGCTCGATCACCCCCGGCCCAGAGGCGCACCTGGGCACTACTCCCTTCGCCGACTGGCTCGCGGTCAACCACAAGTAACTGTCCTGGACGGGCGCCGAGCAAGAATCGCCACGCCGAGACGAAATCGAAAGGACTCATCATGCAAGCAACGCACGCCCAGATCCGCGCAATGCTGCGTCGCATCGGACGAAGTACCGACATTCCCGAAGCGTTGTCCCGATTGCCCGACCCTGCAGATATCGATCGCGATAGCGAGGCGATGGCCAGGTTCGGGTTGCTCCCCGGCCAGTTGATGGAGATCCCCGGCGGCAACGGGTAACGCCGGCATCGCGCCACCCAGATCGCCGATCCTGGCAGTCGCAGGAGCGCTGCCCGACACTTGCTGGCCTTCATCACCAGCCCGCGCTGGGCCTTATCGGGCTCAGCCGTCGTCGAGCAGTTCACCGACATACCGCGCCACGGCAGCCACCCGGGCCATCGTGTGGGCGTAGTCCATCCGGCGCGGTCCCAGCACTCCGACACCGCCGACCAGGGTGCCGGCCGGGCCGTAACCGCTGGTCACCAAAGAGGTGGACAGCAGGCCCTGGTGGCCGGTCTCGTAACCGATACGCACCAGCACCTCACCGGAGGCGGCGGTTTGATCGAGCAGCCGGAGCAGCACGACCTGCTCCTCCAGTGCCTCCAGTACCGGGCGGATCGCCGGGAAGTCCACGGCGTGTTCGGTGAGATTGGCGGTGCCTCCGAGCAGCACCCGGTCGCCGTGCCGCTCGACCAGCGTCTCCAGCAAGACGGTCGTCAGCGTGGTGACCAGGCCGCGCAGATGCACCGGAACGCTGGCCGGCAACTCGGTGACGATCCCCGGCGCTTCGGCCAGCGGCCGGTCCCGCAGTTGCTGATTCAGCGTGTTGCGCAGCTCGCCGATCGCCTCGTCGCTGACCGGGGCGGGGAGCTCAACGACGCGCTGCTCGACACGGCCGGTGTCGGTGATGACCACCAACATCAGCCGGGCGGCGGAGAGGCTGACGATCTCCAGGTGCCGGATCTTGCTGCGCGACAGCGACGGGTACTGCACGACCGCCACGTTGCGGGTCAGCTGGGCCAAGGCGCGCACCGCACGGTGCAACACGTCGTCGAGGTCTACGGCGTCGATGAGGAACATCTCGATCGCCCGGCGCTCCGCGGAACTCAGTGGTTTCAGGGTGCTCAGCTGGTCGACGAAGCGGCGGTATCCGGCGTCGGTCGGAATGCGTCCTGCGCTGGTGTGCGGCTGCTCGATCAGGCCCTCATCCTCCAGCGCGGCCATGTCGTTGCGGATCGTGGCCGGCGAGACGTCGAGGTGATGGCGGTCCACGAGCGCGCGGCTGCCCACCGGCTCCCGCGTGGTGATGAAGTCCTGCACGATGGCCTGCAGCACCGCGAGCTTGCGCTCCTCGACGTTCATCGCGCTCCTTCTCTGTTACCGACCAGTTTAGGTGCTGCCGCTACCCTGGATGACGGATCGTGTTGGCAACGCAGGGAGTCGTGGTGATCTTCAAGGGGGTACGTGAAGGTCGGCCGTATCCGGATCACCGCTTCTCCGCACGGGACTGGGCGAATGTGCCGCCGCGATCGGTGCGCCTGGACGAACTGGTCACCACGAAGCGAGAACTGAAGCTGGACAACCTGCTCTCCGAGGAATCGACCTTCTACGGCGACCTCTTCCCGCACGCGGTGCAGTGGCAGGGCGACATCTACCTCGAGGACGGCCTGCACCGCGCACTGCGGGCGGCACTGCAGCAACGTCACACGCTGCACGTCCGGGTCCTCGACCTCGACGAGCTCCGCCCCCGCTAGGCGCGCCCTCGCCGGCCGATCGATCCGGGTGAGGCGATGTCTGCGCCGTCGGACAACGGCGAAAGACGCACCGACGACGGGAACCAGCTGCCTCGCCTGCCGCTGCGACGTTGCCGCTCATTGCTGCCGCTCATTGCTGCCGCGCGGGAGGTTGTCGCGGCCGACCGGGAGCTTTCAGTCAAGGGTGTCGGCGTGTCGCGACGGAAGCCTCCCTCTCGGCACCCTGAGGCAGCCCGGGAACCGCACCCGAAGAACGAACCCGAGCACTCCGCCACCCTCTCGTAGATGCCGCCTGAAACCCCAGCCACCAGCGAACGCAACGTGCGCGAGTCCCAACCACGGGACGCTGCGATCTCAACACGCGATGAGCGCTTGCGCGAAGAGCAGATCGCCCGCGCGAGCGCTAGCGAGCTTGCGGCCGAGCGGAGCGAGGCATCGGTTGCGAGTGGGCCCCGACGCGAAGCGAGGGGTCCGCGAGTAACCGATCAGGCGATCATAAATACAGCGAGGGTCCGCGAGGAACCAACAAAGCGATCAGTAAACACAGACCGATCGTCAATCAGTGAGATCGCGCACCACTGCGTCAGCCAGGAGTCGGCCTCGCTGGGTGAGCACGACCCGGCCGTAGGCCCAGGCCTCCTTGTCGAGCAGGCCCCACGTGACCTGGGCCGCCGCCTTCTCGGCAGCAGCGGCCGGGAGGGCCTCGATCGGCAGACCGGCGCGCTTCCGGATGCCGAGCATCAGCGTCTCCATCGAGCGCGCCGCGTCGTCGAGGGTCTCCCGTCCGGCAGCCGGGCTCTGTGCCGCGGCCAGCATGGACGCATACCGCGCCGGGTGTTTGACGTTCCACCAGCGCACTCCGCCGACGTGGCTGTGCGCGCCTGGTCCGAGCCCCCACCAGTTCGCGCCCTGCCAGTAGAGCTCGTTGTGCCGGCACCGATCTGCCTCGGTGCGCGCCCAGTTGGACACCTCGTACCACTCGAAGCCGGCCGAGGCCAGCGTGTCGTCGGCAATGACGTAGCGGTCGGCCAGCACGTCGTCGTCCGGAGCCGGGACAACGCCGGAGGCGACCTGGCGGGCCAGCGCGGTGCCCTCCTCCACGACCAGCGCGTAGGCACTGATGTGATCGGCGCCGGAGCCGATCGCCGCATCGAGAGAGGCCTGCCAGTCCGCGTCGGTCTCGTAGGGCGAGCCGTAGATGAGATCGAGGTTGATGTGCTCGAACCCGGCCGCCCTCGCCTCGGCGACTGCCTCTTCCGGGCGCCCCGGCCGGTGCTTGCGGTCCAGCACTTCAAGCACGTGCGGGATGGCCGACTGCATGCCGAGCGAGATCCGGGTGAAGCCGTGGCTGCGCAGGCTCTCGAGGTAGGCAGGCGTCACCGACTCCGGGTTGGCCTCGGTCGTCACCTCTACATCCGGCGCAAGGCCGAAGACGTCTTCGATCTCACGCAGCACGATGCCGAGGTGCTCGGCCGGCAGCAGGGTCGGCGTGCCACCACCGAAGAACACCGTGGAGACCGGCGGTACCCGACCGTGCATGACGTCACGGGCCAGCCGCACCTCCCCCATCAAGGTGTCCGCATAGGTACTGCGGCTGACGCCGCTGCCGAGTTCCTCCGCGGTGTAGGTGTTGAAGTCGCAGTAGCCGCAGCGCGTCGTGCAGAAGGGCACGTGCACGTAGACGCCGAACGGCGTGGTCGGGGCGTCCAGGGTCGCCGACGCCGACAGCGCGCCGGTGGGCGGCGCCGGATCGCCTAGCGGCAGTGCGGACGGGGACACATGAGACAGTCTTCATCATGTCCGATCTCGTCCGGTACGGCGTGGCCGACGGCGTTGCCACGATCACCCTCGATTCCGCGCCGAACCGCAACGCGCTGTCCGCGGCACTGCTACGCGAGGTGCGCGGCCGACTGGCCGAGGCAGTCGCCGCCGAGACGGTCCGGGTGGTCGTCATCTCCCACACCGGCACGGTGTTCTGCTCGGGGATGGACCTTCGGGCCGTCGGCGAGGTGCCGGCCGCGGAGCAACCTGTGGTCGCCTTCCCCGCCCTGCTGAGCGACATCATCGACGCGCCGAAGCCGGTGCTGGCCCGGGTCGGCGGTAAAGCGCGGGCCGGTGGCGTCGGACTGCTGGCTGCCTGCGATCTGGCGATCGGGTCGGACGACGCCGACTTCGCGTTCACCGAGGTCCGGTTGGGCGTCATCCCTGCGGTGATCTCCGTGCCCGTGCTGCGGCGGATGGCCGCCCAGCCGGCCCGTGAACTGTTCCTGACCGGCGAGACATTCGACGCCCGCCGCGCGGCCGAGACGGGCCTGCTGGACGTCACAGTGCCTGCCGCTGACCTCGACGCCGAGGTATCCAGGTACGCCGGGCTGCTTGCCGCCGGCGGGCCGCAGGCGCTGGCGGCCACGAAGGCGCTGCTCACCGACCCGCCCACCGGCTCCGTGGCCGAGCAGTTCGATCAACTCGCTGCCCTCTCCGCGCGGCACTTCGCCGGCGCCGAGGGGCGGGAGGGTATCGCTGCGCGAGCCGAGAAGCGGCCGGCCCGCTGGGTGCCGTCCGGCTGATCCCTCAGTCCGCGTCGATCCGATAGATCGAGAGCGGATGCGCACTGCCGGCCGAGCCGTCGGCCACATCGCGCAGCAGGTCGAGCAGGGGTGTCTGCACCGCTGTCGGCACGGCGTCGCTGCCCAGCCAGGCGAGCGTGATCGGTCCGCCCGGCAGCCAGCTCAGATCGCCGAGGATGTCGGCCAGCGCGTCCAGATTCGTTGCCGCGTAGGACGGCGCGTCGACGGCTCGGTAGATCGCGGCGATGACGTCCTGCTTGGATCGGGCCGCGCCGATCACTCGGACGTGCCGGTGCCTCCGTCGCACTTCGGCCACCGACGCCGCCGGGAACATCCCCACTCGATCGGTCATCGGTTCACGTCCACCCGTCGGAACGACTCGTAGTGATCGGACGTGTAGTAGTACTCCCCCGCCGATCCAGTGATGATCCGCCGCGCACCACGGTCCGCCGAGCCGGGCGTCGTCACCGTGTACTCGTGGTAGTAGCCGGACTTCTCCTTCGGCAGCAGGCCTTCCGCGTTGCGGAACACCCCGCCGTCCTGCGAGTACGGGAACGGGCCGCCGGCCCTGATCAGCGCTACCGTCTGGCGCGCCTGGACCGGCAATGACGAGAGTGGGACGTGGGCGCCGGAAGCTTGCGAGCTGCCCGAGGTATGCCCGGAACCTCTGCTGTCGTCCTGCACAGTGCGCGCCACGTACCCGATCACCAGCAGGGCGAGGAGCGCGACCAGCGCGATCAGCGGACGTCGGGTACGGCGCACGCCCTGGAGACTAGTGACGGGGCGCTAAGCGGTGGCCGGCACCAGCCGGCCATCCACCCGGCGCGGGATGGACGCCGGACCGTCGACGAGCTCGGCCGGCAGCGCGGCGGCCGGCGCGTTCTGGAACGTCAGCGGTCGCACGAAGCGACGGATCGCTGTCGGACCGACCGAGGTGTGCAGCGAGTTCGTCGTCGACGGCGCCGGGCCCCCGTGCTGCATCGCCCAGGCCACCGCCACGCCGGTCGGGTACCCGTTCCAGACGAGTCGGCCGGCCCGCTCGGCGAGCAGCGGCAGCACCGCAGCGCTAAGGGTCGCCTCGTCGTCCTCGATATGCAGGCTGGCGGTGAGCGATCCCGGCACCATGCGCAGCGCGGCCCCCAGCTCGTCGCTGTCGGCGTATCGGACGACGACGGCCAGCGGCCCGAAGCATTCCTCCAGCAACCGACCGTCGAGCTCGGCGGCCGGCACGGTGAGCAGGGTCGGCGCCATCCGGTAGCCGGACCCGTCGGCCGCGACCTCGGCGACCGTGGACACACCGTTCGAGGCGCTCAGTTCGGTACGGCCCGACGCGAACGCGGAGCCGATGCCCGCGTCCAGGGCGACCGGCGGCGCAGCCGCATCCAGCGCGGCGGCCATGCCGGCCAGCACCTCGTCACCGGCCGCGTCGGCAAGGAGGAACACCAGCCCTGGCTTCGTGCAGAACTGGCCGGCGCCCAACATCACCGAGGCGACCAGCCCCTCGGCGATCTCGGCTCCGCGAGCCCGGGCCGCCCCGGGCGAGATGACCAGCGGGTTGAGGCCGGACAGCTCGCCGTAGAAAGGGATCGGGTCCGGGCGCTCAGCGGCCAGCCGGGCCAGCGCCTGACCGCCGCGCGACGACCCGGTGAACCCGACCGCCCGGATCGCCGGGTGGCGCACCACCGCTGCCCCCGCGTCGACGCCGTGCACCAGCGACACCACGCCGTCCGGCGCCCCAGCTGCAGACAATGCGTCGCGCAGGACCTCGAAGCAGCGCTGGGACGTCTCTGGATGCGAAGGATGCGCCTTGATTACAACCGGGCAGGCCGCGGCCAGCGCCGCCGCGGTGTCGCCGCCGGGCACCGAGAAGGCGAACGGGAAGTTGCTGGCACCGAACACTGCGACCGGGCCGATCGGTACGAGCATCCGACGCAGGTCCGGACGTGGACCCATCGCGGTGTCACCGGCGTGATCGATGACGGCCTCGACGTAGCCGCCGTCCTCGACGACCTCGGCGAACAGCCGCAGTTGGAAGCAGGTTCTGGTGAGCTCACCGTTCAGGCGGCCGTCACCCAGCGCCGTCTCCTGGTCGGCGACGGGGACCAGTTCAGGCCGGGCTGTCTCCAGCGCGTCGGCGATCGCGCGCAGCCAGCGGGCCCGGTCGATGCGGGACGATCCGCCGAACGCGGGCGCCGCGGCGGCTGCGCGCTCGGCAGCCTGATCGACCTCGGCCGCGGTCGTCTCCGCCACCTCGAAACCAGTCGGCGTCCCGGTGCGCGGATCCATCGCCTGAACATGCTGCAACGCGGTCATTCCGAGAGACTCCGATCGTCGATGTCGAGCAGGGTGGCGTCCAGATCGAAAAGGTGCCGCAGCGCTGCGGCCTCCGGCCGGATCGCCTCGGGTGCATCCTCCGGCACGAACTCGAGCAGCACGGGGACGGGTTCCGGGCGGTCACTGAGCGCGGCCGCCACCGCGCGCCACAGGGCTGACCGCGAGTCGAGTTGGCGCCGATGTTGGCCGGGCCACCACGAAAAGGCGTGCACCGTGACCACGTCATCGAGGATTTGTCGTAGTCCGGCTACCGCGTCGTCATCGGGGAGGTCGAGCGGCGGCTGCCAGTAAGTCGCAACATTCTCCCTGTCGACCTCGGCGAGAAGTTGCAGCGTCGACCCGACAGAGTCGGTGAGCGTCTTCGGATGGAACTCGAAGGCGAGCTGCACCCCCACCGCCATCGCTTGGTCCGCGGCGGCCTGCACGGTGGCGACCAACTCCGCCCGCTGCGCAGCCGTCGTGTCGAGACTGCCCAGGCTGCCGGCCCAGATCCGGATACACGGCGCGCCCAGTGCGCAGGCTGCCTCCACCACCGCCGCGAAGTCGTCAGTCTTCCCGGCCCGGCCGAAGTAGGACCCGTAGGAACAGACGGACAGACCGGCCTCTTCGGTGCGGCGCCGAACAGCATCGGCCGTCGCTACATCACCGGCCGGGACATGCACATCGCCGCCCCACTCGATGGCCTGCAACCCGGCGTCGGCGGCCAGCTCCACGACCCGATGCGCCGGCAGTGCTCGCAACGTCACCGAGCACAAACCCGGGATGAAGCGGGCCAGCATCGATGAAGTCATGATGCGTCTACGGTAGCCACCCCGTTCCTGGCCCTGCGAGCAGCGACCCGTTACACCGATGCCACCCTCAGTGGCGGCCGTCGGTTCGACGTGCCAGGGTCGACGGAGACCGCAACAGCACGGTGATACTCGAGGAGACCACATGCCGGACGTTCCCGACCCGTACCAGTGCCTGCCGGACCTGCCGTCATTCACGCTCACCAGCGCCGACGTGCAGGATGGCGCGGAACTCGGTACGGCACAGGTGAGCGGCATCATGGGTGCCGGCGGCGAGGACGTCTCACCGCAGCTGTCGTGGTCCGGATTCCCGGCCGAGACGAAGAGCTTCGCGGTGACCGTGTACGACCCGAACGCGCCGACCGCGAGCGGGTTCTGGCACTGGGTGGTGGCGAACATCCCGGCTTCGGTCACCGAATTGGCCAGCGACGCCGGCGACGAGACCGGCTCGGGCCTGCCCGAGGGCGCGATCACTCTGCGCAATGACGCCGGCGCGCGGCGCTACATCGGCGCCGCGCCGCCGCCGGGGCACGGCCCGCATCATTACTACACGGTCGTGCATGCGGTGGACGTCGATCGGCTCGACGTGGACGAGAACGCCAGCCCCGCGTTCCTCGGCTTCAACCTGTTCTCGCACACACTTGCCCGCGCCCGCCTCGTCCCCACCTACACACAAACCTGATCTGCTTTTGGCCGCTCGTCGTCCAATAGCGCGCTGGGCGGCCAAAAGCGCGCGGGCCTAGGGTCAGGGGATGCGCGCTCTCTACGGCTCCGGCCCGAATCCTGACGATCCCCTGTCCGTCGCCGTGGTCGGCGACCGGCCGGACCCGGAGACACCGGCGGGCTGGACGCTGGTCGAGGTGAAGGCCGCCAGCCTCAACCACCACGACCTATGGACGCTGCGTGGCGTCGGCATCAAGGCCGAGCAGTTCCCGATGATTCTCGGCTGCGACGCGGCGGGTATCGACACGGCGACCGGCGCCGAGGTCGTGGTGCACGGCGTGATCGCGTCGGACGGCTGGTCCGGTGACGAGACGCTGGACCCGGGTCGGACACTGCTCAGCGAGAAGCACCAGGGGTCGATCGCGCAATACGTCGCGGTGCCGAGCGCCAATGTGGTCGGCAAGCCGGCAGACCTGTCGTTCGCCGAGGCGGCCTGCTTGCCCACCGCTTGGTTGACTGCCTACCGGATGCTCTTCGTCAAGTCCGGCCTGCAGCCTGGCCAGAGCATGCTCGTGCAGGGCGGCACCGGCGGAGTGGCCAGCGCCTGCATCGCGATGGGCCGGGCCGCCGGGTTCCGGGTCTGGGCGACCGCACGCAGCGAGGCGAAGCGCGCCTCCGCGGAAAGGATGGGTGCGCACGCCACGTTCGAACCGGGTGCCCGCCTGCCCGAGCGCGTCGATGCCGTGTTCGAGACCGTCGGCGAGGCAACCTGGTCACACTCGGTGAAGTCGTTGAAGCCGGGCGGCCGAATCGTCATCTCCGGCGCGACCAGTGGCGCGATGCCGCCTGCCGAACTGACCCGAATCTTCTTCCTGCAACTGTCCGTAGTCGGATCGACGATGGGTAACCTGGCCGAACTCGGACAGCTGATGAGCTTCCTCGGCAACACCGGCCTGCGCCCGCACATCGACCGGACTCTGCCCTTGGCCGAGGCCCGGGACGGACTCACCGCGATGGAACACGGAGACCTTGTCGGCAAGATCGTCATCGAACCGTAGGCCACGCTGTGGGGTGACGGTCCTCGGGTGGCGAGGTCTACTACGGCAGCGACGGATGCGTGGACACTTGCTTCCGCGGTCGGGTGACGGTTCGCAGATGGTGCTGTTTAGTGCGGCAGCGACGGATGCGTGCACGCTCACTCTTCGACGTCGGGTGACGGTTCTCCTTTTGGAGGATCGCATCCACGGTCGACCCGTCTTTTGGCCATATGGGATATGGCGAAAGTATCTTGATTGGGTCCTGTGGATAGCCCGAAATTGTCGGTCGTCGGTCGTAAAATTGGTGGCATGGACGACGGGGAATCAGACCGGGACAGCGAGGTTACTGTGCCGTCGCCGTTCGAGGTGTTGATGCACCCGGACGAGTCACTCGCAGCCCTGGCGCAGGTGGCTCCGTCGACTGATTCGGTTCATGCGGCGTGCTTCGC
>JBPCMU010000087.1:0-8149 GCA_051001975.1 Jatrophihabitans sp.
ACTCCGGGACGCTGCCCACCACCGGCGGCACTCCGGCCACCGTCCTGTTGACGATGACCCTCGAGCAGCTGGAGTCGAGAACCGGGCTGGTGACCACCGGCCACGGCGGGCAACTCACCGTGAACCAAGCACTTCGCCTCGCCGGGGAGGCCGACGTCATCCCGGTCGTCATCGACACCGACGGTGTCCTCGGCTACGGAAGAGCAAGACGTACCGCGTCGGCGATGCAACGCCGAGCGCTGGCCGCCAGAGACGGCGGCTGTGTGATGGCCGGCTGTGACTACCCACCCGACTGGTGCGAAACCCACCACACCATCCGCTGGGAAGACGGCGGAACCACCGACCTGGACCACCTAGTCCTGCTATGTGGATTCCATCATGACCACCACGAAGCGCAAGGCTGGCAGATCGTTGTCCGGGAAGGTCGAGCGTGGTGCCTGCCGCCACCGTGGGTTGATCCGCAACAAACACCCATCCGCAACCGCATGCACGACACCCAACCCGCCGCCTAGCAAGCCATGCCGGGGCGTGGTCGTGCGCTCGAACGATGACGCGGCTCGTCACTACCGCTCGGTGATGCAGAACGGGCAGTACCGATTCGCTTCCTGTTCGAATGCCTTCATCCACCGCCCACAGCCGCGCTGGGTCAGGCTTCGGAAGGGAGTCATCGGCCTAGCGTCGAGCGGGTGTTGTTGCCTCGCCGCTCCGATATCCCCCGGCTCGTCCGGCTCGCCGCTCTGCGCTTCGGTGGCTGGCCGCGGCGCGTATTGGTGATCGCTTGCCTGCTGCTGGCTGCACTCAGCGCTGTCTCGGCGGCGCAGCCCGCGGGGGCCGGCAAACAGGTCGTCGTTGCTGCCCGCGACCTGGCAGCTGGTCGGGTCATCACCGCCGGCGATGTCCGCGTCGAGCGGTGGCCGGCAGCGCAGGTCCCGCATCGCGGGCTGACCTCCATGCACGACGCAATCGGCGGGCGGCCGGCCACAGCAGTGTCTATCGGCGAACCACTCACCATCGCCCGCATGATCGGCGTCGGCCTGACCGCCGGGCTACCGCCCGGCGAGGTGGTGGTCACGGTCGGCCTGGCCGAATCGCCGACCATCACGGTGATTCACACCGGAGATCGGGTCGATCTGTTGCATGGGGCGAGCTCAGCGGATTCGCAGACAACTTCGGCCGCAGCCGTGGTCGCCCGCGACGTCCCGGTCCTGGCAGTGATCGAGGCAGACCAGGAGGCCGGCGCATCGGCGGGGCTGGCCGTTGCTGTGGACGAAAGCACTGCACTGCGATTGGCCGCCCTGTCAGGCGTGGCTCTGATCGCAACCCTCCGACCGCAGTAGACACAGCACGGCCGCTGAACCGACGATCCGGTTGCAGCGGCCGTCACTGCGCGACTAGCTGCCGGGCGTCAGGCCGCCCGCACCCGGCGCGCGCTGCGCTTTCATCTCGGCGAGAATCTGCTCAAGCAGCAAGATGTCTTCGCCCTTCTTCTCCGGCTCCTGTTCCTTCCCGCGCAGCCGCCGCTCGTTGATCTTGTTCATCGGCACCACGAAGATGAAGTACACGACCGCAGCGGTGATCAGGAAAACGATGACCGCATTGATGATCGACGAGAGGTCGATGAAGGTCGACTTCCCGAGCGCATCCGCCGCTGAGCCGTGCGGGACGCCCGCCGTGTGCTTCAGCGAAATGCCCAAACCGTTGCTGTTCGTGCCACCGGCCGCGGAGACGATCGGTTTGACGATCGCGGTGACGAACGTGCTGACGACCGCGGCGAATGCCGAGCCGATAACGACGGCGATCGCAAGATCGACGACATTGCCCCGCATAATGAATTCCTTGAAGCCCTTGAGCATTGGTTGCACCCTCCGGAGTAAGGAAAACTTTCGAGCGATCTCGCCGAGATCGTAGCGACCGGACCGGTGGTGTCCAGCATTTCCAGGAGGGATGAGCAGGCGCTTCTGTAGCCGGAATGAGGACGCTGCCTACTCGTGGTGCGGCGGTCGTTCCCGTCGATACCAGGCGTCGCGATCGGCGTCCTCGACTCGCTCGCCCCAGCCCTCGTCGTCTTCGTCTCGGCTGCGTTGTGGCAGTACCGGGTCGGAGGTAGTCGGCGGTTCGACCCGTCGGTTCCTACCCAGCGTCTCGGGCCGGTCTTCAGCAGGCACGTCGCTCATCACCACAGTCTGCCGGACTTGGCGGTAACCGCGGGATCGCCGTCCGTGGTTTCATGGTGACAACGCATCACCACACCCCGAAGAGAGGCCGACATGGTCGATTTCAACAAGCTCAAGGCACTCGGCAGTGACCTTTTCAGCAAGGCCAAGGACAAGGCCGGACCGCTGGCCGAGCAGGCCAAAGAGAAGGCCGGTCCGCTCGCCGACAAGGCGAAGGACATCGCCGCGAAGGGCGCCGACATGGCCGCCGACGGCGTCGACAAGGCGACCGGCGGCAAGTACAGCGACAAGATCGACAACGTCCAGCAGAAGGTCGACCAGGCGCTTGACCACGACGCCGCAGACAAGGCGAAGTCGACGGCCTCCGACGGTGCCGACACCGTCAAGGACAAGGCGGCCGACGCGACAGACACGGCGCAGGACAAGGCGACCGACGCCACCAACGCCGTGAAAGACAAGACGGACGACGCAACCTCGTAGCAGCGCGCCCGCTACGGGCAGTTCACCCATTCGTCGGTGCCATCGGCGAACACTTGGCGCTTCCACACCGGCAGCGCGTGCTTGACGTCCTCGACCAGTTGCGCGCAGGCCTCGAACGCCTCGCGCCGATGCGCGCAACTGGCGGCGGCAACAAGGGCCACGTCGCCGACGGTCAGCTCGCCAATCCGGTGACTCACCGCGACGGCGAGCACGTCGGGTAGAGCGGCGATCCGACCGGCCGCCTGTCGCACCACCTCCGCGGCGGAGGGATGCGCCTGGTATTCCAACGCAGTGACCGGCCGTTCGTGATCGTGGTTGCGCACGACTCCGCAGAAGACGACGGTCGCGCCCGCAGCGGCCTGCTCCACCGCGATCCGGTGCGCCTCCACATCCAGCGGTTCGGCCGAAACCTGAGCGATGACGACCCGCCCGGCGCTAATGGTCACCGCCGGCGAGTTGGTCGAGCAGGTGCGCCAGCACCGGCTCGAGCACCGAAATGCCGTCACGCACACCACCGGGCGATCCAGGCAGCGTGACGACGACGGCGTCGCCGATCGTGCCGGCGACTCCGCGGGACAGCACCGAGGTCGGTACCTGGGCGCCGCCTGCCGAGCGGATCGCATCGGCAACACCGGGAAGCTCCCGCTCCAGCAGCGGCGCGACCGCCTCAGGGGTGACGTCGCTCGGCGTCACCCCGGTGCCTCCGGTGGTCACGACGACACGCGCGCCCGCGGCAAGGGCGCCGCGGACTGCGCCACGGATGCGCTGCACATCGTCAGGTACGACGACGGCGGACACCACGTCGTGCCCCATCGTGCGGAGCGCGCTCACCAGCAACGCACCGGATGTGTCCTCCCGTTCACCGGACGCGGAACGGTTCGAGCAAGTGATCACCGCCGCCTTGCTCACGGCGCGGTCTCACCGTTGTCGCGGTCCCATGACCCGGTCCGGCCACCGGCCTTGTGCACGACGCGGATGTCGCCGAGCACTGCGCTGCGGTCGACCGCCTTCACCATGTCGTAGAGCGCCAACCCTGCCGTCACTACCGCAGTGAGCGCCTCCATCTCGACCCCGGTGCGATCCGCCGTTCTGGTCGTCGCCTCGATGTCGACGTAGTCGCTGCCGAGCGTCAGATCCACGGTGACCGCGTGCAACGGGATCGGATGGCACAGCGGGATCAGCTCACTGGTGCGCTTCGCACCGGCGATCCCGGCGATGCGCGCGACCGCCAGAGCGTCACCCTTGGCGAGGCTGGCCGTGCGCAACAGCTCGACGACGTCAGCCCGCGTGCTCAGCCGACCTGCCGCCCGTGCCTCGCGAGTGGTGATCTCCTTCTGCGACACGTCGACCATCCGTGCAGCACCACTGGGGTCGACATGCGTCAGCTCCATAGAGCGACAGTAACGCGAGAGGAGGTCCGGACCGTGGCCAGTACGGTGACGCACATGATGTCCGACGCGACGTCCCGCAAGCGCTCCCTGTACCTGCCGATCCTGATGCTGCTCGGGATCGCGCTGACCATCACCGCGTGCGCCAAGAGCACCAACGGCAAAGGCAGCGGAAGTCAGATCGGCAGCACGTCCGCGAGCAGTACTCCGTCGGCACCGACGAGCGGCTCTTCCAGCGGCGGCGTCAACACCAAGAAGGTGACGCCACCGCACATCGCGTGCCTGGATGGCAAGCAGGAGCTCACGCTGGACGGCGCCGCCCGGCCAGTCGAGATCTGTCTGCGGGTCCATGCAACTGCGAGCATCACGATCCAGGTCCCAGCCGGAAAGTCGTGGGACGCACCGAAGGTGAACGACCCGGCCATGCTCGCCGCCAGCGAGCAGACCGCCGGCGGCGACACGGTGCACATCACCATCCGAGCGGTCGACAGCGGCACCGCATCCATAATCGTCACCAGCGCTGGAGCGACGGTCTGGATGCTGCAGGTTGCGATTGTGACCTGAGCGGTTCAGAACCAGTCCAGCCGGCTGGACCGCACCGCCAGCTCGAAGCGGGTCATCGCCCCGGACATCTTCATCAACCGCTCCAGGCGCCGGAAGAAGGTGCGGCGGCTGACACCGAGCGACCGGGCGATCTGCTCGTCGGTCGCGCCGCTGGCCAGCATCGTCAGCATCCGGCGATCGGATCCGTTCAACGGCGAGGACCGCGCCCGCCCCGTCGTATCCAGCTCCGATGACGCCCGCCAGGTGTACTCGAACAGCCCAACCAGGGCGTTGAACAGCCCCGACGGACGGACCAGCAACACCGGCGCGGTGCTGTCGGGCACCGTCGTCGCGGCGACGAAGGCCACCCGCTCGTCGATGATCATCAACTTCGTCGCCACCGAAGAGATCGTGTGTGCGAGCTCTCCGCCTCGGATCATCGGCGCGATCGATTCGTTCAGCACGTCCGGCCGATCGAGCGCGGTGGCCGCATAGACGACGCGGTAGCTGACCCCGCGCTTCAGGTTGGCCGGCTCCACCGCGATGCGCACGGCTTCGGCGTAATACGGAGGGCAGTCGAGGCTGCGCACCTCAGTGACAGCCTGGCTCTCCGCATGGCTCAGCTGCGCCTCGACGTCGTCCCCGGCGATCACCTCGACGACCGAGTCCAGCTCGGTGTCCAGATCCGAACGGCGCGCTGCCTCGACGGTGTCCAGTACAGCGATCTGCGCATAGTCCAACTCGGCGGCCCGACGTGCTGCCAGCCGCTCCAACGCAGGGCCCGGGAAGATCGGACGGAACTCGGTGTCCGACTCCGACAGCTGCGCCACCAGTCCGGTCCTGACCAGTTCCCGCACCGAGCCGTGCACGGTGGCTTCCGGTTCGTGCAGCTCGTGCACCAACTCATCCACCGTCGTGGCGCCGGTCGCCAACATGCTCTGGTACACCGTGATCTGCGGGTCGGACAGGCCCAGCGTGCGGAGGTGGGCGATCCCGTCCGGGGCAGTCACGCCTGGCACATTAGTGCCACTGGCGCGGCTGGCACACCCCTCACCGAAATGAGATTGGGATAGCGAATGGGTCACGGCATCCAGGCCGGACCGCACGTGCGAATCTCCCCCAAAGGGCACAGTGATCGACGGGACCCCCGCAGGAAGGTCGGCCGAGCTGTCATCGGACTGGCCGCGGCAGCCGCCGCAGCAAACCCTCGGTCTGGCCAGCCCGGCTTCGGCCGCACCGGCGAGCCACTCAGCCAAGGTCGCCCGACTCTGCAGTGCCACACCGCAGAAGGGCTTTGCCGCCTGCCTCGCAGAGCGCCGCACCGACATCATCCAGCCGGACTCGCTGAACGCCGCGCCCAGCGGCTTGGGCCCGGCCGACCTGACCAGCGCCTACAACCTGCCCAGTTCCGGCGGCGGGGGCGCCACCGTGGCGATCGTCGACGCGCAGGACGACCCGAACGCCGAGGCAGACGTCGCGGCGTACCGCTCGCAGTTCGGACTGTCCGAGTGCAGCACCGACAACGGGTGCTTCCAAAAGGTCAACCAGGACGGCGACGCGTCGCCGCTGCCGGACCCGGACGCGGGCTGGGCGGTGAGATCAGCCTCGACCTAGACATGGTCTCCGCGGTCTGCCCGCAGTGCCACATCCTGCTCGTCGAGGCGACCAACGCATCGATGGAGAACCTCGGCGCCTCGGTCAACACGGCGGTCAGCATGGGCGTGAAGTACGTGTCCAACAGCTACGGCGGTGGCGAGGACGGCAGCGAGGGCTCCTACGACAGCAGCTACTTCGACCACCCGGGCGTGGCGATCACCGCTTCCACCGGCGACGGCGGCTACGGCATCTCCTACCCCGCATCATCGCCGTACGTCACGGCGGTCGGCGGCACCTCGCTCAGCAGGGACAGCAGCTCGCGTGGCTGGACAGAGAGCGCCTGGGACGGCGCGGGCGGCGGCTGCTCGTCGTCGGAGGCGAAGCCCGACTTCCAAACCGACATCGACACCGGCTGCGGCAACCGCGCGGACGCGGACGTCTCTGCCGTGGCCGACCCGAACACCGGTGTCGCGGTCTACGACACCTATGGCGCCTCGGGTTGGCAGGTGTACGGCGGCACCAGCGCGTCGTCGCCGATCATCGCCTCGGTGTACGCACTGGCCGGCACTCCGGGTCGCTCGGACATCCCGAACTCCTACCCCTACGCCGACCGCGGCGACCTGAACGACGTCACCGCCGGCAGCAACGGCAGCTGCTCGGCGAGCCAGCAGTGCAACGCCGGCACCGGCTGGGACGGGCCGACCGGCCTGGGCACTCCGAACGGTGTCGCGGCTTTCGCCCCAACTGGATGATCACCTAGCCAGGCCGACGAAGCGGGTCAACCCTCCCGGGTTGGCCCGTTTTGTCATATTGTGCTTGATATACACCGTGGCATATAGATGCCACTGGCAAATCAGTGCCACCGGTCCTCAGTAAGAGAGCCTTGGATAACGGCCAGGTCACGGTTCATTCCGGACCGAGGCCCCTTCTCACTCCCCCAGGAGGGCACGTGCAACAACGCCTGCTGCGAGGACTTATCGTCCTCGCCGGTGCGGGTTCGATGGCATTGCTCGGGCTGTCCAGCCCGGCATCGGCATCACCCGCAAGCCCGGTCACCGGGCACCACAAGGTCGCCCGACTCTGTTCGGCAACCCCCGCCAAGGGCTTCGCCGCGTGCTTCGCGGTTCGCCAGACCGACAACACCTACCAGCCGAACACACCGAACGCGGTGCCCAGCGGCTACGGCCCGAGCGATCTGCTCGGCGCCTACAAGCTGCCCGCCAGCGGTGGCAGCGGAGCGACTGTCGCGATCGTCGACGCGCAGGACGACCCGAAGGCCGAGGCCGACCTGGCCTCTTATCGCTCCCAGTACGGGTTGCCCGCATGCACGACGGCGAACGGCTGCTTCAAGAAGGTCAACCAGAACGGTCAGGCGTCCCCACTGCCCAGCGCCGACTCCGGCTGGGCCGGCGAGATCAGCCTCGACCTGGACATGGTCTCCGCGGTCTGCCCGCAGTGCCACATCCTGTTGGTCGAGGCAGACCAGCCGTCGATGGATGATCTGGGCGCTGCGGTGAACACCGCGGTGTCGCTCGGTGCCAAGTACGTCTCCAACAGCTACGGCGGCGGCGAGGACGGCAGCGAGAACACCTCCGACAGCAGCTACTTCCACCACCCGGGCGTCGCGATCACTGCGTCCACCGGGGATGACGGGAACGGGGTCTCCTACCCGGCGTCGTCGAAGTACGTGACCGCCGTGGGCGGCACCTCGCTCAGCCGCAACAGCAGCACGCGCGGTTGGACGGAGAGCGCATGGAGCGGTGCCGGCAGTGGCTGCTCCGGTTCAGTGGCGAAGCCGGCGTTCCAGAACGGCGTCACTACCGGCTGCACCAAGCGTGCAGAGGGCGACGTGTCGGCGGTCGCCGACCCGAATACAGGCGTCGCGGTCTACGACACCTACGGCGCATCAGGTTGGCAGGTGTACGGCGGCACCAGCGCGTCGTCGCCGATCATCGCCTCGGTGTACGC
>JBPCMU010000088.1:0-16377 GCA_051001975.1 Jatrophihabitans sp.
GAGTTCGACGCCGTCCAGCGCGCTGCGGTGGCCGATCGCCAGGCGCAGTGGCACGACGTGGATGCCCAGCTCATCGGCCCGCTCGGCGGGCAGGTCCGACGTCGAATCGGTCACCACCGCCACCCGCACCATGGTCGGGCAGCCTAATCGACCGGGCAGCACAACGCCGGTGACCCGGTCGTGCGAACCGGACCACCGCCAGTGCTCGTCACCGCGCGATGAGGGTCACCGTAGGCGCAGCGCCCGGGTCATCGTGAAGAATAGATCGGTCTGATTCGTCACGCCGAGCACGTTGCACTCTTGTGAGTGATGAGCGTCGCGGTCACCCCGTGGTGGTCGTCCCGGTCTCGACGATCTGGCTAGTGTGTCCGTGATCGAGCACCGAGATGGCCTTCCGGGCCTTCTGGCCCACCGTCAGCCCGGCGTAGCGGCCGGCTCGAATCCTCCGGTCGTAGGCGGTCTTGCCGCCACCGAGCAACACGTCCGGCGTGAGCTGTGCCTGCTGTTCGGCGATGGATCCGGCGCCGTCGTTCTCGGTCGCCTGCTGCGGGCACGGGGCCATCGAGTCCGGGCCGTAGCAGGAGCGGTCCGGGACGTGCGCGGGCAATACCCCGGTGGTCTTCGCGGTACCGGTCCGCCGCAGGCTCACGTCCGCCGGATCGGTCAGACGACGAAGTTGACCAGCCGGCCGGGCACGGCGACGACCCGCTTCGGCTCCCGGCCGGCCAACGCGGCGATCACCTTCTCGTCCGCGCGGGCAGTCGCCTCCAGCTCGGCCTTGTCCGCGGCGGCGGGCGCCTGGATGACGACGCGCACCTTGCCGTTGATCTGCACCGGCACCTCGATGGTGTCCACCGCCAGCCATTTCTCGTCGGCCACCGGGAACCGATGCCAGGCCAACGACTCGGCATGACCCAAGCGCGACCACAGCTCCTCCGCGGCGTGCGGCGCCAGCGGCGCCAGCAGTAACACCATCGGCTCGACCAGTGGGCGCGGTGCTCCACCGCTCGGGTAGGCCTGCGTCAACGCATTGTTCAGCTCGGTGATGCGTGCGATTGCAGTGTTGAAATGCAGCGTCTCCATGCTCTCCCGCGCGGCCGCAATCGTCTTGTGCAACAGGCGATTCAGCTCATCGGGCACCGCGTCCTCGCTGACGTGGGGTTCGCCGGTCTCTTCGGACAGGACGACCCGCCAGACGCGCTGCAGCAATCGGAACGAACCCACGACTGCCTTGGTGTCCCACGGCCGGGACTGCTCCAGCGGGCCGGTGAACATCTCGAACAGCCGCAGGGTGTCGGCGCCGTACGCCGCGTACATGTCGTCCGGAGTGGTCACGTTGCGCTGCGACTTGCCCATCTTCCCGTACTCGCGGGTGACCTCTTCGCCGTCGAAGAAGTAGGTGATGTCATCGTCTTCGACCTTCTCCACCACCTGCGCCGCCGGCACATAGGCGCCGCGGCCGTCGACGAACGCGTGGGCCTGCACCATGCCCTGGTTGATCAGCTTGTGGAACGGCTCCGAGCTGCTGACGTAACCTAGGTCGAACAGCACCTTGTGCCAGAACCGCGCGTACAGCAGATGCAGCACGGCATGCTCGACGCCACCGACATACAGCTGCACACCGCCCAGCGGACGCTCCGCGGTCGGGCCCAGCCAGTACTTCTCGATCGTCGGATCGACCACCGCCTCGGTGTTCGACGGATCGGCATAGCGCAGCTCGTACCAGCAGGAGCCGGCCCAGTTCGGCATCGTGCTGGTCTCGCGGCGGTACTGCTTCGGGCCGTCTCCCAGGTCCAGCGTGACGTTGACCCAGTCGGCCAACCGGCCCAGCGGCGGCTCCGGCAGCGAATCGACGTCTTCGGCGTCGAAGGACTTCGGCGAGAAGTCGGTGGTGTCCGGCAGCTCCAGCGGCAGCATCGACTCCGGCAGCGCGATGGGCAGCCCGGTCTCGTCGTAGACGACCGGAAAGGGCTCGCCCCAGTAACGCTGCCGGGAGAACAGCCAGTCGCGCAGCCGGTAGGTGATCGCTCCCCGGCCGGCATCCTGCGCCTCCAGCCAGGCGATCATGGTCGATTTCGCCTCGGCGACCGCCATGCCGTTCAGATCCAGGCCGCTGTCGCTCGCCGAGTTGATCGCCGGGCCGTCGCCGGTGAATGCCTTACCGGCAAAGCCGTCCGACGGCTGAACGGTGCGCACGATCGGTAGCTCGAACGTCTCGGCGAACGCCCAATCCCGCTCGTCCTGCCCAGGCACCGCCATGATCGCGCCGGTGCCATAACCCATCAGCACGTAGTCGGCGACGAACACCGGGATGGCCTCGCCGGTCACCGGGTTGGTGGCGTAGTTGCCGGTGAAGACGCCGGTCTTCTGCTTGGCGTCCACCTGCCGGTCCAGGTCGGACTTGCCCGCGACGAAAGTGCGGTAGGCGGCGATCGCGTCGGCCGGCGTCGGATGTCCACCCGTCCATACCGGCGACACGCCCTCGGGCCAGCCCGGCGCGGTCAGTTCGTCGACCAGCGGATGCTCCGGCGCCAGCACCAAGTACGTAGCGCCGAACAACGTGTCCGGCCGGGTGGTGAACACCTCTATACGGGCCGATGCCGAAGAAAACTCGATGTGCGCGCCCTCCGAGCGACCGATCCAGTTGCGCTGCATGGTGCGCACCTTGGTCGGCCAGTCGATGTGCTCCAGATCGTTCAGCAACCGGTCGGCATAGGCGGTGATCCGCATCATCCATTGGGTCAGCGGCTTGCGAAACACCGGGAAGTTGCCGCGCTCGCTGCGCCCGTCGGACGTGACCTCCTCGTTGGCCAGCACGGTGCCCAGTCCGGGACACCAGTTGACCGTCGACTCGGCGCGGTACACCAGCCGGTGGTTGTCCACGACCGCACGGCGCTGCACCTCGTCCAGCACGGACCACTCGACGCCGAATGGGTTGCTGCCGTCCTTCGGCCGTCGGATGCCGGCGTTCAGCTCCGCGATCAGCTCGACGATCGACCGCGCCTTGTCCGCGTCCTGGTCATACCAGGAGTTGAAGATCTGCACGAAGATCCACTGCGTCCACTTGTAGTAGGACGGGTCCGTCGTGACGATCGAGCGGCGGTGGTCGTGGCCCAGGCCCATCCGCCGCAGCTGCCTGCGGAAGGTGTCGATGTTGGCGTAGGTCGTCGTCGCGGGGTGCTGGCCGGTCTGCACCGCGTACTGCTCAGCCGGCAGACCGAACGCGTCGAAGCCCATTGTGTGCAGCACGTTGTCGCCGCGCATCCGCAGGTAGCGGGCGTACACGTCGGTGGCGATGTAGCCCAGTGGGTGACCGACGTGCAGGCCCTCGCCGGACGGGTACGGGAACATGTCCATGATGAAGGCGTGCGGCCGGTCGGCGACGGCCGGGAAGCCCCCGGACAGCGGCCCGGTCGGGTTCGGTGCCTCGAACGTGCCGGCGTCGGCCCACCGGTCCTGCCAGGCCAGCTCGATCCGGTCGGCCAGTTCCGCGGTATAGCGGAAGGCCGGCTCGTCAGCCTGCTTGCTCTCGGTCATGCGTGCGTGCTCCCTGTTGTCGGCTGCGATGGCGTCGGGACATGGGAAGAGCCCCTGGCGAATACGCACAAGGGCTCGAGCCGTACTGAGGGATCTCAGTACGGCTACCTAAGAAGCAGGCGACGCTGGCTCATGCGGTTGATGATATCCCGCTGTCCACCGAAACTCCGCCGCCGGGCACGTCGGCGTCGATAGCCTCCGCATCCGGCTCCGCGTCCGGAGTGAACGGTAGTGGGATGACCGACCCCTGTGGCCCCGCGTTGTGCGCCCGCAGCCGCCAGCCGGCCGGTTCGCGGTACAGCTCGGACCAGTGGCAGTTCGCCAGCGGCCCGAGCAAGTGGACGGTCTGCGGTAGACCCAGCAGCGCGGTCGTGAGTGCCATTGCAGTGGCGCTGTGCGTCACGATCACCGCCACGCCGGTGTCGGGAAGCGTGTCGAACGCCTCGCAGGCCCGCGCCGCCACCTGCTCACGGCTCTCGCCGCCGCGGCGGGATACGTCACGCCCAGCCACCCAGTCGGCCATTTCGTCCGGATACCGCTCCTCGACCTCGTCACGGGTCAGCCCTTCCCAGTGACCCAGCGAGCGCTCCCGCAGCCGAGGGTCGATGACCACCCCAACGCCGGTCACCCGGCCCAGCGCCGCAGCCGTCTGCGCAGCACGCCGCAGATCGGAGGTGACGATGTACTCCGGGCGCAGGGACGCGAGCAGCGCCGCCGCTGCGTCGGCCTGATCGCGGCCGGTGCCGTCCAGCGGTGGATCGGCCTGGCCCTGGAACCGCCGCTCCGCGTTCCAGGCGGTCCGACCGTGTCGCCAGAGAATGACGCTCTTCATATGATCGCTTCGTCCGTTCCTCGCGGACCTCGCTTCGCGTCGGGGCCCACTCTGAACCGAACCGCTCGCTTCGCTCGGCCGCAAGCTCGCTGCGCTCGCGCGGGCGATCGGCCCTTCGCGCGAGCGCTCATCGCGTGGTGACGCGGCATCCGCACCGTGGTCGGGCCGCATCTGCGACCGTGCCTTGGCAGGTTGCATCACGCGGACTCGTCGGAGGTCACTGCCTCGTCGTCATTAGTGGTGGTTGGTCGTGACTCCTTGGCCGCGTTGCCGTCGGTGCCGAAGGGGATGGCGGGGCAGTCTTTCCATAGGCGCTCCAGGGAGTAGAAGACCCGCTCCTCGGTGTGCTGCACGTGCACCACGATGTCGCCGTAGTCCAGCAGCACCCAGCGCCCGTCGCGCCGGCCCTCCCGGCGCAGCGGCTTGGCCCCTTCAGCGCGCAGCTTCTCCTCGATCTCGTCGACGATCGCCTCGACCTGGCGCTCATTGCTGCCCGACGCGATCACGAAGACATCGCTGATGGCCAGCCGCTCGCTCACGTCGATGAGCACGATATCGGTGGCAATCTTCTCGGCCGCGGCGTTGGCGGCGACCAGCGCGAGTTCCCGCGCGTGCTCAGTTGCAGTCATATCCCGCCCAGCCTAACGGTCCAGACCGCAGCTAACTCTCGTTCTGGTGCGCCGAGCGGATCATGCCGCGAACCTCGCCCAAGGCGACGGGCCGGCCGTTGTGGCCTGGCGCGGTCGCCCGCAAGACCACGGTGTCGCCGTCCTCGAGAAAGGTGCGCTGCGTTCGGTCGGCCAGCGTGATCGGCTCGGTCCCGTTCCAGCTCAGCTCGATGAAGCTGCCGCGTTGCTGCGGTTGCGGGCCGCTGACCGTCCCCGAGCCGTAGAGGTCGCCGGTGCGCAGCGGCGCCCCGTTCACCGTCGTGTGCGCCAGTTGCTGCGCCGGAGTCCAGTACATGTCGGCGAACGGGGGGCGGGAGACGACGGTGCCGTTCCAGTCCACCTCGAGGGACAGGTCCAGCCCCCAACTGCGGTCGTCGGCCAGGTAGGGCAACGGTGCGGGGTCCTGGGCCGGCGCGGTGACCCGCGCCGCGGCCAAGGCCGACAGGGGCAAGACCCAGGCCGAGATGGACGTGGCGAACGACTTGCCCAGGAACGGCCCGAGCGGTTGGCCCTCCCACGCCTGGATATCCCGTGCCGACCAGTCGTTGAGCAGGACGACGCCGAAGACGTGGTCGGCGAATGCGCTCACCGGCACCGGCACACCGAGCTCGCTGGGCACCCCGACCACGAAGCCGACCTCGGTCTCGATGTCCAGCTTGGCGGATGGGCCGAACACCGGCGCGGCATCAGTGGGCGCCTTGCGCTGCCCATTTGGCCGCACTACCTCCGTGCCGGAGACCACGACGCTCGAGGAACGGCCGTGGTAGCCGATCGGCATGTGCTTCCAGTTCGGCGTCAGCGCCGCACCGTCCGGACGGAAAATACGGCCGAGGTTCGTCGCGTGCGCCTCGCTGGAGTAGAAGTCAACGTAGTCGGCCACAGTGAACGGCAGCCGCATCGTCAGCGAATCGACTGGGCGCAGCAACGGCTCGAGCGCGGCGCGATGCTCGTCGTCCGAGAGCCATCTCGTGATCTCCGCGCGTACGTCGGCCCAGATCAGCGGGCCGGCCGCCAGCAGCGGATCCAACGATCCGGCGGCGAACAGATCGGCATGCGACGACCCGACCGCAACACTGGCCGAAGTCAGACAGACCGCCTGGTCGCCGATCCGCACCGCCGCGCGCGGCGCCCCGTCCGAACCTTGAAAGGAGCCGTACGGCAACGCCGCCAGGCTGTACAGGCTCTCGTCGGCACCGGGCACCCAGCTATTCGTCATCGGGCCACTTCACCACACGGCAAATCCTTGCCGCGGCCTGGTGTCATCAGATGCCCGGATGTCGGGGGAAGGCATCGTGGAGGCAGCGGTGGATCGCCGTGGCCAGTGGCATCGTGCGCTCCGCCCACGCCGCCGTGACGATGCCGTGCGCGTAGCCGGACTCGAGGCGCCGCGTCGTCAACTCGACTGCTTGGGCCGCTGCATCCACGTCGATGATGGCACTGACCAGGGCCGGGTCGGTAACCCGCACAGCGTCGCCACCCAGCAACGGCGTGAAGTCGGGCGGGCTCGTCACGATGGTGACGATCACCTGTGCCCAGTCGGCGCCGTCGAGGTCGTCGGCCTCGGACGCCCGCTCCCAGCGGCGCAACGATGCGATCGAGGCCTGCAGTTCGCCGGCTATCCCGACGACGGCCGATCGCGTGATGTCCAAACCTCGGCCGACCTGGGCGAGGTACTGGTCCACCCATCGTTTGAGCGCCCTGCGCTCCCGGACGTCATCGAGCCAGAACGCCAGGAAGGCAGCGAAGAGAACGCTGACGAACGTGACCAGGACACTCCACACGTTCGGCACTTTAAGCCAGTGGCTGCCGCTCGCCGATCAGACGGGGACGACGCGCCGGACGGAGGCAATCGTCGCCGAGCCGAGCACTGTGTCGCCGTCGTACATGACCATCGCCTGCCCGGCAGCCACCCCGCGCTCGGGCCGGGCCAGCCCGGCGACCACCCCGTCGCCGTCGACCCGAACGGTAGCCGGGATCGGCGTGCCGTGCGCACGTAGCTGCACCAGGCAGTCGAGCTCGGAGGCCGGCGCCGCACGCAGCCACACCGGCCGGGCGCCGTTAACCTCGTCGACCTGCAGACGCTCGCTGGTGCCGACCGTTACCGTGTTCGTCTTGGGCGACAGCGAAAGGACGAAGCGGGGTCGACCGTCGGTCGTCTCGGCCAGACCGAGCCCACGGCGCTGCCCGACCGTGAAGCCGAAGGCGCCCTCGTGCGAGCCGATCGGACGACCGGTCTCGGCATCGACGATCTCGCCGGGCCGGGTGCCTAGCCGGCGGGCCAGGAAGCCGCGGGTGTCGCCGTCCGGGATGAAGCAGACGTCGTGCGAGTCGGGCTTGTCGGCGACTGCCAACCCGCGCCGGGCGGCTTCGGCGCGCACCTCGTCCTTGGTGACGTCACCGAGCGGGAACATCGCACCGGCCAACTGGTCCGGACGCAGCACGGCGAGCACGTAGGACTGGTCCTTCGCGATGTCGACGGACCGGCGCAGCACACGGCCCTCGAGCCGGGCGTGGTGACCCGTGGCCACCGCATCGAAGCCGAGGGCCAAGGCGCGGTCCAGGACCGCGGCGAACTTGATCTTCTCGTTACACCGCAGACACGGGTTCGGCGTCCGTCCGGCCGCGTACTCCGCGACAAAGTCGTCGATGACGTCTTCGCGGAACCGCTCGGCCAGATCCCATACGTAGAAGGGGATCCCGAGAACATCGGCTGCACGGCGAGCGTCGTGCGCGTCCTCCACCGTGCAGCAACCGCGGGCACCTTCGCGCAGGGTGGCCGGCTTGGCCGCCAGCGCCAGATGCACCCCGGTGACGTCGTGGCCGGCCTCGACCGCGCGCGCGGCGGCGACCGCGGAGTCGACCCCGCCGCTCATCGCTGCCAATACCTTCACGATGCCGCCCGCGGTTGCTGCGCGCGCCGAGCTCGCTCGACGACGCCCGCTATCACCGACAGCACCGCCGCCACGTCCTGCTCGGTCGAGGTGTGCCCGAAGGAGAACCGCAACGATCCGCGCGCTGTGTCAGCGTCGATGCCCAGCGCCAGTAGCACATGGGACGGGCGGGCCACCCCGGCCGAACACGCTGACCCGGTGGAACATTCGATGCCAGCCGCGTCGAGCAACATCAGCAGCGAATCCCCTTCGCAGCCGGGGAAACTGATGTTGAGGTTGCCAGGTAGCCGGTTACCCTCGCAGCCGTTGCAGATCGCATCCGGGATGCGCGAGCGGATGCCGGCCAGTAGCGAGTCTCGCAGTGCCCGGATCCGAGCGGACTCCTGCTCCTGGCGCTGCATCGTCAGGTCCAGCGCAGTGGCGAAGGCGACGATGCCGGCCGCGTCGAGCGTCCCGGAGCGCACGTCGCGCTCCTGCCCCCCGCCGTGCAGCAGTGGTACGCAGGGCACCTCCCGACCGAGCAGCAGCGCGCCGACGCCGACCGGCCCGCCGAGCTTGTGCCCGGTCACGGTCAGCGCGTCGACACCGGTGGCGGCGAAGTCGACCGGTACCGCACCGACCGCCTGCACCGCATCTGTATGCATCGGCACGCCGTAGCGGTGTGCCAGCTCGACCAGTTCCGCGACGGGCTGAACGGTGCCCACCTCGTTGTTCGCCCACATCACAGTCATCACCGCGACCTCGTCGGCGTGCGCGGCCAGAAGCTCTTCCACCACATCCACCCGCACCCGGCCGACGGTGTCCACCGGCAGCCAGTTGATCTCGGCGCCCTCGTGCTCGGCCTGCCATGCCACCGCGTCCAGTACTGCGTGGTGCTCCACTTCGCTGGCCAGCACCCGGCGCCGGGCCGGATCGGCGTCACGACGGGCCCAGAAGATGCCCTTCACGGCGAGGTTGTCCGCCTCGGTGCCCCCGGCGGTGAAGATAATCTCCGACGGCCGCGCACCGAGCGCCCCGGCAATCTGCTCGCGCGACTCCTCGACGCGTCGGCGCGCTGCCCGGCCCGCCGCATGCAGGGACGACGGGTTGCCCAGCTCACCCAGGGCAGCGGTCATCGCGCCGATCGCCTCCGGCAACATCGGCGTCGTCGCTGCGTGATCGAGGTAGACGGCCATTCCGACAGGCGAGTCTACGGACGCGGCGGATCCGGGGATCACCCGAACGTGTGATGTACCGCTTCGACGTTGTTGCCGTCCGGGTCGCGGACGAAAGCGCCGAAGTAGCCGGGGTGGTACTCCGGCCAGATCCGTGGCTCGTGCAGGACCTCGGCACCGCGGGTCACCGCGACGGCGAAGAAGGCTTCGACGGCGTCCCGGTCCGGTGCCACGAAAGCCAGGTGCACAGGGCGGTTGGGAATCGCGTCGCTCGCCCGGCCGAGCCAGAAACTCGGGAACCGGTCGCCGTAGCCGATGGCCGCATCGTGCTCCATCAGCCGCTGGTAGCCGAGCGGCACTAACACTGCGTCGTAGAAGCCCGCTGCGGCATCGAGATCGTCGACCTGGACCGAGATGTGATCGAGCACCGGGTTCACCTCCCCGGCTTCTGCGCGGTGGTCAGCCGCACCTGTGTCGTCAACGAGATGCTGCCGTCCGCGGTGGCCCGCTCCTGCACGCGTCGCCGGGCGTGCTCGCGCGCCGCGTCCAAGCGGTCCGGCGGCGTGTTCATCCAGATGGTGCGCATTCCGTTCGAGTTGGAGAAGTCGAACCACTGGTCCACGCTGCTGAACGTGGTGGTCAGCTCACGGATCGTGGAGTCCACCTGCAGGTAGCCGTGTTCGGCGAGGAATCCGTTCAGCGCCTCGGTCGATACGAACGGCCCCTCGTGCGGCGGCTTCCCGCCCGTCCAGCCGGTGCTGTACTCGGCCATCTCGGCCAGCCAGCTCCATCGTGGGTCGGGTTCGTCGAAGCTGGACAGTGCGAGGGTGCCACCGGGCCGCAACAGACGCTGCAGATGATCGACGGCCATCCCGGCATCCGGAAGGAAGAACAGCACCAAACCGGCCAGCACCACGTCGAAGTCGGCCTCGTCGGAGGTCGGCTCCTGGGCGTCGCCGGCTCGTACCCGCACCTGGGTCAGGCCGCGGCGCGCGACCTCGGCTTGCAGCGCGGTGAGCATGCCGGCGGCCCGGTCGGTGGCCTCGACATAGCCCGTCGGCCCGACCGCCTCGGCCGCCGGCACGGTGACCGCGCCCTTTCCTGCGCCGACCTCGAAGACCCGGTCGCCCGACCGCACCCCGGCCGCATCGACGAGCCAGGCGCCGAAGGTGGTGAAGTAGGACGTGTCTGCTTCGCCATAGTCCGGGGCAAAGTTGGAGAACATGTCGGTGACCGCGGTTCGGCGGTCCGGTGCGGTGGTCATGTCGGCCATCCTGGCCCGAGCCTCAGCCCACCGGTACCCCCGGCCCAGTGCGAGCTCGGCCGCTCATCACGGCACCCGCCGCCACGAGGGCCACCATCAGCAGGTCGACGGTCACAAAGGCAGTCGTGTAGCTCAGCGCACCCCGAGCGGCGGCGGCCACCAGCACTCCGCCGACACCGGTGGTGAACGCACTGGTCACCCCGTCGGCCAGCTGCAGCGCCGCGGAGTCCCGGCCTCGGTCGGCGTCGTTCGTGTGCTCCAGCAGCAGCACGCCGACCGTCGACATTCCGAGCCCGGCACCGACTCCGGCCAGCGCCCAGGCCGGGTAGGCCAGCCAGCCGTAACCGCTCGGGACCGCAGAAAACGCCGTACCGAACGCGCCGATGGCGATGAAGGTGAACCCGGCCCGCACCAGGACATGACGGGATGGTCCGCGATACCTGCCCTGGTACATCGATCCGATCGACCAGCCGACCGCGGAGCCGAGCAGCGGCATCGCCGCCGCCGTCGCGCCATAACCGTGCTGCTCCGACAGCGAGAGCGGGATCAGCGAGTCCACCCCGAAGAACGCGCCGGCCAGGATGCCGCGGAAAGCCACCGCAGTCGGTACCCCGCGACGTATCCGGGCGGTGCCCGGCGGCAACAGTCCGTGCAACGCCCAGATCACCAATGCCAGCGCGAACGGCGCCGCGATCAGCCAACCGACCCGGGGATGTTGGCCGGCCTCCTCCAACAGGGCGATCCCGGCGGCGACCGCGACTGCGCGCAGCAGCCGCATACCGCTGGACATCTCGCTGGTCGACTCTGTGCGCCGCGAGCCCAGAGACCGCAGGGCCGGCAGCATCAGCAGGCCACCGATCACCACGATCGGAGCCAGCCCGAGGAAGACCAATCGCCACGAAAGGTGTTGGGTCAGGAAGCCGGAGACCGGCGGCCCGATCAGCGACGGCAGCACCCAGGCCGAGGACATCGCGCCGAAGAACTTGGGGCGAAGCGCGGCGGGGTAGGCCTCGCCGATCACCACGTAGATGGCGGTGATCATCAGACCGGAACCGAGGCCCTGCACGACCCGGCCGAGAACCAGCTGCCACATCGTCGGAGCGGTGCCGGCGATCACCAGCCCGGCGAGGAACAGGACCAGCCCGGCAACCAGCGGAAGGCGAGGCCCGCTGCGGTCCGACAGCAACCCGGAGGCCACCATCGCGACGATGTTCGCCACCAGAAAGCCGGTGAACGCCCAGCCGTAGCCGGCCAAGCCGTGCAGCTCACGCGCCGCGGTGGGCAACGCAGCGCCGACGGCCATCGCTTCGAATGCGATCAGGGTGACCAGGATCAGCAGCCCGGCACTGAGAATGCGCAGCGGGCCGGAGAAGATGCCGGTCGGTTCCACCGGGTGATCGACCGGGACAGTGGCGTCCTCGATCGATTCAGCTGCCACGAGGAAACTGTCGCATCTCAAGCGCAGTTGAGGTCAACCGGCGCCCGGCTGGGACGCTTTTGGCCGCCCGCCGAGCGACGCTTGCGGAGCGAGCATGACGCCGCCGAATAGAGGGCTGGGCGGCCCAAAGCGTTCGGTATGGCAGGGTCATTGGCGGGCGCCGAGTGCACGAGCGGAGGTAAGAGTGGCTGACTTCGTCGGAGCGATCGACCACGGCACGACCAGCACCCGGTTCATGATCTTCGATCATGCCGGCGACGAGGTGGCCAAGCACCAACTCGAGCACGAGCAGATCCTGCCGCGGCCTGGCTGGGTGGAGCACGATCCCGTCGAGATCTGGGAACGCACCGCGTCGGTGCTGCAGACCGCTCTGAACAGCAGCGGGCTGGCCCCGTCCGACTTGGCCGCCGTCGGCATCACCAATCAGCGCGAGACGACTCTGGTGTGGGACCGAAACACCGGCCGGCCGTATTACAACGCCATCGTCTGGCAGGACACTCGCACAGACCGGATCGCCAGCGCACTCGAGCGGGACGGCCGCGGCGAGGTGATCCGCCGCAAGGCGGGCTTGCCGCCGGCCACCTACTCCGCCGGCGGCAAGTTGAAGTGGCTGTTGGACAACGTGGAGGGCCTGCGTGCCGCGGCCGACCGCGGTGAGGCGCTGTTCGGCACCACCGACACGTGGCTGACGTGGCGGCTCACCGGCGGCACGCACGGCGGGCGGCACGTCACCGACGTCACCAACGCCAGCCGGACGATGTTGATGGATCTGGAGACGCTGGACTGGGACGACGAACTGCTCGGCATCTTCGACGTACCCCGTTCGATGCTGCCGACGATCTGCCCGAGCGGCCACCCCGAGGCGTACGGCACGATCTCACGGCCGTCCGCGCTGGCCGGCGTGCCCATCACCGGGGTACTCGGTGACCAGCACGCCGCCACCGTCGGGCAGGTCTGCTTCGAACCGGGCGAGGCCAAGGACACCTACGGCACCGGCAACTTCCTGCTGCTGAACACCGGCACCGAATTGGTGCGCAGCAGCAACGGGCTGCTGAGCACGGTCTGCTACCAGTTCGGTGATGCCCCGGCCGTCTACGCCCTGGAAGGCTCCATCGCGGTGACCGGCTCGGCCGTCCAGTGGCTGCGCGACCAGCTGGGCATCATCAGCCACGCCGAAGACGTCGAGGCCCTCGCCCGGCAGGTCGATGACAACGGCGGCATCTACTTCGTCCCGGCGTTCTCCGGGCTGTTCGCGCCGTACTGGCGTAGCGACGCGCGCGGCGCGATCGTCGGGCTGTCCCGATTCAACACCGGCGCCCATGTCGCGCGCGCCGCGCTGGAGGCAATTTGCTATCAGAGCCGGGACGTCACCGAGGCGATGGAATCCGACTCCGGCGTGCACCTCGACGTCCTCAAGGTGGACGGCGGAGTCACCGCGAACGAGTTGTGCATGCAACTGCAGGCCGACATCCTGGGCGTCCCCGTCAGCCGTCCGGTCGTCGCCGAGACGACCGCGCTCGGCGCCGCATACGCCGCCGGGCTGGCGGTCGACTTCTGGAGCGGCACCGACGAGCTGCGCGCCAACTGGGCCGAAGCGCGCCGCTGGGAGCCGCAGTTGAGCGAGGCGCAGCGCACCGATGGCTACCGTGGGTGGAAGCGCGCCGTGGACCGTACGTTGGGCTGGGTGGACGTCGAGTGAAAGGATCGGTCCGTGGTTCCTGAAGCACTATCCGTCCAGTCCCGCAGCGCCGCCCTTCGTGAAATGGCCACCGGGCCCGAACTCGACATGCTCGTCATCGGCGGCGGGGTGGTCGGCGCCGGCACCGCGTTGGATGCCGTCACCCGTGGGCTGTCGACGGCGATCGTGGACGCCCGCGACTGGGCCAGCGGCACCTCGTCACGTTCCTCGAAGCTGATCCACGGCGGCCTGCGCTACCTGGAGATGCTCGACTTCGGGCTGGTGAAGGAGGCGCTGCACGAGCGCGGCCTGATGCTGCAGGTGCTCGCTCCGCACCTGGTCCGGCCGGTGCCGTTCCTGTACCCGCTCAAACACCATGTCTGGGAGCGGCCCTACGTCGGGTCCGGCGTGCTGCTGTACGACGTGATGAGCAAGGCCACCCGCGGCGGCAGCGGCCTGCCGCACCACCGGCATCTCAGCCGGCGCAAGGCGTTGCGGGAGGCACCATGCCTGGCGCCGCACGCGCTGGCCGGCGCGGTGCAGTACTACGACGCGCAGGTGGATGACGCCCGGCACACCATGACCCTGGTGCGCACCGCGGCGTCGTTCGGTGCGTTGGCGGCGAACCGCACCAAGGTGGTCGGGTTCCTGCGCGAGGGCGAGCGGGTCACCGGCGCCGAGCTGATCGACTCGGAGAGCGGCGCACATCTGCAGGTGCGCGCCAAACAGGTCATCAACGCGACCGGCGTCTGGACCGATGACACGCAGAGCCTGGCCGACACCCGCGGTCAGTTCCACGTCCGGGCGTCGAAGGGCATCCACCTGGTGGTGCCGCGGGATCGGCTGCAGTCCACCACCGGGCTGATCCTGCGCACCGAGAAGAGCGTGCTGTTCGTCATCCCCTGGGGCCGGCACTGGATCATCGGCACCACCGACACCGACTGGTCACTTGACAAGTCGCACCCGGCGGCCAGCTCACGCGACATCGACTACGTGCTCGAGCACGTCAACTCAGTGCTCAAGGCGCCGCTCACCCGGGAGGACGTGGAGGGCGTGTATGCCGGGCTGCGGCCACTGCTGTCAGGAGAGTCGGATTCGACGTCGAAGCTGTCCCGGGAGCACGTCGTCGGTCATCCGGTGCCCGGTCTGGTTGTGGTGGCCGGCGGCAAGTACACGACCTATCGGGTGATGGCCGCCGATGCGGTGAACGAGGCGGTGCGGGGGATGGATCAGCGCGTCCCCGACTCCTGCACCGACAAGATCCCGCTGGTCGGGGCGGTCGGCTACCAGGCCAGGGTCAACCAGCGGCACACGCTGGCTGCGTCATCCGGGCTGCACGTTGCTCGCATCGACCATCTGCTCAACCGTTACGGGTCGATGATCGACGAGGTGCTCGAGCTGATCGCGACAGATCGTTCGCTGGCCGAAGCGCTGCCCGGCGCGGATGACTACCTACGTGCCGAGGTCGTCTACGCGTGCACCCACGAAGGGGCCCGCCACCTCGAGGACGTGCTGGCCCGACGCACCCGGATCTCGATCGAGTCGTGGGACCGCGGCGTGCAAGCGGCGCCGGTGGTCGCCGAGCTGATGGCCGGCCCGCTCGGCTGGAATGCGGCCCGGATGGCCCAGGAGATCGACTACTACAACGCCCGGGTGCAGGCCGAGCGCGAGTCGCAGGAACAGCCCGACGACGCCACCGCCGATGCAGCGCGATTGCTCGCCCCCGACATCGTCAGCAGCTGACCACACCTCCTGCGACCCGATTCCCGCGATGATCAAGGCAGTTGGCCGGTCACAGCCGGTCAGATGCCTTGATCATCGCGGGAGGGACGCGGTGCACACCCTGAGCGCACAGGCGACGCCCGCAGCACGGCGAGCCAGGTACGCCCGCTCGATCTCCGCAAGCAGCCGACTCGGCTCCGTGCGCAGCCGGAACGGGCTCACGCTTAGCACCAGCGCTCCGTAGCTGGCCAACAGCGCGACGCGTCGCTGCGTATGCTCCCAGTCCTCGAGCATGAAGTGGTGTGCAGCGGAATCCACCTCGACGGCCATAGCCGCGGCCGCAAGCCACGCATCAGGACGGGCGACGAAGGTGCCCGCTGGGCTGCGGAGATCGGCGTTGAACGCGATCCCCGAGAGGACAGCGCTCGACTCGAGCAGGTGCATCGCCTCCGCCTCGGGGCTCGATCGCACGCCGCGTGCCATCTCATCGATCGCCATGCGCAGGTTGGCCGACCAGCGCCTCGGCCCGCGACGGATCTCCTGCTCCAACTCGGTCAGGCTGGTCCAGCCGCGCTGCAGCGCCTCTGCAGCGACGGCACGCGCCGTCCGCAACCCCACGACCGGAGTCCGGCACGCGTCACCGATGCATCGCTCGATTGGAGCCAACGGGACGCCGCTCACCGATCGCGACGAGGGCGGCAATCGAACCGTGGGCTGTAAAACTGTGCCGCCGAATCGCGCATCCCTGATCTGCAGGGGTACCAAGACGTGGCATATCGGATCCCGAGGGGCGTAGCGGAAACCGTACAACCGAAGTGCCGCCGCGCCGGTCAACTGTGCGTCCGGCCCGCCGCTCAAGGTGCCCGCACTCATCCGATGAGTGTCGGTGAGTTCTCCAGAAAACAGCGCCACACAGGCTCTCGGAACCCGCCGCCAGCGCCGCGACATAACCTGGTTTGCCACCACGTGGCGGCCGACGCCGGCGGCATCGAGGTCACTCACCCGGATTACGCCGTTGCGGCTAAGCCGATCAAGGCGGTGCAACGCAGAGTCATCCATGTCCCCACCATCACCGGCGGCCAGATCCGGTTGTGGTCGGACGGCGCGGCTGTGGACACCCACTCGAACAAAGATGATCAAGGCGGTTGGCCGGTTCTCACCGGCCAACCACCCTTACCATCTAAAAAATTGGT
>JBPCMU010000089.1:0-18725 GCA_051001975.1 Jatrophihabitans sp.
CGCGCAGGTCCGCTGCAACGGCCAGGAACTGGGCGAGATCGGGCTCAATGCGGCCCTGGCCGCCCAATACGGTGCCGTGCCCGTGCTCGTGACCGGCGATGACACGCTTGTTCGCGAGGCCGAATCCCGGCCGCCGAACTTCGCCGGCGCAGTGGATCTTGAGATCGACGTGCTGCGGCCCTTCATGACGGAGCGTGCCTGCCTGATCCCGGCGTCAAGTTGCGGGCTCCGCTCACTCTCGGCTTTCACGCCGCCGACTTCCCGGACGCGTACAACCTCATCGACGTAATCACCGTCCTCGCCGCCGCATGAGCTGGCAACGAAGGGTGCTCCAGCCCGGCCGTTCCACAAACAGAACGTCCTTCGACCTGTGTCGGGTCGCCGACGGCCAACTTCATGGACGATCACGGACGGGGCGACCTTGATCAACGTCACGACGCGGTCAGACGACGCCCACCCAGCGTCGCCACCGGTTCCCTGAACGGAATCGCTGTCCTATAACGACACTTCGGCGTCTCGTAGCGCCGTCGCGATGCGGACGGCGGGGTATTCCACGTTCACGTTGCCGCTGTACAGCTGCCAGTAGAAGTCATTGATGGCCGTCGCGACGGGCGCGTATGTCACGAGCGTGTCGGCGAGGACGCCGTCGAGTCCGCTCGCTCGTCCGAGGCCGGCGCAGCGACGGATGTAATCGTTTCGTCGTCTCGGATCCGTCAGCCCTAGAACGGCGGCCGTGATGGCGTTGACCAGAGCCGCCGCGCAGTAGCCGAGATCGTGGTCTGCAGTGCGCCGGACGAATAGCTGCTCGGAACTGTCGAGTTGGAATCGTTGCCCTGTCGCGAGGCCGAAATCGGCCAGATAGATCCGGTGTCCGTCGGTGAGGACGTTGGCGAAGTGGGCGTCGAAATGTGTAATGCCCGCGGCGCGCATGTGGCCGACGGTCCCGAGAAGTTGCTGCTCGACGAGGGTCACCGCATTGTCAGCGTGGCTCGGTCCTGCAGCGAGTTGCTCGATCAACCAGTCGCGCAACGTGTAGGGCACGTGTTCGAGGAACAGCGCGATAACCGCGGTCGACTCGTTGAGCGCGCGCAGTCGCGTCTCGACGGCCGGTGTGTTGTCCCAGAACCGGACCGCGTCATTGATGTCGGTCGTGGCGGTGGAGTCCGTGTCTGGCGCGAAACGAGGCAGGACGCGCCAGTGGTAGAGCAGTGGGAAGTTCGAGCAGGCGCCTTCGAGCACCCAGTCGGTGACGATCTGGTGGGTTGCGACCTCCCGCCAGGCGTTGAATCCGGTCGATCCGGGACCGACGCCGTACTGGTACCAGGTCGGCAGATCGAACAGGTTCGCCGTGCATTCCGCCCCGGCAGTGAGCTCGCGATCGGTCAGCCTCACTAGCTTCACGAACACAGGTGTGTCCGCCACCCGGATCGACCGGGTCGTCCCGCCGATTCCCGACCTGCCGTCGCCGGCCCGATCGAGCATCGCGACCAGTGCAGCATCCGGCATCGAGGACAGCTCCGCTGCCATCGTTCTGTGGTTCGCCGTGCGATTCCGGGTCACGTCCACACCCGGACATTGCCACACGGGGACATCGACGACTGCGGTGAGGGCGGGCGATCCCGCCGGTGACGAGATGATCAAGCTCGTATCGCAGCCGCCACGGGACGACCGTCCGGATCGGATCCGTGACCGACCACCTCGCGTGTCCTGCGCGGCTTGAGCGCTTGTCGCGTTGCAAGCGCTCGACAGATCACTCGCCGGCCCAGCCCAGTCTCAGTCCCGCTGTCCACCGACCTGAACTTGTCAGCTCGTCGACGAACCCGCGCCCGGCGGAGACGCGTCTCGAGTCTTGACCTTCTGTCGCGTCGGAAGCACGAGGGCAGCTAACGCCGATGCTGGGTGTGTATGTCGTGGTGGCAAGAATAATCTGTTTGGTCAACTCGGTCAGGATCTTCTCGTGCTCGGCGACCTCCGCGTTGAGCTGCACCCCACCGGCGTGCGGTCGCGCGCAGCGTGTGCTTGGTCGCGGCGTGCACGAACACCCGAAACCAGGCCCCACCACCGTGACCACGAGAAACAGACATCCCAGCGCACCGAGCACATCACCGATCACCGGGCCAACTCACCCGCCAGTCTCACACCGACCCAGAAGCGGCGAAGCTGGCGCCCAGGGTGCACGCATGCCCGGATGGGATCGCTATCCGGTGCGGTCGGGCGTTGATTGCGTCCTCACCGGCGGCATGACTCACACCTCGGGCGCCACGAAGCTGCGTTTGGGGTCAGCGTGTGGTCGTCGGGTTCGCGTCCCACGGGTTGAGGCACGGCACGGCGAGGGGTTCGAAGTGCTTGGTGTTTCGCGTCGCGACGGTCATCCCTGCGGACTGTGCGACGGCGGCAATGAGGGCGTCGTCGAACGGCGCGTGCTCAGGAACCCGGTAGGCCGCGAGGATCCGCGCGGACGGCAGGTCGAACGGCAGTACGCGGTCGGCGAACGTGGGCAAGACGTGCTGTCCGAACCAGCGGCGCAAGATCGTTCCTTGTTTGGTGTCGGATAGCTCCTTGGCGATGACCCCCCGCTCGATCTCGGCGAGGGTCGTAGCTGTGACGAACTGGTCGGCTAGCGGGATGGCAGTAGCCCAGGCCTCGACCGGCCGGTGGCGCCCTCGGACTCGCAGTGCGGACACCACGTTGGTGTCCAAGAGGTATTTCACAGCTCCGCAGTGCGGGCGGTCAGGCCCAGGCGCTCGGGCTCGAACTCGATGTCGGCACCCTCGTCCGTGCTCAGCAGGTCGATGATCGTGACGGGCTCGCACTTAAGGGCTTTGGTCAGGACATCGCGTGCCTCTGCCTCGACCGACCGGTGACGCTGCTCTGCGCGGGCGCGAAGCGCGGCCTTGGTCCCGGCGGGAAGGTTGCGGATCAAAATCTGCTCAACGATGATCACCCCTGATATCACAGTAACGATATCACATTAGGGGTCTGGCCTGGTGGTGGCGTCCTACGCGGCGCAAACGACCAGCATCCGCCGCGACGCGCGGCGACAGTGCCCTCTACGCGACGCCAGAGGGGCGGCACCCGAGGCGTCAGTCGTCCGGAACGCCATCGAGCTTGAAAGCGGCCGACTCGGCCGATGATCATCGTCGTCCGCAAGACGCCCGGTGACCTGGGGGTGCCCGCAGCCGATCCTCTTCCGGCGCAGATGGCGATCGGCGAACCCCTTCTCGCATAGGGTGGCGGGGTGATAGCTCTCGGTCTACTTGGGGATGACCGCGGACATCCCAGTCATCTTGAACTCAACGCCCTAATACCCCGTCTTGCCCTAGAATGCGGCGTCCAAGCTGAATGGGTCCCGACAGCATCCTCGTTCAATCCATTGGACTACTCGGGCGTCTGGCTCGTTCCAGGATCTCCTTATGACGATGACGCAGCGGTTTACGACGCACTCACCACGGTTCGTACTCATCAACGACCGTTCCTTGGAACCTGCAGCGGACTGCAATACGCCGTCGTTGAATTCCTGCGCCAGGTTGTAGGCGTGCCAGCGACCCACGCCGAGTCGGACGGCGAAGGAGACGACAACGCGGTCGCTGCCTTGGCCTGCTCGCTGTACGGGGAGCAACGCACCGTGACACCAATCCCGGGTTCGCGTTTTGCCGCCTGGGTCAAGCACCCCTTTGTTGGAATGCACTACTGCAACTACGCCCCCACAGCCGCAGCAATCTCGTCGCTGACCGCCGCAGGTGTGACCGCGGGAGCGACCGCGCCAGACACAACAGCGGAAGTGCTGGAATTTCCGCAGCACCCGTTCTACGTAGCCAGCTTGTTCCAACCGCATATCGGTGCGTCCCGCGGCGAGCCGATCCACCCTCTCATCCTGGCTTTCGTCGCCGCGATGGCCGGTCAAGACTCCACCCGGGGCCAACCCGCCACGCCGAGTATCACCGCATGAGGAACGCCCGCAGAACCCGTTGGCAGTCGCACGCGGCAGCAGACCCGATGATCACGGTCGTCCCGTAGACCCCCCCCGTGACCGGGCGCCCGCTCGGATCCGTCTTGCAAGAACCGCCTTGCCGGTTCCCGGCATCCCCGCGTCGCGGAGGCGAGGACGTGGCGCTGCAGCACGACCCGCGTCGAACGGGCCGGCCAGGACAGCCGCAGCAAGCACAGTGACGAACTGCGTGTGCGGGTCGATTTCCCGATCTTCCGACTCGGATTCGGGTCCCAGCAGGTGAGCGTCAGAAATGTGCAAAAGCCGCACCATGCCCTCAGACTCGCTAGATCCCACCAGAAAATCATCCACGCACCGGCGATCGCCTCTTGCATCGGGCAATGGTCAACTGCGTACGCCTGCCAGCAGGGAGGAACCCCACACGCTCGCGAAGCAGCGGTCGGACACGATCGGCACCGGTGAGAAGCTGACAATCTTGATCGTCTCGTATGACGCGCCTCTGCGGGTGCCCGCCCGCTGTGTCACTCGGGAACGACGAGCGGGACGGGCTGGCGCTCGACCACAATCCAACGTGGGCCGGATGCGCGACGGCCCCACTTGACCGATTTTGTGTTCTTAGCCGAGACAATTGCGGGTTGTGGGTCGGGCGCCCGCTGGTCGTCCCAGGCCCATATCATCGTCAGACGCCGAGACCGACGTGGCCTTCATGGTTTGTAGGCTGTCGGGATCTGCCGGTGCCAGTCGAATGTCAGCGAATGTGTGTGTGTGTGTGGTGTGACCGGGTTCAAGTAGACGAAGGGGCGCGTTCCCGCGGTCACTCGGGGAAACATGACGCCGATCCGGCGTGTATGGGATCGGGCCTGCGGAAGGGTCATGACTCGGCAGCCGTGCGGCGAACGCGGCCTTCAGGCGCTCACGCACGGTGGACTCACTTGAACGACACCACGGCCGCCAAGGGCAGTTCGGTGCGGCCGCTGACGAACATGACCTCGCCCAGCAGGCACCGGTGCTGGAATGGGTTGGGCTGCGCGATGAACGACAGCACCGGTAGCTGGGTTAGTTCGCCGTGCGGGCAGGTTTGCTCGATCAGGACGCCGCTTGTCACCTGCGGCAGCGATCTCGGCGAAGAAACCGATCGGGTCGTTCTCGTCAGGAGCCCACTCACCACTTTGCTGCCGGCTCGTGCGTCGCGGAAGCGACGAGATCACTAACCGGAGCAGGGGCTTGAGGGAGCCGACTGCACGCCCGCGCTGACCGGGTCGAACGTGAGCTTCGATCGACGTGGCGCCTATTCGCTCTTGGCCTTGCTGGCGGCATGATCGAACTCGGCTCGGGCTATGCGGATGCGATCCAGGTTTGTCATCCCCCAGTCGCGAATGACTTTCTGGACCGGTAGCAGCTCGCGGCCCAAGTTCGTCAGCGAGTAGTCCACCCGAACCGGAACCGTCGCAGTTACGCAGCGTGACACGAGCCCATCACGTTCCAGCCGGCGCAACGTCTGCGTGAGCATCTTCTGACTCGCCCCGGCGACGGCGGCGGCAATCTCGCTCCGGCGGAGCGGCCCTTCAGCGAGGGCCGCCAGAACCAGGGTGACCCATTTCTCCGCCAATATCGCGAGCACGGCGTGACCGGGACAACCACTCAAGTCTTCGTTATATCGCTGGTGCGCTTCGGCCCGGCGTTCTGCGGCCGACTGCGTTGCCATGGCTCCTCCTCGTTCAATATGTACTTGCAAGTGCCTACTCGTGCTCCATGTTCCTGGTCCATAGATTTGGTTGTGTGAAATCCATCGTCGTCCGTTCGTTTGGCAGTGCCGACGTGCTCGAAATCGTCGACGTGCCCGAGGGTGATCCCGGGCCCGGGCAAGTACGAGTCGGTGTTCGCGCAACCGCCGTCAGCTGGATCGACATTTCGGCCCGGTCGGGCCGCTTGACCGCCAGCGGACTCCTCGCCCCGGCCGCTGAGATCGGCCTCGGTTGGGACGTGGCCGGCGTCGCTACCGCCATTGGCCCGGACGTCACCCGGTTCTCGATCGGCGACGAAGTAGTTGGACTCCGGGAACTGCTGTTCGCGCCGGGCGCCTATGCCGAGAGTGTCGTGCTGGACGCTTCTGCGCTTGCCCCCGCCCCCGCGAGTGTGACTCTGACCGAAGCGGCCACCCTTCCGCTCAACGGCCTGACCGCGATTCAAGCCCTAGATCTCGCGGACCTCTCCGATGGGCAGACACTTCTCGTCACCGGCGCCGCCGGCGGCGTCGGCGGCTTCCTGCTGCAACTGGCTAGCGCCCGCGGCATCGACACTATCGCAGTCGGGCGCCGCACCGACGGGGAATTCCTGGAAGCGGGTGGGGCGGCCCACGTCCTAACCGACTCGCAGGCCCTCGGCGCGGCCGCCCGGCGGCTCGTGCCAGGAGGTGTCGACGCAGTGATCGACACGGCCAACCTCGGCATCGCGGCACACGACACCCTGCGCTCCTGCGGCACCTTCGTCGCGCTCGTGCGCCCGTTCGCCCCGCCACCGATTCGCGGCACGCGCGTCGTGGTTCAAGAGGTCTGGGCCGACGGCACCCGACTCGCCGAACTTGTCGGGATGGTCGACGCCCAGCAGCTCTCGCTCCGGGTCGCCCAGATCTTATCGCTGGCCCAGGCTGCGCACGCCCACAAGCTAGCCGAGACGGGCTCTATCCGCGGCCGCATCGTCCTCCAGCCCTGACCTCGTCTGACGAACACGTCACACCAGGATTGGCACAGACATGCCCGAAGACTTCAACGCCGAGGCACGGATCGCCTATGGACAGGGCGGGACGGGCCAGCGTCGTCCTCGTGGACGGAACCGGGCCACGCGCGCAGCTCACCTGGAGTCCTCTAGTAGACGAGTTCACTGATGCCAACACCGTTGTCCTGCCGAATCTCTCGGCAGCGTCTCGGCCATCGACGCGGGCGGGTCGCTGCGGCTACAAACGATCCGGACGCAGGCACCGGAGCTGATCGCGGTCGCGCAACGCGAACGATCACCCATCAAGGCTTCGTCACCGAGCTACTCCTCGCCGAATGCGATGACTGGTCCCGGCGCCGCTCTGCCGTCGGGTGAAAGACGCCGGCTTCCTGAGGACCAAATGGCTAGCCGATTTCGACTATGACGCCAACGTCAACCCGGCCACCATCAGCACCCACGGCGGCTGCCCGTGGATCCGGGACCGGAAGCGGCTGTGTCTAATCGGTGACTCCGGCACCGGCATCCCACCTGCTCATTCGGCTGGCACCGCCGCGGCGAAGGTCGGGTTCCGAGTCGCTTACATCCTCCTCACCAAACTCGTCAACGAGCTCGTCGAAGCCGCTGACGAGAAGGCTGGCCAAGACCATCGCCCGCTATGGCCGGGTCGACCTGCTCTACATCGACGAACTCGGCTACATGGAACTCGACCGCCGCGGCGCGGAACTGCTGTCCAGGTTCTCACCGAACGAGAGGAGAAGAACTCCGTCGCCATCGCCAGCAACGACAGCTTCAGCGGCTGGACCAAGACCTTCCCGACCCGCGGCTCTGTGCCGCGATCGTGGATCGGCTCACGTTCGGCGCGAACATTATCCAAACGGGCACCCAGTCTCACCGTTTCGCCCACACCCGAGCCGCTCAGAGCGCAGGAGCCGCACGCTGAGGAGAAGGGTGCAACCTGACCCGGGCAGCGTTTGGCACACTGCCCAATGTGGTAACCGGCTCCAGAGTGCGGTTAATGCAGCTACCGTTCGAGGCGTTCGAGGCGTTCGAGGCGTTCGAGGCGTTCGAGGCGTTCGAGGCGTCGAGGCGTTCGAGGCGTCGAGGCGTCGAGGCGTCCGGATGGGCGCCGGGCCGCTGGTGCTGGCGGAGGCTGGGGCCGCTCGGCGGCTGCGAGAGCGAGGGCACGAGGTGGACGAGCAGGTCCTCGAGCCGACTTCGGCGTTGGGGTGGCAGGCCGAAGTGCGGACCGCATTTGAGCTTCATCACGTGATCGCGGATCAGGTCCGCGCTGCCCGCACCGCAGGTCAGCTGCCGCTGCTGCTGTCGAGAACTGCAACGCCACCATCGGTGTCCTGGCCGGGTTGACTCGCCCCGGCCGGCGAGTCGGGCTGGTCTGGCTGGACGCGCACGGCGACTTCAACACTCCCGACATCGACACCTCGGGATTCCTCGACGGGCACGGCTTAGCGATGGCCCTAGGCCTGTGCTGGCAGACGTTGACCGGCGCCGTCCCCTCGATCGCTCCGGCCGACAGCTTCGCAGCGCCCGATGGTCTGCTCGCCGACGGCATTCACCGGCTGCTGTGCCAGAGCGTTGAGCGGGCACCGGTCGTCTCCGCGACCTGGCTTCCTACGACCCCGCCCGGCGCGGACTGAACTAATGGTGTCCCATATATCGGCATCCTCGACGAGAATAAGTGACGGACGGACTTGATCGTCGCCGGTCACCTCCCTAACGTGCCCACTTAGGACTTTGTCTTGGCCCCCCTCCACGGCCACCCCGTCTCTTCTGGATGGCCCCAACACGGTTGACGTCCTCGCCGCGACCGTGGACCACCTGGAAGCCGACCAGGGCCGGCCGTGGCGCCTGGACATAGTCCCGGACTACGTCCGGCGCATCGCGCCGACCACCGGGTTCCGGTTGCGGGCCGGGCACCGGCTGGTTCAAGTCACCCAGTGGAAGGAACCGCGAGAATGGGAGACCTGACGCTACCTCTGTGTCCTCTATTTGCCCGGGGTTTCCGTGATCGAGTGTGCGGCTCGTGGCTGCCACCTGGCTGCCACGAGTTTGGCGCGATTGTGTCGTGGGTTGACGCTATTGCCGCTGGCAGCCAGCAGCCCAGTAGCGCATCCTCACAGGATGAATCCCGAGGCTCTTATGCAGGTGACGAATGTCAACGACACTGAGCGCGTGCAGGTGACCACTGGCATCTATCGTCAAGACCTTCCGGCGACCGATCGCGCGCGCGCGTGGGTCATAGATTTCGAACCGGGCTCCGAGTGGCCGAGCGTCGACGTGCACGAGGACGAGGAACGCTATTACGTGCTTGAAGGTGAGGTCATCGAGGGCGATGACCGTCATGGCGTCGGTAGCTATGTCGTTTTCGCGCCAGGGAGTAGCCATCGCCCGAGGACGGACGTCGGGGCGCGGATGTTGGGCATCAACATCGCCTAACAAGTCGCCGCGTTGCTGCCAGTCGGCTCTGCCGCCGGTTCGCGTCAGTTGACCGGCGCGTAGAGTCGCGTTATTGATTGGACGGCGCAGCGCCCGCAGTTGCTCCTTGAGCAGCTAGTGCAGCGTGGCGTTAATCATTGGACGCTTGGTGGTGCGAGAGAATGACGTGTGCCCGCGCTTGCTGCTCCGGCCTTGGGGCTTCGTGATGGTGACCGGAAGAGGCTGACGTCGTGGACGCGCGCCTCGATGGTGAGGGCGGGGTTGGCGCAGCGGGCGCGGATCGTGTTGTTGGCTGCCGACGGGGTGTCGAACACCGAGATCGCGCAGCGGGTCGGGGTGTCGCGGCAGACGGTGGTGTCCTGGCGTGCGCGGTATTCGCGCAGTGGCATCGCGGGTCTGTCCGACGAGCCACGCTCGGGCCGGCCCCGGTTGATTGACCACGATCGGATCATCAGCGAGACGCTCAAGCCGCCGCCGAGGAAGCTGGGCGTGACGCACTGGTCGTCGCGGTTGCTGGCGGCGCGTCTGGGGGTCGCGAACAGCACGGTCGCGCGGGCGTGGAAGGCCTACGGGGTGGCGCCGTGGCGGTCGGAGACGTTCAAGTTCTCCACCGACCCGCAGCTGGTAGCGAAGGTGACCGATGTGGTCGGGCTGTATCTGGCGCCGCCGGAGAACGCGATCGTGCTGTGTGTGGACGAGAAGTCCCAGATCCAGGCGCTCGACCGGACCGCGCCAATGCTGCCGATGCAACCCGGGCTGCCCGAGCGCCGGACCCACGACTACGTGCGCCACGGCACCACGACACTGTTCGCCGCGTTGGAGATCGCTACCGGGACAGTGACCGCTTCCTGCCAACCCCGCCACCGCCACCAGGAGTTCCTGCGGTTCCTCAAGCAGGTCGCCCGCGCCTACCCCGACCGCGAGCTGCACCTGGTGATGGACAACTACGCCGCGCACAAACGCATCGAGGTCCGGGACTGGCTCGCCGCCAACCCGCGAGTCACGGTGCACTTCACCCCGACCTCCGGGTCGTGGCTGAACCTCGTCGAGGTCTGGTTCGGCATCATCGAACGCCAAGCGATCCGCCGCGGCACCTTCCGGTCGGTGAAAGAACTCAACGCCCGCATCCGCGCCTTCATCGACAACTGGAACGACGACCGCGCACACCCGTTCGTCTGGACCAAGACCGCCGACCAGATCCTCGCGAAAGCCAACCGTCCAACGACTTCAAACTCAGGCCACTAGAGGCCGATCCCTACCGCTTGCGGTTTTAACGAAGCGATTCACCGCAGCCACCGTGCCCTGCAACCGCTACGCGCATCAGTGGCCAGATAGATGCGTCCTGGTATTTTCTTGCCATGTCGCGCCGGAAATTCCAGTCACCTCATCGCGTCGTCGCTCTCGTGAACTCGCCACAGTCGCCGTTCGAGCTGGCCATCGCGTCGGAAATCTTTGGCGCTGTCCGTCCCGGCGTTGACCCGGCCTACCAGTTCGTCATATGCACGAACAACCCCGGAACGGTGGACACGCTTGCGGGATACCCGATTGGTGTCGCGCAAGGGTTGGCTGCGCTGGAGTCCGCTGACACGATCGTCATACCGGGGTGGGAGCCGACAGGGGTACAAGTCGATGAAAGGATCCTCCGCGCCCTCGTTCGCGCGCATTCGCGAGGTACACGGCTGGTGTCGATCTGTAGCGGCGCGTTCGTCCTCGCGCAGACCGGGCTGCTCGACGGACGCAGCGCGACCGCCCACTGGCGGCACGCGGAGCGGTTCGCCGCACAATATCCGCCCGTTCGCGTCGAGCCGGACGTGCTGTACATCGACCATGGGGACGTAGCGACGAGCGCGGGAACCGCTGCTGGGCTTGACCTGTGTTTGCACCTGGTCAGTTCCGACCTAGGTAACGCGCAGGCGACACGTATCGCCAGGCACATGGTCATGCCGCCACACCGTGAGGGCGGCCAGCGGCAATACGCGGAAACCGTTGCGCAACCGCTAGCGCAAGGTCCGTTCGCCCGGCTGCTGGATTGGGCTGCGGAGCGACTTGACGGCCAGCTGGACTTGCCGACGATTGCCGAGTTCGCGCATGTGAGTCCGCGGACCATCGCACGACGTTTCGAGGAGCAACTCGGCGTCAGTCCGGGGAAGTGGATCTTGCAGCGTCGCCTCGAATTGGCGCGAGGGTTATTGGAGACATCTGAGCTCACGATCGAGGCGATAGCGACAAGGAGCGGGCTTTCGTCTGCCACGAACCTGCGCCGTCGTTTCAACGACATGTTCGGAACGACGCCGTCAGCCTACCGGCGTGCCTTTCGTTTCGGCGCCGAGCAGGAGATGCAGTCGCCGCCGTCCGCCGATGGTCGTCAGCGTTCCTCAGCGAGCACGCCGACGGCCCCGCCCGATGACCAAAGGTGATCTGTGCCGGAGTCGTGACGTCAACATCGCTATGGGATCCAGTCTCACGAGGCAGCGTCGCTCCTGGACTTGCCGTGGTGGTTGCAGCGAGCATCCGTGGGAGCGGTCCCTGGCGTTGGAGAAGATCGCGCGGGCGCCCACGTTGATGGCTTACACGCCCGGCCGCCCAAGCTGGAAGGTGAGGGGTGCCAGCGCGTGATCGGCGCGGTTATCGACCGGTCTCAAGGTTTGTCCAAGTGCGCCATGGCCACTCCTGCGGTCGTCACCGGCCCGTCCGTGACGACGAGGTCGGCGGGTGTCAGCCGCACTGCAGGGTAGCGGCGGCGAACAACGGTGCCAGCCACCAAGTGGTGGTAGCACGTCGGTGATCCTGGATGCCGACCTCGGCGAGGAGGAATACGCCCGCACCCGAGGCTGGGATCTGGCTACCCGCTGCCGTAGCTGCTTCAGGCAACGCCCCGCCGCAACGGCGTCGGGCTGGGCGAGCCGGGTTTGCACCTCGTGCTCGTTCCTCATCCCGAGGTCGGGAGCGACAATGAGATCCACCGGAGCCGTGTCGGCTATATGGTCTCGTTCTGCGTGGGGCCACTTGTGGATGTCGAACATGTCAGTGGCATGGCCCGACCGGGGAGACGACCAGTTCGCTGTGTCGAGGACGTCCACGGTGATGGCCATTGTCGAGGCCATCGCCCCTTGAAGATCCAGGAGGCGGACCGATGTCATGGCCAGAACCGCCCGAACTTTGGCCGGTCCCGCTCTTCCCCGATGTCCATCGCTGGCCCAGCGTAGTCACGAGGTCGCCCGTTCCGGGCGCCGAGTCATTGGAAAGGAGTCCCCATGACTGGCCAGGATATGACCCAGGACGACAGTCTTTCCGACTTCGCTGTCAGGACCGTCGCGCTTCTCGGTGAAAAGCGCCGTGTGTACGTCAGCGGCAGCGGCCCCGGCGTCATCGTCATGTCCGAGATGCCCGGCATCAGTCCCCACGTCGCTCGATTCGCCCGCTGGGTCCGGGAGCGCGGGATGACGATCTACATGCCGTCGCTCTTCGGCACCGACGGCGCCATAGGCGATGCCGACAGCGGGGCGGCGCTCTTTCGCCGATTATGCGTTGCGAAGGAGTTCCGGGCACTCCGGGGGGGCGAGTCAAGCCCCATCACGACGTGGCTGATGGCCCTCGCGAGACTGGCGCACGAGGAGTGTGGCGGCCCTGGCGTGGGCGCGGTCGGCATGTGCTTCACCGGCAACTTCGCCATCACCATGATGCTCGAAGACGCTGTCGTCGCCCCAGTCGCTTGCCAGCCGTCGCTACCGGTCGACCAGCCCGACGCTCTGGAGATCAGCGACAGAGAGCTCGCCGCCGTAAAGGAACGCCTCGACCGCGACGACCTCACGGTCCTGGCCTACCGGTTCGAGGGCGACAAGATCTGCACCCGGGCGCGCTTTGATGCCTACGCGCAAGCGTTGGGTGACTCCTTCGACGGCCGCGAACTCCCTGACACGGCTGCGAATCCTGACACACCCCCATTCTTTGCCGCACACGTCCCCTACCCCCACAGCGTCGTCACCGTCCACCTCATCGACCGCGAGGGCGAACCGACCACCACCGCGCTTGAGGAGATCCTCGACTACCTCCGCGTCCGGCTTCGCGGTAACGGCATCAGCCGCGTCAACTCCTGACCCGTGACGGTGGGAACCTGGGTGATCCCCCGCAATGACGTCCCGCAGCCCGATACCGGGCGCACGGTAGATCGGAGTCCTTGAGAGGTTGACGGAGTGGCTGTCACACGCCTGCTTGCTGGAGATGATGCCGCGGCTCTGCGTGAGCTTGTGCACCGCAACCGGGACGCCTTCGCTCCGTGGCAACCGCTACGTACCGAGCACTACTTCACCGTCGCGGGCCAGCGGAACTCTGTCGACAGCGCCCTACGCCAGCACAAGGCGGGCGTGAGCATGCCCCTGGTCATTCTCGACCCCGATGCACAAGTCGTCGGAACGATGACCCTTCAGTCGATCATCCGAGGATTTTTCCAGGCGTGCAGCATCGGCTACTGGCTCAGCGAACATGCCCAAGGCCACGGACTGGCGACCATGGCGATCAATGAAGCAATGCAGATCGCCTTCAACGACCTGAACCTCCACCGGGTCCAGGCCGAGACACTGCCCGACAACCTTGCTTCGCAGCGCTTGCTCGAACGCGCAGGGTTCGTCCGCTACGGCGTTGCGCCGAGGTACATGAAGATCGGCGGCCAATGGCAAAACAACATGCTTTATCAACTGATCAGCTGGCCACAGATCCGGCTGACCTCGGACTTGGAGATGCCGGACTCGACACCAAGCGCTGCGACCAGATCGTCGACTTTGCGGGTCGACACGCCTTCGATCCAGGCCTGCATGATCACCGCATGCAGCGCGACATCGACGCGTCGGCGCCGCGCCAGCAGCGAGGGAAAGAACGACCCCGACCGCAGCTTCGGGATCTTGACGGTGATGTCACCGGCCGCGGTCGAGACAAGCTTGTCGCGGGTGCCGTTGCGCTGGTCGGTGCGGGCATCGCTGCGTTCGTGACGCTCAGCGCCGATGACCGCCGTGCCCTCGGCATCGACGAGCAACTGCAAGATCGTCGCGAGCAGCCGGCGCATCAGATCACCGCCATCGACGCTTCGCGCCACACCGCGCAGTTCGAGCAGTTCGAGCAGTCTTGAGCCTTACCACTCTGGTTCGCAAACCGAGCCAGAGTGAAAGAGCGTGGAGGGCTGGCTAAGACCGCCCGTTAAACCGGTCGGTGCTCGACGCCCGCAGCCCCCGGTCGACTTAGGGTGCAGGACCGGGTCGAGGTTGGTTTCGACTGGGCGTCGCTGACCGTCGCAAGGCCGGGTCTACCGCCAGCGAGCTAGGGCGCTTCCAGGCCGTTGCGCGCCGGATGGCCACCTCGGGACGGTGCCGTTGATCGTGATGGGCGGTGCCAGGACTGTGCTCCGCCCGTAGCCGCTGCTGATCGTTTGCAGGTCGGCTAGAACAGTGGTGGCGGTGCAGGGCTCGGCTCTGGGTATGCCGAGCCAGGCGGCGGTCTGCGCCAGTGCGAGCCGATAACGACGACCCAGACCATCGGCAGACCGGTGGGTCAGCCCGTGCCAGGCGCAGGCCGCGATGAGGTAGCCGGTGGCGTGATCCAACGCCTGGCAGGGCAGCTGACTTGGCTGCCCAATTGAACCCTCGGCGACGTTGATCCCGGTCGCAGCTTGTACCAGGGAGTCGAAGCCGCGCCAAGTGCGCCACGGGCCGGCCCACCCCCACGCGGACAGTTCAATGACCACCAGCTGGGGATGCTGCTCGATGGCGGCGCGCACGCCGGGCAATGCACCAGGTCGATAACCGATCACGACTACGTCGGACTGCGCGAGCAGTTCGTGCACGTCCTCGGTCCGCAGGTCCACTAGTGCTGAGCGTTTGGCCAGGCCAGTGTCGAGGTAAATGTCTTGCTCAGGACGGTCGGGACGGTCTAGCCGCAGCACGTCTGCCCCAAGCAGTCCGAGCATCCGAGTCCCGACGGGTCCAGCGACCACGCGCGTCAGGTCCAGCACTCGGGGCTGCCGGGGCGCGTGTGGCCCTTCGCCCCGGACGTCGACCGATAACAGCGGCTGATTGGCGACCACACGTCCTTGGTCCGACTCCGCCCATTGCTCGACTGTCCGCACGGCCATGCCCACGCCGCCATGTTCGGCCAGCGCCGTTTCCAAGGCAATGGCATCCCAGTCAGCGGCCGCACGCTCAACGGCTGCCCGCTGCGGCTCGACGCCCAGAACCGCACACAGCGCGTCGCGGTGGTGGTCGTAGTTGGCGTGCAGACGAACCCAGCCCTTACGGGCGTGGACCAACCCGGTCAGTGGCGCCGACTCCGCGAGCGCCCGGCCCTCAAGCCGGACGAACGAAAGGCTCTGCCCGGCGGCGGCAGCACGTTGGGTATCGACCGCAACGGCAGGGCGAGCACGCCCGCATGCCACGGCATAGTCAGCGTATGCGGTTGCTGCGACTGACACGGCCCCCGTCAACAGCCCAGTCACGTCATACCTGCTTGCCAACACGTCGGACGGGCCGGTTACCGTCGCGCCCGCCGGATCGAGGCCCAGCAGCCGAAACGGCAGACCACCGTCCATGACAACTCACCCCCGGTCTCCACGACATCGAACACGGTCCAGCTAGCCGGGAAGCACCATTTCAGCCCGACTCACATTGCCACAATCGTCTCCAGGTCCAACCGCCCACGACCGCAGCCCCATTCCCATTCCCACACGAAATCCCTCCGAGATAGCGGGCCGCCGCGGGATGTACCAATGATCTTGGACAGTGATTCTCAACCAGAGAATCTGTTAATGCCCGACAAGCGTCGGCGGTCCAGCCCTCAGTTTAAGCGGAGGCCAGGCAAATGGTGATCGGGGCCGGTCGCTGAGGTCGCTCATGCTCTTTGCGTCCACGAAGGCGTGCTGGGTAGAGCCTGCCCTTGACGTTCGGCGCTGGTGTGGTGAACGCGCGCTTGAGCCGGTCACCGAACTTCGCCGCCTTGCAGTCCTGGCGGGTCAACGCCCTGCTGCGCGTGGGTTTGCGGCCGGACAGCCCCTGCCTGCGCATCGAGTCGCCACGGTGTTCGCGCTCGCTACGGTCTGCTGGCTCGCCGGTGCCTGAATTGCACCCGGCAGTGCTAAGCCCACCGGACCACCCGTGGGCTTAGCGCTCCGAGTGTTCCGTTGTCTGCTTGATGTCGTAGGTCATGCGAGCTTGCTCGATCTGGATTATGTGCTCGTAGGCCCAGCTACGGATCCCGGCGATGATCTGGGCCAGGTTCGCGCCAAGTGGCGTCAATTCGTATTCGACTTTGGGCGGCACGCTGGCGTAGATGGTGCGCTCGACCAGCCCGTCGCGTTCGAGGGCGCGCAGCGTCTGGGTGAGCATTTTTTGGCTGATGCCGTCGACCGTACGTCGTAGTTCCTGAAAGCGAAGCGTGCCGGGTTCCAGGGCGTAGAGAACGAGCAGGCTCCAGCGGTCACCGACCCGGTCGATCACCTGCCGGGTGGGGCAGGCGGCGGCGAGGACGTCGTAGCGTCCGTCTGCCGACGCGGCACGGGTCATGGACACGCAACGATCAACTCCCTGGTTACTCCGGAGTGCCTCCGGCACTATTTTCTGCCTACTTACGAAAGTAGCCTGCGCCGCGCATGCTGTCACCAGAGGGCGCCGAAGCGGCGCTGGACTAGGAGCGATGAGCCGGGTGAGAGCGATGACGCCGGCAGCGCCACGTCAGGTAGCACTCACGACGGTGGCCGAGCCAGTGGCCGCCTGCGATGAGGCACTGATCGAGGTCGCGGCCTACTCGGTAAACCGGGGTGAGACGTTCCTGCTCGACTCACCGGCACGTGGATGGCGCCCGGGCAAGGACCTCGCGGGCACGGTCGTCGCCGCGGCGGCCGATGGCAGCGGCCCCGGCCCAGGAGCCCGGGTCGTGGGGCACGCCCCGCACTCGGCGTGGGCCGAGCGTGTCGCGGTCCGCACGTCGTCGCTGGCTGAGGTTCCGGACGCGGCCGCGTTGACGACCGCCGCGGCGCTGCCGCTGGCCGGGTTGACCGCCTTACGGTTAATTCGCCGCGCCGGATCGCTGATCGGCCGTCGCCTGCTGGTGACTGGAGCCAGCGGCGGAGTCGGGCACTACCTGGTCGAACTCGCGACCGCGGCCGGCGCCGAGGTCACTGCGGTCTCAGCCACCCCCGAACGGGGCGCGCGGCTGCGCGAGTTCGGGGCGAGAATCGTGACCGACGTGGACAGTGCCGAAGGCTGGTTCGACCTGACGATGGAATCGGTCGGCGGCAACTCCTTCGTCCAGGCTCGCCGCCGCACCCACCCCACAGGCACCGTCATCTGGTTCGGTCAGGCCAGTCTCGAGCCGGTCACTCTCGACTTCTTCGACTGGATCGACGGAACCACCGGCGCCACCATCGAGGCGTTCCATTACGAGATCAGCGACCGCCCCAACAGCGCGGACCTCGCAACGCTGGTCCGACTGGTCACCGAGGGGCGCCTGCACCCCGAGATCGGCGAACTGCTTCCGTGGCAGGACACCGCACGAGTGATCGAGGACATCCGCGGTCGCCGGCTTCGTGGAAACGCCGTCCTTGAGGTGGCGACATGAACCCATCCGCCGCCGTCAGTGCCGAGGTGCTCAAGGCCTATCTCGCAGCGCTCACGGCCGGCGACCTCGACGCTATCGCGCGATCCTTCGCCCGGGACGCAACCTGGACGCTCCACGGCACACTGCCATTGGCCGGCACCAGGGTCGGACGTGATCGCATCATGGAGTTCCTGGTCGGCGCAGGAGGACTGTTTCAACCAGGCACCCAACGGTTCACCTTCGGCGAGATCACCGTGCAAGACGACCGCGCCGTGCTCGAATGGCGAGTCCAAGGCGTCGCGGAAGCGACCGGCCTGACCTACGACAACAGCTACTGCGGAGTCTTCGTCATCCGCAACCGTGAGATCGTCGAGGTCCGCGAGTACCTGGACTCCCTGCACGCCGCCGACACTCTCTACCCACGCCCTCAGACAACCCTCGTCGAGGATCCAGCGCGAACAGAACAGACCTGAGCGACCGTCCACTCGTTCTTCGACTCGTTACAGACTGCGGACGCCGCAGCCAGGCGCTGATAGCTACAGTGGCCCCGAAGTCTGAAGTAGCCAGTCGGTCGTCGTCCAGCGTGGTGTGCCGCGTCGAGCACGGTGTGACTGTCCAGGTCGCGCCGGCCGTCTCTACGATGCGAAGCTGCAGCCTGTCGACGGTGGCCTGCCGGCGAAGATACCGGATCGCTGTCTCCCGACGGCACGTACCTCGTCTTCGGGCAGGTCGGCGCGGTCGCCGTGTATGCCGTGCAGACCCGGATCTGGCATCGGTTCCCGGTGTCGGACTTCACCGCCAACGGGGCTACAGCAGTCAGCTGGAACGACGGCAATCAGATCCGACTCGGTGTCGGCAAGGTGCTGGACCCGAAAGACGGTGGCCTGCAACACCGTCACCAGCGGAGGAGGTTGTCCCGAGCGTCGTAGAAGTTGAGGTGGCGGTCCCCGGCTCGATGCCTGCCGCGTGGTAGGTGTCGGGCTTCCGCCAAGAAGTTCGACCAAGAAGGGGACCGCCGTGACCAAGAAGT
>JBPCMU010000090.1:0-21117 GCA_051001975.1 Jatrophihabitans sp.
GCACTCTGAATCGGGCTGGAAAGAGAGGGGGGTCGTCCCTCTGGGACGCGGATGGGGTCCCCCCGGCGCAACCGTTCAACTACGGCGTGCTGGGCAAGTACGCCAAGCTCGTCGGCTCCGCAGCTCAGGGCGCCGTCTGCGGCTGAGAACCGGTCAGGCCCTGGCGAAGTCTTCGGTCAGCCAGATCTTGCCGGTCCGGGTATCGGTCACGACATTCACTCCGACGTACTTGTAGTACTTCGACAGGATGTTCAGCCGATGGCCGTTCGCTGGAGCCTTTTCGTTGTACATCGCCTTCTGCAGGTTCACCGCTCCGGTGGTGCTCCGGTTCGTCGACCAGCCGATGTTCTCGGCAGCCATCGTCCACGGGAAACCGGTGCGGTCGATGCGGGTGCCCAGGCTCGCCTCACCGGACACCTGATGCGACATGCTGTTCTTGCTCGCCATTGCCAGGTTGTGCTTATACGCGCTGCTGATGAGCCGGCTGTCCCACTTGAGTGCCGGGAGGTGGTTCGCGGCGCGCTCTTGGTTCATCAGCTTGAGAACCGCATTCGCGTAGGCGCCGGTCGACGTCGCGGTCGCGTTGGCGGACGAGGCACAGACGAACATCGTTGCGACCAAGGCAATTACGGCGCCGAGTACGGCGACGAGCCGAGTCTTGCGACGGGTAACTGCCGGGGAGGGGGGTTTGCTGAGTGTCTGGGGGGTCATCGGGGGTTCCGATCGCTCAATGGATGGGTCGGGTCCCCCGTGGACCTGCTGCGCAGGCTGAATATTAGCCAACAGCCTCGACCTCAGCAAACGGTTGAGGGTTAAATCGGGCAACTGTCGCATCCCACTTCATGAGATCTGCATCCCGCTCTGTTGAACCGCGCTCGCCGCGAGGTGTAGCTTTGCGCCTGTGAGCAAGCTCGTACTTATCCAATGGCGCGTCGAATGAGGCCAGGCACATGACCCCCGGGCCCCAACCGACGCGCTAACCCTTCGTGCACCCGCACGGAGGGTTTTTTGTTGCACGTCCGAGCTTCCGCAAGACCCACCCCGACGGCCAGATCCCATCCAGCGAGAAAGGCACGTCAATGCCACCCGAGACCGACGACGGCGCGATGTCCGGTGCCAAGTCCCTCATCCGCTCGTTGGAAGAGGTCGGTGCCGAGGTGGTATTCGGGATTCCGGGTGGCGCCATCCTGCCCGCCTACGATCCCCTCTTCGACTCCACGAGAGTGCGGCACATCCTCACCCGCCACGAGCAGGGTGCCGGACACGCCGCGGAGGGGTACGCGCAGGCAACCGGGAGGGTCGGGGTCTGCATGGCCACGTCCGGACCTGGTGCGACGAACCTGGTGACGCCGATTGCCAACGCGCATATGGACTCCGTGCCGTTGGTGGCGATCACCGGGCAGGTCGGGACCGCGCAGATCGGCACGGATGCCTTCCAGGAGGCGGACATCAGCGGAATCACGCTGCCGATCACCAAGCACAACTTCCTTGTCACCGATGCCGCGGAGATCCCGCGGGTCATTGCCGAGGCATTTCACCTCGCGTCGACCGGCCGGCCCGGTCCTGTGCTGGTCGACGTGCCCAAGGACCTGATGCAGCAGCAGACCACCTTCGCGTGGCCGCCGGTGATCGATCTGCCGGGCTACCGTCCGGTGACCAAGCCGCACGGCAAGCAGGTGCGCGAGGCGGCTCGGGTGATCCGGGAGTCGCGGCGCCCGGTGTTGTACGTCGGCGGCGGAGTGCTGAAGTCCGGCGCGGTCACCCAGTTGCGTGAGCTTGCCGAGCTCGCCCGCATCCCGGTCGTCACCACATTGATGGCCCGCGGAGCCTTCCCGGACAGCCATCCGCAGCACCTCGGCATGCCCGGCATGCACGGCACGGTCGCTGCCGTCACCGCGCTGCAGAAAGCCGACCTGCTGATCGCGCTGGGCACCCGATTCGACGATCGGGTGACCGGCCGGTTGGACAGCTTCGCACCCAACGCGGCCATCATCCACGCGGATATCGACCCCGCCGAGATCGGCAAGAACCGGTTCGCCGACGTGCCTATCGTCGGGGACATCAAGGAAGTGCTGGCTGAACTCCTCCCCGCGGTCCGCGCCGACATCGACGCCGGGCGCGGCCCGGCGCTCACCGAGTGGTGGGAGCAGGTCGACCGCTGGCGGGAGACCTACCCGCTCGGGTACGAAGACCCGGCCGACGGGACCCTCGCCCCGCAGTACGTGATCGAGCAACTCGGCGCGATCGCCGGGCCGGACGCGATCTACGTCGCCGGCGTTGGCCAGCACCAGATGTGGGCCGCGCAGTTCATCGGCTACGAGAACCCTGGCACCTGGATCAACTCCGGTGGGCTCGGCACCATGGGCTACTCGGTCCCGGCGGCCATGGGAGCGAAGGTCGGCCGTCCCGATGCCACCGTGTGGTCGATCGACGGTGACGGGTGTTTCCAGATGACCAATCAGGAGTTGGCCACCTGCGCGCTGGAGGGCATTCCGATCAAGGTGGCGGTGATCAACAACGGCAACCTCGGCATGGTCCGGCAGTGGCAGACGCTTTTCTACGACCAGCGCTACAGCCAGACCGACCTGGGCACGCACAAGCACCGCATCCCCGACTTCGTGAAGCTGGCGGATGCCTACGGCTGCGTGGGTCTTCGCTGCGAGACGAAGTCCGACGTCGCGGCCACCATCGAGAAGGCCATGTCCATCGACGATCAGCCGGTGGTCGTCGACTTCACCGTCGGTGCCGATGCCATGGTCTGGCCGATGGTCGCGGCCGGCACAAGCAACGACGACATCATGGCCGCCCGGGGCATCCGTCCGGTCTTCGACGGCGAGGGGGAGTGACCGTGGCCGCGCCTCGAGCCGGAACTCGAGTCCTGCATCCGGTGACGCCGGAGCCGACGCTGCACACGCTGTCGGTACTGGTGGAGAACAAGCCTGCAGTTCTGGTTCGGGTCGCCGGGCTGTTCAGCCGCCGCGGCTTCAACATCGAATCCCTTGCGGTGGGGCCGACTGAGCATCCGGAGGTTTCGCGGATGACTGTCGTGGTGCGAGTGGAGGACGGCGTACTGGAGCAGGTCACCAAGCAACTCAACAAGCTCGTCAACGTGCTCAAGATCGTCGAGCTCGACCAGCGTGATGCGGTCGTCCGCGAGTTGCTGCTGGTCAAGGTGCGCGCCGATGACACCACCCGACGCGGCGTGCTGGAGACCGTCGAGTTGTTCACCGCGAAGGTGGTCGATGTGGGACCGGACGTCCTGACCATCGAAGTCACCGGGCCGCCCGCGAAGATCGCCGCGATGCTGGAGATGCTGGAGCGCTACGGCATCAGGGAGATCGTCCAGTCCGGGGTGGTCGCACTCGACCGCGGGCCGCGCGCGATGATCGTCCCAGCACTGCGGCCCGATCGCTCCGCCTGATCACCGACTCATCCTTTGCTGCTATTGATGACCTGCCAACGAACAATTACCAACAGGGAGCACTGACCACACGATGGCCGTGGAGATCTATTACGACGATGATGCCGACCTCACCCACGTGCAGGGCCGCAAGGTCGCCGTCATCGGGTACGGCAGCCAGGGCCACGCGCACGCGCTCAGCCTCCGCGATTCCGGTGTCGACGTGCGCGTCGGGTTGAAGGAAGGCTCGAGGAGCCGGGCCAAGGCGGAAGAAGCGGGGTTGCGCGTCGTGACTCCGGCGGAAGCGGCCCAGGAGGCCGACCTGATCATGATTCTGGCGCCGGATCATGTGCAGCGCACCGTCTACACCGAGTCGATCGAGCCGCACCTCAACGAGGGCGACGCCATCTTCTTCGGCCACGGCTTCAACATCCGCTTCGGCTACATCAAGCCGAAGCCCGGCATCGACGTCGCCATGGTCGCCCCGAAAGGCCCCGGACACCTGGTGCGTCGGCAGTTCGTCGATGGCAAGGGTGTCCCGGTGCTCATCGCCGTGGAGCAGGATGCATCGGGCAACGCCTGGGACCTCGCGTTCTCCTACGCGAAGGGGATCGGCGGCACCCGCGCGGGCGCGCTGAAGACGACGTTCACCGAGGAGACCGAGACCGATCTCTTCGGCGAGCAGGCGGTGCTGTGCGGTGGCGCATCTGCACTGGTGCAGACCGGGTTCGAGGTGCTCACCGAGGCGGGCTACTCACCGGAAGCTGCGTACTTCGAGTGCCTGCACGAACTGAAGCTCATCGTCGACTTCATGTACGAGGGCGGGCTGGCCAAGCAGCGTTGGTCGATCTCCGACACTGCTGAGTACGGCGACTACATCTCCGGACCGCGGGTCATCGACGCGCATGTGAAGGAGAGCATGCAGGGCGTCCTGGCCGATATCCGCAGCGGTGCCTTCGCAGCGCGCTTCATCGCCGACCAGGACGCCGGGGCACCCGAATTCAAAAAGCTGCGTGCCGAAGCTGAGCAGCACCCGATCGAGAAGGTCGGCCGGGAACTGCGATCGCTGATGAGCTGGGTGAGCACCACCGACGACGACTACACCGAGGGCACCGCAGCACGGTAGGCACTCCTATACCGACCGGGCTGGGGCGCGGGTGATGTCGGGGTGGACGGCGAAGAAGATCGACATCGGCGGCGCATCAGGGTCGTCGGGTAGCGCGGCGTACTCGTCGAGCAATCCCTGCATCCGCAGCAGGAATTCGTCCATCTGGCGGGTCGGGAGGCGCAACCCCAACCGGGCGGTGTCCAGCGCGTCGACCGGTACCTGCCCGACTTCTTCGAGAAATGCGTCGAGCAGCACACGATGCTTGGCCGGCGAGGAGAGTGTCCAGGATTTTCCCGTTGCCAGATAAGGGATTTCCCTAGCTCCGCGAGCGCCTCGCCGTTCGGGCTGGGCCATCAAGAATCCGGTCCGCACCAGCATCCGGACGTGGTGCAACGTGCCGCCCGGATCGCGGTGCAGGAGGTCGGCGATCTCCTTGTTCGTGTGCGCCTCGCCGAGGCAGGTGCGCAGGATTCGTATACGCAAAGTCGAGGCCAGAGCGCGCGCTTCCGCATCACTCGCGGGCCGACGAGCCTGCTTCGTCACGGCATGACCTTAACTGATTGACATATCCAAATCACTAGCTCAAGCTGACGCCGTGACGAGTCCGGTGCACCCCGCCGGGAAGGCGCCGGGACTGTGGCGGCATCGTGACTTCCGCCGGCTGTGGATCGGCGAGACGGTCAGCCAGTTCGGTTCGACGATCAGCACCATCGCGCTGCCGTTGGTGGCCATCCTGGTCGTGCATGCGACGACGTTCGAAGTCGGCCTGCTCACCGCGTGCGAGACCGCCGCATTCCTCCTGGTCGGCCTGCCGGCGGGCGCGCTCGTCGACCGCATGCCCACCCGGCCGGTGCTCATCGTCGGTGATCTCGTCCGAGTGCTGGCGCTGGGGTCGATCCCGGCCGCCTATGCCCTGGCCATGCTGAGCATCGGGCAGCTCTACCTCGTCGCACTGGTGGTCGGTGTCGCGACCGTGTTCTTCGATGTCGCCTATCAGTCGTACCTGCCGGAACTCATCGGTCGGGCCGATCTGGTGAATGGCAATGCGAAGTTGCAGGCCAGTGAGTCGGTAGCGCAGATCGCCGGACCCGGTCTGGGCGGACTGCTGATCCAGGTACTCACCTCGCCGTACGCGATCATCGTCGACGCGGCAACGTTCCTGTGGTCGGCTGCCTGGATCGCCCGGATCCGCACTCGGCCGGAACCACCCGTCCGCCGGGCCGGCCGCAATCTGCGCGAGGAGATCGGTGAGGGTCTTCGATTCGTGCTCGGCAATCGGCTGCTCCGGCCCATCGCGATGTGCACCGGTGTCTCCAATCTCTTCTCGTCTATCGGCGGAGCGGTATTCCTCGTCCTGCTGGCGCGCTCGCTGCGGTTGTCCCCGGGACTCATCGGTGCTTTGACGGCGACCGCGGCGATCGGTGGCGTACTCGGATCGTTGCTAGCCGGCCGGATCGCGCGACGGATTGGACAAGGCCCGGCGATCTGGCTGCCGACCCTGCTCGGCGGTCCATTGGCGTTCGTCCAGCCGTTCGTCCGTCGTGATTGGACGCTGGGTTTGTTGACGGTCAGCCTCGTGTTCTACTGGGCGGCTGTGGTGGTCTACAACATCACCCAGGTCAGCTTCCGGCAGGCGTTATGCCCGCCGGAGTTGCTCGGCCGGATGAACGCGACGATGCGCTTCCTGGTCTGGGGCACGCTGCCCATCGGCGGAGTCATCGGGGGCGCGCTCGGCGGCTGGCTCGGCGTTCGTCCGACGCTGTTCATCGCGGCGGTCGGCGGCGCGCTTGCGTTCCTCCCGGTGTTCCTCTCGCCGCTGCGCAGGATGCGCGAACTGCCCGTTTACGCGGAGACCGCGTTGCAGAACCTCGTTGCCTGACGCGCTGGCGCCTTATCGGGCCAACTGTGACAATCCACGTATGGGGGCAGGAAGACACGCGGTGCTTCGCCGGGGGGCGTGGCTACATCGCGACTTCCGACGTCTGTGGGTCGCCGAGAGCGTCAGTCAGTTCGGCTCGGCCATCAGCGAGCTCGCGCTGCCCCTGGTAGCAATCCTGATCGTTCATGCCTCCACGTTCGAGGTGGGCCTGTTGGCCGCCTGCGCCACCGTTCCGTTCGTCCTGGTCGGCCTACCGGCCGGTGCCTTGGTCGACCGCTTGCCCACCCGCGGTGTATTGGTGTGCGCTGACCTGATCCGATTCGGTGCGCTGGTCTCGGTCCCGCTTGCGGCGTGGATGCACGAAGTGACCGTCGAGCAGCTGTTCGGTGTTGCTTTGGTGACCGGTGGGGCCACCGTCTTCTTCGACGTCGGCTACCAGTCCTATCTGCCGGAACTGATCGAGCGAGACGAGCTCGTCGACGGCAATGCCAAACTCCAAGCCAGCGAGTCGGTAGCGCAGATTGCCGGTCCAGGACTCGGCGGTGTGCTCATCCTGGCATTGACCGCGCCTGTTGCGGTCCTCGTCGACGCGCTGACCTTCTTGTGGTCGGCTGCCTGGCTCGGCCGGATCCGGACCCCGGCTCGGCGTACGGCAGTGCGCGAGACCCGCAGTCTCCGAAGGGAGATCGGCGAGGGTCTGAGATTTGTGATTGGCCACCAGTTGCTGCGGGCGATTGCCGCATCTACCGCGACATCGAACCTGTTTCACGCGATGGCGATGGCCGTCTACTACATCTTGCTGGCGCGGACGTTGCACCTGTCCCCGGCCGTCATCGGACTGCTGGCCGCGATCGGGTCCGTCGGTGCCCTGCTCGCATCGCTGTTCGCGCAAAGGCTGCGCGAACGCCTCGGCGCCGGGCGGACGATCTGGTTGCCGATACTTGCCGGCGCCGTGCCGCCGTTCGTGCTGCCGTTCGTCCACCGGAACTGGACGCTGGGGCTGCTCGCGGTCTCCCTGGTGTGGTATTCCGCCTGCATCGTCACCTACAACATCGCACAGGTCAGCCTTCGGCAAACGGTCTGCCCACCGGAACTGCTCGGCCGGATGAATGCGACGATGCGCTTCCTGGTGTGGGGCACACTGCCGGTGGGCAGCGTGCTCGGCGGCGTGCTAGGGACGTGGATCGGCCTGCGACCTACCCTGCTCGTGGCGGCGGTCGGCTGCAGCCTCGCATTCCTGCCGACGTGGTGCTCGCCGCTGCGCACGATGCATGAGCTACCGCCCTCCGCTGATGTCCCGGATGATGAGATGCAGGGACCACAGGTTGGGATGTAGGTCTTCGGGCTCGTTAGAGTGACGGCCATGAAACTTGCGGTCATTCCCGGGGACGGCATCGGCACCGAGGTCACCGAGCAGGCCCTCGTGGTCCTGCAGGCTGCGGTCGGTTCGGTCGACGCGACCACCTACGACCTCGGAGCGGCGCGGTATACGAAGACCGGCGAGCTGTTGCCCGATTCGGTGCTCGGAGAGCTGCGCGCACAGGACGCGATCCTGCTGGGTGCGGTAGGCGATCCGTCCGTGCCGCCCGGTGTGCTGGAGCGGGGCCTCCTGTTGAAGCTGCGCTTCGAGCTCGACCACCATGTCAACCTGCGCCCGGTCAGGCTCTATCCGGGCGTGCAGTCACCGCTGGCCGACGGTGCCCTGGTCGACATGGTCGTTGTCCGGGAGGGAACCGAGGGGCCGTATGCGGGCACGGGTGGCGCCCTGCGCGGCGGCACCGTGCACGAGGTGGCCAGCGAGGTCAGCGTGAACACTGCGTACGGCGTGGAGCGGGTGGTCCGCGACGCATTCGGGCGGGCTGCGGCGCGACCGCGCAAACACCTCACGCTCGTGCACAAGACCAACGTCCTGGTACACGCCGGCCGCCTCTGGGCGCGAGTGGTCGCCGAGGTCGCCGCGGACTTCCCCCAGGTCACGGTGACCTATCAGCACGTGGATGCGGCGTCGATGTTCTTCGTGACCGATCCCGGTCGGTTCGATGTGGTGGTGACCGACAACCTGTTCGGCGACATCATCACCGATCTCGGCGCGGCGATCGCCGGCGGAATCGGACTTGCCGCCAGCGGCAACCTGGACGTCAGCCGAACCAACCCGAGCATGTTCGAGCCAGTGCACGGCAGCGCACCGGACATCGCCGGCCAGGGCAAGGCTGACCCGACCGCGGCGATCCTTTCCGTCGGGATGCTGCTCGAGCACCTCGGGCACGCGGAGCAGAGCGCTCGGGTCGAGTCCGCGGTGGCCGCCGACCTCTCGTCACGCGACGCCAAGGAGCCTGGCTCGACCGCCGAGATCGGTGCCCGGATCGCCGCGCTCGTTACCGGCTAGGTCGTCCCGGAGGGACGAATGTGACGGCGCGGCCGCCGCGGGAGCAAACGCCCCGACCCGCTTTCCGGTGTGTGCCGACGGCGTTGACCCGTGGGTGGATCAGGGCAGGGTGGGGCGACCCAATCCCACACCACCCCCCGGGGGAAACCCGTGCAATTGGCTTCATCTCGCTTCCGGCGCATCGCTCTGGCCGTGCTGGCCGTCGTCGCAGTCCTCACCGTTGGCCTGCTCGGCGGCGCCGCCGAACCAGGGGGGGGGGCGAAGAAAGCGGTGTGAGTAAAAGAGAGAAGGTGGGGGAACCATGGGGGAGGGGGGTGCTCCCCCCCCCTGGTACGGCGGGCTGTGTGGCACACTGCGTGACGTGTACCGCAGCCTGATCATTATCGGCTAGCGCGCCGGCGACAGCTTCACCGCCGACGCGCAGACCTCCCACATCGTCGTGGGGGGTCTTTTTGTTTGCTACCGCCGATCCGCCCACCCGTCAGGGAAGTGCCAGCCCATGCAGACAGACGAGTTCCACGTATTCGACACAACGTTGCGTGATGGTGCGCAACGTGAGGGCATCACCTACTCGGTGACCGACAAGCTCGCCGTAGCGAGACTGCTCGACCAGATCGGCGTCGGGTTCATCGAGGGCGGCTGGCCCGGAGCGATGCCCAAGGACACCGAGTTCTTCGCTCGCGCCGCGGACGGTGAACTGGTGCTGAAGAACGGGGTGCTGGTGGCCTTCGGCGCGACGAGACGAGCCGGCGTCGCGGTGCAGGACGACCCTCAGGTACAGGCGTTGCTGGACTCGCAGGCGTCGGTAGTCACCCTGGTGGCGAAATCCGACGTCTGGCACGTGGAGCAGGCGTTGCGCACGACGCCCGAGGAGAACCTGGCGATGGTCCGCGACACGGTGGCTTTCCTGCGTGCGGAGGGCCGACGCGTGTTCCTGGACTGTGAGCATTTCTTCGACGGCTACAAGCACGACCGCGACTACGGCGTGCGAGTACTGGACGCAGCAGCCGAGGCCGGCGCCGATGTCGGAGTCATGTGCGACACGAACGGGGGCATGTTGCCGATGCGGGTGCACGAGGTCGTCACCGAGGTGCGCTCCCGCACGGGCAGCCGGCTCGGCATCCACACCCAGGACGACACCGGCTGTGCCGTGGCGAACACGCTGGCCGCGGTTGATGCCGGTGCCACCCATGTGCAGGGCACCGCGAACGGGTATGGCGAGCGGGCCGGCAACGCGGACATTTTCGCCGTGATCGGTGGGCTGGTGACGAAGATGGACCTGGACGTGCTCCCGGACGGCTGCCTGTCGGAGTTGATGCGGGTTTCGCACGCCATCGCGGAGATCGCGAACCTCAGTCCGGACAGCCACCAGCCCTATGTGGGCACTTCCTCCTTCGCTCACAAGGCCGGCCTGCACGCGTCCGCGATCAAGGTCAGCCCGCAGCTCTACAACCACCTCGACCCCACTGTCGTGGGCAACAGCCAGCGCATCCTCGTCACCGAGATGGCTGGTCGCGCTTCGGTGGAACTGAAGAGCCAGGAGCTAGGCGTCGACGTCACCCAGCGCCCGGACGTCACCTCCAAGGTCGTGGAACGGGTGAAGGAGCGCGAGGCAACCGGCTGGTCCTATGAGGCGGCCGACGCGTCCTTCGCGATCCTGCTGCGCGAGGAGCTCGGTACCGCGCCGAAGCCGTTCGAACTGGAGTCCTATCGGGTGATCGTCGATCGCAGCGACACCGGCTCGGTGATGAGCGAGGCGACGGTGAAGATCCGTGCGGCCGGCGCCCGGGTCATCGCCACCGCGGAAGGCAACGGTCCGGTCAACGCACTCGACCTCGCTCTGCGCCAGGCGCTCGCCTCCGCCTATCCCCAGCTCGGCGATGTCGAGCTCGTCGACTACAAGGTGCGCATCCTGGCCGGCAAGCACGGCACGGATGCCACCACCCGGGTGCTCGTGGACACCGCTGACCCGAACAGGTCGTGGACCACGGTGGGGGTGCATCCGAACGTGATCGAGGCGTCGTGGCTGGCGTTGGAGGACGCGATCAGGTTCAGCCTGCTGACCTGAGCGGGTAACCGGCCGCGTTAGGGGTGCGAGCGGACGGCGCAGCCGAGGTCACAGGCAGAGCAAGGAGTGTGGGCCTCGTCGCAGCTGGCCGTCCCGGAGCGGTTGATGGCGGCGAGCACCTTCGCGTCGAGTTCGCGTGACTCACTGGCCTCCAGCGCCTGGGCGACCCGGGCGCGCATACCGAGACCGACCAGTGCGGCGACGGCGCCGACCACGATGCACAGCGCGCCGAGAACCGCCAGCGGCCACATCCCGCGAGTGCAGGCCAGTATGCCGATCGCGACGACCAACACGCCGGTGACCGCGAGCAGATGGCCGACACGGCGAGCCGAAGTGAGCGTCACGTCACCAGTATCCGCGTGGGAGGGCGATCCGCCAGCACCGGTAGCCTCGCAGCCGTGCGTATCGCTCGCTTCGTCCACCCGGCAACCACCCGCCCCGACGGCGCCGCAGTACCGTCCGCAGTCGCGTGGGGGGTGGTGGAAGGCCCGCCGGACGGCGGATTCGACGCGCTTACCGTAGCCGCCATCGCCGAGCACCCCTTCGGGCCGATCAGCTTCACCGGCGACCGGTGGGCGCTGGCCGATGTGCGGCTGCTCAGCCCGATCCTGCCGAGCAAGGTGGTGGCGATCGGCAAGAACTACGCCGATCATGTTGCGGAGATGGCGGCCCGAGCCGGTGATGCGTCCGCCGAGCCGCCCGCCGCGCCGGTCATCTTCCTGAAGCCCTCCACCTCGGTGATCGGCGACGGCGACGTCATCCGGTTGCCCGCCGACTCCACTGAAATCGAGCACGAGGCGGAGCTCGCGATCGTGATCGGCCAGCCCGCGAGGGACGTGTCCGCCGAGCGTGCGGCCGAGGTCATTCTCGGCTTCACCTGCGCCAATGACGTCACTGCGCGTGATCAGCAACGCGCCGACGGGCAGTGGATGCGGGCCAAGGGGCACGACTCGTTCTGCCCGATCGGGCCGTGGATCGAGACCGTCGTCGACCCAACCGATCTGCGCATCACCGCCAGCGTGAACGGCGAGTTGCGACAGGACGGCCGGACGAGTCAGCTGATCCACCGCATCCCCGAGTTGATCGCGTTCATGTCGCAGGTGATGACGCTCCTGCCCGGCGACGTCATCCTCACCGGCACACCGGCCGGTGTGGGTCCGATCAAGGACGGCGACACGGTGACCGTCGAGATCGAGGGCATCGGAACGTTGACCAACGCGGTGCGCTCGAAGAAAGCCCTCGCTGCGAGGTCGGCGCCATGAGCACACGGGTGAGGTTCTGCCCGTCGCCAACTGGCGACTTGCATCTGGGCAACATCCGTACCGCGCTGTTCAACTGGGCCTGGGCCAGGCACGAGCAGGGCACCTTCGTGTTCCGGGTCGAGGACACCGACGCGGCGCGCGATTCGCAGGAGTCCTACGGCCAACTGCTGGATGACCTGCGTTGGCTCGGCTTCGACTGGGATGAAGGCCCGGAGATCGGCGGCCCGTACGCGCCGTACCGGCAGAGCGAGCGGCGCGACATCTACACCGATGTGGTGCGTCGCCTGCGTGCAGCCGGCCACCTGTACGAGTCGTTCTCGACGCCCGACGAGACCGAGGCGCGGCATCGAGCAGCCGGCCGCGACCCGAAGCTGGGCTACGACGGATTCGATCGCGATCTGACCGACGAGCAGAAGACGCAGTTCCGGGCGGACGGTCGCGATGCGGTGCTCCGGGTCCGGATGCCCGACGAGGACATCACCTGGGACGATGCGGTACGCGGTGACGTGACCTTCGCGGCCGGCAGCGTGCCGGACTTCGTCGTGGTGCGCGGCAATGGTGAACCGCTTTACACGCTGGTCAACCCGGTCGATGACGCGATGATGCGGATCACCCACGTGCTGCGTGGCGAGGACTTGCTGCCGTCCACGCCTCGGCAGATCGTTCTCTACCGCGCGCTCATCGACATCGGTGTCACCGACTTCGTCCCGGAGTTCGGCCACTTGCCGTTCGTGATGGGCGAGGGCAACAAGAAGCTGTCCAAGCGCGCGCCGGAGAACTCGCTGAAGTACTTCCGCGACGCGGGTTATCTGCCCGAGGGCTTGATCAACTACCTGGCGCTGCTGGGGTGGTCGATCGCCGATGACCACGACATCTTCTCTCCGGCCGAGATGGTCGCGGCGTTCGACGTACGAACGGTGAATGCGAACCCGGCACGCTTCGACCCGACGAAGTGCGAGGCGATCAACGCGACGCACATCCGCTTGCTGCCACCGGCCGATTTCGCCGACCGGCTCACCGCCTTCATCGACGCGACGACGCCGCTTGATGCCGCCGGACGGCAGGTTGTCGCGGATGCGGCGCCACTCGTGCAGGAGCGCACCCAGACCCTCGTCGAGGGTGTGCAGATGCTGCAGTTCCTGCTCGTAGCCGATGCCGACTTCCGGGTGGACGAGCAGGCTGCCGCGAAGCAACTGGGCGAGCAGGGGCAGCAGGTACTCACCGCTGCTCTGCCGGCTCTGGAGGCGCTCAGCGAGTGGGCGGCAGAATCGATCGAGCAGGTGTTGCGCGTGGCCCTCGTCGACGGACTGGAGTTGAAGCCGCGCAACGCGTTCGGACCGATCCGGGTGGCGGTCACCGGCAGTACCGTGTCGCCGCCGCTCTTCGAGTCGATGCAGTTGCTCGGCCGGGACCGCTCACTGGCCCGGTTGCAGACCGCCCACGAGTCCTGACGATGGCGCTACTGGCGCCGTCCTGAACCAGTTGGGCGGGTTTGGACCGGCCGACGGGCGTCCGGTAGAGTCCACGTTCGGCCCACCGGCGTCACTCTCGTCGCGGGTTTGCATTGGGGTATGGGGTAATTGGCAGCCCAACTGATTCTGGTTCAGTTAGTCTAGGTTCGAGTCCTGGTACCCCAGCGGAACGTGGCCTTCGGCCACGTACCAGCACCGTCGAGAACGTCTTTCTTCCCTAGGGCCCCGTCGTCTAGCGGCCTAGGACACCGCCCTCTCAAGGCGGCGGCGCCGGTTCGAATCCGGTCGGGGCTACCACTCATACACGCCGCCGAGTTCGGCGGGCACGCCCGCACCGGCCTCAGGTATCGATTCTCACCATGGGCAGATCGGTATCGGTGAGGTCAATCTTGGTCGTGAGGGTCGCCTCCAGCACCGGCCGCAGCTGTGACCAGAGCCGTGGATGCGCGGCGGCATACCTGCGCAGGGCAGCACTGCCCGCGGCCCGCGTCAGCACATGTGCCGAGCCGGTCCGTGGCGGATGCCACGACGACCACACCCTGACGCGCTGATCGGCCATGACGTTCTGCAGCCACTGGGCGCGGGTACCGAATCCGGAAGCGACCACATAGCTGCCCGGGTCGGGGCGGTCGATGACCTCCAGAACGACATATCGGCGTCGCCCGGAGTGTCGGCCGGTGTGCTCGAGCATGAGCATCCGGGGACCGAGAAGAAATCCCAGTCGCAGCCGGTACACGAGGATCGGGGCTCGGGCGAACCGGCGCCGACCCAGCAGTCCGGCGACGCGTTTCGCAGTCCGAGCGCCGATCACGGCCGCACCGACTCGCTCTGCCGGGTGAGAGCACCGAGCACGGACTGATGGCTCAGCCAGCCGACCAAGCCGGTTCGGTCCACGTCCAGGACAGGGACCGGGCCGGCCGCGGCGTCGAGAGTGTCCAGCGCGGTGTCGAGGCTGTCGGTGATCCGCACCGAGTCCGGCAGTTCCACCGCGGCGGAGACCGGTGTGGTGTCGTGATTGCCGTCGGCCACGGTGTCCGCAATCGCCCGCGCCGTAATCACGCCGCTGTACCTGCCGGTGTGGTCGAGCACCGCGAGTTGACCGTGCGGCGACCGGGCGGTGGCTACCGCAGCCTGCAGCAGGGTGGCATCTGCGGAGATCGTCTCGCCAACGGGTTCCAGCACTTCGGCGACCGCAACCGATGCGATCGACGTGGAACGGGGACGATCGTCGAGGTCCACGCCGCGCCGTCGCAACTTGAGGGTGTAGATCGAGTCGCCGGTAATGAGATGGCTGACGCCGGTGGCCAGCACGATCGCGGCCATCAGAGGCAGAATGATCGAGTATTCGCCGGTGAGCTCGAACATGATGATGACCGCCGTGATCGGTGCCCGGGCCGCTCCCGCGAAGACCGCGCCCATCCCGATCAGGCCGTACGCGCCGGCGGGTCCGGCAACGCCTGGAATGAGATGGTGCAGCGTCTGGCCGTAGGCCGAACCGAGCATCGCCCCGATGAAGAGGCTTGGCGCGAACACGCCCCCGGAACCGCCGATGCCGATTGTGAGGCTCGTCGCCAGCATCTTGCCGACGAGGAGTGCGATCAGGAAGGCGATCGTGTACTTTCCGGCGACGCTGTTGCCGAGTACCGGGTACCCGACGCCGTACATTTCCGGAAGGACCAGCAAGACGCCACCGAGCAGCAGTCCGCCGACGGCCGGCCTCGCCCACTCCGGTCCGCGCCATGCCCAGTCGCAGCCATCTTCGATCAGGTAGAGCACCCGGGTGAACAGGACACCGATCCCACCAGCGAGCAGCCCCAAGACAGCGAATAGCAGGTATTGGCCCGCGCTGTGGACGCTGAACGGTGGCAGATGCAGGAATGGGGCATTCCCGAGCGCAGCTCGTCCGATCACGCTGGCCGTCACTGAGGAAACCACGACCATGCCGAAGGACTCGGCAGTGAAGTCGCGCAGGATCAGTTCCATCGCGAAGAACACGCCGGCCAGGGGAGCGTTGAAGGTTGCCGCAATACCCCCGGCTGCACCACAGGCGACCAGCACGCGCATGCGTGGTTCGGTCACTCGGATGATGCGGCCCAGGGTCGAGCCGAGGGCGGAACCGATCTGAACGATCGGACCTTCACGGCCCACCGAACCGCCGCCGCCGATACACAGCGCCGAGGCCAGCGCTTTCACCCCAGCTACTTGTGGCGCGATCCGTCCACCGCGCCGGGCGACCGCGAACATCACTTCGGGTACACCGTGACCTCGTGCCTCTCGGGCGAAGAAGTGCACCAGCGGGCCGTACACGAGCCCGGCAGCGACCGGCGCCAACACGACGAACCAGCGACCGAGCCCCGGGACGTGCGGATTGGCCACATGGCCTAGGCCCGAGTAGTCACGATGGCCGGACAGCACCTTCGTGAAAGACGTGATCAGCCATCGGAACACGATGGCGCCACCGCCGGACCCGGCACCCACGACAAGCGAGAGGGCAAGTAGCCCGCTGTTGGAAGACCTGAGCAGGGAGATGCCCCGAGTCCGGCCGAACTGGACCGGGATTGCCTGGACCCCGGTGAACCAGCGAGGCCTCACCGTGCGAGGGTCAGGGGCGGGAGGTTCACCGTTGCAGTATGCAACCATTGTCTAAGGCTAGAAAGGTTGGGGGGATGAAAAGGTGACCCAGTCCACTCGTGGCGAGGGCTCCGGGGCAGCAGCGGAGGTCGACCGACTGGTGACGGCTCTGCTGACCGCTTCGCGCGTGTTGGTAGGCGTGTCTGCGCAGTCGCTCGCCGATGTGGAGGACGCGGTGACGCTGACCCAGTTCCGCTCATTGGTCGTGCTGGACAGCCACGCCGAGGTGAACCTCAACTACCTCGCTGACCAGCTGGGGGTGAACGCGTCGACGGCGATGCGGACAATTGACCGCCTGCTGGCCGCTGGCCTGGTCACCCGGCAGGACAATCCCGCAAACCGTCGCGAGGTACTCCTCGGACTGACGCCCGATGGTGTCAGTCTGGTGCGACGGGTCACCCACCGCCGCCGCCGCGAGATCGCTCGAATCGCGGCGGGAATGCCGGCATCGGAGCGCACCGGGCTGGTTCGCGCCCTGCGGGCATTTGCGGTTGCGGCCTCGGAGCCGGACTCGCGCGACGACGATGACGCAATCAAATGGTGAGGGTCTTCGGCTGCCGGTCGTCGATGCCGGCACAGGCGCCTATCGGTGAATTTTACAGGTGAGTAGGGTCGGATTCGTTTGAAGCAGCCGGGCTGGTACGGCTCGTGCGTGGGCGAACGTGAGGACGCCGCGACGATCCCGGTGCCGGTCCGAACCGACATTCGAGTGCATGCGAAGACTCCCGAGGAGACCGATGATGCGACTGTTCCGCCCGCTGATCACCGCCCACGCGCACTGTGATTTGCCCTGCGGCGTGTACGACCCGGCACAGGCTCGAATCGAGGCCGAGTCGGTGAAGGCGATCATGGAGAAGTACCAAAGCAACGAGGACCCGGTGTTCCGCACCCGGGCGCTGATCATCAAGGAAGAGCGGGCCGAACTCGTCAAGCACCACCTGTGGGTGTTGTGGACCGACTATTTCAAGCCGCCGCACTTCGAGAAGTACCCGCAGCTGCACGACCTGTTCAACCGCGCGACGAAGCAGGCCGGCGCTGCCGGTGGCAAGGGCACCGTCGACCCGGCTGACGGCCAGACGCTGCTCGATCTGATCGCCGAGATCGACGGCATCTTCTGGGAGACCAAGAAGGCCGCATGACCATGATCAGGACCGGGCGCATCGCGTGCGGTACCTGATCCCCTGGCAATTCATTCGGGTAGCAGGCTCGTCGATGACACCGAGCCTGCTACCCGATGATGTCGTGCTCGTCCGTCATAACGCCCCAGTGGTTGCCGGCGATGTGGTCCTCGCCCGGTTCCGCAGCCGGCCGCAGCTGAATGTGGTGAAGCGAGCCGCGGTCCGGACCGGTGCCGGTTGGACCGTGGTCAGCGACAATGCCGTTGGCATCGACTCGACCACGTATGGTCCGGCCGACGTTCTCGCGGTGGCGCGCTGGGTGGTCCCCGGGAAGGCGCGTCGGCGGCTGGCTGCGGCCGGTGCCTTCGCCGACGACCGATCGCGTCTCGCATGGCTGGCAGAACGACTGCCGCGCAGGGTTGCCTCGCAGGAGCTGTCATGACCGAAGGTGGTGGTGCCGCCGGCCAGCTGTCCGCCGACGATCTACGCTGCGAGTTGGCGGCATAGCCCACCGGCTCGGGTCGATGCACCGCTATTCTTCATCCCGGTAGCTCGTAACCGATCGTCAACCTGGAGACGGCGGACAAGCTGGTGGATACAAGCAGGCCCGGAAGCGGCCGCGACCGGATCAGTCGCGCCGCCTATGAGTTGTTCAGTCGCGACGGTACGCAGAGCGTCGGGGTGGATGCTGTCGTCGAACGGGCTGGCACCGCCAAGATGACGCTCTACCGGAACTTTGCGTCGAAAGACGACTTGATCCTCGAGTTCCTGAAGCAGCGCGAGCGCATCTGGACGCGCGAGTGGCTGCAGGCCGAGGTCCAGCGACGGGCTTCGGCCCCGGCTGATCGGCTGCTGGCCATCTTCGACGTCTTCGGCGAGTGGTTCGTCGGTGCCGAATTCGACGGTTGCTCCTTCCTGACGACGATGATCGAGGTCCGGGATCCGGCCAGTCCGGTACGTCAGGCCAGCATCCAGCACTTGGCGACCATCCGGCGATTCGTCCAGGACCTCGCAGCGGAGGCCGGCATCGCCGATCCCGATGGCTTCGCTCGGCAGTGGCACATCCTGATGAAGGGCTCGATCATGTCGGCTCACGAAGGTGATGAGCTCGCCGCGGCTCGAGCACGTGAGATGGGCGTTCTCTTGCTCCGCGGTCACCGCATCAAGGCGGCTTAGCTGACGCGAGCTATTCCGCGGCCATCTTGGTTCCTTGCCGATCGCTTCGTACACCGGGTCCTTGTCCCGCTCGCTGGCGAGCTGGATCACGAAGTAACCCGCGCTTCGACGGACGGGGCAACGACCCGACCTGCTCGGTAGGAATGCCTGTTTCGGCGCGCGCGTCGTACTCGCTCATCAGGTTCCCCCGGGGGTGATTCGATCGCGCATGAGACCGATCTGTATTGGCCCGGCGACCGGGGCCGCACGCGGCCGGACGGGTCAACGAATCGGACCCGGGGCAGGCAGATACCGTGCAGGTGGCAGTGAGTCCGATCGACGTGAGCGAGGATCGAGCATGAGCGGGATCGACACCGTAGGTGTAGTCGGGGCGGGGCTGATGGGCTCGGGCATCGCCGAAGTGTGCGCTCGGGCCGGGCTGCAGGTGCATCTGTACGACCTGACTGCGGCGGCCATCGACAGCGGGCTCGCTCGGATCGACAAGTCACTCGCCCGCGCCGAGAAGAGCGGGAAGCTCACCGCCACGGATCGCGCCTCTGCCCGCGATCGCATCGACGCCGAGACGGACATCGCTGCGCTCGCGCCGGTGGGGCTCGTCGTCGAGGCAGTGGTGGAGGACGAGGCAGTGAAGCTGGACATCTTCCGGCAACTCGACTCGGTAGTCACCGACCGCGAGGCGATCCTGGCCAGCAACACTTCCTCCATCCCAATCATGAAGATCGCAATGGCGACCAGCAGACCGGACCATGTGATCGGCGTGCACTTCTTCAATCCGGTCCCGGTTCTCAAGCTGGTCGAGATCGTGCCGTCGCTGCTGACGTCGGAGCACACCGAAGATCGGGCTCGCGCCTTTGCCACCGAGGTGCTCGGCAAGACCACCATCCGCTCCCAGGACCGGGCCGGGTTCATCGTCAACTCGCTGCTTGTTCCGTACATCCTCGCCGCCATCCGGATGCTCGATTCGGGGTTCGCCTCGGCCGAGGACATCGACAACGGGATGGTGCTCGGTTGCGCCCACCCGATGGGACCGCTGCGGTTGGCCGACCTGATCGGCCTGGACACCGTCAAGGCGATCGCGGAAGCGATGTACGACGAGTTCAAGGAGCCGCTCTACTCACCGGTCCCGTTCCTACTGCGAATGGTCGAGGCCGGGCTGCTGGGAAAGAAGGTCGGCCGGGGCTTCTACGACTACGAGAGCGCGGTGGCTGGCGCTCGCTGATCGCGAGGGTTGGGTTGCAGCTCGGTGCTGTCTAGTGCGGCAGCGACGGATGGGCTCGGCTTGGCGGTCGGGTGACGGTTGCAGCGTGGGTCCGTTTTACTGCGGCAGCGACGGATGCGTGGACCCAAATTTCGCTGTCGGGTGGGGGTTCTCGGTGGGCTGGTCTCGCTCGGTGTGAGTTCGCCGGTTGGCCTTGTGGGATATGGGGAAAGTCTTTTCGATTGGGTCCTGTGGATAGCCCGAATTTGTCGGTGGCTGGTCGTAAAATTGGTGGCATGGACGACGGGGAATCAGATCGGGACGGCGAGGTCACTGTGCCGTCTCCGTTCGAGGTGTTGCTGCACCCGGAGGAGTCACTCGCAGTCCTGGCGCAGGTGGCTCCGTCGACTGATTCGGTTCATGCGGCGTGCTTCGCGAAGCCCGCTCTGCTGTCCGACGCCGCCCGGATCGACCTGCTGGACGTGTTGCGCCGCCAGGAAGGGTTCGACGCGGCCCGCAAGCTGGAACTACTCGCCGTCATCTCCCGCGCGGACGGCAGCAAAGATCAGTGGTCGACGCAGGAGATCGCCGCGGTGCTGCGGATCGCGCCGGGCACCGCCGCGACGCAGGTGCACCGCGCGCAGCTACTGACCACCACGTTGACCGCGACGCTCGATGCGTTGCGCGAGGGGTCGATCTCCGCCCGGCATGCCGACCAGTTGGCGTCCGCGGTGGCCGGCCTCGACGTCGACGTCGCCCGCTCGGTCGAACACCGGGTCCTGGAGCGTGGTGGTGAGCAGACGTTGTCTCAGTTCCGGAAGTCCGTTACCCGCGCGGTCCTCCACCTCGATCCGGCCGGTGAGGACGGGAAGCACAACGACGCTCTGGCCGAGCGGCGGGTCGTGTGTACCCCGGAGCCGCACGGGATGAGCACGGTCTGGGCGTACCTCCCCACTGATGGTGCCGCTTCCCTGATGACCGCCGTTGATGCGCTCGCAGCGGAGACGGTCTTCGGGAAAGGCGGCGACCCGAGGACCGCGGATCAGCGCCGCGCCGATGCACTGATCACGATGGCCGAGACGATCCTCGGCGACCCGTGTTTGACGCGCCGCCACGGCGCGCGGCCGACGGTGCAGCTGAGCGTCGCCGCGTCCACGCTGCTCGGGCTGGATGAGCAGCCCGGCGAGCTGGCCGGGTACGGACCCATCCCCGCCGCCATGGCCCGCCGCATCGCCGATGATGAGACCGGTACCTGGCGGCGGTTGATCACCGACGACCACGGCCGACTGTTGGACTACGGCAGGCAGACCTACCGGCCACCAGCCCGGCTGGCGGCGTTCATCATCGCCCGAGACCAGACCTGCACCTTCACCTCCTGCACCCGCCCCGCAGTCGCCTGCGACCTGGACCACCGCGTCT
>JBPCMU010000091.1:0-6563 GCA_051001975.1 Jatrophihabitans sp.
CCAACGGGCCCGAGCGGTTGACCAGTCGTGTAAATGGTGAAACCCCCCATTTTTTTGTCCCCCCGTCTCGCCGTTCGGTGGGGGGCGCCCAAAACCGGAGGATCTCAGCGCCGAGTCGACCGCGAAGCGCCGGGCAGGTGAGCGCTGAGCTTCATCACCTTGTTCAGCACCCGTGCACCCGCCTGATGCTGCGCCGCGCTCATCCGGCTCACCGCGAAGCCGGCGCCGTTCAGCGCCGGGGCCGGAGCGGGGGATCGCACCGTCGCGCGCTGGCCGTCCCAGGTGACGGTGCCCGGGATGTAGACCTTGGTGAACGCCACCAGCGCCGGCTCCGGGCCGGTAGCGGTGAGGACGTTGGTCTGGATCCGGCGGGTCGTCCACGATCGGCCCGCCACCAGCAGTGCACCGATCGCCGGTATCCCCAGGGAGATCATCCACCACGCCATGCCGAGAACTCCTCCGTAGCTGCCTGTCCCACACGAGCGGGCTGTCGTCGCCATACCCGCAGCGCCGCCGGCAGGACCCGTCCGCGGATGCTGGTAGGCATTGGTGGTGACCGATCCCGGGCCAGGTGCCGTCGCGACCGTTGCCGCGGTTGTCGACGCGACGGTCGTCGCTCGGGTGATGGTAGACACCCCGCTGGCGCATCTGGACCGGCCGTTCGACTATCTCGTACCTGCCGCGATGTGCGAGTCGGTGACGGCGGGTAGTCGGGTCCGAGTGCGGTTCTCCGGCCGATTGGTCGACGGATACGTGCTCGGCGTCAGCGAGCAGACCGAGCACGTCGGCAAGCTCGCCGAGCTGCAGCGGGTGATCGGGGCCGAGCCGGTGTTGACCGAAGAGACCGCGGGGCTGTTCCGGGCGGTCGCCGATCGGTGGGCAGGCACCTTCGCCGACGTGGTGCGACTGGGCGTGCCCGGCCGGCACGCCCGGGCCGAGTCGGCCCGGTGGGAGCGGCTGCCGGTCGAGCCCGCCGGCGATTCACCCGGGTGGGCAACCTACCGAGCGGGGCCGGCTTTCCTCACCGCGGTCGCGGACCGCCGCTCGGCGCGAGCCGTCTGGTCGGCGCTGCCGGGCGAGGACTGGCCGGCCCGCTTCGCCGAGGCTGCGCATGTCGCCGCGGCGGCCGGGCGGGGGGCAGTGCTGGTGGTCCCCGACGCCCGGGATCTGGCCCGGCTGGACGCGGCGATGACCGCCGAGATGGGTGCGGGGCGGCACGTCGCGCTGAGCGCGGAGCTCGGCCCGGAGGCGCGCTATCGTCGCTGGCTGGCCGCGCGGCGGGGGGATGTGGCGGTGGTGATCGGCACCCGGTCGGCCACGTTGGCCCCGGTGCCCGATCTGGGCCTGGTCGCGATCTGGGACGACGGCGACGACCTTCACGAAGAGCTCCGCGCTCCGTACCCGCATGCCCGCGATCTGCTCGTGCTGCGCGCATCGCGCACTGGTGCGGCCGTGCTCGTCGGCGGCCATGCCCGGACGGCGGAGGCGCAATTACTCGTCGAGTCCGGTTGGGCACGGGAGATCGCCGCGGACAGGCCAGCCCTTCGTGAGCGGGTGCCGCGGATCGTCGCGGTCGGTGATGACGTCGAACAGTCCCGAGACCCGGCGGCCACCGCGGCCCGGTTGCCGAGCATCGCCTGGCGCACCGCCCGGGAGACATTGACAGCCGGCCGCCCGGTCCTGGTGCAGGTGCCGCGGCGCGGGTACGCACCGTCGCTGGCCTGCATCCGGGACCGCACCCCGGCACGCTGCGCGACGTGCTCCGGGCCGCTGGCGGCCACCTCGGGCCACGCCATCGCGACCTGTCGCTGGTGCGCCCGGCCGGCGGCGGACTGGGCCTGCCCGGGGTGTGGCGGACGGCGGATGCGGGCGGTCGTCATCGGGGCGGGGCGCACCGCGGAGGAGCTCGGCCGGGCCTTCCCCGGCGTCGCGTTGCGGCTGTCCGGCGGCTCGACGGTGCTGGCCGAGGTGCCCGCCGAGCCGGCGTTGGTGGTGGCGACGCCGGGTGCCGAGCCGGTGCCCGCCGACGGCTATGGCGCCGCGTTGCTGCTGGATGGTTGGGCGCTGTTGTCCCGGCCGGACCTACGGGCGGGGGAGGAGACGCTGCGGCGCTGGGCGAACGCGGTCGCCCTGGTCCGAGCGGACGGCACGGTGATCGTCGGCGCTGATGCCGGGGTGCCCGCCGTGCAGGCGTTGATCCGGTGGGACCCGGCCGGGCATGCGTCGCGGGAATTGGCCGACCGCGCCGAACTGCGCTTCCCGCCGACGGTCCGAATGGCTTCCGTCACGGGCGCCGCTGCCGCAGTCGCCGAGATGACGGCGCAGTTGCAACTGCCCGAACCGCACGAGGTGATCGGCCCGATACCGGCGAAGGACGACGCCGAACGGCTGCTGATTCGGGTACCCCGCAGTTCCGGTGCGGAGCTGGCCGTGTCGCTGAAGGCCGCACAGGCAGCGCGCTCGGCCCGCAAAGCGACCGACCCGGTCCGCGTCCAACTCGACCCCAGCGAGTTGTTCTGAGCCGGTGTGGATAGCCGCCGATGGTCGGCGGGCACGTCTAGGCTGTGCGCAACGGAAGGGAGCCTCGATGTCACAACCGAAAGGCGCAGATGCTCGGTCGGACGAGCAGATCGCTCACGAACGTGCGCTCGGGCAGGTGTCCGACACATTGTTGTGCATCGAGCAGGCCATCGACCGTGCCAAGCGCGGCCTGAAGGCTGTTGCGAAAAACGGGGGCGACAAGAACGTCGAGTTGGCATTGAACGCCACGCTGACCGACCTGCAACGAGTGCGTAAGCGACTGATGCAGGACACGTACTACGCAGGCGACGCCGTCCGCTTGATGTGAGCACGCCTGTCCCGCGCAGCGGTGAGGAGATCCAGGCTGCACTGCGCGGCTTCGTCACGAAGTGGCGCGAATACCAGGGCGGCGAGCGGGAAGAGGCGCAGACCTACCTCAATGAGCTGATCGCCTGCTACGGGATCGAACGTCGTGTCTCGGGGATGACCTTCGAGCACTACATCCCCACCGCGGGCTTCGTGGATCTCTTCTGGCCAGGTCAGGTCATCGTCGAGATGAAGGCACCGGGCAAGAGCGAGCGGCTGGAGGACGCGCAGGCCCAGGCCGATCGTTACTGGCGCAACTCCGATGACCCGAACGGGACCTACGATGCTGTGCGGTACGTGGTGCTCTGCTCCTTCCACCGGTTGCTGATCTGGGACATGCGGCGGCCGTCTCGGCCAGCAGCCAACCTCACCCTGGACGAGCTGCCCGACCGCTACGAAGCACTGCTCTTCCTGACCGGGGAAGCTGCGGAAGCGTCGTTCGTCGAACACCACCGCGAACTGACCCGGGACGCCGCAAAGGCGATGGCCGAGCTGTACCAGTCGCTGCGCGAACGCGGAGCAGCGGCACCTGATGAGATCCAGCGATTCACAATGCAGAGCGTCTGGACGATGTTCGCGGAGGATCTCGGCATGCTCGCCGGCTATCCGATGCAGACGATCGTCGCGCGGTTGCGCCGCGAGTCCGAACCCAACGTCGCCCGCGATCTCGGGTTCCTGTTCCGGGTGCTGAACCAGAAGAGCACTCAGAACCGCAAGGGTGAGCTAGCCGGAACGCAGTACCTCAACGGCGAGCTGTTCGAGCAGCCTGCCGAAGTCGACCTGACCGCAGACGAACTCGCCATGCTCGCCCGCGCCACCGAGTTCGACTGGCGCAGAGTAGATCCGACGATCTTCGGGTCGCTGATGGAAGGCGTGCTCGGTCGGGAGCGTCGCTGGGAGCTTGGCGCGCATTACACCCACGAAGCCGACATCACGAAGATCGTCGGACCGACGATCGTGCGGCCCTGGCGTGACCGGATCGACGCCGCATCGTCGCCCCAGCAGGCCCGAGATCTGTTGGACGAGCTGTGTGCCTTCAGGGTGCTCGACCCTGCCTGCGGTTGTGGCAACTTCCTCTATGTCGCCTACCGCGAGCTGCGCTCCCTGGAGGCCGATCTCAAGCGGCGTATCCGGTCGCTGGCCGCCGAGCAGGGCATCCCGCAGCCGCCCGGGCCGTGGCCGTTCGTCCCGCTCACCAACATGCAGGGCATCGACATCGAGCGGATCGCGGTGCTGATTGCCCGGGTCACTCTATGGATGGGTCACCGGCAGATGATCGAGAAGTTCGGCGAGGCCGAGGCGCCCCTGCCCCTGGTTGCGTTACCCGGCATCCGAGTCGGTGACGCTCTGCGCATCGACTGGCCGGAGACGGACTGCATCATCGGCAACCCACCGTTCCAGGGCTCACAGCACATCCGCAAGGCGCTCGGTGACGAATACGTGGAGTGGCTGAAGAACGCGTTCGGCGTCGGTGTGAAGGACTTCTGCGTCTACTGGTTCCGCAAGGCGCACGCGCACCTGAGACCGGGCCAGCGTGCCGGGCTCGTCGGCACGAACTCCATCTCACAGAACCGCGCGCGGTCGGCGTCGCTGCAATACATCGTCGACACCAGCGGAACGATTACAGATGCCGTGTCGAGCCAAAAGTGGCCGGGCGATGCCAAGGTGCACGTGAGCCTGGTCGACTGGATCAAGGGCGACTACGACGGTCCACGGATCCTCGATGGCATCGAGGTCGCCGCGATCGATGCGTCTCTGAGGGTCGCTGGGAACTGGGACCCGAAGGTGCTGGCGGCCAACAGGAGTCGTTGCTTCCAGGGCCCGATCCCAGTAGGCGGCGGCTTCATACTGACCGATAGCGTTGCCGAACACCTGCTCGCTCTACCAGGGTGCGAAGTATGAGGAGGTTGTGCGGCCATATCTCGACTCAGACGACATCACCGAGGATCACGAGCAGCACGCGCGTAGATGGATCATCGATTTTGGCGCCCGCTCACTCGAAGAGGCCCAAGCGTTTCCTGGCGCACTCGACCTTGTTCGCGCTGAGGTCCGACCTGAACGCGAGCTCAACTCAGATCGTGGTTTCCGAACCTACTGGTGGCGTTTTGGGCGACCGCGCATCGAGATGCGCACGGCACTTGCGCCACTTGACCGCTACGGCGCTATCGGTCGGCATGGCAAGCGCTATGCCCTGACCTGGGTGGAAGCCGACACGATCGCCAGCGACGCGACGTGCGTGCTCTCGTTCGATGATGACTTTTCGATGGGGGTCTTGCAGTCGCGATCCCACGCTGCGTGGGCGTGGCACCAGTCGTCCACTCTGGAGACGCGGCTTCGATACACGAACACGACAGTGTTCATGACTTTTCCGTGGCCCGACCAGGCGACGCGGACACAGCGGGAAGCGGTGGGTGAGGCTTGCCGTACGTTGCTGGCTCGCAGGTCGGAGATCTGCCTGGCGGAGCAGATTGGGCTGACGAAGCTGTACAACGCGATGGACGACGGCGCCTATGCCGACCTGAAGGCACTGCACAAGACCCTCGATGAGGCGGTCGTGGCTTGTTACGGCTGGCCGAAGTCGGTCGCACAGGACGATGCGGAACTCGTCACCCGGCTCACCGAACTGAACAGGCAGATCAGCACCGGCGAGCGCGAGTACCACCCGTTCGAGTACCTGACAGACGAGCACGATGCGGCCGACGAAATTGTCGGTGGTGGTGGCTAGCGTTCAAGTCATGACAGCGGCAGCAATCCCCTATCCAGTAACGGTTTCCGATTCTCGTGCAGCCTTAGCTGTGGTGACCGATGACGATGGCGCGGTCGACGAACTGGCTACGCAGATCGTCGCGTTGGCGGGCCGGCCGGCGGCCGCGACGTGCCGGTGGCTGTTGCTGGTCGCGGAGTTCGACGCCAGCGACGGCGCAGCCCGTTCTGGGTTGGCGTCGACGGCGGCGTGGTTGTCCTATGCCTGCGGGGTGTCGCGGCGGACTGGGTTCGAACATGTGCGGGTCGCACAGGCGTTGGCGGTGTTCCCGCGGTTGGCCGAGGAGATGGCGACGGGTCGGTTGTCGTATTCGCAGGTGCGGGCGATCAGCCGGGTCCCGGAGGCCGGCGAATGGCAGCTGGTCGAAGATCTGATCCACGTCGCGCAATATGGTTCCGCGGCTCAGTTGGAGGTGCTGGTCCGCGGGTTGCGCACCGCGGACACTGCTGAGCGGCCGATCACCGAGCCGCCGTTGGAGGACGTGCGGTCGGGATGGGACGAGAACGGTCGGTGGCGGCAGTCGGCTCGGCTGGCCGAGGACCGGGGTGCGTTGGTCGACGGTGTCCTTACCGCGATCAGTGCGGCGGAGGGCGTGTCGCGGGCGGATGCGTTGGTGCGGATGGCCGAGATCGCCCAGGTGGCGCTGAACGACTCCGAGCGGCCGCCGCGGGCGTTGCGTGGGGATGCGCGGGCAGCGATCGTGGTCGATCTCGACGCCGACCGAGTCCGCCAACCCGACGGCCAGCAGGACCAGGAGTGTTCCGCGGAACACTCACCCGACGCCAACGATCGGTCCGGGTCGCGGCGTCGCGGGCAGTGTTCCGAGGAACACTCAACCGCGGGCCGACCGGATGGGCGGATCGCGAGAGGTCCTGAGCTGCCTGCCGCAATGGCGCTCTGGTTTGCCCGCACT
>JBPCMU010000092.1:0-15818 GCA_051001975.1 Jatrophihabitans sp.
GGCAGCGGACGACGTCGAGCCCGCCGAGGCGGAAGAGGACGCGGCCAAGCCGGCCACGGCAGCAGAACGGGCCGCCGCGCGCCGGCGCGGTCGTACCGCGAAGCCGGCAGCGATCGTCGAGCCCGAGCCCGAGCCCGAGCCGGAAGACAAGCCGGAAGCAGAGACCGTGGACGATTCGGTAGCCGCGACCGCCGCCGAGCCGGCCGACGGCGACGTGGTCGCCGACGAATCGGCCGACGAGGTCGAGGCCGCGACCGATGACCCGGAAGAGGAAGTCAGCGAGCCGGAACCCGAGGACGAGCCGGCACCGAACTCGGCGGCCGCCCGGGCAGCTGCCCGTCGGGCCCGGATCCGGGCCCGCGCGGCAGCGAAGGATGAGGACGCCTGATGCACCCGATCAAGTTCTTCCGCCGGCTCTACCGTGGCGAGACGAACATCCAGTTCATCAAGTACACGAGGCGCTGGTACGCGGTCTCCGCAGCGCTGATCCTGATCTGCGTCATCAGCATCCTGTTCCGCGGGTTCAACTTCGGCATCGACTTCAAAGGCGGCAGCCAGTTCCAGATCGGCATCTCCGGCACCAAGATCACCACCGAGCAGGTCATCAACACCATTGAAAAGACCGGCGTCCAGGTGCCCGATCCGGCGCAGGTAGTCGGCTCCGGCAGCTCCCGGGCGATCGTCGTCAAGACCAAGGTGCTGACCACCGACCAGATCAACAACATCGGCACTGCGATCAAGAAGCTGGGTTACAAGGACTACTCACAAAGCACGGTGAGTGCGTCCTGGGGAAGTGAGATCACCAAGAACGCCATCCAGGCGCTGGTGCTGTTCATGATCCTTGTCTCGATCTACATCGCTATCCGCTTCGAGGCGAGGATGGCGGTCGGTGCGATCGTCTCCTTGTTGCACGACCTGATCGTCGCGGCCGGCATCTACTCGATCGTCGGGTTCGAGGTCACGCCGTCCACCGTGGTCGGGCTGCTGACGATTCTCGGTTTCTCCTTGTACGACACGGTTGTGGTGTTCGACAAGGTCTCGGAGAACACCAGAGATCTGACCGCAGGCTCGCGGATGACGTATTCCGACGGCGCTAACATGGCGGTGAACCAGACGCTGATGCGCTCGATCAACACCTCGCTGATCTCGCTGCTACCGGTAGCCGGGTTGCTGTTCGTCGGCGCGGGCTTGCTGGGTGTCGGCACGATCGAGGACCTGGCGCTGATCCTGTTCGTCGGCCTCGCGGTCGGGGCGTACTCGTCGCTGTTCCTGGCCACGCCTATCGTCTGCACGCTCACGGAACGGCAGCCTGCCTACAAGGCCCTGCAGAGGCGAGTGGCAGCCAAACGGGCCGCGGAGGAAGCCCGGCAGGCGGCCATCGACGCTGATCCGGAGCTGGCTGCCGCGCTTGCGCGGGAGCGTCGCGGCGCCCCTGCGCCGGCCCCACGGCCCGGAGCCCGACCGGCCGCATCGGGCACCGCGACGATCGCCCGACCGGTGCGGCCCACCCGCCCGGCCGGCCGGCCGTCGAACCGCAAGAACTCGCCGACCCGCAAACGCCCCCGGTGACCTCGCCGGAGCTGCCGCTCGCCGAGCTCATCGCGTCCCGGCTCCGGGAAGTCCCGGACTTCCCGAAGCCCGGCGTGGTGTTCAAGGACATCACCCTGCTGTTGGCCGACGGCGCCGCGTTCGGCCGGGTCACCGCGGCGCTGGCCGAACACGCCGGCGAGCTCGGCGTCGAGTTGGTGGCTGGCGTCGAGGCGCGCGGGTTCATCATGGCCGCGGCGCTCGCCGATCGGCTCGGCTGCGGACTCGTTCCGGTCCGCAAGGCCGGCAAGCTACCGCCGCCGACCGTGCACGCCAGCTATGACCTGGAGTACGGCAGCGGGGAGATCGAGGTCCCGGTGGGTGTCCTGGACGGGCATCGGATCCTGCTGGTCGACGACGTGCTGGCCACCGGCGGCACGCTGGCCGCGGCCGCGGATCTGATCGAAGAGGCCGGGGGAGAGATCGTCGGGCTCGCCGTGTTGCTGGAGCTGGGATTCCTGAACGGCCGGGATCGGCTGGGCACCCGCGCGCTCACCGCGCTGCTGCGCATCTGACGGCCGGCCGCCCACCCCGTACGATTGGCACATCGCCTGCCGGATCAGTGGGACGGTCCGCGCAGGCTGGGTGCCGATCGGAGGTGCGGGCTGAGTAGCGACGTTGTTGCTGATGGGCCGCGGCAGGTAGCCGCCGACCCGAACACCGCCACGTCCACGTCCGCCGAGCAGCCCGAGGCTGACCCCACCGCACCCGCGACGGCCCCTCAGCAGCCCGCCACGGCACTTCCTGCGGCTCAGCCCAGTTGGCCGAAGTTCGCCGCTACAGCGGCCACTGGCGGCGCGGCAGGGCCTGCTCTGGCCGATCCCAAGGCCGACAAGGACGCCGGCTCGCGCACGGTAGATCGGACTTCGACGCACCGTCAGCGGGTCCGCGACCGGCTGGCCCGTCGCATCGTGTCGAACCGATCCGGAGTACGACCCGAGCTCGAGCCGATGTTCGCGGTGCACAAGAAAGCGCATGCCAAGGCCGACGTGCGGCTGCTGGAGCGCGGCTACGACGTCGCCGAGCGGCAGCACCGCGGCCAATTGCGCAAGAGCGGCGACGCCTTCATTACCCACCCGCTTGCGGTGGCGATGATCCTGGCCGAACTCGGTATGGACACCACCACGCTCGTTGCTGCGCTGCTGCATGACACCGTCGAGGACACCGGCCTGGGCCTGGACTCGATCCGGCACGACTTCGGTGACGATGTGGCGCACCTCGTCGACGGCGTCACGAAGCTGGACCGGGTCAAGTTCGGCGACGCCGCGGAGTCGGAGACGATCCGCAAGATGATCGTGGCGATGTCCCGCGATCCGCGGGTCCTGGTCATCAAGCTGGCCGACCGGCTGCACAACATGCGCACGCTGCGGTTCCTGCCGCCGGACAAGCAGGAGCGCAAGGCCCGCGAGACGTTGGAAGTGCTCGCCCCGCTGGCCCATCGACTGGGTATGAACACCATCAAGTGGGAGCTCGAGGATCTGGCCTTCGCGACCCTGTACCCGAAGCGCTACGACGAGATCGTCCGGTTGGTTGCCGAGCGGGCGCCATCGCGGGACACCTACCTTGACGGCGTCATCGAACGCGTCAAGGAGGATCTGAAGGGGGGTGACATCAAGGCCTCGCTGACCGGTCGGCCCAAGCACTACTACTCGATCTACCAGAAGATGATCGTGCGCGGCCGCGAGTTCACCGACATCCACGACCTGATCGGCATCCGCGTCCTGGTCGACTCGGTGCGCGACTGCTACGGCACGCTCGGCGTCATCCATGCGAACTGGCAGCCGGTACCCGGCCGGTTCAAGGACTACATCGCGATGCCGAAGTTCAACATGTACCAGTCGCTGCACACCACGGTGATCGGTCCTGGCGGCAAGCCGGTTGAGCTGCAGATCCGCACCGAGGCGATGCACCGCACCGCGGAGTACGGCATTGCTGCGCACTGGAAGTACAAAGAGGACAAGACCGGTTCGGCCGAGCCCGCCGCCGTCTCCGATGAGATGGGCTGGCTGCGCCAACTGCTCGAGTGGCAAAGGGAAGCGCAGGCGCCCGAGGAGTTCCTCGACACGCTGCGCTTCGAGCTCAAGACGCGTGAGGTCTTCGTGTTCACGCCGCGCGGGGACATCATGTCGTTGCCGGCCGGTTCCTGCCCGGTGGACTTCGCCTATGCGGTGCACACCGAGGTCGGACACCGGTGCGTCGGCGCCCGGGTGAACGGCAGCCTGGTCTCGCTGGAGAGCATCCTGGACAACGGTGACACCGTCGAGGTGTTCACGTCGAAAGCGGAGAGCGCCGGCCCGAGCCGCGACTGGCTGAACTTCGTTGCCTCGCCGCGAGCCCGGACCAAGATCCGGCAGTGGTTCGCCAAGGAGCGCCGCGAAGACGCCATCGAGACCGGCAAGACGCACCTGTCCCGGGCGATGCGCAAGGCGGGCCTGCCGCTGCAACGTTTGCTCGGCGGCGACGCGCTGATGACCATGGCGCAGGAGTTGCATCTCGGCGACGTATCCGCGTTGTACGCGGCGGTCGGCGAAGGGCACGTCTCGGCGCAGTCGGTCGTGACGAAGTTGGTCGCCGCGCTCGGCGGACGCGAAGGCGCGGTCGAAGATCTGGCCGAGGTCGCGTTACCGTCGCGCAGTCCGGCTCGGACCCGCTCCGGCGGGACGGCGGGTGTCCTGGTCAAGGGCGCCGGCGACGTCTGGGTGAAACTGGCGCGATGCTGCACCCCGGTGCCGGGCGACGAGATCCTCGGTTTCGTCACTCGTGGTGGCGGTGTGTCGGTGCACCGGCAGACCTGCACCAACGCCGGTCCGTTGCTGGAACAGCAGGATCGCATCGTCGAAGTGGAGTGGGCGCCGTCCGCCGACTCGGTCTTCGTCGTATCGATCCAGGTCGAAGCACTGGACCGACACCGCCTGCTTTCGGACGTCAGCCGGGTGCTCTCCGACACCGGGGTGAACATCCTGTCCGCCTCGGTCACCACCAACCGGGATCGAGTGGCGGTGAGCAAGTTCACCTTCGAGATGGCCGAGGCGAAGCACCTCGGCCACCTGCTCGGCACCGTGCGCGGCGTCGAAGGTGTTTACGACGCCTACCGCGTGCACAGCGCCAACTGATCTCTCACCGGACCGAGCCGACAGCGGCCTACTTGACGGTGACGGTCTTGAAGATCAGGTCGATGTTCGGTCGGCCGCCACCGGCCTGATTGGACTCGTCGTCACCGCCTGCGGCGATCTTCTGCACGATGTCCAGGCCCTTCGTGATCTTGCCGATCACCGTGTACTTGCCGGGGCTGCCCAGGCCGCTGGTGCTGTCCTTGGTGATGAAGAAGAACTGGCTGCCATTGGTATTCGCTCCGGAGTTCGCCATCGCGAGCACACCAGCCGGATACTTCGCCGTCTTCAGGCTTTCGTCCTTGACGGTATAGGTCGGGCCGCCGCCTGTGGTGCCGCTCGGGTCGCCGCACTGCACGACGAAGATGCCTGAGTTGACCGACCGGGGGCAGGCGGTGTTGTCGTAGAACTTCTTGCCGATCAGGTAGACGATGCTCTGCACGTTGCACGGCGCGTTCTTACCGTCCAGGTCGACAGTGATCACGCCCTGATTGGTGGTAAAAGTCGCCGTGCGGGTGGCGGTCGGTGTCGTCTTCGGATCCGGGGGCAGACCGACGTCGAACAGGTTTCCGCTCTTCAGCCCGGCCGCAGTCTCTTTGTACTTGCACGGGCCGGTGGTGCTCTTCGGCGTTGTCCGGGTGATCTTCGCCGGCGGCCGGCTGGGCAGCGCGGCGACACCGCTGGAACTGCTCGAGCTTCCGGCCTTGTTCTTCTTCTTGCCGCCGTTGTTGCTGACCGCGATGAAGGCGGACACCACAGCTACCACCACGACGATGCCGACAGCGGTGAGGACGGTCAGGGTCCGCTTGCGGCGGCGTTCGCGAGCGACCCGAGCCTGCAGCTGACGTTCGAGCTTGCGGCGGGCTGCTTCTCGGCGCTGCTTGTTCGTCGACACGCGGAACGGTTCCTTCCTCGATGCGGATAGGGCGGGTGATCGACACCGCCGGCTACGCGTTGTGGGGGGCGCGGTGGTACGTCGGGCGGAGAGTCTACGGAACGGCCCTGGATATCGGGCCACAGTGCCCTGTGCGTTGCTCAAGAACTCTCGGCCGCCGGTGGCTGAGGCACTCGATGGGCGCGGGTCCGCGACCGGCCGCGCGGTAGGCTGGCCGGGCGGTGGAGCGAGCTGCATCCCCGGATCCGGGACAGTCGACGAGAGGAAGCACGTGCTCGTCGAGGCGATCCCGGCGCAGGTTCTGGCAACCAATTGCTGGGTGGTGGCCGAGGCGGACGGCGAATCCTGCGTGCTGGTCGATCCAGGCGGCGGCCTGGACGATCGCCTCGAGCGATTCGTCGAGACGCACCGGCTCGCCCCGTCCGCGGTACTCATCACACACGGCCACTTCGACCACACCATGTCCGCCGCGGAGGTTTGCCGGCAGTACGGCGTGCCCGCCTATGTACACGCGGCGGACCGTGCGCAGCTGGCCGACCCGTGGTCGGGCATCGGAATGCCGACCGGCAGCGCCGTCCCCGGCCTGCCGACGCTGCGACCCGTGGAACCCGACGTCGTGACCGAACTGCTCGGTGCGGAACGTCTGCAGCTCGGTGGGTTGACGGTGTCGGTGACCAGCGTCCCCGGTCACACGCCGGGCTCGGTGATCTACTCGGTCGAGGCCGATGGCGGCCGGGCGATGTTCACCGGCGACTTCCTGTTCGCCGGCTCGATCGGGCGGATGGACCTGCCTGGTGGCTCGGAGGAGGACATGGCCGAATCTCTGCGCGAGGCAGTCTTGAGCGCCCCGCACGACGCGGTTGTCAACCCCGGCCACGGCCCGGCCAGCACGATCGGTCAGGAACTGACGACCAATCCGTACCTGAAGGACCTCACGTGACGTCGTCCTTGTCGGGGTTCCCCGAGCTGCTGCCCGACCAACGTTTCGTCGAGCAGTCGGTCATCGACCGGTTGCGGCGGGTGTTCGAGCTGCACGGGTTCGCCTTGATCGAGACCCGCGCGGTCGAGCCGCTGGACCGGCTGCTGAGCAAGGGCGAGATCGACAACGAGGTCTACGTGCTGCGCAGGCTGCAGGCCGAGGATGACGACAGCGATGCCGGAATGGGTCTGCACTACGACCTCACCGTGCCCTTCGCCCGGTACGTGCTCGACAACGCCGGCCGCCTGGCGTTTCCGTTCCGTCGCTATCAGATCCAGAAGGTGTGGCGGGGTGAACGTCCGCAGGAGGGGCGCTACCGCGAGTTCACTCAGGCCGACATCGATGTGGTGTCCCGCGATGTGCTGCCCTTCCACCACGACGTCGAGATCGCCCGGGTGATGGCCGAGGCGCTGGCCGAACTGGACTTCCTGCCGGCCCTTCGGCTGCAGGTGAACAACCGCCGGTTGATCGAGGGCTTCTACCTCGGGCTCGGGGCCGCCGACGCCGCCACCGTGATGCGGGTGATCGATCGGCTGGACAAGGCGCCGGTCGACATCGTCCGCACGATGCTCGGTGATCAGGCCGGTCTCGACGACGAGCAGGCGGCGAAGTGCCTGCAGCTGGCCGACATCCGAACCGCGGACACCGGTTTCGTCGGGCAGGTTCGCGCACTGGGCGTCGAGCACGAACTGCTGGACCAGGGCCTCGACGAGCTCGCCGCGGTCATCGAGGGATGCGCCGGAATCACCTCCGAGCGGGTGAGCGTCGAGGCTGATCTGCGCATCGCCCGCGGTCTCGACTACTACACCGGCACCGTCTTCGAGACCCGGATGTCCGGCTGGGAGCACATCGGGTCGATCTGCTCCGGCGGCCGCTACGACTCGCTGGCGCAAGACAACAAGGCGACCTACCCGGGCGTCGGGATCTCGCTGGGGATCAGCCGGATGCTGCTGCCGTTGGTGCAACGCGGTGCGGTGCGCGGGTCGCGTTCGGTGCCCTCTGCGGTGTTGGTGGCGTTGCCGGACGAGGACGGCCGGCAACACTGCCTGGACGTGGCCACCCGGCTGCGGGCTCGAGGTATCCCGACGGAGGTCGCTGCCGCACCGCAGAAGTACGGCAAGCAGATCCGTTACGCCGAGCGTCGCGGCATACCGTTCGTCTGGTTCCCGAGTGAGGCCGGCGCCGACGAAGTGAAGGACATCCGCAGCGGAGACCAAGTCGAGGCCGATGCCGATGTCTGGACCCCACCGACCGAAGACCTGTACCCACAGGTGATCAACGAAAGTGAGCATTCGTGATTCGCACGCACGACGCCGGGACGCTGCGCGCGTCCGACGCCGGGAGCACCGTCACCCTGGCCGGTTGGGTGGCCCGCCGCCGGGATCACGGCGGAGTGGCCTTCATCGACATGCGCGATGCGTCCGGAACGGTGCAAGTGGTGATCCGGGAGGACTCCATCTCCCACGACCTGCGCAACGAGTGGTGCGTCAAGGTCGTCGGTGAGGTGAAGGCACGCCCGGAGGGCAACGCGAACGACGCCATTCCCACCGGCGACATAGAGGTGGACGCGTCCTCGCTGGAGGTGCTCAACCAGGCAGCGACGCTGCCGTTCCCGCTCGACGAGCACGGCGGAGTCGGCGAGGAGGCCCGGCTGAAGTACCGCTACCTCGACCTGCGCCGTGCGGAGCCGGCGGCTGCGATCCGGCTGCGGAGCGCAGTGAACCGGGCAGCGCGTGAGACGTTGTACGACGAGGGCTTCGTCGAGGTGGAGACGCCGACGCTGACCCGGTCGACTCCCGAAGGTGCCCGTGACTTCCTTGTCCCGGCTCGGCTGCGGCCGGGCTCCTGGTACGCACTCCCGCAGTCCCCTCAGCTGTTCAAGCAGCTGCTCATGGTAGGCGGCATGGAGAAGTACTTCCAGATCGCCCGGTGCTACCGCGACGAGGACTTCCGCGCAGACCGGCAGCCGGAGTTCACCCAGCTCGACATCGAGATGAGCTTCGTCGAGCAGGACGACGTGATCGCACTGGCCGAGCGGGTGGTGACGCAGGTGTGGCGCACCATCGGAGTCGAACTCACCACGCCCATCCCGCGGATGACCTACGCCGAGGCGATGCGCCGCTACGGCTCGGACAAGCCTGACCTGCGCGTCGACCTCGAACTGACCGAGTGCACCGACTTCTTCAAGGACACGCCGTTTCGGGTCTTCCAGGCGCCGTACGTGGGCGCTGTGGTGATGGCCGGCGGTGCTTCACAGCCGCGGCGCACGCTCGACGCCTGGCAGGAGTGGGCGAAGCAGCGTGGCGCGCGGGGCCTGGCCTACGTCCTGGTCGGCGAGGACGGAGAACTCGGCGGGCCGGTGGCCAAGAACCTGTCCGACACCGAGCGAGCCGGGCTGGCCGCGCACGTCGGCGCTGCGCCGGGCGACTGCGTCTTCTTCGGTGCGGGCGAGGTCAAGTCCTCTCGTGCGCTGCTCGGCGCGGCCCGTTTAGAGATCGGCAAGCGGCTCGGTCTGATCGACGAGAGCGCCTGGTCGTTCCTCTGGGTCGTGGATGCGCCCCTATTCGAGCCGGCCAGCGACGCGGTCGCCAGCGGGGACGTCGCGGTCGGTTCCGGAGCCTGGACCGCGGTGCACCACGCATTCACCTCACCGCGGCCGGAGTCGATGGACACGTTCGACACCGATCCGGGCTCGGCCCTCGCCTACGCCTACGACATCGTCTGCAACGGCAACGAGATCGGTGGCGGGTCGATCCGTATCCACCGCCGCGACGTGCAGGAACGCGTCTTTGCAGTCATGGGCCTGACCAAGGAGCAGGCACAGGAGAAGTTCGGCTTCCTGCTCGAGGCGTTCTCCTTCGGCGCGCCACCGCACGGCGGCATCGCGTTCGGGTGGGATCGCATCTGCGCGCTGCTGTCGGGCACCGACTCGATCCGCGACGTCATCGCCTTCCCGAAGACCGGCGGTGGCTTCGACCCGCTCACCGCCGCACCAGCGCCGATCACACCGGAGCAACGCAAGGAAGCCGGCGTCGACGCGACCCCCGACGAGGCTGCGCCGAACACCTGACCTCGGAGGGGTTCAGCCGGTGCCGGACTGCTGGCGTAACCAGCCGGTCAGGTTCTCCTTGCGCATCCGCAGGTCGACGTACTGCAGGGTGGAGAACGCGGCCATCAGTGGTGTGGTGAACGTCGCGCCGATGGCCGCCCCAACAGCGGTGATGACGATGTAGGAAGTCGGCACCGGGTGGTTGAGGGACGCGAGGTCGCTGAAGCCGCGATGACTCACCGCGAAGGCAGCGAACGTGAACGGTCCGGTCACCACACTGGCGAGCGCGCCGATCAGCAGCGCGCCAAGGCTACGGATGCCCCAGACTCGCCAGAACGTGTCGCGGGCCAAACTCCGTGATCTGCTCAGGGCGGCCGAGACGGTGGTCTGCTCGACCATGAAAACCGGGATCGCTACCGCCCAGATACCCCACAGCCACACGCCGGGCACGACAAACAGCAACAGGCCGAAGACTTCCACGAACGATGTCAGCACCGTGATACCGACGATCGGTAGCAGCCGCGGCCGCACTCGCGCCCAGGTTGCCTGCAGCGTGCTCCGCCGCCCGATCACATCGTCGGCGACCACCAAGGTCAGCATCCCGGTGACCAGCGCACCGAAAACCGTGCTGAGCACGACACCGATCAACGCGGTCAGTGACGAAATCAGCAACCTCGTGCCGTCGACCTGGCTGAAATCCGTCCGGTAAATGTTGTTCGAGGAGTGCGGATGCTGATGAAGATGGAGATTGGCGAACAGGACCAGCTGCGTCACCGCCGAGATTGCCGCGCTGAGCACGGACACCACCGCCGCAAAGCCGAGCATCACCTTGGGGTTGCGGAACACGGCGCGGAAGCTGCCCTCGATGATGTCGCCGATGCCCAGCGGGCGTAGCGGGACGCAGCCGGGCCGTGGCGCGGCCGGCGGATACATCGGGTAGCCGTATCCGGTCGGCTGCGTCACCGGCTCAGGGTCATCGGCTCAGGGTCATCGGCTCAGGCCGCGTCCAGCCGGCTGTACTGCTCGTCGCTGAGCTTGACGCCGGCTGCGGCCGCGGAGTCCTGGATCGACTCGGGTCGGCTGGCCCCCGGGATCGGGATGACGAGCGGTGATTTGGCGAGCATCCACGCCAGCGTCACCTGTTGTGGGCTGACCCGCAACTCGTTGGCCACTTCGGCGAACACGGCATGCTCCGCGCCGAGGCCGGCGGCGTTGCCGATCCCGCCGAGCGGGCTCCAGGGCAGGAACGCCAGACCCAGCTTATCGGCCATCTGCAGCTCAGCCTCGCTGGAACGGAACGCCGGCGAGAACTGGTTCTGCACACTCACCAGCGCGTCGCCGAGGATGTCCCGCGCGGCGCGGATCTGATCGGGGTCGGCGTTGGAGATACCCACCATCCGGGCCTTGCCTGCCTCGTAGATCTCCTTGATGGTGCCCATCGCGTCCTCGTACGGGATCGCCGGGTCGGGCCGGTGGTGCTGGTAGAGGTCGATCTGCTCGACCCCGAGCCGGCGCAGGCTGGCGTCCACCGACTCACGCAGATGCCGGGCGGTGCTGTCCCGCGCCCAGCCGCCACCGTCGGTACGGACGTGGCCGCCCTTGGTGGCGAGTAAAACCCGGTCCCGGGCGCCCAGCTCATCGAGGATGCCGGCGACCAGCTCCTCGTTCTGACCCTGGGCATCGGCACCGGCCGAATCAGGCCCGTAGGCGTCGGCGGTGTCGATCAGCGTCACCCCGGCGTCCAGGGCGGCCTCGATCGTGCGCAGGATCTGCGCGCGGTCCTTGGCTTCGGGCTGGAGGAACGCCATCGCCCCGAGTCCGATGGCGCCGACCTCGACGCGGCCGACGGTGTCGTTGCCAAATGTTCTTGTCTGCATGCAACCATCCTTCCCCACCGGATTTGGCCGCGCCGACCGGCCGGTGGCCGGGCGACCGACATTGACGAATGCGGCACGCTGAGGCCGTAGCCTGGCCGAATGAGTGGGCCGTCGTTGTTCGATCCGGAGCCGGCCCTCGTCGCGCCGGAGCAGGTCGACGCGAACGCGCCGCTGGCCGCCAGGATGCGACCGCGATCCCTGGACGAGGTGGTCGGCCAGGATCATCTGCTCGCCCCGGGCTCGCCGCTGCGCCGGCTGGTCGAGGGCGACGCACCGATGTCGCTGATCCTGTTCGGGCCGCCCGGGACCGGCAAGACCTCCATCGCGTCGATCGTGTCGGCGTCGGGCAATCGCCGGCTGGTAGCGATGTCCGCGTTGAACGCCGGGGTCAAGGAGGTGCGGGCGGCGATCGAGCAGGCCCGTCGCGACCTGCAGCACCACGGCCGCCAGACCGTGCTGTTCCTGGACGAGATCCATCGCTTCTCCAAGACCCAGCAAGACTCACTGTTGGCGGCGGTCGAGGCACGCACCATCACCCTGGTTGCGGCGACCACGGAGAATCCGTTCTTCTCGATCGTGTCGCCGTTACTCTCGCGCAGCCTCATGCTCACTCTGGAGCCGCTCACCGACGACGGCGTCGGTGTCCTGGTGGATCGTGCAGTGGCCGACCCGCGAGGCCTCGCCGGTGTCGTCGAGCTCGATGCCCCCGCGCGTGAGCACCTGGTTCGTCTCGCCTCCGGTGACGCCCGGCGGGCGCTCACTGCTCTCGAGGCGGCCGCCGGCACGGCGCAGGCGACCGGTGTCTCGACGATCGACCTGGCCACGGTCGAGCAGGCGGTCGACAAGGCAGCGTTGCGCTACGACCGGGACGGCGATCAGCACTACGACGTGATCAGCGCGTTCATCAAGTCGATCCGCGGCTCCGATGTGGACGCCGCGCTGCACTACCTGGCCCGGATGATCGAGGCAGGGGAAGACGCCCGGTTCATCGCCCGTCGGCTGGTGGTGCACGCGTCCGAGGACGTCGGGCTGGCCGATCCCACCGCATTGCTGGCCGCGACCGCGGCGGCCCAGGCGGTGCAGCTCATCGGCATGCCCGAGGCGCGCATCAACCTCGCGCAGGCGACTATCCACCTGGCCTTGGCGCCGAAGTCGAACGCGGTTGTGACGGCCATCGACTCCGCACTACAGGACGTCCGCGACGGGCTGGCCGGGTCCGTTCCGCTGCCGCTTCGGGACGGTCACTACCAGGGCGCGGCGAAGCTGGGGCATGCGCAGAAGTACCGCTACCCGCATGATGACCCGGCCGGTGTCGTCGAGCAGCAGTACCCGCCGGACGAGCTGCGCGACACCCGTTATTACCGGCCCACCACGCGCGGCAACGAACGCGCCGTCTCCGAACGGGCCGAGGCGTTGCGGCGCATCATCCGTGGCGAACCGTCCGACTGATTGCGGTTGTGGCGGGTCGCCGTCGCATCCGGGGGTGATCCGTCAGAACCGGCGCAGTCAGATGGCGTAGCCGCGCTCGGCGACCCAGTCGGCCAGCGTGCTGGTGTTCATCCAGTAGTTGCCGTATGCCGGATCGGCCACCCGGGCGATGGACCCGCTGTGGCACAGGCCACTGGTGTCGGGCTGGCTGCCGACCACGTTTGCGATAAAGGCGTGCCCGTAGGTGGCGATGTCGTCGAGTAGATCCTGTTTGAAGGTCGCCTTCTGCGCTCCGGTAGCCGTCGACCCGTTGATGTAGACGGTGCGGTACCAGGCCCGACCGATCTTGTGGTTGAGCGCGTAGATCACGTTGGCGACCGAGTCGGCACCGTTGCCGTCCGCGCCCATCAGGTCGATCATTTCCTGCTTGCTGGTGGAGATGCCCCACTGCGACATCACCATCTGCCCGGACGTCGGGCCGCAGTCCCACTCGTAGGACTGGCCGATGTAGCTGTAGGACAGGATCTTCGAACCCGGCACGCTGGCCGAGGCGCTTGTTGCCGTTCCGGCGAGTCCGACCGACGTCAGCGCGAGGACGGCGAAGAGCACGAGCAATCTGCGCAGGTTGCTCATCGACATGCCTTCTTCCGCGACCCGGTGGTGGGGGGCTCGCCCGCAGGCGATGGGCCGGTCGCGTCGCTCATCCGATCGCCGACACCTCGATTCAAGCCACAGATCAATCCAAAGACGCGCCCATGGCGAATTCGATGCTCGATCGGACCAACTCAACGACGATCCCCAGCTCCGACTCGTCGCGGGGGGCGTAGACCATCACTTCAGTTGGATGATCGGCGTACTGGTGTGGCTCGGCCCAGCCGGAATCGACGGCAGCTGCGGTGAGCTGCGCGGGCAGACAGATGTGCAGGCTCGTATCAGTGACACCGTGGATGTGCGCAGGCTCCACCGGGAGCACTGCAGCCAGTGAACTGCCGGTTGGCCCGACGACATGGAGATCGAGCAGGAGCAGCGCGCGGGTCGGAGCGGGCGATACCTGGCTGTGTCCTTCGGTGACGCCGGGCAAGGCCATCGCTTCATGCACCAGCCGACCCCACAGCTCGGGTGTTGCGCGCTGGTCGAGTTGCCGATGCGGGCCGTGCGTCGACGTGGTCGGGCGAGGTCCCGTTCGAGAGATCATTACCCAGGATGTTAGCCGCGGACACGTCGATCGTCAGGTACTGTTCTGTACCGAGCCGGCCGAACGATTGCGTTTCGCCCCGGACCTACGGTGTTGAGGTGGACCGCGACTTTCGCAGGCTTTGGGCTGCGGTGGGTACAAGTTCATTCGGCAGCGCACTGTCCGCGGTTGCGCTGCCGCTCATCGCGCTGTTCTCGGTGCACGCATCTGCCGTCGAACTGGGTGCGCTCATCGGCGTCGAGCAAGTCGCTTGGCTCGCATTCGGGCTGCTGGCCGGCGTGTGGGTCGATCGTTGGCCGCGCAAACGGGTGATGGTTCTGGCCGACATCGGCCGGGCGGTGCTGGTCGGGCTTCTCCCGGTCGCGGCCTGGACCGGTGTCCTTCAGCTGTGGATGTTGTTCGCGGCCGGGTTGCTCATCGGCGTGTGCAATGTATTCGACGGCGTGGCCCACACAGCCGTCCTCCCGCAGCTCGTGGACAGCTCCGATCTGATCGACGCGAACTCCCGCATCAACGTCACCGACACAGCCTCCAGCCTGTCGGGGAGTGCCGTCGTCGGACCGATTGTCGCCTTTCTCGGGGCGCCCATCGCGTTAGCCATTGACGCGATGACGTTCGCGGCCTCGGCAACGTTGGTCAGTCCTATCGATGTCCCGCCGGTGGAGTCTCCACCACGCACCAACTTCCGACACGAACTCATCGACGGCATAAGGATCGTGGTTCGCGACAGCTTGTTTCGAACACTGACACTCGGGTCGGCGGCGTTCAATGCCTGTACCGCCGCGCAGTACGTTCTTGGGTTCCTGTTCCTACGCGAGCTGGGCGTACCCAAGGCGTGGTACGGGGTGCTCCTCGCCGCCGGCGGGGTGGGCGGGCTACTTGGGTCGGCGCTGCTGCCTCGGTTGACTCGACGGCATGGCGACGCGTCGCTCTGGCGAGTTGCGCTCGTCGCCGGTCCAACCGTCGGGTTGCTCGTTCCGCTCGCTCAACCAGGAATCGGGATAGTGCCGTTCGCGGTTGGGACCTTCGGCCTCGGCGCCGCCGTCGCCATGACCAGCGTTATCGGCTTCAGTGCCCGGCAAGCCCTCTGCCCGCCGGAGATCCTCGGCCGTGTCGCGGCCACCACCAGGGTGCTGACCTGGGGTGTCATACCGATCGCCGCGGTCGCGGGTGGATGGCTCGCCTCTGGCGTGGGAGTACGTAACGCGTTGTGGATCGTCGCTGCCTGCTTCTTCGCCGAACCGTTGATCATCAGGTGCACCCGGGTCTGGCGATGGGCCGGAGTGCAGGCGTCGGCTCAGACCTCCTGACCGAACTCACTGAGCTGACGCATGCAGCCTTGAGCACTTGTTCCATCGTGACGTCCGCACCGTCAAAACGGTGGCGGATCCGGGTCTTCCCCGACTGGCGGTGCTTCCCTTTCTGGCACATCCGGCTCGATGGTGGTGGGTAGCGGGTCGGGTTGGGTGCGGAACTCGTGTCCGGTGGGGCTGGTCCAGATCGTGGATCCGTCGGGTTGTCGTTCGGGGAGCCAGTCGGTTTGGTGTTTGCAGCGGTGGTGCCTGCGGCATAGCGGGTGCAGGTTCCCCGGGCAGGTTGTTCCGCCGTCTTTGGCTGATACCCGGTGGTCCAGGTCGCAGGCGACTGCGGGTCGGGTGCAGGAGGTGAAGGTGCAGGTCTGATCTCTCGCGATGATGA
>JBPCMU010000093.1:0-32895 GCA_051001975.1 Jatrophihabitans sp.
ACTGATCTTTGCTCCCGTCCGCGCGGGAGATGGCCGCGAGTAGTTCCAGCTTGCGGGCCGCATCGAACCCCTCCTCACGGCGCAACACATCCAGCAGATCAATCCGGCCAGCATCCGACAACAACGCGGGCTTCGCGAAGCACGCCGCATGAACCGAATCGGTCGACGGAGCCACCCGCGCCAGAATTGCAAGCGACTCGTCGGGGAGCATCAACGCCTCGAACGGAGACGGCACAGTAACCTCGCCGTCCCGGTCTGATTCCCCTTCGTCCATGCCACCAACTTCACGGCGAGCCACCGACAATTTCGGGCTATCCACAGGACCCAATCGAAAGACTTTCCCCATATCCCACAAGCCAAATCGGCGAACTCACACCGAGCGAGACCAGCCCACCGAGAACCGCCACCCGACAGCGAAACCAGGGGACCCACGCACCCGTCGCTGCCGCAGTAAACAGCACCACCCAGGACCGGCACCCGACAACCACTCTCGAACCGTCACCCGGCGCGGAAGGCCCCGCAGGCGTCAGCGCGCCGACCGACTCAGGTTGTGCACGGCGAAGGACTGCCGGTCACCGACCCAGGCCGAGCGGGGCACGGTGGCCTCCAGCTCAGCCAGCTCCGACGCGCTGAGCGGCAGCGCCGCGGCGTTCTCGGCAACGCGGGCCAGCCGCCGAGTGCCCGGGATCGCCACAACGTCCGTTCCCTGCGCCAGCAACCACCCCAGTGCCAACTGCGCTGCAGTCACCCCGCGCGCCGAGGCGAACTCGCGGATCCGCTCGACCAGCACCTGGTTGCGTTGCGCAGTCGCTCTGTCGAAGCGGGGATCGGCACGTCGGAAATCCCCGGCCGGCAAACTATCGGCCGCACCGGCCGTCCCGGTGAGCATGCCGCGACCAAGTGGGCTGTAGGCGACCAACCCGACGCCGAGCCGGCGTGCCGCCGGCACCATCTTGTCCTCGTCCTCGCGCCAGAACATCGACCACTCGAACTGCAGAGCGCTGATCGGGTGCACCGATACGGCGCGCTCGAGTTCGTCGACGCTTGCCTCGGACAGTCCGAGGTGGCGCACCTTGCCTTCGGTGACGAGGGCAGCCATCGCCCCGACCGTCTCCTCGACCGGAACATCCGGGTCGACGCGGTGCTGGTAGTACAGGTCCAGATGGTCTACGCCGAGGCGGGCCAGCGACGCGTCGCAGTACCCGCGCACGTTCTCCGGCCGACCGTCTACCCGGACACCGTCCGGCCCGCGCACGATGCCGAACTTGCTGGCCAGCACCACCTCGTCACGGCGACCGGCGATGGCGCGACCGACCAGCGACTCGTTGTGCCCGCTGCCGTAACTCATCGCGGTGTCTATCAAGATGACGCCGAGATCGAGCGCGCCACGGATCGTGGCGATCGACTCGGCGTCGTCCGCGGGTCCGTATCCCTGCGACAGACCCATGCAGCCCAGTCCGACCGATGAGACGGTCGGGCCGGCAGATCCCAGTTTTCGTAGCTCCATGTTGCCAGGTTAAGAACGCCCTAGAGTCGTAACCACATCCGCTCTTTACTGGTAATCGGAGTACTACCCGTGACCGCAACAGCAGCGCAGGCGCAGCAGGTCGCCGAGCTGCTGCGCTCCCGACGCGAGCGTCTGAAACCTGGTGACGTCGGGCTGCCGAGCGGCATTCGCAGACGCACCCGAGGGCTGCGGCGCGAGGAAGTTGCCCAGCTGGCGTCGATCTCGACGACGTACTACACGTTCCTCGAGCAGGGTCGCAATGTCCATCCGTCCCGCCAGGTGCTGGACGCATTGGCCAAGGCACTGCGGCTGGACACCGCCGAGCGCGCGCACCTGCATCAACTCGTGCACGGGGTGACCGCGGCCGATCCACCAGCCGGCGAGGAGGAACTCGATCCCGCGGTGGCTGCCCTCGTGGAGCGCCTCGACCCGTTCCCCACCTATGTCACCGGCCGGTGCTGGGACGTGCTCGCGGCCAACCGAGCCGCACGAGCGTTGTGGGCCGATTGGCCGGCGCTGCCCGCGACCGAGCGCAACATGCTGTGGTGGACGTTCACCACGTCCGAGGCGCAAAGCGTTCTCGTCGACTGGGCCGAAGAGGCACAGGCGTTGCTCGCCCGGTTCCGGCTCGCCTCGGCGCGCTTTCCCGCCGACCCGCAGTTCGCGTCGTTGACCGAGCGGCTCCAGGAGGCGAGCCCGGACGCTCGCGCTTGGTGGCCGCGGCACGACATCGCGCCGCTGAGCCCGGGCACTAAGCTGCTGCGCCATCCGCAGTTGGGTGTCGTCGAGTTGACCTACGCCGTACTGCAGGTGGCCGATTCGCCGGAACAGAAGGTCGTCACGTTCACTGCTTCTGCCCGCGACCAGGAACGCATCGCCGACCTGATCGACCGGACCGGGGGCAAGTCGCTTTCTGAGTCGGCGACAATGAGGCCATGACCTGGACCGCGCCCCAAGTGCCCGACGTTAACGGTCCGCTCGTCGGTGCCGACCGGCCCATTCTCGAAGCCTTCCTCGCCTCGCAGCGGGCGGGGTTGATCAACAAGTGCGCTGGGCTGACCGGCGAGCAACTCGCCCAGGCCGTCGTGCCGCCGTCGAACCTGACGCTGCTCGGCTTGGTCCGGCATATGGCGAAGGTGGAGCGCACCTGGTTCCGCCAACGCTTCGGGCCCGGCGACGTCGAGCAGATGTACGACGCCGCGCTGGGCAAGGACGCCGACTTCGAAGACCTGGAACCGGCCCGCGCCGAGGATGATTTCAGTCGCTACTTCGAGGAATGCCGGCTGGCCGACGCCGCCGTCGCCGACACATCCTTCGACGAGACGATCGAACACCGCGGTGAGGTCATGTCGCTGCGACTGGTCTACGTACACATGGTTCGGGAGTACGCGCAGCACATCGGCCACGCAGACCTGCTCCGGGAACGGATCGACGGCCGCACCGGATAGGCGGCATCGCCCACCGTCAACGCAGCCGGCGGATCCGCCACACCACGCCGAGGGCAGGGTCGGGCGTGGGGCTTCCCGTCGGCCTCGGCCACGACCACAAGCCCGTCAGCCATCGCCGCGCCGATCTGTGACTCGTTCCACCACGGGTAGACCTGTTGATCCGTGGTGACGGGCGAGGCGTTACCTCCCCCGCCACCATCGCTGCGATGCTGCGGCATCCTTCGGTATAACGAGTCTGGCTGGCGGCAGCCGGAGTCCGTCCAACGAGGGAGCGGCCATGTCCGTCGCGCGACTGCAGCACATCCCGGGGATCGGTGTCGACAAGATCGGTGACGCCGCCGACGCTGCGGATGATCCCCGCTTCCTGCGCCTGGAGAACCTGGACACCGACCTGCCGCCGCCCGGGGTGGCTCGGTCGATCACCCACGACTCGATCGACGACGACGCGGCGAACAGCTACTTGCCGTTCCAGGGAGCGCTGGTGCTCCGCGCGGCGATCGCCAGGCATGTCGGCGCGCTGACCGGCCGGCAGTACGACCCGGGCACCCAGTGCACGGTCACCGCAGGCGGGTTGAACGGCATCCTCAACGTGCTGCTGGCGACTGTCGAGCCGGGGGAGGAGGTCGTCATCGGTGATCCGATCTACGCGGGCCTGGTCAATCGGATCCGACTGACCGGTGGCGTCCCGCGACACGTCCGGTGCCGGCCCGGCCCGGCCGGCTGGACGACCGACCCGGACGAGCTCGCCGCCGCGATCGGGCCGAATACAGCGGCCGTGCTGCTGATGAGCCCGGCCATGCCGACCGGCGCCGTCCTCGGGCCTGAGCACCTGGACGCGATCGCCGGGCCGGTCAACCGGCACGGTGCCTGGGTTGTCTACGACGCGGCTATGGAACGCATCCGCTTCGACGGTCGGCCGATTGCGCATCCCGGGGCGCACCCGGAGCTTGCCGACCGAACCATCACCGTCGGCTCGGCATCGAAGGAACTGCGGATGATCGGCTGGCGGGTCGGCTGGGTGGTCGGACCCGCGCCGATCATGCGCGACGTGACACTGGTCGCAATGGCCAACGTGGTGTGCCAGGTAGGCATCGCGCAACGCGCTGTGGCCGCGGCGCTGGACGACCCGGCTGCCGCCGATGACGTCGCTGCCGTTACCCGGATCTGGCAGCAGCGTCGCGACGTCATCCTCGAGCAGCTCGACGGGTACCCGTGCGTGCGCCCGGACGGGGGCTGGTCCCTGCTCGTGGACACCACCGCTATCGGCATCGCGCCGGCCGACGCATCGCAGCGACTCTTTGAACTTGCGCAGGTGGCCGCGACCCCGATGACGGGCTGGGGGCCCAGCGGTGCGCGTTACCTCCGCCTCGTCTTCGCCAACGAGCCGATCAATCGCCTCGGCGACCTACGCAACAGGTTCGACACGGCACTCGGCTGACCGGGCCGCGCGGGCGTACGGCGCGGCAGACTGGACAGTGTGGTGACGGAGAACCTAGGCAAGGAGTACCAGTGATAGTTGCGCATCTGAGCGACCCACATCTGAGCGACGGCCCGCTCGGCGGTGGCCCGGCGGCCGGCCTGTACCGGGCGCTCGGCCGGGCGCTGGCCCTCGACGTGCGACCGGACTGCGTCGTGATCACCGGCGATCTCGCCGATCTCGGACGACCCGGTGAGTACCGGGCGTTGCGCGAGATCGTCGGTCGCTACCCGATCCCTGTGCACCTGGTCACCGGCAACCACGACTCACCGCCTGCGCTGGTGGCGGAGTTCGCCGGGACGACGTTCCTCGGCGACGGCGACGCGGCGCACTACGCGGTGGACTACCCGACGACGACCCTCATCGCGCTCGACTCGAACCAACCCGCAAAGGCGGCCGGTCGGCTCGGGACGGAACAGCTCGACTGGCTCGACGCCCAACTGACCCGCTGCGCCGACCGCGCAACGTTCGTCTGTCTGCACCACCCGCCGATCCCGATCGGCATCCCGTTCGTCGACTTGATGGGCCTGCTGGACGGTGCCGAGCTTGCCGAGGTCATCGGGCGGCATCCGAACGTGGTCCGGGTGCTGGCCGGCCACGTGCACCGGCCGATCACCGCCACCTTCGCCGGTAGCGTGCTCTCGGTCGCGCCGAGCACCTACCGGCAGACCGAGTTACGGCTCGTCTCGGACCGGCCGATGGGTTACGTGGAGGAGCCGACCGCGTTCCTGCTCCATCAGCAAGTGGGCACTGAGTGGGTCACTCATACCGTCCAAGTCAGCCATTCCGCAGCGTTGCTCGGCGGTTTCTGGTCCGGCACCGACGAGTTCCACCAGTGACAACGGTCTGCCTCAGTGCGGGACGATCCAGGTAACCAGAGGAGACGGCATGTTGGAAGAAAGCAAGGCCTTCAGTGGCTTCTCGACGAACGACATTGCGAAGGCCAAGCAATTCTACGGCGACACGCTCGGGCTGAAGGTGACCGAGGAGCACGGCATGCTGACGCTGCATATCGCCGGCGACCGGGCAACGCTGATCTACCCGAAGGATGACCACACGCCGGCGACGTACACGATCCTGAACTTTCCGGTGGCCGACGTCGAGACCGCCGTGGACGAGCTCAAGGGCCGCGGTGTCGAATTCGAGATGTACGACTTCGTCGATGAGAAGGGCATCAACCGGAGGGGCGGACCGCTCATCGCCTGGTTCAAGGACCCGGCCGGCAATGTCCTGTCCGTCATCCAGGACGGCTGACCGCGCGGCCGTCAGCCAGTTGCAATGACGACAGTCGTACCCATCCCGTCATCCGACTCGACTGCCCGGGCGAGCAGGCCAGCCTCTGCGCACGCCGCTCTGGTCAAGGCCGCCTGCTGTTCGCTTGTCTCGATCAGGAGATGGCCACTGGGCGTCAACCACTGCTGGGCCGTGGCCGCCACCCGTCGCTGTACATCGATCCCTTCGACACCGCCGTCGAGTGCGACCCGCGCTTCGTACAGGCGCGCCTCCGGAGGCATCAGTGCGATCGCATCGGTCGGCACGTACGGCGCGTTGACGGCCAGGATGTCGACGTGGCCGCGTAGCGAGTCGGGCAACGAATCGTAGAGATCGCCCTCGTGCACCCGGCCGCCGACCGGCAGCAGGTTGCGCCGAGCGCAGCGCACCGCGGCCGGGTCCACATCCGACGCGTGCAGTACGGCGCGATCCAGCCCCGAGGCGATCGCCACTCCCACCGCGCCCGATCCACAGCACAGGTCGACCACCAGGGCGCCAGGAACGCCCAGCGAGATCGCCTGCCGGACCAGGAACTCGGTTCGCCGGCGCGGGACGAACACGGTCGGATCGACCGCGATGCGCAAGCCGAAGAACTCGGCCCAGCCGAGCACGTACTCCAGCGGAGTTCCGGCCACCCTCCGGTCCACCATGCCGAGAAGCTCCTCGGCGCTCGTCGCCGCGGCGAAGAGCAGTCGGGCCTCGTCCTCGGCGAACACGCACCCGGCAGCCCGTAACTTGAGCACCACATCGGCTTCGGACAGCGAGGTCGAGGACGTGAGCAAACCTCCTGATCGTTCTTTCGGCCGATCGTGTGACGATTCACCGGTCGGAGCCAGTGAATCCTCACCGGGGCGGCCCATAGTTAGAGTTTCCCCTTGCTGCACAGCAGTTTCCAGGGCAGAGCGGCAGACTCGACCTGGACGCCGAGGGTCATCTTCGAGGCACCGACTGTGCGCTCCTCGAAGTGGATGGGCACCTCGACGATCTTCAGGCCATGTTTCACGGTGCGGTAGTTCATCTCGACCTGGAAGGCGTACCCGTCGCTCTGCACAGAGTTGACGTCGATCGCGTCGAGCGTCTCGGCGCGCCACGCCTTGAAGCCTGCGGTCACGTCCTTCACCTGCAACCGCAGGATCGCGTTCACGTAGAGGTTGGCCCAGCCGGACAGCGCCTTTCGCCGCCACGACCAGTCGCTGGCGACCGACCCACCGTCGACATAACGCGACCCGATCACCACCGCCGCGTCCTCGGCGAACAACGTCTCAACGAGCACCGGGACCACCTCGACGGGGTGCGACAGGTCGGCGTCCATCTGCACCACCACATCGGCGCCGTCGGCCAGCGCACGGTCCATTCCCGCGACATAGGCGCGACCCAGGCCGTCCTTCACCGTCCGGTGCAGCACCCCGACTCGCTCCGGCGCGTCGAGGACCAACTTCTCCGCGACGTCGCCGGTACCGTCCGGCGAGTTGTCGTCGACGACGAGCACGTGCAGATCGGGCACGGACAAGGCCAGCAGCGCGGCGACCAGCTTTGCCAGGTTGTCACGCTCGTTGTAGGTCGGCACGACGACCACGACCTTCGGTGCCGCGTCAGTCACTGTCATTCCTCTACGTCTGGCCGGGTCGGGACGAGCCGTCACATTACCGAAGGCGGCAGACCGTGCCGGGGCCGTTCACAGCCACTGGGCAGCCGGTGAACAAACTCCGTTGCCCGGTCCGAGGATCACCAGCAGACTTGCCGCCGATGACGAACGAAACAGCCGATCCTGATGAGGTGCGGATCGACGCACCGCTGGTCGCTCGTCTGGTCGCCGGCCAGTTTCCCGAGTGGGGTGACCTGCCGGTCACCCCGGTCGAATTCGGCGGCGTGGACAACCGGACGTTCCACCTCGGCACCGAGCTGTCAGTCCGCCTGCCCAGCTCGCATTGGTACCGCGAGCAGGTAGCCAAGGAGCATCGCTGGCTTCCCGTCCTCGCCGAGCACTTGCCACTCCCGATTCCGCGGCCGGTCGCGATGGGTGAACCGGCGGACGGTTACCCGTGGCACTGGTCGGTGTACAGCTGGCTGGACGGCGTCGCGGCGAGCGCCGGGCGGATAGCCGACCTGACCGAGTTCGCCACCACGCTGGCCGGCTTCCTCGCCGCGCTGATGCAGATCGATCCGACGGACGGACCCGCACCCGGCCAGCACAACTTCTTCCGAGGTGGGCCGCTGGAGACGTATGACGAGGAGACCCGACGGGCGATCGAAGTGCTGGGCGAGCGGGTTGACGCCGCGCTGGCTACCGAGGTCTGGGAAGCAGCATTGGCGGCGCGGTGGCAGAGCGCGCCGGTCTGGTTTCACGGTGATGTCGCGGCCGGCAACCTGCTGGTCCGCGACGGGAAGCTGGGCGCTGTGATCGACTTCGGCACCTGCGGGGTCGGCGATCCGGCCTGCGACGTGGTGATCGCGTGGACGTTGCTGTCCGGCGAGAGTCGAGCGGCGTTCCGTGAGACGCTCCCAGCCGATTCCGGGATGTGGGCGCGCGGCCGTGGCTGGGCGCTCTGGAAGGCCTTGATCATGTTCGCTGGTGCACTGGACAACGATCCCGAGTCGGCCGCTGTGAACGCCTACGTCGTCGGTGAAGTCCTCGCCGATCATCTGCAGTCGCGCGCCGGCTAACCCGCCTCCGGCCTGCCCGCACGCTCGAGCCGATCGATGATGTCGACGATCGCTGGGAAGGTGTCGACGAAGGCGTCGACTTGTCGCGCGTCGAAGTCCCCGCGTTGTCGCACTCCGCTCTGCAGACACGCGATGAAGTACAGGCCCGCACCACTCGCGGCCCGCGCGTCGCTCGGCGAGTCTCCTACGTAGACGCACTCAGCGGGGCACAGTCCGGTCGCGGCCAGCAGCTCGTCGAACGCCCGGGGGTCCGGCTTGCCGAAGCGCACGTTCCCGTCATGATAGGTCGCACTGATCCGGCCGGTGAGCGGATGAGCCGGCGCAATCAGGTGTGCGACCTCTGCTTCGGTGCGGGAGGTCAACAGCGCGACGCTGCGGCCCGACGCAGCCAGCCGGTCCAGGGCGTCGAGGTTCTCCGGTACGACCGAGTCGATTCGTCCCGCGGCCACGTACTCCTGCAGGATGATGGAGTACGCCGCCGCGAATCGCGCCACGTCGACTCCCGGTGAGCGCTCTCGGATGGCCTGCAGAAGCGGCTGCCCCCAGGTGGACAGATGTACCTCGCGCGCCATCACCGGCCGGCCGATCCCGCGCAGCACTTCGTTCTCGAGCTCGAAGCACACCGCCTCGGTGAGGCACAGCGTGTCGTCGACGTCGACCACCACCGCTCTGATCACGATGCGAAGGGTAATGCGGCGACCGCCAACTCGGCCGAGGGCTGGCCCGTTGCCCTCTTCCCGCTGGCTCTCGACCGATCAGGAGCGCGGGTCCAGCAGGGCGAGACCGCGATCGGTGGTCTGATATCGAACGGTGCGCCCACTGCGTTCGCCCACCACCAACCGGCTCTCCCGCAGGACGGCGAGCTGCTGCGATACCGCACTTGGCGTGACGCCCAGCGTGCGCGCGAGATCGGTCGTTGTGGCCGGGGTGCGCAGCGCGTCGAGCAGCTCCGCCCGGACGCGACCGAGCACCCGCACAGCGCTGCGGCGGGGCGGGCGCGTACCTGCGGTCCACAGCGCGCCCACCCCGCGGGCGGGATAGCGCACCGTCGTCTGCGTCGTGGTGTGCCCCTTGATCTGGACGTGCGCCGAGCCCACCACGACCGGTACCAGCACCAGGCGTCCCGGGTTCACCGGACGCGGCCGGTCGTCGTGATCGAGCGTCAGCCGGCCGCGACGCCAATGCAGATCCGGGTGCAGGTTCGCGAAGAGCAAGTCAGCGCCCCCAGTGGCTAATTGCCTTGCTCGATAGGCGATGTCAGCGTCGAGGACGGCCCGGATTCGCGGCCAGTGCGGTGCGATCAGCCGATCATGCGCCACCCGCAGTTCAGCAGTGATCGCCCGCAATCCGGCAGCCGGCCGCGCGGCGAGTTCTGCTGCAGGCTCCGGCAGATCCGCGCCGAACACCCGGCGCAGGCTGGCGCGAACCTGCTGGGCGGTGGTTCGCCGCAGCACCTCGAACGCGTCATCGAGGGTCGTCTCCGATGTCGCGGGCGCAGGCAGCAGGAACTGGGGCCAACTTGACCGGTCGTTGACGAGCAACCGCCAAGTACGCGGCACCACGAGCGGCTGGCCGGCGAGATCGTCCAACGCCCACCGGACCCAGCGCTCGGCGTTGCCCGGACGCCCGACCCCGCCCAGCTGCTGCAGGCCGGCGACCGTCTCGGATAGCGGGGAGATGGCGAACCGCGAGCCGGCCAACTCCGTGACCCCGAGGTCGATGACGAGGGACATGCGTTCGATTATGTAGCACTCGCCTACATCGTGGGCGTCGGTCGGCGCATCGCGCAGGCTGTTGGCCGTGCCCGAGGCCGACCGCGCGACGAGCCTGCCGCCTGCCTACTGGCGGTTGTGGTGGGCCGCAGCCGTCGACAACGTCGGTGACGGGGCCTTCGCCACTGCAGTGCCCCTGCTCGCCGTGACGATCACCCATGATCCGCGGGCGATCTCCATCGTCTCGGCGGCGACCTTCCTGCCGTGGGTGTTGTTGTCACTTCCGGCCGGCGCGATCATCGACAGGCGCGATCGAGTGTCGCTGATGTGGTGGTCGCAGGCGCTTCAGGCCGTGCTTGTCGGCGTGCTCGCGGTGCTGGTCGCCGCCGGCGCGGTCAGCGTTCCGGTCCTGGCCGTACTCGCGTTCGGACTCGGCGCGGGTGATGTCGTCTTCGGCAACGCCGCGCAGGCCGTCCTACCCGAGATCGTCCCAGAACCCCTGCTGCACAAGGCCAACGGTAAGCAGTACACGATCAGCAACATCGGACAGCTGTTTCTCGGACCGCCGCTCGGCAGCTTGCTCTTCGCCACCGCGGTGGCCTTACCGTTCGGCGTCGACGCGGGCTCGTTCGCGTTGTCGGCCGTCTTGCTCGCGACGCTGCCACACCGCCCGCGCACGGTCGCGGCGCACCCGCCGATCCGAACAGCGGTCCGCGACGGCGTGCGCTGGTTGGCTCGCCATCGCCTGCTGCGCACCCTTGCGCTCCTGCTCAGCGTCAACACGTTCTGCTTCCAGCTCGGCAATGTGACGTTGGTGCTGCTCGCGACGCGGACCTTGCACCTAGGCACCCGCGGGTACGGCCTACTGCTTGCCGGCGCTGCGGTAGGCAGCGTGCTGGGCGGCGTGGTGAACGCCCGGATCGTGGCCCGGATCGGTGCATTGCCTGCATTGATCGTTGCGCTCGGCTCGAACGTGTTCATCTTCGCGGCTCTCGGGCTGAGCCCGGATGACGTCATGCTAGGTCTGCTGCTCGGAATGAACGGATTCGTCACGACGCTCTGGAGCATCGTGACGGTGAGTCTGCGCCAAAAGGTCGTGCCGACGGAGTTGCTCGGTCGGGTGAACAGCGTCTACCGGATGCTGGGCTGGGGACTTATGCCGGCCGGGGCAGTCACGGGGGGACTGATCGCGCACGAGTTCGGAGTGCGCGCAGGCTATCCGATCGCCGGCGCGGTGCGCGGAATCGCTCTTATCGCCGCGCTTCCGGTCCTCATCGGCGCTGTGCGTGCCGTCACCGCCGATGAGTCCACCTGACTGCAGGGCGCCGCGGCTGGTGGCCGTACTCCAGGCGCAGCGATGCGTCACGCCAGAACGACTCGGCCCGGATGGTCACCACCGGGCGGCCGAGCACGCGAAGCGGTTCAACGAGTGTCGCGGCGAATTGCTGCGGATTCGTGGCGGGCGGGCCATCCACGGCTACCCGTAGGACGCCCGGCCGATCCGCAAGCCGCCCTGCGATCTCGCCGGCCAGCGCCGTGGAGGAGATCGGTCGATACGCCGCCGTCATGGTAGGCGGCGGATCAGCCGAGTGCGTTCGGTTCGAGGCGCGAATCCAGCGGGGTAGGTCAAGGCCATGACCGAGGGGTACCTCCGGGTGTTCGTTGTAGTCGGCGCGTCACCCTATCCACGTTGGACAAGGAAACGGCCCCACCCGGGTGGGTGAGGCCGTTCCGTGCGTCGTGTTGGTCAGGTGCCTAGGTGCAGGCCCCGATCAGCAGGACACCGAAAGGTAGAAGTAATCGTCGACAGGCGTCTCGGCGTGCGAGCTCGGGTCCAGGTACCAGACGTGGACGTAGACGGACGTACCGCTGACGGTGGTCGCGGTGGCGTACTCGTTGGCGTAGTACGGATGCACCATCGGCGTGCAGTAGTTGACGTTGGTGTCGATCGCTACCTGGAAGTAGCCGGTGGCGACCTTCGCCACCGAGAGCACCCGCGGGCTGCCGGCGTAGATCGAGCCGGTCGGGTTGACCAGTGCCTGAATCTGAGGCATGTAGTAGCCGGTCACGTCAATGATCAGATGCGCGTTGGCGGCGGTGCTGGTACGGATCTGCACCGAAGGCTCGACCCCGCCCGTTGCAAGCGTGAACGTGGGGTTCGCGGTGATGGTGTCGCTCTTGTGATAGGAGACGAAGTTGCTCAGCGGCACGGTCATCCCGGTCGGGTAGTTGGTCATGTACCCGGATGCGCTCTCGCCGGTCACGGTCGCGTTGACAGTGACCCCGGTCGCGGCTGCCGGAATCCCGCACCCCGAGGACGTCCCGCCCTGCCCGGCGAATCCAGCGGAACCGCGGACATAGAACGGCCGAGTGGAGCCGTGCCGCAAGATGCCGGCCGAGCTCAGCCGGGTGTCGGCCGCGCGACACGGTTTGATCGGTACGTACACCGCCTCCAGATTTGGGATCGCGCTCGGCGGCGGGCCGAAGGCTAGAACCTTGGTGACCTTCGCCTTCGGCAGCTGTGGCGACGCTGTCGCCGAAGTGAGACCGCTGGCCACGACCAGGCCGGCCAGCAGCACTACCAGGACGCTCATCCAACGCTTCATGTTCCGAACCCCCATCTCGGCAGCCGAGGCTGCCTGCGACCCCGCCCGATGCGGCAGTCGTCTCTGTGTGTCGTCGGTAAGGAGCACCGGACGGCACATTCGATACCTGCAGCGACCGGTTTGCGGCGCACTAGGGGCTGGTGAGGATGACGAGTTGCCGGGTGGCCCGGGTCATCGCCACGTAGCGGTCGACCGCCCCTTCGATGCCCGTGCCGAACTCGGCCGGGTTGACGAGCACGACGAGATCGAATTCGAGACCCTTGGTGAGCTCGGGCGTCCGCGATGAGACCCGCGGCCGCGCCCGGAATGTCGGATCGCCGACGACGCAGGCGATCCCGTCAGCATTCCCGGCAAGCCAGTCGTTGAGGATCGAGTCACGATCCGACGTGGCGGCGTGCCTCACGAGGATACCGCTGCTGCGGATCGAGGTCGGCACATTGGCATCCGGGAGCGCGGCGCGAATGACCGGCTCGGCCTCGGCCATCACCTCTTGCGGCGTCCGGTAGTTGATGCTCAGGGCGGCCAACTTGCTCCGATCCAGTCCGATCCGCTCGAGCCGCTCCTGCCACGACTCGATGAACCCGTGCCTGGCCTGGGCCCGATCCCCGACGATGGTGAAACTGCGCGACGGACAGCGCAGCAGCAACATCTGCCACTCGGCGTCGGTCAACTCCTGAGCCTCGTCCACGACGACGTGCGCGAACGGACCAGCGAGCTGATCCGGGTCGACAGTAGGCAAGGCGGTCTCGTCCACCAGGACGCTCTGGGTGTCCTCCCCGCGCAGCATCGACATCGCCAGCATCTCGGAGTCGTCGGCCGCGATCAGATCATCGAGGACGACAGACAAGCGCTCGCGTTCCGCGGCGACAGAGGCGGTGTGGCGACGCTGCCGTCGGGCCGAGTCCGGATCACCCAGCCGTTGCCGTGCCGCGTCCAGGAGCGGCAGATCTGGCACCGTCCAGGCCTGGGGATCCGCGCGTTGCAGCGTGCGAATGTCATCGGCGCTGAGCCACGGAGCGCACTTGCGCAGATAGGCAGGCACCGACCAGAGGTCGCCGACGAGGTCCGCCGCCTCGACCAACGGCCAGGCCTTGTTGAAGGTCGTGAGCAATTCCCTGTTCTGCAGCAGCGACTTCCGGAGCAGGTCAGCCGGCGCATCGCCTGCGTGCTTGTCCACCAGGGTGGTGAGCAGTGCCTCCCAGATCTCCTCACGCGCCTCGCTGTGGGGCGTACCTGGCTCTGGTGTCTGGAACGCCTCGACCCAATCCTCGGGGCTTAGCCAGATGTCGGACCAATCGGTGGTGACCGTCATGCCCTCCGACGGCGGCTCCTCGTAGAACCGCACGGCCGCCTCGATCGCCTGCACCAGGTCCACCGACGACTTCAGCACGCCAACGGCCGGATCGGTCTCGGTCTTTGCCGCCGCGCCTTCGGTGACGAGGTCACGAAGCGTGCAGATCTGCACACCCTCCTCGCCGAGGCTCGGCAGTACGTCGGCGACGTAGGCCAGGTACGGCTGGTGCGGACCCACGAATAGGACGCCACCCCGTCTGTGACCGAGGCGAGGATCGGAGTAGAGAAGGTAGGCGGAGCGGTGCAGCGCGACGACGGTCTTACCGGTGCCCGGACCACCGTCGACGACCAGCGCGCCGCTGGAGCCCGCCCGGATGATCGCGTCCTGGTCGGCCTGGATGGTGGCGAGCACGTCGCGCATCCGAGGCGAGCGGTTGCTGCCCAGGCTGGCGATGAAGGCTGACTGGTCGTCGAGGGCAGCGCCCCCGTCGAAGGCCTCGGCGGTGAATACCTCGTCCCAGTAGTCACTGATCCGGCCGCGGGTCCAGCGATACCGGCGCCGGCTCGCCAGTCCCATCGGGTTCGCATGGGTCGCGCCGAAGAACGGCTCGGCCGCCGGCGACCGCCAGTCGAGCAACAGCCGACGACCGTCCTTGTCGGTGAGGCCGAGTCTCCCGATGTAGACGGGCTCGGCGTCATCGGTGCTGACGATGTGCCCGAGGCAGAGGTCGATGCCAAACCGACGCAGGGCACGCAGGCGCGCGGTGAGCCGATGCACCTCGAGGTCGCGATCCATGGCTGCCTGGCCTGCGCCGCCGGGTGCCTTGCGCTCGATGTCGAGCCGTTCCGAGAGCTCAGCGATTGACCGCTCGAGGCTCTCCGCGATGACTTCGAACTGCCGCTCGTCGCGGCTGATCAGATCCGGGTGAGCCTTGGCGGCGAGCCGATCTGGGAGGTCAAATGCACTGGCAATCAAGGGGTCCACGTCTTTAACTCCGATCTGAGTTTCGCCACCTTAGATCGAAAATTCGCCGCTCATGAACGGTGCCGGACTCTGCTATAAATGAAAGCGAGGGCGACGGGGCCGCTGCTGCACTGATCCGCGCGGTCGAGCCAACACCGTAGCGTCGAGCCCATGAGTTACCCGAATGAGCTGCACGATGTCCGCGTCCTGGTCACCGGCGCCACGAGCGGACTGGGTGCGGCGATGGCCGCCGCGCTCATCGCCGTCGGCGCCCGGGTGATGATCACCAGCCGCAGTGGAGCCCGAGCGGAGGCGACGGCGTCGGAGCTCGGTCCTGCCGCATTTCCCTGCCAGCTCGATGTGCGTGACGAGCGCTCGGTTGCCGAGTGCGTGGCTCAGGCCCACGGCGCGTGGGGCGGCCTGGACATGCTCGTCAACAACGCCGGGATCGGTATGCGGACGGTCAATCCCGGGTTCATGTCGCAGCCGCAGCCGTTCTGGGAGGTCGGCCCCGCTGGATTCCGGGATGTCGTCGAGACGAAGGTGGTCGGCTGCTTCCTCATGGCCCGCGCGGTGGTGCCGATGATGCTTCGCGACGGCGGCGGGCGGATAGTCAACATTTCGATGAACGAGCAGACGATGGTCCGCCGGGGCTTCGTGCCCTACGGACCTGCCGGCGCTGGCGTCGAGGCGTTGTCACGGGTGATGGCCGCTGACCTGGCCGGCACCTCGGTATCCGTCAACATCCTGCTTCCCGGCGGCCAGGGCACTCGAACCGGAATGCTCCCCGCCGACGTTCCCGCGGAGATCCAGGCACGGCTTCAGGAGCCAGCCGTCATGGGTCCGCCGATCGTGTGGCTCGCCTCGGAAGAGGCGGCCGGCGTGCACGACCGTCGCGTCGTTGCGACCGAGTTCGATCTGGCGAGGGGCGCCGACAGCTGATCTCGAAGCGGATTGTCATGCCCATTCACTGACCGTCCCGAACGCTCGAGCGATGTGTGGCCCGCTGCCGAGAGGGCACGAGTTACGCCGCCGTTACGGCCGGCTGATTTCCTGCGGATAGGACCCGGCGGATCGGCCGGGACCAGAACCCGGAGGTGTGTGATGCGTGCAACCGCGTTGCTGGTATTTGGTGGGCTCGCGGCCTTGTCGCTGTCGGTCAGTGCTTGCTCGAGCGCATCGAAGACGGCTCCCGGTGACACCGCCAGCACCGTCGCGTCGACAGGGTCGTCGGCCGGCGGCGCGGCCACGGCTAGCTCCACGGCCACGGCCACAGCATCGAGCGGTTCGACGTCGGCGTCCGCCACATCGGGCACTACCAATGCCGGTTCGAGCAGCGGAGCGGTCGACGTGTGCTCACTCATGACGCCGGCCCAGGCCTCGTCCATCAATCACGTGACCTACGGGAAAACCAAGTTGCAGCACGTGCAGTCAGGCTTCGACGTCTGCACGTACAGCAACACCGGGAAGCACGATGACCCGGTCGACATCCAGCCACTGACCGTGCAGGTGATCGCCATTGCCGAGTGCTACCCACAATTGAAGAGCTCCGAGGGACCCGGCACACCGATCTCGGGCTTGGGAGATGGTGCGTTCGGCTATCAGATCGGGATCATCGTCGACGACAGCGGCAAATGCATCGAGGTTCAGGGACTGACGCACGCCGAACTCGGTGACCACTACGCGCGCGACATCGCGATGGCGAAGATCATCATGGCCGCGCTGCGCTAGCTCGTCCGGCGCGCGCTCAGGCACGTACGGCCGGCGTGAGCACCGTCTCGCACCACTGCCGGAAGCTCGTCGGGCTGGCGGCCATCGCAGTTCGCTGCCTACGTCCAATACCTCTCTGGGAACATTGATACCCTCAGAGCATGGATCTCGACCTACGTAAGCTGCGCTACTTCGCCGCGGTTGCAGAGCACGGGCATTTCGGCCGTGCGGCCGAGCAGCTGTACATCGCGCAGCCCGTCCTCAGTCGTCAGATCCGCGCGTTCGAGAAGGAACTCGGCTGCGCATTGCTGGTTCGGACAACCCGTAGCGTGCAGCTCACGCCGGCGGGAGAGCAGCTGCGCGAAGAGGCGCGCGAGGTGTTCGCAAGCGTCGACGCGGCGGTGCGACGGGTGTACGAGGTGGACCGCGGCGTCGAGCGACTGGTTGTCGCGTTCGCCCCTGGATTACGCGTATCCAAGGCGGTCCGCGCATTCACCACGACCCATCCCGATGTCGAGATCGAGTTGCTCCAGCTGCACTGGTGGGAGCAGGACGCTCCCCTACGTGACGGTCGGGCCGACGTCGGATACCTCCGCCGCCCGTTCGACGACGCCGGCCTGCGTAGCACCTCTATCGGCAGCGAACCCAAGGTCGCCTGCCTGCCGACCACGCACCCGCTGGCTCGTCGCCGTGCGTTGACGTTGGCTGATCTCGACGGCGAAGCGATCCTCGACGCGCAGGCACGCCGGACATCCTCGGTCGAGGAGAAGTTCGAACTCGTCGCCGCTGGGCACGGCATCGCGATGGTGCCGCGCAGCGTCGCACGCTCGTACTCCCGCCCCGATCTCGTCTACCGTCCGATCACCGACGCCGCGCCCGTAGCGACATGCCTGGTCGTGACGAAGAATCGGCGGGAGCGGCGGGTGCGCGACTTCGTGACTGTCGCTGCGCAGTTGCTCCGCGGCGAGCCGGCCCGCCTCGCCGCCGTCGACTGACCCGCCGTTCGTCAGAGCCTGACCACGCGTGGTTGGCCTGGGGAAGCTGCTCATCCGGTCGACGTACTCGTTGGGTGCGTCGGCGTAGTCGTTCTGTTCGTCGTCGAGATACGGTGCGCCCACGACGGATCACCGATCTCGCCGCCGAGGCCGACATGCGTGACTGCGATGAGCCTTCTCATGACGAAACCTGCTGATCGAGGAACGTATCCAGCATCGGGAGCAGCAGGTCGGCGCGGCGGGTCGCCTGCATGTGGGTTGTGCCGGGCAGGACGGCGAGCTGCGATCCGGGGATCAACTCGAGCATCAGCGCCGCGTGCTCGACGGTCACAAAGTCATGATCGCCGACAACGATCAGGGTTGGCGCGGTGATCCCGGCGAGTTGCTCATCGGTCCAGCCCTGTAGATCGGCGGCCGAGGCGGACAGGCTGGAAAGGAACTCGTCGAAGTGTTCTGGGTGCGGAGACAGCCGCTGATAAGCCTCGGCGAACTCGGCGAAGTCCTGGCTGGTCGGCATCCGGGTGGACGTTGCCTGCCCGGCCGGGTCGCTGAGGTCCTCGTGCATCCCGTCCGGCCTTACCGACGCCGAAATCGGCACCCGCGCGAGCACCCGGTCCGCATGGTTGACGCCGAGCTCGAGGGTCACCGCGGCGCCCATGCTGTGACCCAGCACGTGTGTCCGCTCGATCCCGAGAATGTCGAGAAGGGCGATGACGTCGCTCGCGGAGTTCGCCGGCGTGAACGCGCGCTCGATATCGGCGGTCCGCCCGTGACCCTGCAACTCCACGCCGATGACCTGATGCTTCACGGCCAGTGTGGGGATCAGCTTGGCGAAGTTCAGGTCGATCGTGAGCATGCCGCCATGCAGCAGCACCAGCGGTGAGCCTGTCCCATAGGTCTCGTAGTAGAGGTGCAGGCCGTTGACATCCGCGTATCCGCTCGTGGTCTCCACGGCTTATTTGACCGTAGCCATCGGCAAATCTCATCGGTCTGGCGACATCCGTGCCGACATTGACAACGGGTGCACACTCCTCGACGTCGGATGAGATGGCGCGTCGGATGCGTCGGACCCCTCTACAGTCGGGAGATGTCAGCTACCACCGCTCCGGTTTGGTCCATCCGGCACGGCACGGCATCGCGTCAGTCGGGCACACACTGATGTCTCAATCTGCGGGTCGATCAAAGTCCGTCGTCTCGCCCAAGGCGGCAGGTTGCTGAGCTGACGCTCTGGACCTGCCGGTAACCAGCTGTCACATTCGCCGGGACTTCGGTGTCTTCATGCCACACCCGAAATCACCGAAGGAGAACAGCATGACGCTGCGCGTCGCAAAAGCGGATCTCACCGGAGTCAGTGAAGGCCTGATCGAGCGGTTCGGTCTCGTGCCGGAACCCATCGAGGTGGCATGGCACAACCGCAAGGTCGCCGAGGCCACGATGGAATTCGGCGGAAGGGTGAGCGAGTGGGACGCGGCCGATGAGAGCCTCAAGTCGTTCGCACACATGGCCGTCTCGGCCCAGATCGGCTGCAGCTGGTGCCTGGACATCGGCTACTTCCAGGCGCAGAACCAGAAGCTCGACCTGGCCAAAGCGAGCCAGGTGCCGTGCTGGCGGGAGTCGGCAGTGTTCACGCCGTTGGAGCGCGACGTGATGGAGTACGCCGAAGCCATGACGAACACGCCGCCCACCGTCACCGACGAACTGTCCGCGGGACTGCTCGACCGGCTTGGTCCTGCGGCGTTGATCGAGCTGACCGGGTTGATCGCATTTGCCAACCTCTCGACACGGATGAACACGGCGCTCGGGGTCGAGTCGCAGGGTTTCTCCGATGCATGCGAGGTTCCGCTGGCCACCCGGCCGCAGCGCGCCGGCGTAGCGTCCGCGCGGTGACCGACGACCCGTTCGTCCGCCATCGCAGCCTGCTGTTCACGGTCGCCTACGAGATGCTCGGATCAGCGGTCGATGCGGAAGACGTGCTGCAGGAGTCTTGGCTGCGATGGGCAGACGTCGACCATTCCCAGGTGCGCGAGCCGCGGGCGTACCTCGTGCGGATCGTCACCCGCCTGTCGCTCAATCGGCTGCGGACGGTGTCGCGCCGACGCGAGGACTACGTCGGCGAGTGGCTGCCGGAGCCGTTGCTGACCAGCCCCGACGTCGCCGAGGACGTCGAGCTCGCAGAGAGTGTGTCGATCGCGATGCTGACCGTGCTGGAGACGCTCGGGCCGACGGAGCGAGCGGTGTTCGTGCTCCGTGAGGTCTTCGACGTCTCGTACAGCGAGATCTCGGAGGCCATCGGAAAGTCCGCCGCCACGGTGCGCCAGATCGCGCGCCGGGCCCGCGAGCACGTGGCCGCTCGGCGGCCGCTGCTGCAGGTGAGCCGATCGGAGCAACAAGCCGTGGTGGAGCGCTTCCTGATCGCATTGCGCACCGGGCAGTTGCAGGACCTTCTACAGGTGATGGCACCCGACGTGGTTTTGATCGCCGACGGCGGCGGGGTGGTAGCCGCGGCGCTGGCGCCGATCCACGGCGCAGAGGCAGTGGTGGCGTTGCTCGCCCGCGCGAACCGGGTGGTGGCCGGGTTCGATACGACCGCGGTATGGCTCAACGGGGCGCCCGCGGGCCGGGTCGAGATCGACGGCGAGCCGAGTGCGGTGAGCCTCGTCGTCGAGCACGGCCAGGTCACCCGCATCTATGTCGTGCGCAACCCGCAGAAGCTGACCCGGCTGGACGAACAAGCCGAGCTGGCCAGATAGACTACCGATTTGCCCAGCGGACTGCGGGACATCGACGGAAGCATCAGCTCGGGCGCAGCCGGCGGCCGGGTCTCGCGATCTCCTGGGTGCGCTGCTCGCGGAGCACACGCAGGTGGACCGCGGCCCAGGTGCGATAAGGACGCCACGCCTGCGAGGCCTCGGCGAGACCACGGTCGGAGCCGTAGCGCTCGGTGATCTCGGCCTCCAGGCGCCGCTCGTTGCGAGGCGGCACGTCGGGTGCATTGGCGCCGCGAAGCACCACCAACTCCGCGGCGAACAGGCCCACGCTCTTGATCTCTTGCAGTGCGGTGATCGCCTCGTCGGGATCGACGGCCCGCAATGCTGCACCGCTGAGCCTGCCGTCCAGCGCAGCATCGGCGACAGCATGCAGGTACTCGGGCTTGCGACCGGGCAGATCCAAGTCGATCTGCCGTAGGCGTTCCGGTGCCGGGAACGCTCCGTTATCGCCGTGCCGGTCGACGAGATCGTCACGGATCCGGGCGGCTTGCACGATGCGGATGCGTTGCGACAACACCGCCCAGGCGGCGGCCTCGTAGGGCGAGTGGAAGCCGCAGGGACGCAGCCCGGGTAGTTGTTGCTGCGCGTCGACGATGACTGGGTCGCGGTCGGCGACCGCAGCCCAGCCGCGGGCGTCGATGTCGAGGGAGAGGAATCGACACACCTGCCTCCACGCGGAAGACCGTATGGATCTGATCGGGCGCCGGCTGTTCGGCGAGCGCTCCGGGGCTGAAGCCCTCCCAGAACCTCCTGCTGGTCGATAGCGACCATGGCCCGAGCACGTCGACCTCGGTGGTGTGCTGTGGCATCAGCTTGTCCTCCTGTGTCGGGTTGCGAGACCCGCAGGCCCGGGCGGCGGATGCGTTGCGTGCGGCCATCGTCGCGGTCCGCGCCATCGAGAAGCGGATGCTCGCCCCGCTCACGGCGCCCGCGCAACAACGCTTGCTCGCCGACCTGGCCGCCTGCGCCAACGCGCTTAGCGGCGACCGCCACGCCTAGGGGGTCGAGGCGAAGGGTTCCGCCCACTGCTGGATCGCGGTGACGACGGCCGGGGCGAGGACCGCCTGGGTGGCCGGTTGGCTCGGCAAGTGCATGTCGTGGTCGATGTCCTGGATCAGTTGCAGTCCCGGACCGGTCGTCCCGGCGGCGTGCAGCGCGTCGATCAGCGGGCCGATGGTGGACGGCGGGATCTGCGAGTCCCGGGTGCCGTCGGTGACCAGCACCCGGGTGCCGCTCTGCACAGCACGGGCGAAAATGACCGGATCCAGCCGATCTTCCGTGCGGGTGAAGTTCAGGTCCGGTGAAGTGACCAACATTTGCGCTACGGAGGGCCGCAGCGCAGCCACCAGTCCGGTGAGGTCTACCGACTGGCCCGTCCGGAAGTGCTCTATCGCCGTCACAATCACCCCGGCGTTGCTGATGGCCTGGGCATGGGTGAGCGCGCCCTGGGCGACTAAAGCGTTGAGCTTCTCGTCCACTTGGATCCGGAACACATCCAGGAGGCGCTGATCTGCCGGCTCGAGCAGCCCCAGACCGGCTGGCTTCCTCGACACGGAACCAGCAACGCTGAGGGCGTACTTCCCACCCTCGGAGTGTCCGAGGACTAGCAGCTTCGACGGATCGGCAAGGGGCTGAGTGCTCAGGTAGGTGTAAGCGGCGACGGCTTGGTCGAGGAAATCCTGGGCCGTGATCGAGCCGACGTCCTGGGCGAATCGGCCGCCGCCGGTCTTCCCGGAGAAGTACTTGTCGAATCGCAACGACATGATGCCTTGCTTCGCCAGCGTGTCCGCCACCACTTGAAGCGTGTACGGCGTCACGCCGGAGGTGAGCTGGTTGCCATTTCGGTCGGTCGGCCCGGAGCCGGCGAGCAGCAGCGCGGCGGCCAGCTTCTGGCCGGTCCGGTGGGCCGGGACCTGCAATGTCGCGTAGGTGGTGGTGCCGGCTACGACGAACGACACCGCTGAGCTGCTGGCAGCGATCTCCCCCGACGAATCGCTGGAGGATGAGTTGCCGCCGGAAGATGTGCACGCCACGACGCCGGTCGCCGCCGGAATCACGAGTGCGAGCAGCAACGCGATCCGCAGTGCCCTCACCCGATCATGCCTCCAGACAATCCCCAGCAGCCACGACTCCTCGACGCTCGTCGGCGTCAGCCGAATTGTAGGTCGAGCCCGGCTACTCGGTCGGTCGGCCACCCCGCGCCCAGCAGTGCCAGTGCACCTCGCCCGGCGAGGCGAGTACCTGCGCGATCGCGGCGCGGAGGAGGCCTTCTGCCTCGCTCGGGCCAAGATCCACGGCGGCAGCCAACCCGCGCACCGTTGTCGAGTCGTCGCTCAGCAGCGCACCCGCGAATATCCACGGACCTGCTTCGGCGCTGGCGAAAGCGTTGCGAAGCTCCTCGGCAATGTCGGGCTCAAAGGCGACTTCCGTCCATGTCGCGAGCAGTAGGGTCGCCGGCTGGTCTGCGGTCGCCGATGGCCGATCCCACATCGTCCCGTCGAGCGACGACGCGAACGGCTGCACGGTGACCTCTTCGTACAGTCCGGCCAGGTAGTACGGCTCTTCGAACGCGAATCGCCGTGCCGCGGCGCCGTCACACAAGTCGATGATGTGCACGCTTCCGGTGTGCATCGACCCGTCGACCGACAGTGTCGGCCCTCTCGCGATGAGTGCACCTGCCCACTTGTCCATGTAGGACCAATGCGCCTCGTTCAGCTCATCGGAGTCCCAGTCGAAGCCGGGCACGTCCCGGCCATGTACAAAGAACAGCATGTGAGCGAACCACCCGATCGTTGCGTCGTGATGCGGAGCCTAGACACCGCCGGCCGGCGCGACCGCTCAGAGGTCTTCACGAGTCGTCCGTACGGGTCACTACGGTGTCGATATGGAGTTACGGATCAACGAGGTCTTGATCCACTACGTCGAGCACGGTGACGGCGTGCCGCTTGTCGCACTGCACGGAGCCGGTGTCGATCACCGCGAGATCGAGGCGGTGATCGAGGCGGACGCTCTCCCCTCGGGATACCGGCGGATCTATCCGGATCTGCCCGGGATGGGTCGCTCGACAACCGGCGGCCTGCGTTGCAACGACGACGTGGTGGCGCTGCTCTGCGACTTTGTTGATCACCTGCAGGCCGGGCCGGTGCTCCTGTTTGGTCATTCCTACGGCGCATATCTGGCGCGCGGCGTGGCCGCACAGCGACCGGACCTGGTACTCGGCCTGATGTTGTTGTGCCCCGTCGCCGAGCGCTCGCAGAACGTGCCTGACCAAGAGGTGATTCGTCAGGATGCCGAGGCCTACGACGAGCTCGAACCCGAGCAACGGCAAGGTTTCGATGAGTACTTCGTCGTGCGCACGCCGGCCACCGCCCGCCGTTACCGCGACCATGTCGTGGCGAGCATGTCGCTTGTCGATGAGACTGCGTTGGGACGCATCTTCGCCGAATGGACGGTCCACATCGGGTCGAGCCTCTTCTCGGCGCCGACGCTCATCGCGGCCGGGCGACGCGATTCGATTGTCGGATACACCGACGCGATGGAACTGCTCGAGCGCTATCCGTGCGCCACCTTTGCGGTGGTCGAAGGCGCCGGCCACGCCCTCATGCACGAGCGCCCCGAGATCTTCGCCTCGTTGCTCCACGAGTGGCTCGACCGGGCTCGTCCCGACGACAAGTGACGGTCTAAATCCTGATGCGCTGCCAGAGATGGATAGTTGCCTCGTCTCCCTCTGTGTGCACCGGCGCCGGCCGGTTCCACGTCCAGAGATACAGCGCTGAGGACGTGCCTCTCACGGTGGCAGTCGCCGATGAGATGTTCTCGGTCTCGACGGTGCGGTTTCGTTCCTCGCCGAAGGTGACAAGCCAGCTCGGGCCGTCGGTGCAGTCCAGCGCGAGGGTGCCGGCGGTATCTGACGCGAACCCTCGCTCATACGCGAATCCGCCCACGAGTTCCGCGAGGCCATCTTGGGCGAAGTCGGCATCAAAGGGCGTCACGTCGCCGATGGCAGCTTCGGCGTCAGCCCGGTGGATCGCGGTCTCATGCGCCTGTCGCCGTGCCCAGAAGTGCCGCGGTGTCGGCGATTGCAGGAAGGTGAAGACCGACAGATCGTCCCCGGCCGCGCGCAACGTCGCAACAATCGCGGCCAGCCCGTCGGCGAACCACACCCTCAACTCAGCGTCGGGAACGTCACCGCGAAACGCCGAACTGCCGCGCGTCTCGTTGATCGCCAACCGTCGCACAATGGCGTCGTTGGCCCAGCGGTGCACTGCACCGACGTGAACGACCAGCGATCGCAGATCCCACGAGGTCGCCGGCACCCGTGCGTTCCAGTCAGCATCCTCGATCACCGCTGTCAGCAGGGAACCTTCCGCCTCGAGTCGGCCAATGCATTCATCGACGTCCACACCCCGACCTTGCCACTGTGCACACCACCGTTGCTAACCCGGCCCGAAATCGACGTGCCTGCGTCATTGCAAGATGCAGGCTTCGATGCCGGTCAGTAGGAAGTTGAGGCCGATGCCGAAGGTTTCATCGGTGTCCAGGTGGGCGGCTTCTCGTACAACTGTTGCCAGTGCGGGGAATCTGCCAGTGGCGAACGCCCGTTCGAGGTATGGCCCGTAGGCGGCCTGCCATTGTTTGGTGTCCATCCCGGTGGCCCGCTCGGCGCGCCGCTCGGCGATCTCCCTCCGCACCACGCCAATGACGTACGCGTCGACTGCGGCGACCACCGGCATGACCATATCCACGTTGAGGTCATGCAGCGCGGCCAGAACAGCCTCTCCCCTGGCAAGCGCGTGCGGCCCGAGCTGGGGTCGTCCACCGATCAGGTCGGCGAGCCATTCGTGCCGGTAAACGACCTGCCGGGTGGTCTCGGCAAGGGAGCGCAGCACGTCTCGCCATTGGTCTCCGGCCGGGCGCATCTCGGCGTACGCGGCGTCGACCATCAGATCGAGCAACTCTTCCTTGGTGGCGATGTAGCCATACAGCCGCATCGGCCCGACATCCAATGCAGCGGCGACCTTGCGCAGCGACACCGCTTCCAAGCCGCCTGCGTCGGCAAGCCGGACTGCCGCTGCCACAATTCGCTCCCGGCTTAGTGGGCCCGGCACCGGCCGGTTCAGTGGCTCTGACCGCTCCCACACCAACATTCCATTACGGTACATCGTCTAAAGTGATACGGCGGCTCTTTCGATACGATGTATCATCACGCCATGGTGATCTCTATCGTTGGAGCCGGGCTCGGCGGCCTGACGCTTGCCCGGGTGCTGCACATCAACGGCATCCAGGCTGTCGTGTACGAGCGTGAACCCGTCCGCGACGCTCGTGCTCAGGGCGGGATGCTCGACATACATTCGGGGCAGTGGGCATTGCGCGAGGCGGCCCTGATTGATCAGTTCCGCGCGATCGCCCCGGGCGAAGGCCAGGACCTGCGGCTGCTTGAGCCGGACGGCACGCTCCTGCTCCAGGAAGATACGCCCGATGATGCGCCGCTCGAGCGACCCGAGGTCGACCGTGCTGAGTTGCGCAGCCTGCTCCTGGACTCCCTGCCCGAAGGTGCCGTGCGTTGGGGGCACGCGTTCTCGCATGCCGATGACGGTCTGTTGCACTTCGATGACGGCACCAGCGCGACCAGTGGACTGCTGGTCGGCGCCGACGGCGCCCATTCCCGAGTCCGTGCGTTGCTCACCGATGCCCGCCCGGCGCATGCGGGCCAACACGTCATCGAACTCGGCATCCTCGATATCGCACTTACCCACCCCGACCTCGCGGCGATGATCGGGCGCGGCAACTATTGGGTGCTCGGCAACGGCCAATCCCTGTCGGCGCAGCGTGCAGGCGACGGGCGTGCACGCATCTACCTCAGCTTCTACAACACCGCCGAGGACTGGCTGGTCAGCAGCGCGATCCCGTTCGACGATCCCGGCGTCGCGCTGGCTCGGCTGATCGACCTTTTCACCGGCTGGGACCCGCGAGTCACCGCACTGATCGCCGCCTGTGACGACACCATCAGGGCATGGCCGATCACCACGCTCCCGGTCGGCCTGACCTGGCCATCGACGGCCGGGGTCACGCTGCTCGGCGATGCCGCGCACCTGATGCCGCCGGTGGGGCAGGGTGCCAACATGGCGCTTCTGGACGGCGCCCGGCTCGGCCTTGCGCTGGCCGCGCACCCCGACGACTACCCGGCCGCTGTCGAGGAATACGAATGCGAGATGTTCGAACGCACCAGTGCTGCCGCCCGCCAATCCGCAGGCATGCAGGAAATCCTGAGCTCGCCAGACGCCGGCCAGAGAATGCTCGCGTTTTTCCAGCCCGGCTGAGGCAACCAAGATCGAGCGTCCGCGCGGTCTCGCGTTCGACCTACGACGGTGGGACTGGCAGCTGGATGGGCGACCGGCCGCTGGGGTTGAAGATCGGCGCCGAGAGCCCAGCTCATCTGTTCCGGTTGAGGATGGTCACGCGGAGCGTGCCGGTTCGGGATCCCGTGCGGGCGGCCGCGAGAGCGCGCGCGGTAGCGGTCCGCCCTGCGAGACGAGCATGACCATCGGCAAGTTGCGCTCAGCCCGAAACCCGACGGCGTGCTGCGGACGTTCCTGTGATGGGGAGATGTCCCCGCTGCCCGACAGCGTCGATGCCTGCCGTTCGGATCCTAGGTAGGCATGCCCGAAAGGACCTTGCCGAGCAACTCGATTCCGCGCAGGATCCGTTCCTCGATGACGTTGCCAAACCCGAGCACCAAGCCTGCTGGCACGTTCGCCTCACCCGCCCGCGGAGCATCGACGCGGTAGTGCGACAACCCGTAGACCCGGACAGCGCGGCGCAGCGCCGCTTGCACGACTTCGGCTTCGATCACGCCCGCAGGCAGTTCGAGGACCGCGTGGCACCCCGCTTCGAGCCCGACCAGGCGCAGACCCGGCGCGTGCTCGGTCACGGCCCTGGCCAAGACGTCGCGGCGCTGGCGGTAGACCTCCCTCATCCGCTGCACGTGCCGGTCATAGCGCCCCGACTCCAGCAACGTGGCCAGCGCCAACTGGTCGAGAGCCGGGGCCCCGCGACTCGTCAGGAGCTTCTCCCTGATCACCGGACCCGTCAGAGCCCGCGGCACCAGCAGCCAGCCGAGACGGATCCCGGGGGCCAGGGTCTTGCTCAGCGAACCCAGTGCCAGGACCCTGTCGGGGGCGAGTCCCTGCAAGGAGCCGACGGGTTGCCGGTCATATCGGAACTCGGCGTCATAGTCGTCCTCCAAGACGATCCCATCGACCTCCGCTGCCCACGCGACAAGTTCTTGACGTCGTTCGGGTCCCATTACCACCCCGGTGGGGCACTGGTGAGCCGGTGTGACGAGGACGGCCCGGGCGCCGGAACGATGCAGCGCGTCGACGTCGAGGCCGGCGCGGTCGACAGGTACGGCTATCGGCTGCATCCCCGCGCGCCGGACTATCTCGTCGTGCTGGCGGGGCCCGGGATCCTCCAGGCCGACCCGCTCGAAGCCTGCGCGCGCGAGGGCGCCCAGCGCCAGCACTAGGCCGTGCCGGAAGCCGTTGACGATCACGGTTTGATCCACCTCGGCGGTTCCAGCGCGGACGCGACGGTGGTACGCGGCCACCATCTCCCGGAGCCGAAGGGCGCCTGCGTCGTTCTCGTCGCCCATCATCGCAGTCGGCGCGGTGCGTCCGGCCTCGCGCAGGGCCCACATCCAGTCACGCAGTGGCGCGGAACGCAGGTCGGGCACGCCGTACTCGAAGTCGACCTCGACCCGATGCCGCGTGGGAGTGGAAGGGCTGGTGGGTCCCGCGGGTCGTGACCGGCCGGTTGGCTCGCTCACCCCGGCGGCGACCCGCGTGCCCGAACCGGCCGACCCGACCAGGTAGCCCTCGGCGATGAGTTGCTCGTAGCAGGCAACCACCATGCCCCGGGAGACCCGCAGCTCCTCGGAGAGTCGTCGCGAGGACGGCAGTCGCTCACCCGCACGCATCCGGCCGTCGCGCACCGCCGCGCGCAGCTGGTCCTCAAGCTGGTGTCCGAGGGGGGTTGCGCCGGCCCGGTCCAATGCCAGGAACAGGGTCGGCCCCTTCCCCGACCAGGTGACGCTCATCCGACCCGCCACCCGAAGTGGTCCGATGTGGCGAGCCGGAAGTGGATCTTCAGAGCGGGCCGCATCCGAGCCACGCTCGTCCCATGCGTATCGGAATCGTCTTGGCCCTGGCGGCCGCGGTTGGATACGGGGCAGCCGACTTCGTCGGTGGGCTCACCGCGCGTCGCATCTCGCCGTGGGCCGTTGCCCTCGTCGGTCAGCTCGCGGGCGGGCTCGCGATGCTGGCGGTGGGCCTGTACTTGCCAGGCCTGGCCCGTCCAGCAGACTTCGCGTGGGCGCTGATGGCCGGGTTGGGCAGCGCGCTCGGCACCGTCTTCTTGTACCGCGGACTGGCCCGGACCCGGATGGGAGTGGTCGCCCCCGTGTCCGGCGTCGGCGCCGCACTGGTGCCGGTATTCGTCGGCGTCTCGCTGGGCGAACGCCTGGGCGCGCTCGCCTGGACCGGGGTCCTGGTAGCGCTGCCCGGCATCTACTTCGTCTCGCGCGAGGTCGCGGACGGAACCGGCCGGTCGTGGAGCGGTATCTCGGACGGAGCGCTGGCCGGCCTCGGGTTCGGTCTGTTGTTCGTGGCTCTCGCCCAGGTGCCGGAGTCGGCCGGAGTCTTGCCGCTGGCCGCCAACCAGGGCGTCGGGGCGGTGTTCACCCTGATCGTCGCCGGCTTGCTGCGGCAGCCATGGGTCCCCCGGGATCAGGCCGGGCGCCGCGCTGCCGGCTGGGGTGCTGTCGGCGGGCTGCTCGGTACGGCGGGAACGGCAGCGTTTCTGCTGGCCAGCCACAGCGCCGATCTGGCCGTGATCGGCGTCTTGGCCTCGCTCTATCCGGCCGTGACCGTGCTTCTCGCCGCAACCGTTCTGCGCGAGCGGTTCCAACTCAGCCAAGGCTTGGGTCTGCTGGTCTGTGGCGCATCGGTCGGACTGATGGCGATGGGCTGATCGGGCACGCGAGCGAGGAAACACCCGTCCATCCTGACGCACGTGCCGCCGGCAATCGATCAAACGAGACCCCAGGAGTCACTCGCAGCATCCGGGGGCCATAGGACTGAGGAGTGCCAGATGAAAGACACGACACGACAGACCGCCAACGGCATAGTGCTCATCTGCCCCAGGCTGACGCAGGTCGCGGAAGGTGTGCTGGTCCACCAGAGCAAGTTTCTCCATAGCAACGCCATCGTCGTTCAGGGCCGGGCCGGCGTAATGCTCATCGACCCCGGGGTCACCGACGACGAGATGGACTGCCTCGCGAACGACCTTCGCAAGTTGGGTCAGACCGTTGTGGTCGGCTTCTCGACGCACCCGCATTGGGATCACCTGCTCTGGCACGCCGAGCTCGGCGCGGCGCCTCGTTACGGCACAGCCCGCTGCGCGGCCACTGTCCGGGATCGGCTGTCGGACCCGGGCGCGAAGGCCCGCATCGCCGCGCAGCTGATACCGCCGGACGTCGCCGAGCAGGTACCGCTGGACCTGCTCGGCCTCATTACTGGCCTGCCCGCCGGGGCGGCGCAGATTCCTTGGGATGGGCCTCAAGTCCGGATCATCGAGCATCAAGCGCACGCCCCGGGCCATGCGGCGCTGTTGATCGAGGAGCGCGGCGTTCTCGTCGCCGGCGACATGCTTTCCGATGTTCTGCCTCCGATGCTCGACCTGAACGGCACCGCTGACGCGATCGAGAACTACCTCGCCGCGCTGCGGCTGCTCGAGCGCGCGGCGGACGACGTCGATGTCCTGGTCCCCGGCCACGGGTCCATCGGCGGAGCTGATCAGGTACACGCACGGATCGAGCAGGATCGTGCGTACGTGCAAGCCTTGCCTGACGCTCATGTTCCCGGCGACCCGCGGGTTCGCCCATCGGCCAAGGATGGCTGAGGGTGGGTGGCAGATCTGCACGAGCGGCAGCGACAACACCTCGCCCGACGAAGCGAGCGTGACGGGACGCCCGGCTAGAGCTCCGCGGGTCTCGACAAGCGAGTGCAAATCACAAGCGGAACGAGCGTGTTTTTCACTCAGCAAACAGACGATCGCGTTCACCTGTCGGAGTCCAACGCCCGCTGTCTGGCCACGAAGCGCGATCACACCCTCGCCCTCCCGCTCTCCTGAGCACCCGTACCCCCTCAAGGAGTCCCGATGACCACATCTACGCCCACCTCGGCCCCTACCCGCCGCTCAGCCGTCAGCTTCGGCACGGCGCTGAGGACCGGCGCCGGCGCCGGCGTGATCGCCGCGGTCACGAACGTCGTGATCTCCGTGATCGCCCGCGGCCCGCTCGGCATGAGCGACGACTTCGTCCCGCTCACGCCCGGCCCCATCGTCATGTGGACGATCGTCGGCGCGATCATCGGCGCCGTCGGCTGGCGCCTGATCCTCACCAGGTCGGCCCACAGCCGCGCCCTGCTCAACACGCTCGTCCCGACCGTCCTGGTCCTCTCGCTCATTCCGGACGTCGCGCTGCTCGCCACGGACTCGGTGGCCGGGCAGACCACCGCGGGAGTGGTGGCCCTGATGGTCCTGCACGTCGTCACCGCAGTGGTCGCCGTGTCCGCCTACCGCAAGGCGATGCCTGCAAGCTGATGCGCGGCCAGCCGGCTGGGCGATCTGCTATGTCCAGGTCGACGACGTACAGGCCGCTACCAACCGCGGATCAGATCGGCCGCTCGAGGTCAGTGATCATTCGACTGAGGAGCTGAGAGAGGGTCCGCTGCTGCGTGATAGTGAGGCTGGAAAGGGCTCGGCGATTGGTGGCGAGGTGGTCAAGCACCGCCTGATCGATCAGATGCTGGCCCTCATCGGTGAGTTCGACAATCACGCCGCGGCCGTCGTCGTCGCGAGGGGTGCGGTGGACGAATCCGTGGCTTTCGAGCCGGTTGAGTCGCTGCGAGGTCGCCGCGGTGCTGATCATCGCTGCCTCGGTCAGCTGAAGAGGGGTGAGTCGGTGTGGTGGCGGACTGCGCCGAAGAGTGGCGAGAACGTCGAAGGTTCCGGCGTCGAGCCCGTGCCTCGCGAACGTGACTTTCTGGCGAGCCGCGACAGCATCCGCCACTCGGCTCAAGCGGCCGAGCGGCCCCATCGCGGAGACGTCGAGGTCAGGTCGCTGCTCGCCCCACTGGGCCAGGATGTCATCGACGGGATCAGGCACACGCTGACTCTAGCAGATTGCTAATTGCTTAGCTATAGTGGCTAAGTGATTAGCAACATGCGGGTGGCCATCGCACCAATGATGTGGGGAACGACGTATGCCGTGACCACTCAACTGCTCCCGGAGGGGCGTCCCCTGCTGGCCGCAACGGTCCGGGCGCTGGTAGCCGGACTCGTGCTGCTCGCGTTCGTCCGCCGCCTGCCGAGCGGTCAGTGGTGGTGGCGCAGCGCGATCCTCGGGGCGTTGAACATCGGCGGGTTTTTCGCGCTGCTGTTCATTTCTGCTTCCCGGCTGCCTGGCGGTCTTGCCGCCGTCCTGGCCTCCTGCCAACCGGTTCTCGTCATCGCGCTCGCACCCGCGCTACTCAAGCAAACCGTCCGCCGTACCCAGGTGCTTTACGCGTTGCTCGGCGTCGCCGGCATCGGGCTTCTCGTTCTCCGTGCGGCCGGTCACCCTGACCTGCTCGGCATGCTGGCCGCGCTCGGCGCAGCCGCAAGTTCGGCCCTCGGCCTCGTCCTCACCCGCCGGTGGCGGCCGCCGGTCGGCGTGTGGACCAGTACAGCCTGGCAACTCACCGCCGGAGGAATCCTCCTCGTGCCTCTCCTGCTCAGCACCGAGGGTGTGCCCCGCACCGTGACCTGGCACGCCCTCGCCGGCTTCGCCTGGCTCATCGGCCCCAGCACCATCGGCGGCTATTACCTCTGGTTCGCCGGACTCACCCGACTGCCCGCCGCCGCCGTCTCCGCGCTCGGCATGCTCAGCCCCATCACCGCCGGCGCACTGGGATGGATCTGGCTGCACCAGTCCCTGAACCCTCTCCAGCTCGCCGGAGCCGCAATCGCTCTCGGCTCCCTATTGCTCCTTCAAGGCCGCCCAGGAAGGCGGATCAGTCACCAGCTCGGCTCGCAGGCCAATTCCGCGCCGCGCTCATCCCCCATCGCTACCCGACGCCTCGCTCGACACGAAGTGCCAGAGGCGCCCGCCCGATGACCGATGGCCCTGCGGGTCACCCTGGACACCACTGACCTGGCCCGAAGTGCTCGGCAGCCAGGCCGGGATCAGCGGGGATTCCCAGCCTCTCATCGCCTCCCGTCCGTCGCGGCGTAAGCATTGGCTCATGCGCGGCAGAACTCCTCAGGCCATGTTGGCGAAGCGGCTGTAGTGGCCTTGGAAGGAGACGGCGATGGTGGCGGTGGGGCCATTGCGGTGCTTGGCGACGATGAGGTCGGCCTCGCCCTGCCGGCTGACGCCGCCC
>JBPCMU010000094.1:0-13126 GCA_051001975.1 Jatrophihabitans sp.
GCTATAACCGGCAGACTGCCTTGATCATCGCGGGAAGTTTGGTGCGGCCGGGTCAGGCCCAGTCGCGGCGGCCGCCGGGGCTGAACATCAACACCAGCACGGCCAGCGCGGTCAGCACGATCGGCCCGCCGTAGCCGATCAGGCCGGCCTGGAAGCCGAGGCTGAACCCGACAGGCAGCGCGACCACTTCCAGCACCACGATCGGCGACCGCGAGCTGCTCAGCCCTCGGCGTAGCCCGTTGGCGCAGAGTCCGAGCACCGCGGCGGCCACCAGCGCCAACGCTGCCGCGAACAGCGCCCGGCCGATGCTGTCCGCGTTGTCCAGCAGTGACTTGACGACCAACAGTGCCGTTGCGGCGACGAGCGCGAGCCCCTGCAGCGCGACGATCGCGGACGCGATCCGGATCTCCCGGGTGACCTGCACCGCGCCATCTGAAGACGACACGTGCGGCGAGCGGCCGGAGCCGGTCGGGTCGGTGGGCACGAACTGCTCCTCCGTCAGACCGCGACCGGCAAGGCCGCCGACCGGGATGTGGTGATGGACCGAAGGCCTCGACCTTACCGACCGGTACCCTCGCGTCCTGTGCGCGTACTGGTGATCGCCAATCCGCGGGCGACCGCCACCACGCCGCGGGAGCGCCGCGTCCTTGCCAACGCCTTGGGCGCCCACGCGGAGCTGACCATCGAGGAAACGGCGAACCGCGGCCACGCCGCCGCCCTCGCCTGCCGAGCAATGCGCGAAGAGGTCGAGGTGGTCATCGCTCTGGGTGGCGACGGCACCGTCAACGAAGTCATCAACGGTGCCCTCACCGACGGAGTGCATGCCAAAGTGCCGTCCATCGGGGTGGTACCGGCCGGCTCGACCAACGTCTTCGCCCAGGCGCTCGGCCTGCCGAACGACCCGGTCGCCGCCACCGACGAGATGATCGACGCGCTGCGCAGCGGTCACCGGCGGGTGGTGTCGCTGGGCCGGGCCGAGGACCGCTGGTTCACCTTCGCCGCCGGTATCGGTCTGGACGCGGCGGTGGTCGCTGGGGTGGAGAAACAACGCCGCCGGGGCCGACGGTCCACCCACGCGCTGTACGTGCGTACCGCAGTCCGCGAGTTCTACCGCGGGGACCGCCGGCACGGCGCCATCACGTTGAGCCGGCCGGACGGCACCAAGACCGCTGGACTGCACATGGCAGTCGTGGCGAACACTTCGCCGTGGACGTACTTGGGTACCCGGCCGGTCACCCCGACCCCGAGCGCGTCCTTCGATGCCGGCCTCGACGTGTACGCGCGGCGCCGAATGGGCCTGATACCGGTCCTCTACGCGCTCCCGCAGCTGTTGCGCGCCGGCGAACCGCGCGACCGGGGCGCGCTGGTGGAGCACGATCTGCCTGGATTGACACTCAGCTGCGATCGACCGATGCCGTTCCAGGTGGACGGTGATTACCTGGGCGAGCGCACCGAAGTGCAGTTCTGGTCGATCCCGCGGGCGATCTCGATGGTCTGCTGAGCGCGGGCCGGACACCTGCCGTTGCGCACGAATTTCGCCGAGGGCCTTGCGCGTGAACGTCATCCGGGTCCACGCTGATGGGTAGGCGCGGCTTCCTGGCCCCTCGGCCGCACCCCCACCCCGTCCACCGTCAGCGCAGCACGGCCGCGAAGCCGATGACAACGAGCGCCTACGTCCCAGACCAGGGCGTTGTGCCGCTCCGCGCCACGAGCACCCGCCGCCGAGCAGGAAAGGTTTCCGCCACAGATCCTTGCTACCTGCGACGGCTCGTGAAAGAATTCACAAGCGTTGGGCGCACGCGCGTACCGACACCAACAGACCTAAGGAGCACGAACCCATGGATTGGCGGCATCACGCCATCTGCCGTGACGAGGACCCGGAGCTGTTCTTCCCGATCGGCAACACCGGCCCGGCACTGCTGCAGATCGAGCAGGCGAAGGCTGTCTGTCGGAGGTGCCCGGTCACTCAGCAGTGCCTGTCCTGGGCGCTGGAGACCGGTCAGGATGCCGGCGTCTGGGGTGCCCTCTCCGAGGACGAGCGCCGCGCGCTCAAGCGCCGCAACGCCCGGGCCCGCGCCCGGCTCGGCTGATCGGCGCCCTGACATTTGCGCCTGCTCCGCAGGCGTCACGGATTGACTCATTGCCTATGCAAGTGGCTAAGCATCGACGGTGACGTCCAGCGTCATCGATACTTCCGCGCCTTGCTGCCCGTCCGCGCGGGCACCCCATTTCACCTCGGTGCCCAGTTCAGCGTCGGCCAGGGTCCGAACGATCTGTAGTCCCAGCCGGTCGGATCCCGTCGGGTCGAACCCGCTCGGTAGCCCTACGCCGTCGTCGCGCACCGTCACGGTGAGCCGGCCGCCGATGCGCAGCGCCGCGATCTCCACCTCACCGGACGCATCCGCGCCGAATCCGTGCTCCAAGGCGTTCTGCACGATCTCCACCAGCACCAGCACCAGCGGGGTGGCCCGGGTCGCGGCCAGGGACCCGAACGAGCCTGATCGGTGCAGCCGCACCCGCTGACCGGTACCACCCACGTCGACCAGCACGCCGAGCAGCCGGTCGACCACCTCGTCGAACTCGACGGCGTCCTCCCCCGCCACCGACAGCGTCTCGTGCACCAACGCGATCGCGCTGACCCGCCGCATCGCCTCATCCAGCGCCTCGCGTGCCTCCGGAGCAACGACGCGGCGAGACTGCAGGCGCAGCAACGCCGCGACGGTCTGCAGATTGTTCTTCACCCGGTGATGGATCTCCCGGATGGTGGCGTCCTTGCTGATCAGTTGACGATCCCGCAGCCGGAGCTCGGTGACGTCCTGCACCAGCACCAAGGCGCCGAGCGGTTGGCCACGCGGGACGAGCGGCAGTGCCCGGAAACGCACCGTCGCCTGCCCGTTGCTCGCCTCCTGGCCCTCGACCGGCCGGCCGGCCGCGGCGGCCCTGGCCAATAGGGCGAGATCTTCGGCTTCCAGCGGGTCGGGCAGCACCCCGCGCAGCACATCCCCGAAGGTCCGCCCCAGCACGTCGCCGACCACGCCCAGCCGGCGCAGTGCAGACATCCCGTTCGGGCTGCCGTAGAGCACCGTGGCGTCGGCATCGAGCCGGAACAGCCCATCGCCGACGGACGGTCCCGGGCCATCTTCGGAACCGTCGGCGGCCGGGAAGGTGCCGTCGGCGACCATCTCGGTGAGGTCGCTGGCGGTCTGCAGGTAGGTCAACTCCAGCTGGCTCGGGCTGCGGATGCCGGTCAGGTTCGAGTCGCGACCGAGCACCGCGACGATGCGTCCACCGCTGCGCACCGGGATCGCCTCGTGCCGGATGGGCGTCTCACCGCGCCAGTCGGGGTCGCTCTCCCGGAAGATGCGGCGCTCGGCATACGACACCCGTAGCGCGGAGGCGCCCGGCCCGGTCCCTATCGCGCCGACGAGATCCTCCTCGTGCGCGGTCGGCCCGGTGGACGGCCGGCACTGTGCCACGCACCGGAACTCAGTTTGGATGACGTCCGGCTGCTCGGTGCCGGATTGATCGGTCCCGGCCGGGCGCAGCGGCACCCAGAGCAGCAGATCGGCGAAGGACAGGTCAGCGAGCAGCTGCCATTGCGATACAAGCCGTAGCAAGTGACCGACCTCGTTGACGTCGAGGTCGGTGCGGGCGGTCAGCCGGAAGGACAGCGCAGACATTGGGGTCAGGGTGTCATATCCGCGCGCCGCACGGTTTTGGCCGCCCAGCGTCGTATTCGACGGCCGGCGGCCAAAAGCGTGCGGTCAGTAGGTCTGGGTGACCTTGCGCAGCCCGCGCGGCGCGTCCGGGTCACCGCCCCGGTTCAGCGCCAGCCGCCAGGCCAACTGCTGCAGGGGAAGGATCTCCAGGATCGGCAGCAGCTCTGCGGCAATCCCGTCCGCCGCGATCGGCAGACCGCTCTCCGGGCCTACCAGCAAGACATCGGCGCCGGCGGTGGTCAATCGCTCGATGACGGGGTCCATCGCCGTGCCGCCGACACCGGGTGTGCGCACCACGATCGTGGGTACCGCAGCATCCACCATCGCCATCGGGCCGTGCAGCAGGTCGGCTCCCGAAAAGGCCTGCGCGCTGAGGTAGCTGGTCTCCATCAACTTCAGCGCCGCCTCGCGGGCCGTCGGGTAGGAGTAGCCACGCGCGGTGATGACCAGACGCTGGGCGAACCGGTAGCGGTCCGCGGCGTCGTCGGCCCGGTCGGCGTGCTGCAGGGTCACGTGAGCGGCGTCGGCCAGTGGCGCGGCAACGCCCGCCCCGTCGATGCCGGCGACTGCCGCGACCAGCAGGTAGAGCGCGAGGAGTTCAGCGGTGTACGTCTTCGTGGCGGCCACCGCCTGCTCGGTCCCGGCGCACACGTCGGCGGAGAGCTCGGCCGCCCGCGCGAGGTCGGACTGCGGGTTGTTGGTGACGGCCAGCGTGAGCGCGCCACATCGACGCGCTGTACGCAGGGAGTCGACCAGGTCCGGTGAGCCGCCCGACTGACTGACCGCGATGAACAGCACATCCGACAGCGCCGGCTGGGCCCCGTAGAGGGTCATCGTCGACGGCGAGACGAGCCCGGCCGGAAGCGCCAGCTGGGTCTCGACGAGGTACTTCGCATACAACGCGGCGTGATCGCTGGTGCCCCGGGCGGCGAACAGCACGAAACGCGGCGCACGGTTGCGGATGGTCCTGCCCAGCTCGGCGATGTGCCCGGATTGGTCGGCCAGCAGCGCGGCAAGCACTGCCGGCTGCTCGGCGATCTCGGCGGCCATCAGCCCACCGATCGGTTGGTGCGTTGTCATCGGGCCACTCCCCTGTCCCGGCCGATCAGATGTGCGGCCGCGTCGAGCAACGGTGGTGAGATGCCGTGCGTGTGCACGGTAGGCAGTCCGTGATCGGTCGGTCCCGGCCAGCCGACGTCGGCTACGACGACTGCCCCGTGATGGGCGGCGGCCAGCGCCGTCAGTAGCGCCGCCTGCTCAGGATGGCGCACCTGGTCGCGCACCACGACGACGACGTCGCGCTGGCGGCTGAGCTCGGTCGGATCGCCGACCAACTCCGCACCGGGAAGGACTTCGTGCAGCCTGTTCGCCAGCGACCAGCGAAGTGCGCCGGCAGCCTCACTGTTCGCGGTGTGGAACTCGATGAGCTGCGGGCGATGCAGGGTGGGCAGAACGCCGCTGACCGTCAGCGACCGAGCCGCAATCTCGGCCAGCCCGGCAGGGCCGAGCGCGGCAACGCCGGACGACGCGTCGAGTACCGACAGCGCTCGAGTCCGGTCGGCGGCGTCGCGCAGCCGGGCCAGCGGCAGCCGGCCTTCGGCGACCGCCGCGCCTACAGCTGCCGGGATCTCGTCGTAGAGGGCATCGTGTTCGCGCGCGCCGATGCACAACGCGTCGGCGCCGGCGACGAGGGCCAGCACCGCCCCCTCAACCATGCCGCCGACCGTAGGTCCAGGCGGTCGCGTCCGCGCCGAGCCTGCGAGGCCGGCGCCATAGGCACCGCCGACCGTAGGTCCAGGCGGTCGCGTCCGCGCCGAGCCTGCGAGGCCGGCGCCGGAGAAACCGTCCGCGATTGCCTTCATCTCCAGCGCATCGGTGATCACCGCGCCGGCGAAACCGAGCTCGCCGCGTAGCAAGGTGGTGAGCACATCCGGGCTGAGCGTGGCCGGTCGCAGCTCGTCCAGGCTGCGGACCAGGAGGTGGCCGGTCATGATCGACCGGGTGCCCGCGGCGATGGCGGCCCGGAACGGGACGAGGTCGACCGCGTCCAACTGCGCGCGGGAGTGGTCGATGACCGCGATGGCGCGGTGGCTGTCGGTGGTGGTGTCACCGTGCCCCGGGAAGTGCTTGGCGCTGGCCGCCACACCGGCGCCCTGGATGCCGCGCACCGCGGCGGCGACATGCCGGGCAACGAGCTCCGGATCGGCACCGAACGCGCGCACCCCGATCACCGGATTGCGCGGGTCGGAGTTCACGTCGGCGACCGGGGCGAGGTTCACCGTGACACCGGCTGCGGCGAGGCGTCGGCCGAGGGTGGAGTACACCGCTTCCGTGGCGGCCACATCGTCCAGTGCGCCCAGTGCCGCGGCGCCGGGCACCCGACTGCCACCAGCGGCGTCCAGCCGGGTGACCTCGCCGCCCTCCTCGTCCATGCCGATTACCACGTCGGTACCCGCGTCGCGAAGGGCAGCGGTGAGGCCGGAAAGCTGGTCGTGGTCTACCACGTTGCTCGCAAACAGCACGACACCGCCGAGGCCGGCCCCGAGCTGATCGGCCAGCCAACCGGGGATCCGCGGACCCGTGAAACCGGCTAGCAGACAGCGTCGTGCCAGTGTTTCCGGGCTGCTCGAATCGGCTGACAACACGCGTCCTCCTAGGGAGCAGAGTGGCCGACCGGCGACCGTGACCTATTGGACTAGACCAATTTACACGGCGCGGGCGTTACGGCCCTGGCTCCTGCCCGCTACTGTCAGGTCCGCAGGTATAGACAAGTACCCCGTCGACTCGCCCCATGCGCCGGGCTACGCAGAGGAGGCGACCGCCGGTGAGCAGCGCCCGCACCGAGGTGCCCACGAAATCCCGTCGCCCGAGCGCGCCGAGCACCAGCAGCCGCCGCGGTTCCGCGCGGGCTCGCGCAGCCGCGACACCCGAGCCACCATCGGCCAGCAGGTCCGGGAGCGTCCCGAAGTACTACCTGGTGAAGCGGCATCTGCTGGAGATCATCGAGGCACTCCCGCCGGGTAGCCCGGTGGCACCAGAGCGGGTGCTCACCGCGGAGCTCGGCACGTCGCGCACCACTGTCCGTCAAGCGCTGGCCGAACTCGTCGGCGAAGGCCGGCTGGTCCGCCGGCAGGGTTCGGGCACCTACGTGGCCGAACCGAAGATGGCCTGGCCCCTGTCGATGTCCAGCTTCAGCGAGCAGGCCGCCGCCGGAGGCATGCAGCCGGGCACCAAGCTGCTGTCCGTCGAGACGGTCAACGCCGACGACGTCACCGCGCAACGGCTCGAACTGCTGCCAGGTGCGCGGGTGCACCGCATCGAACGGCTGCGCACCGGCGACGACCGGCCGATGGCAGTGGAGGTGTGCTTCGTCGAGGCGGCCCGTTTCGTCGGGCTGGCCGCGAAGATCCGGCGGAGTAGCTCGCTGTACGAGGTCTTCGCCCACGACTACGGATTGGTCCCGGTGGATGCCGAGGAGACCATCGAGACCGCTGCCGCACCCCCCACCGAGGCGAGCCTGCTCGAGACCGACACCGGCGCTCCGATGCTGGTGCTGTCCCGGCACACGTTCGATGCCGACGGCCGCCCGGTCGAATGGGTACGCAGCTGGTACCGGGGTGACCGTTATGTGTTCATCGCCCGGCTGCAGCGCACCAAGGGATCAACGCAGGACGCTGACAACGCAGGCTGAACCGGTCTAGTCTTCGTTTCCGTCGCAGTCCCCCTGACCCCTGACGGAGGCGGCAATGAGTCACCGGACGTCCGACGAAGAACCGCCCGAGGTCGAGCCGACGCATCCGGGCCGATTGCCACGAACGGTGCAGGTGCAGGTCGGCGTGCTGCTGGCCATACCGATGCTCGCGTTGCTCGTCGTGCCGATCTACAGCAAAACGGCGCCGGAGATCGGCGGCTGGCCGTTCTTCTACTGGTACCAGATGGTCTGGGTGGTGCTGGCCTCCGCCTTCACCTACACCGCGCACCGCCTGGTGAACCGGGCTCGTGCGGCGCACCGGAGCGGACGATGAGCGCGATGGCGGCCAGCGCCGCGCACCCCGTGCCACTGGCTGCGGGCACGCACGTCAACGGTGTCCAGCTCGCGGTGGTCATCTTCTTCTTCGTGGTCGTCACCGTCGGTGGCTTCCTCGCCGCGAAATGGCGACGCACGACGCCGCTGCAGAGTCTCGACGAATGGGGGTTGGGCGGCCGCGGCTTCGGCACCGTCATCACGTGGTTCCTGCTCGGCGGCGACCTGTACACCGCGTACACCTTCGTTGCCGTCCCTGCCGCCATGTACGCCACCGGCGCGGTGAGCGGGTTCTTCGCGGTGCCGTACACGATCCTGGTGTACCCGCTGATCTTTATCTTCATGCCGCGGCTGTGGTCGGTGAGCCACCGTCGCGGTTACGTCACCCCGGCGGACTTCATCAAGGGCCGATACGGAAGCCGTGGGCTCTCACTGGCGATCGCGGTCACCGGCATCCTCGCCACGATGCCGTACATCGCGTTGCAGCTGGTGGGAATCCAGGCCGTGCTCGACACGATGGGCATCGGCGGATCCGGCAACACCTTCATCAAGGACCTTCCGCTGTTCGTCGCATTCGCGGTGCTGGCCGCGTACACCTACTCCTCCGGCCTGCGCGCACCAGCACTGATCGCGTTCGTCAAGGACGCGTTGATCTACCTGGTCATCGTGGTGGCCATCGTCTACGTCGGCGTCAAGATCGGCTTCGGCGACATGTTCCACGCCGCGCAGACGAAGATGGAAACCAAGACCGCGGCCGGCAAGCCGACCGGTGCGTTCGTCACGAACAAGAACACCTACTGGGCCTACGCAACGCTGGCGGCCGGTTCCGCGCTGGCGTTGTTCATGTACCCGCACTCGATCACCGCGGTGCTGTCCGGCAAGCGGCGCGAGACGATCCGGCGCAACGCGTCCATCCTGCCGCTGTACTCGTTGATGCTCGCGTTACTGGCATTGCTGGGCTTCGCCGCGATCGCCAAGGGCACCAAGGTGTTCGGCCTGGACGGGAAGGCCAACCCGCAGCTGGCCGTACCGCACTTCTTCTCCGACAACTTCCCGAGCTGGTTCGCCGGCGTCGCGTTCGCGGCCATCGCGATCGGCGCATTGGTCCCGGCCGCGATCATGTCGATCGCTGCGGCCAACCTCTTCACCCGCAACATCTACCGCGACTTCCTCAAGCCGGACGCGACGCCGAAGCAGGAGGCCCAGGTCTCTAAGATCGCCTCCCTGGTGGTGAAGTTCGGAGCACTTGCGTTCGTGCTGTCCATGGACCGGCAGAACGCGATCAACTTGCAACTGCTCGGCGGCGTCTGGATCCTGCAGACGTTCCTCGCCATCGTCGCCGGGCTCTACACACGGTGGTTCCACCGCTGGGCACTCTTGCTCGGCTGGGCCGTCGCGATGGTCTACGGGACGGTGACCGCCTACAACGTGAGGGTGCCCAATGCGGCCACCAGGCTCGTCGACGGCAAGCCGGTGACCACCGTGAACGGGATGCGCCACTTCGGCGGTTCGTTGACCAACTTCCCGTTGACCCACACGAAGGTCTACATCGCGTTCTCGGCGATCGTCTTCAACATCATCGTGGCGGTCGTGCTGACGCTCGTCTTCAAGGCGATCAAAGTGCCGGACGGGGTTGACGAAACCCGGCCTGCGGACTACTACTCCGACGCCGCAGAAGACGGCGCCGCAGCCCAGCCGGGAGCCCGGGACGTGGACGGCGCCATCATCGAGGCCTGAACCGGCTACCGCGTCGGATCGAAGAGCGCCGCGGCGAAGGCTGCACGGGCGGCGATCTCGTCTGCTGCGTGCACGGTGATCCGGACGCGTTCCTCATTGCCGGCTGCGAAGACCTCGCGGCGCATCCCGGCCGGGGCATCCGCGTCTGTGGCTGGCGCCTCGCCGGTAATGGCGAACCCGGTGACCAGCGGCGGACCGGCTGTCAGGAGCTCGGCGGGAAGCTCACCGGTCAGCGCCGTCAACTGCAGTTCGACCAGATCCACGCCGCTGGCCATCTCCCAAGCCGACTGGCCGGGTGCCAGGCCCGGCCGGACACCACACACCTGATCCGCTGCCATGCCGATCGACGCCAGACCCCGGATCGACAGCACCACACCGACAGCATGGCCAGTGCGGTGCACTGCTTCCCGCTCTGCGTCGCTCAGCCCTCGCGCGGGCGCTACATGGCACTCGCCGTCGACACCGAGATCGCCCAGCACGACGACGCCGGAGTCGGTGCCGAAGACGAGTACCTCGAACTCTGCCGGGCCGGCCCGGAAGCTGATCGACTCGGCCGCAAGAGCAGCAACGATCTCGCCGGCGCCGAACGAGCCGGTGGCGACGGCGGCTACGAGGCCCGCCGCGTCGGCCTCCTCCGCGAAGACGGCATCACCGGCGAGCGGACCGAGACCCGGGTGCACCGCGTCGACGTCTGCCGCCTTGGCCGCGGCCACCACCGCGGCAGCCGAAGACCACTCCGCTTCGGAGAGCAGCACCACATCATCGGCCTTGCGGGCCTGCTTGTTCACCCGGTCGGCGCTGGTCAGCGCTACGGCCTTGATGCCCAACCGCTGACAGGTGCGGACCACTCGCAGTGCGCCGAGGCCGCCGTCAGCGGCGAGGACCGACTCGATCACTCGGCTCGGTACTCGACGTGCCCGACCTCCAGCGTGACCTGCGTGATGCGGGCGCGGATCCGGGTGCGCAGTTCGTCCGGTGCCCGGTCGCCACCGCAATGGCGGGCCACCAATGACTTCACGTCGGCTTCCAGCCCGAACTGCTTCAGACAAGGCGAACACGCCTCTAGGTGCGCCCGGATCTTGCTGCGTTCGGCGGGGTCGGTCTCCTCGTCAAGGTAGAGAAAGACCTCGTGCAGCACCTCGTCGCAATCCAGCCCGCCCGGTCCGAATCCCATCAGGACTCACTCCCCGTGCCGGCTGGGACCAGCCCACGTTCCCTGGCGTAATCGGCCAGCTTCGTCTGCAGCTGACGGCGACCTCGGTGTAGCCGCGACATGACCGTTCCGATCGGCGTGTCCATGATCTCGGCGATCTCCTTGTACGCGAAGCCCTCAACGTCGGCCAGGTAGACGGCCAACCGGAACTCCTCGGGCAATTCCTGCAGTGCCTGCTTCACGTCGGAGTCCGGGAGGTGATCCAGCGCTTCCATCTCCGCCGAGCGCAGCCCCGCGGACGTGTGCGAAGCGGCCGCGGCCAACTGCCAGTCCTCGACGGACTCGGTGTTGGACTCCAGCGGCTGACGCTGCTTCTTGCGGTAGGTATTGATGAACGTGTTCGTGAGAATCCGGTAGAGCCAGGCCTTGAGGTTGGTGCCCTCGGTGAACTGATGGAAGGCGGCGAACGCCTTCACGAACGTCTCCTGGACGAGATCCTCGGCGTCGGAGGGGTTCCGGGTCATCCGCATCGCAGCTGCGTAGAGCTGGTCGAGGAACGGCAGCGCGTCTCGTTCGAAGCGCGCGCGCCGAGCCTCGGCGGTCTCTTCGGCCACGGACGTCCCCTCCTGCAGGTGCTCGACGGTTCTTATCATCGAGCTTACGGTGCCGGGTGTGCCAGCACCGAACGACTGCCGTTCTGCGAGCAGCATGAAGGGGACCTCTCTTTCCACTGTCGTCAGAACAACAGCAGGCCACCCGCTCGGCATTCCCGGAAATGGGTGCCGACCGGTCGGCAGTCCGAGCTGACACAGTGCGCTGAACGGCTATCGAACCGTCGAATAGCCGCGACCCTCCTCCACTTCGAGACCCGCGCAGCCGATCAGCGCTCGTCGCCAGTGCGATACGCCGTGGTGTTGTCCGGCGATCCGGAGGCGGCCGGAGACGTGGTCCGGGAGGTCATGCTCGGCGCCCACACCAAGTGGAAGTGGATCAGCAACACCGATCGCTTGGTGGGTCGTGGTTTTCATGTCAGACGAACTGCGCGCCGACGGGACGTTGATACCTCGGTCCGGCTTCGCTGCTCGGTGGCGGCCAGGTCGTGGTTTCGTTGTCAGACAAAGAGCGCGTCGACGAGGGTTGACCGTGGGCTCGCGTTGCGCTGCTGAGTGGCGGTTTCAGCTTATGGGATAACTATTATCCACAAGACCGATCGTTGTCCACAGGCTCGACTCTCAACAGTTTCTGTCGGTCGCCGTCTCTATAATCAGATGTATGACTGGGGTCGCGGCAGAGCAGGACGTCGATCGGGCATTAGCCCAACTCGACGACGCGCTCACCACGTTGACCGGCACCGAGTTGTACCGGCTGGGCGATGAGAAGGTCCTTGAGGTGCTGCGGCGGGTCGAGGCGCACCGCCGCCGGTTGCCCGTGGTGGATCATCTGTTGGTGGGTGAGGTGGAGCATCGGCGGCTCGCGGAGCGGCACTGCGTCCGCTCGACCGCGATGCTGCTGCGTGAGGTGTTGCGGGTATCTGCGCGGGAGGCGACCGGCCGAGTCCGCGCCGCGGAACGCCTCGGGGTACGCGAACAAGTTACCGGCGACGTGCTGCCGCCACTGTTCCCGATCGCCGCCGCAGCGCAAGCGGCGGGTGAGCTGTCCGCGGAGCAGGCCCGGGTCATCACCTCAACAGTGGAAGACCTCCCCGATGGTGTGCAGCAGGAACACCACGCCGCCATCGAGCGCACCCTGGTCGCGGAGGCACGCAACTTCGACCCGGACACCCTCAGCAAGCTCGGCCGGCGGATCGTCTCCACGGTGGACCCGGACGGCACCCTCCCTGACGACCGTGAGCATGACCGGCGCCGGGGCGGGACGCTGACCGTGCACCGCGACGGGTCCGGAGACCTCCGGGTGCATTTCACCCCCGAAGCCGTCGCCATCGTGCAAGCCGTGGTGCTGCCGCTGGCCAAGCCACGACCGTCCGGCGACGGCGGCCGGGATGAGCGGACCGCGGGGCAGCGGCTGCATGACGCGATCCTGGACATGGCCCGACGCCTCCTCTCGTCTGGGACGTTGCCCACCACCGGCGGCACCCCCGCCACCGTCCTGCTCACCATGACGTTGGAGCAGTTGGAGTCGCGGACCGGGCTGGTCACCACCGGCCACGGAGGGCAACTCACCGTGAACCAAGCCCTCCGCCTGGCCGGCGAGGCCGACGTGATCCCGGTTGTGATCGACACCGACGGTGTCCTCGGCTACGGCCGGACCCGCCGCACCGCGTCGGCGACGCAACGCCGAGCGCTGGCCGCCCGCGACGGCGGGTGTGTGATGGCCGGCTGCGACTACCCACCCGACTGGTGCGAAGTCCACCACACCATCCGCTGGGAAGACGGCGGCACCACCGACCTGGACCACCTCGTCCTCCTGTGTGGATTCCATCATGACCACCACGAAGCGCAAGGCTGGCAGATCGTCATGCGGGAAGGACAAGCG
>JBPCMU010000095.1:0-10150 GCA_051001975.1 Jatrophihabitans sp.
CGGGATGGTGACGCTCAACGGCCAGCCCTACGATCCGAACCAACCGGAGAAGAAGCGGCGCTGGTGGAATCGCAAGGGCTGAACTGATCGGCGGGCGGTCGGCGATTGCGCGTCCTACTCTGGACGGGTGCTGTTCTTCGCCGGTGGTGTGCTCGGGTTGCTCGCTGTCGCATTCTGGCTGTTCGGCGTCTTCGATTCGCTGACCGCGCCGGCCGACAAGGTGCGTGGCATGCAGAAACCACTCTGGATCCTGGTTGCCCTGATCGGGCTCGATCTCGGTGCGGTGCTGTGGTTCGTCTTCGGCCGGCCGCGGGTCGGCGTCCAAGGAGCGGAGCAGCGCGACCGACGAGCCGACATGTGGGGCGGCGCATTCGAGCGGCCGCAGCGCCCGCAGTCACGTCCCGGATCGAAGCGCGCGATCGCACCGGACGACGACCCGGAATTCCTGCGCAGCCTCAACAAGCCACGCCCCGGGGACGACGTCACGCCCAGCTGAACCGATCGGTCAGCTCGGGGCGGCGGTCAATTAAGGCCGGCGGTCAGTTCAGGCCCGCATAGCTGTGCAGGCCCGAGATGACGATGTTCACCACGAAGAAGTTGAATGTCATGGCGGCGAAGCCGGCGACGTTGATCCAGGCTGCCGCCCGGCCCTTCCAGCCGGCCGTGGCCCGGGCATGCAGGTACGCGGCGTAGATGACCCAGGCGATGAACGCCCAGGTCTCCTTGGGATCCCAGCCCCAATACCTACCCCAAGCCGCCTCGGCCCAGATCGCTCCGCAGATGACACCGAAGGTGTAGATCGGGAAGGCGAAGGCGACGATGCGGTAGGCCGACTTGTCCAGTCCCTGCGCGGCCGGCAACCGGTCGCCGACGGAGACCGGGAAGCGCATCGGTGCACCGCTGGCCACCGCGGCGTCGTAACGCCGTCGCACCAGGAACAGGATGCTCAGCACCGCCGAGACCATCAGCATGCCCTCGCCGGTCGCCGCGGCCGAGACGTGGATCGCCAGCCAGTACGACTGCAACGCCGGCACGAGCGGCTGCGCCTTCGCGTACAGCACGGTGCCGGCCAGGAACATCACGACGATCACCGGGATCATCACGAACAGGCCTAGGTACCGCAGTTGCGGCGCCCGCAGCAGGGTGACCAGCCAGACTGCGACCGCTACCAGCCCGACCACGGCGGAGAACTCGTACATGTTGCCCCACGGCACCCGGTCCACCGCGATGCCACGGATGGACACCGAAGCGAGGTGCACCAGGAACCCGATGATGGTGACGGCAACTGCGCCGCGGCCGATCCATTCGGTGCGCCGGGACCGGTCCTTGGGATCATCCTGGACGATCTCGACCTTCGGTGTGGATGCATCACGGTTGCTCGCCGCGCTGTCGCTCAGGCTCTCCGCCGTCGACAGACCGGCCGACCCGATCAGCACCTTCTCCGCGTCCGGGGCAGCCAGCGCGGCCGGAGTGGTCGCAGCGATCTTGCCGCGCCCGCCGAACGCGTACTCGGCGGTGTAGCCGAAAGCAGCAAGGGCATATGTGGCGATGGCGGCGGTGAACAGCCCATCGGCCAGGTGCGCGAGCCCGTCGTTGACGCTCATCGGTCGCCCTTGTCGGTCATTGCTCGGATCCCCTCTTGGCTGCGGAGCTCGCCGCCGGTTCGTCGGCATCAGGTGCGAGGCGCTGCAGCAACTTGGCGAACTCCTCGGTGAAGTTGCCCGAATCGCTGCGGGCCAGACCACCGATACTCACCAGAGTAGAAGTGCCGGTTACTGCTTGGCCCTTGGGGGTGCGCTCGGCCGGGACCAGCCGCAACCAGACCCGCCGGCGACGGATGCCGAGCGAGCCGATGAGCCCGAGCACCATCGCTACCGCGGCGAGCAAAAGGTACTGCTGGGTCGGGTCGTGCGAGACCTGGATGCTGACCCACTGCTTCCAGCCGTCGAAGGTCACCGCCGCGCCGCTCGGCGTCGTGACCGTCTCACCGACCTTGAGGTTCTTCTTCGCGACCAGGTTCAGCTTGTGGCTGGCAATGAGCGCAGGGTCGAGGGAGTAGACACTGCGCGGCTGGGCGTCATTACCCACGTCCCCCTGGTAGACGAAGATGCCGAGCACCGGATCTACCGCCTGCGGTGCGGACGATCCGATCGTGCCGCCCGCTTCGGCCACCGGAGTGGGCGCGAAGAAGCCGGAGACGCCGATGTCGTTCAGGTGCGCGCCGTCCGTCTCGGCCTTGCCGAGGAACTGGAAGGCGCCTTCACTGAAGAACGTGTTGGGGTCCTGCGGGATGAACGGAACCCTGTTGGTGACCGTCCCGCCGCCGGGCATCTTCACCGTGACGGTGGGCGCGAAACCGTGGCCGATGAGGTAGACCCGGTCGCCACCGATCCGTAGTGGATGGTTCACCCGGATCTGCTTGTGCTCCTCCGCGCCGTCCGCCCCGCGGGAATACGTCACGTCGGCGGCGAACTGCTTCGGCTCCCCGGTGCTCAGGTAGGTGGCGGTGAACTTGTTCAGGTCGTCGATGCAGAACGGCGCGACCCGGCCGTCCTGGGCCAACCGGCCGGGACGCCAGGAGTCGTACTGCTGCACCTGATTGCAGAACGAAGAACCCTCGACCAGGATCACCGAGCCGGTATAGCCCCACAACCGGCCGATCGCGATCGCGAAGAGCGCACACAGCAAGGCGATGTGGAACAGCAGGTTGCCCGACTCCCGGCTGTAGCCCTTTTCCGCGGAGATGGTGACGACGCCGCGCTTCTCCTTGCGTACCTCGGTGCGCCAGCGCCGGCCCAACTCTGCGCGCAGTCGGGCCGCGGCTTGTTCGGGCCCCTCGTCGACGGTGAAGGCGCCGGACTCCGGTAGCCGGTCGAGGTTCCTCGGCGCGGCCAGCGGGCGGGCCCGCAGCGCGCGCCAGTGCAGCTTGAGGCGTGGGCCGAGGCAGCCGACCAGGGACACGGCCAGCAGCAGGTAGATGGCCGCGAACCACGGCGAGCCGAACACGTCGAAGAAGCCGAACCGGTTCAGCAGCCGTCCCCACGCGCCGTGGGTGGCCAGGTAGTGATCGACGTTCGTCGGGTTCAGTGGGCGTTGCGGCAGCAGAGATCCGGGCACAGCGCCGATCGCGAGCAGGAACAGCAGCACGAGCGCGGTACGCATGCTGATCAGCCGGCGCCAGGCCCGCCGGGAGACCCGCACCACCTCGGTGAGCGGGCCGCGGGGCCGGCCACCTGGCAGCGTTTGCACCGGTACCTTCGGGGCGTTGCCCGGCTTCTTGCCGGTCGTCGTGGTCACAGCCCGCTCCCCGGGCCGGTGTTCTGCCCCGTCCAGTTGAGCAGGTGGTTCATCCAGTCGTTCCAGGTTCCGGTCAGCAACAGCACACCAATCACGATGAGCAGTGCGCCACCGACCCGGCCCACCGCGCGGGCGTGGCGACGGGCGAAGGCCAACGCACCGGTCACCCAGCCGATGCCCAGCGCGACGAGGACGAACGGCACGCCCAGCCCGATGCAGTAGGCGATGGTGAGCAACGTGCCGCGGCCGGCCGTGCCCTGGGTCGAGGCGAGGATGAGCACCGCACCGAACGTCGGGGTCAGGCACGGCGTCCAGGCCAGCCCGAACGCGATCCCCAGCAGCGGCGCACCGAGCAAGCCGGCCTTGGGTAGCCGGTGGATCTTCAGCTCACGCTGCAGGAACGGGATGCCGCCGAGGAACACGACACCGAGCAGGACGACGACCGCGCCGAGCACCCGCTGCAGCGTCTCCTTGTGCACCACGATCGCGTCGGCCAGGCTGCCGAACAGGATGCCCTGCGCCACGAAGATCGCGGTGAAGCCGAGCACGAACAGCACGGCGCCGGAGACCATCCGGCGCTGACTCGGCGCAGCGTTCGCGGACTCAGCCTCGCCGCTCAGTCCGGTGACATAGGAGAGGTAGCCGGGCACCAGCGGCAGCACGCACGGGGAGAGGAAGCCGATCAGCCCGACCAGGGCGGCCGCGCCGGCCGCGGCCAGCAACGAGCCGTCGGTCACCGTGTTGGCGAAGCCGGTGGCGGCGGGCACGGCGAGTCCGGTCATGGGTCGGCGTGGCTCAGTGCTCGGCGGCGAGAGAAGTCAGGACGGGTTCCAGGTCGCCGGGCTGCACGGATCCGACGTACACCGCGGCAACCTTGCCCTGCTTGTCGATGACGACCGTATTGGGCAACCCTTGCAACGGCAGATGCCCGATCTGCAGCGCCGTCTTGGCACCGGCGTCGTAGACGATCGGGAAGGTGATCGCGTTGTCCTTCACAAACGCCTTCGCTGGGCTTGAGCTCGTCTCCTTGACGTCGACGCCGACGAACGTGACACCCTGAGCCTTGAACTGTTGGTAGACCCGCTGGAAGTTCGGCGTCTCGATCCGGCACGGCGCGCACCAGGTGCCCCAGTAGTTGACGACGACGACCTGCCCCTTGAGGGCACGCAAATTCCACGCCGAGCCGTCCAGCAGGGATCCCTTGGCGGGGCCGGCCACCTTGCGCTTGGCCTCGGCGATCGTCTTGCCCCGCGGGGTCGCGCCGACGTACTTGTACTGCCCGCCCGCGGTCTGGTCGACGGCGTCCTTCGTGCCACTGCACCCAGCCAGTACCAGGCCGGCGCACAGCGTGATCAGGACGGCGAGAACTACCTTATGTGGCAGACGAATCGATCGGGTCATGGTCACTCCAGTGTGCCTTCCGCACCAGTGTGACCCACGCCCGCCCCCGGTCCGAACCGGGTTCAGCCGCGCTACCCCGTTGAGTGTGCGACGCGGTCGTGGCGGGGTAGCCCCCAGCGAGTTCGCTCAGACGGCGCAGGAGTCGTCCGTGCAGGTACCTGCATCCGGACTGCCGGCGAAGACCGGCAGCGGGTGCGCGTCCGCCCAGGCTTGGCTCAGCGCCTCGCTGAACACCTCGACGGGTTGCGCGCCGGAGACGGCGAACTTCTCGTCGAAGACGAAGAACGGCACGCCCTGCACGCCGTATGCATGTGCCTGGGCGATGTCGGCGTCCACCGCGTCGCCGAACCGGTCGGAGGCCAGCACGTCGCGTACTTCCACCTCGTCCAGGCCCACCTCGACGGCCAGACCGGTGAGCGCGTCATGGTCACCGATCGGAGCGCCGTCGGTGAAGTAGCCGGCCAGGAACCGCTCCTTGGCGGCACCCTGCAGACCGTGGTCCGCGGCCAGGTGGATGAGCCGGTGCACGTCACGGGTGTTGCCTGAGCGGGCCTGATCAAGATGGAAGTCCAGGCCTACGGCCGCGGCGTTGGCCGTCATCTTCGTGTTGGACTCCTCGGCCTGCGCCAGCGTCATCCCGTATTTGCTGCTCAGCATTGTGGCGGTCGATTCGGTGCTCTGCGCCGGCGCCGAGGGGTTCAGCTGGAAGCTGTGCCACTCGACGGTCACGTCATCGCGGTGGTCGAACTCGGCCAGTGCGGACTCGAGGTGGCGCTTGCCGATATAGCAGAAGGGGCACACCACGTCGGACCAGATCTCGATCTTCATACTTGGCCAACACCCTGGCCAACGCGACGCATTCCCGATGCCTGCCGCCCGATGTCGCGTCAGGCTCCGGCGACCGCACCCTTCGGCGTCTCGCCAGCCGGCTCCACGTAGCCCACCGAGACGATCTTCGCGCCATCGAAGGTGAACGACGTGACCGAGGCCAGCGAGCAACGCCGCTTGCGCGGGTCGTGCCACAGCCGCTGACCGCGAGCCGCGCGGGTCGCGATGACGATCGGCAGTTGATGGCTGACACAGACCGCCTCGTGACCGTCGGCCGCCTCTCGGGCGGCCTCGATGGCGGCCAGCATCCGCGCGGCGATTTCCGTGTACGGCTCACCCCAGGACGGCCGGAACGGGTTGCGGTAGCGCGGCCAGTAGGACGGCTTCACGAGCTGCGAGAGCGGGCCGCCGGCGACCCGTTGCCCCTCGAACGCGTTGGCCGCCTCGATCAGCCGTTCGTCCTGGTGCACCTCGAGTCCGGTCATCGTGGCCAACGGGGCGGCGGTCTCCAGCGCGCGCTCCAGCGGAGAGGAGACCAGGTAGCTGAGGTCGCGCCCGGCGAGGTAGGCCGCGGACTTTTCCGCCATCGCCATGCCCGCGTCGGACAGGTGGTAGCCGGGCAGCCGGCCGTACAGCACCTTTTCCGGGTTGAACACCTCACCGTGGCGCACCAGATGCACGATCGTCATGAGACGTCGGCCTGCGCAGCGGCAAGGGCAGCGGCGGGCAACGCGGCGGCGATGCGGTCGATCGCGATGTCGTCGTGCGCGGCGCTGACGAACCATGCCTCGAACGCGCTCGGCGGCAGGTACACGCCGCGGTCCAACATGGCATGGAAGAACGCCTTGTACCGCGCGGTGTTTGCGTTCTGGGCTGCCTGCGCGGCGGCGAAGTCACGCACCGGCCCGGAGCTGAAGAAGACGGAGAACATGTTGCCGGCGTACTGGACGTGATGCTCGACGCCGGCGGACTGCAATGCTGCGCCGGCCAGCACGCCGATCTCTTTGGCGACGGCGTCAAGTCGGTGGTAGACCTCCGGCGTGCAGTGCCGCAACGTGGTCAGCCCGGAGGCCACCGCGACCGGATTCCCGGACAACGTGCCGGCCTGGTACACCGGCCCCGACGGGCTGAGCTGGCCCATCACCTCGGCGCGGCCGCCGAATGCAGCTGCCGGGAGGCCACCGCTCATCACCTTGCCGAACGTGAACAGGTCCGCGTCGACCGGGTCGAGGCCGTACCAGCCGGCCGCACTCACCCGGAAGCCGGTCATCACCTCGTCCATCACCAGTAGAGCGCCGTAGCGGCTGGTGATCTCGCGCAGGCCGGCGTTGAAGCCGGGGTCCGGCGGCACGGCGCCCATGTTGCCGGCGGCCGCCTCGGTGATGAGGCAGGCGATGTCGGCGCCGTCCCTCGCGAATGCGGCCTCGACCGCAGGCAGGTCGTTGTACGGCAGCACGATCGTCTCGGCGGCCTGGGCGTCCGTTACGCCTGCGGTGTCGGGCCGAGCGACGCTTGCGGCGCAAGCATGGTCCCGAGCGACGCTTGCCGAGCGAGCGTGATCCTGCGCGAAGGTGACGACGCCGGAGCCGGCCGCGGCGAGCAGCGCGTCCACGTGGCCGTGGTAGCAACCGGCGAACTTCACGATGCGCCGCCGGCCGGTCACGCCGCGGGCCAGTCGGATCGCGCTCATCGTCGCCTCGGTGCCGGAGTTGACCAGTCGTAACTGCTCTACCGGCGAGGCCGGGTTGACCGCTCGCAACCGGCCGATGATCTCCTCGGCCAGTTCGATCTCGCCCTCGGTGGGCGTGCCGAAGGAGAGCCCGTGCGTCGCGGCTTCGCGGACCGCCTCGACGACTGCCGGGTGGGCGTGGCCGAGCACCATCGGGCCCCACGAGGAGACCAGGTCGACGTACTCGATGCCGTCTGCGTCGGTGAGGTACGGCCCGCGCCCGCTGACGATGAACCGCGGCGTGCCGCCGACTGCCCGGAACGCCCGCACCGGGGAGTTGACGCCCCCCGGGATGACGCGCTGCGCTCGGGCGAACAGTTCGGCGGAACGCGGTGCGTCAGTCACCCACTCAGTCTCCCAGCCACCACGCGACCGTCGTGCAGCGAGGGCTCGCCAGGCGCCCAGTCCCGCGATGATCAAGGCGAATCGCCGGTCAGAGCCGGCATCTTGCCTTGATCATCGCGGGGAGGTGGGTCAGGGCTTGCGATCGCCGGGTTCGGTTCCGGTGGCGACGGGCAGCCCGGCGGCTGCCCAGGCCTTGGTACCGCCGTCGACGGACATGGCCGTGCGGCCCAGCGCATCGAGCTGCGCGGCCGCCTTGCCGGCCCGGCCGCCCATGGTGCACAACGTGACGATCTGCCCGGCCGGCAGGTCGGCAACCCGGCCCGGGATCGTGGCGATCGGCACGTTCACCGCGCCGGCGACGTGCCCCGCGGCGTACTCCTCCGGGTCGCGCACGTCGATGAACAGGTCGCCGCCGCGCCACATCTCGCGCGCCGTCGGTACGTCTACCTTCTCTGCTGCCATACCCTCCACCTTGCCACCATCGACCCTGACGATCACGTGAACCTGCTATCGCGAGGACCCGTCACAGCGCAGGCGTCGGAGCAGACCAGCCGAGCGCGGTGGCCAATTCTGCGGGCCGACGGGTCGGCAGTACGACCACCGAACCGTCCGATCGGGTGATCGTCACACCGGACGTGTCCCGGGTGAGCGTCTCCGCGCCGCCCCAGATCGCGTCCTGCCCCCACAGCTGCGCCGCCCGGTCCACGCCGGGCCGGCACGAGGCGATCTCCGCGCGCGGCAGCGCCCGCTCGCCCACCCGCAGGGCGTCGGTGGTGACGACGATCGACATTGCACCCCGCTTGGCCCGGGTGATCAGCGCGACGAACCCGCCGATGATGACCAGCGCCGCAAGCCAGGCCAGCAGGTGCACTCCGGCGCCGCCGAAGCGAAGGTCGAACAGGAACCCGATCGCCAGCAGCACAACCGTCCACATCAGACCGGTCCACGACTGTCCCGGCTCGAAATAGTCGGGTCGGGCAACCTCCGGCGGTCTCACACCGCAAAGCGTTGCACGATCGCGGGGTCGCCGGCCCAGTAGGTGAGGATCATCGACGCGCCGGCCCGGCGGATCGAGGTCAGCGTCTCCAGCGCGATGCGCTCGCGGTCCAGCCAGCCGTTCGCCGCCGCAGCCTCGACCATCGCGTACTCGCCGCTCACCTGATAGGCCGCGACGGGGACGGGCGAGGCGTCGGCCACCGCGCGAAGCACGTCCAGGTACGGCAGCGCCGGCTTCACCATCACCGCGTCGGCTCCTTCGGCAACGTCCAGGGCGACCTCGACCAACGCCTCGCGCACCGTGCGGGCATGGTCCTGCTGGTAGCTCATCCGGTCGCCCTGCAGGGACGAGGCGACCGCTTCGCGGAAGGGACCATAGAAGCCGGACGCGTACTTCGGTGCGTAACCGAGGATGCCGACGTCCAAGTGTCCGGCAGCCTCCAGCGCTTCGCGTACCGCGCCGACCTGGCCGTCCATCATCCCGCTGGTGCCGACGACGTGCGCGCCGGCGTCGGCCTGGGCCACGCCCATTGACGCGTAGCGCAACAACGTCGCGTCGTTGTCCACTTCACCGGCATCATCGAGCACACCGCAGTGGCCGTGATCGGTGAACTCGTCGAGGCAGAGATCAGCCATCAGCACGGTGGTGTCGCCGAACTGTGAGCGCAGCCGGCCCAGCGCGACGTTGAGGATGCCGTTCGGGTCGTCGCCACCGGTCCCGGTCGGGTCCTTCGCAATCGGTACGCCGTAGAGCATCAGCCCGCCGACACCCGCGGTGACGGCCTGCTCGGCCGCCTTGCTCAGCGAGTCGAGGGTGTGCTGCATGACCCCCGGCATCGACGAGATCGGCACCGGGTCGTCGATGCCCTCGCGGACGAACATCGGCAGGACCAGATCGGCCGGGCGCACGGACACGTCGGAGACCAGCCGGCGCAGCGCTGCAGTGGAGCGCAGCCGACGCGGCCGGGACGACGGAAACGGCGGCACGGACGGAAGAGAACTCACCACACGAGGGTACGGCGAGCGCTCAGCTGAACAGGCAGAACGGATGCCCCGCCGGATCGAGGAGCACCCGGACAGTCTCCTGCGGCTGGACTTCGGCAACCGTGGCCCCGACGGCGACGGCATGCTCGACCGCGGCGATCAGGTCATCGACCTGGATGTCGAGATGCTGCGTTGCGTGTTGGCGATCTGCCTCGGCCGGCCAGGTTGGCGCTGTCCACTGCTTCTCGTACTCGAAGTTGAGCGTCGGCTGTCCGTCGGCCGACCGGATCTGCGCCCAGCCGTCCTCGGCCGGTTCGCCCTCCCGGGCCGGTTCCTCGACGGCGACCGACCGGTCGAGCAGCCGGGCATAGAACGCGGCCAGTGCGCGCGGATCCGGGGCGGTGAGCGTCACGGAGGTAACCCGAAGGGTTGGTGCAGTCATGCCGCGACGTTAGCGCCGAACTCCGACGCGAACCGAGCGGTTTTGGGGGGCAAAAGGCGGGGGTTGGGGTGGGGGGGGGAAAAAAGGGAGGGAGGGGGGAGAAGTGGAGGGGGACGGCTGGCGGTCTT
>JBPCMU010000096.1:0-21457 GCA_051001975.1 Jatrophihabitans sp.
CGCGCCCGCCCGGTCGCGTGAACTGATGCCGCGTAGTTCCACCAAACGCGCCACTGCGACGCAGTGCCCCGCCGCCTGCCATTCGCCCACCTGGGCGGCGATGTCGTACACACGTCGAGCCTAAGCCAGGATGCACGATCACCGCGTGTCTACCTCGTCGAGGAATCGAAGGGCAGCACCACGCTCTCGGTGCGCCAGGTCGCCAGCTCCCGATTGAAGCCTGCCTCGTCCCCCGCTGGCGTTCCAACGCCGGTTCGATGTCGGCAAAGACGGCGCCTTGCCGGCCGAGGCAACGTTCTGCTGACCCCACCCCGACAGGTCGCCATCGATGACGTCAAGAGCGGGCGAGACGCCCGGCGTGGTCGCGTTGGTGGTCAGCACGGCGTGCCGACCGGGTTGATCATTCGGTGCCGAGCATGGCCTCGTTCGGATCGGGCAGGCACTCGCTGACGTCGCGACCATAGGCATCCTGCAGCACCGCGTTACCGAACACGTGCTGAAGCGACTCAGAAATTGCAGACAGCGCTGAACACAGCAGGCTGATGATCGAGCAGGCGAAGGGCGTCCTCGCCGAGCCCGACCAGCTCAGCATGGACGACGCGTTCCCGGAGGAACTGCGTCCCCCCTGCGCGGCGCCACAAGGGCTAGTTGTTGGGCCGTCGACACGGGTTGATAGCAACATCTTGCGGCAACGCGGAACTCAGGTACGGTATGCAGCAGACGGGCCCGAGATGGTTGCGGAGCGCTGGTTGCCCTAGACCGGCAGCACGTCGTAGCTGTGGATGTCGGCGGCAGATCGGTGATATCGATCCAGGCACGTAGGTGCACCGGACCGGAGTCATCGTTCAGCGGGTTGAGGTTCCCGATCCCGCGCCATCGACATATCAGGCGTGGTTGGAAGATCGGCGGGCCCAGGACCCGATCCGATCCGGGGGGCAGCCAACTGCGCATCGGGCGGGCGGCACGGTCGTGCACGGGGGTGACGACGGCGCCGCCCGCCCGAACACCATCGCTTCGGCCCGGCCTTCACACCGTGGTGCCAACTCCGGTGCAGTATTGGTCGATGGCCGACACTGCAGACCCGAGCCACGCTGCTCCCGGCCAGGACGATTACGTGCGTCAGGAATCCGAAGCAGCCAGGCTCGACCGCAATTACTACGAATTGCTGCAGGAACTGCGCGTTGCGCAGACCGGTGTACAAATCCTCTTTGCGTTCCTGCTGAGCATCGCTTTCCAGCAGCGCTTCGATTCGATCACCTCTGCGGAGCGTGTCGTCTACGTGGTGACGTTGATGCTGACCGCCGCCGCCACCATGCAACTGATCGCGCCGGTCGCCGTGCACCGTTTGGTCTTCCGGCTGCATCGCAAGGACGCGCTCGTCCGGGTGACGAACCGGCTGGCCATCAGCGGCTTGAGCACCCTCTTCTTCGCCGTGCTGGGCGCCGTCCTGCTGATTCTCATGTACGTGACCTCGACGGTGCTGGCGATCCTGGTGGTCGTCGTGTTCGGCGTGGTGTTCGGCTGGCTGTGGGCGTTCGTGCCGCTGAGCGAGCGGCGCCGCAGAGCTGACATCGAACGACCTGCTTGATCAGATGAATCAGCGCTGCTCGGTCACCTTCATCTCGGCCTCGAACAAATGCGGTGTGCCGGCGACCAGGCGTTCGCGGGCATGCTCGTCCACAGCTCGGAACACTGACCAGTACTGCGCGTCATAGGCCTCGACGATCTGGAACGTCCAGCTGCCCGGAATGACGTCGCGGCCGACCAGCACTTCGTCGATCTCTTCGGCGAGTGCGACGTGCCCGGCTTCGCGCAACTGGCGGGTGGCTTCCTGCAGCGCCAGATCTGCCTGGCCGGACATGCGATGGAACTCGTACAGATGGCCGCGGGCGTTCTCCACCACCTCGAGCGCTTCGGACAGCTTGCCGACTGCCTCGACGGTCGCGTCGGTGACACTGTCCGGACGGGGGTGCGCAGCAGGGCGGTCGGGGTGCTTGGCGCTGCCGAAGCGGTCGCCCATGGTCGTGTCAGCCATACCTCACCGTAGCGAGGCCAGAGTCGGTCAGCGCCAGGGCTGGAAGCCGGTCTGTGCCAGCAGCTCGGTCTTGCAGACGGTGCGGTTGGAGGGTCACCACAGCAACAACACGCCACGTGCGTTGTAGGTGTCGGAGAAGTCAGACGAGCCCCGCGTCGCGCGCGATGATCGCGACCTGCACCCGGTTGGCGGCCTGCAATTTGGTCAGCAGCCGCGAAACATGCGACTTGACCGTCGCCTCGCTCATGAACAGTGTTGCACCGACCTCGGCGTTGGATGCTCCCGACGCGACCGCTACCGCAACCTCGCGCTCTCGATCGGTCAGCGTGGCAAGCCGGCTGCGGGCCGCGTTCTGGCGCTCGGTGGTGTCCGCATCGCCGACGTGCGAGAGCACTGTGCGGGTCACCGCCGGGGAGAGCATCGCGTCGCCGGCGGCTACCCGCCGCACCGCCTCGAGAATCTCCGCAGGCGGGGTATCCTTCAGCAGGAAGCCGCTCGCGCCGGAGCGCAGCGCCCGCATCACCTCATCGCCGGTGTGGAAGGTGGTGAGCACAACGACTTCGGGCGGCTCGGACAGAGCGCGTAGCTGTTCGGTCGCACTGATCCCGTCCAGCTCGGGCATCCGGATGTCCATCAGCACCACGTCGGGACGATGTTTGCCCACCGCGGCCACCGCCGCGGAGCCGTCATCGGCCTCGCCTACGACGGTGATGTCCTCGGCGGAGGAGACGATCATGGTGAGCCCGGCGCGAACCAGCGCGTCGTCGTCGACGATCAGGACGCGGATCGTCATGCCTGGCCGACCCGAGCCGGCATGCAGACGAGCCGGTCGCCCGCCGAGCCGGCGGTGAGCCGTCGCGTCAACCTGACCAACGGGGCCCGGGTCGACCGGCGCGGGAAGGACAGACCCCAGCGCGGGCGGCGGGTCACGCTTTCGCTCACCCGGCACGCCAGGGCAGCTCGGCGGTGACCACGAAGTCATCATGCCCGTCCGGGCCGTAACTGAATACACCTCCGGCCAGCGACACCCGTTCCTGCAGGCCCACCAGGCCGGCCCCGGCGCCGGGCAACGGTGCCGTCGCCTTCGTCAGGGGCAGCTTGTTGCGAACGCAGACGGTGAGTCCGGCTCCCGGGTCACCGCTGATCGCGACGCGGGTTGCCGTCCCGTTCGCGTGCTTGCGGGCATTCGTCAACGCCTCCTGCACGATGCGGTAGGCATCGCGGCCGACGCCCACCGGCACTTCGGATTCCGCGGGTACGTCGACGGCCAACTGAACGTTCTCGCCGGCAGCTCGGCTGTCGGCGACCAGCCGCGGGACGTCAGCCAACGTGGGCTGCGGTGGCGGTGGCCGGTCGGAGGCTCCGGCGTCGTCGGAGCGCAGGACGCCGATCACGTCGCGCAGCTCCTCCAGCGCCTGGCGGGCAGTAGAGCGCAGCAGCTGGGCGGTCTTCTTGACCTCGTCCGGGCTGAGGTCCGGACGCAACTCCAATGCCCCCGCGTGCAGCGCGACGAGGGAGATGCGGTGAGCCAGCACGTCATGCATCTCGCGGGCGATGCGGGTGCGCTCTGCGGTGCGCGCCCGCTCGGCCTGCATTCGCTGATCGGCCTCCGCGCGTTCCGCGCGCTCGCGCAACGAGACGATCAGCTGCCGTCTGGCGCGCACGAACATCCCCCATGCCACGAACGCCGCGACGAACGCGAGGGTGACCAGGATGTTCACCAACATCGGAGTGTCCTGCGGCCGGATCACCGAGAAGCACAACGAGGTGACGGTGAACCCGGCACCGACGGCGAGGGCCTGCGCGGTACGCCGGTGCACCGCTGTGCTGAACACGAGGAGGATGGCAGCCATCGACAGCGTGGCGGAGAACGCCGAACCGATCATCACGACGATGGCGATCGGGATCGGGTAGCGCCGCCGCCACCAGAGCAACACGCAGGCAAGCAAGCCGAGCAGCAGGTCGATCAGCTTGGCGGCCGGCGCGACGTCTTGTGTAGCGGCCTGTACAGACCCGAAATAGAAGACCAGGCCGAAGACCGTCGCGAGCACGAAGAAAATCACGTCGACGGTCCAGTCCCGGGCGGTGCGCGGGGCGGGGCGATCGTCGGAGGCAAGCAACAACCCGGGAATCAGTCCGGGGTGGTCCACCGATGGACGCGGGGCTGATTCGCTCACCGGCCCAGCCTAGGTGGGCCGGGCTGGCACGGGCAGCAGCCGAAAGTAGCGGGCACCGGATCGAAAGTAGGTGCCCGGCGCAGCGAACCTGCTACCGCCGGACGCACAGCGCGATACTGCCGACCGATTCGCTGCGCCGGCGAACCGGGCAGCGTGGGCGCCATGATCACAGCTGACTCACTGACCAAGCATTACGGCACCGTGCCGGTCGTGCAGGATGTCTCGTTCACCTGCCGCCCAGGCACCATCACCGGCTTCCTCGGCCCGAACGGCGCCGGAAAGTCCACCACGCTGCGGATGATCACCGGCCTGACTGCGCCGGAGCAGGGCACGTCGGCGATCGACGGCAAACCGTTCGTCGACCTGCCCAACCCGATCACCACGGTCGGCACGCTGCTCGATCCGTCGGCGATGCACTCCGGCCGTACCGGCCGGGGCACTCTGGCCATCGCCGCCCGCATCGCCGGTGTCCCGCTGACCCGGGTGGACCAAGTACTGGAGATGGTCGGCCTGTCCGCCTCGGCGGGGCGGCGGCGGGTGGGCGCGTACTCACTCGGCATGCGACAGCGGCTCGGCATCGCGCAGGCGCTGATCGGCGACCCGCATATCCTCATCCTGGACGAGCCCGCCAACGGCCTCGACCCCGAAGGCATCGCGTGGATGCGCACCCTGCTGCGTGGCTTCGCCGACCGGGGCGGCACCGTGTTGCTGTCCAGCCACCTACTCGGCGAGGTGCAGGCCACCGTCGATCACCTCGTCGTCATCTCCCAAGGCTCCATCGTCGCGGCCGGGTCGCTGAGCGAACTGCTCGCCTCCGGGGGGTTACTGGTCCGCTCGCCCGACGCGGGGAAGCTGCCGGCGATGCTGGACCGCGAGCGGGTCGCATACAGCCGCGCCGAGGACGGTGCGGTCGTCGTCGACACATCGACCGGCGCGATGACCGCCGAAACCTTGGCGAGGCTCGCCGTTCGCCACCAGGTCCTGATCACCGAACTGCGCGCGTCGGACAACGGCGGTCTGGAACATCTCTTCTTCTCGCTGACCGGTGGCGACGCACCTGCGCCCGCGGTCGCGGCCTGATCCTTTACCCCGCTACACCGATAACCGAAGGAACTCCTGATGACAACGTTCGTCGAGACAACCCATTCCGCCGCCCCCGCACCAGCGCGCCCGGCAACCCGGGGCATCCCGTTCAGTCGCCTGGTCCGCGTCGAGTGGGGCAAGTCCATCGACACCCGGGCCGCCCGTTGGCTGCTGCTGATCGTCGCCGTCGGCACCGCGGCGATGATGCTGGCCCCGATCCTGGCGACGAAGACGTTCGACCAGAACTACGGCGGCTACCTGCGTTTCTGCGGATTCGTCCTGACCGTGCTCCTGCCGGTGGTCGCCATCCTGACGATGACCAGCGAGTGGAGCCAGCGCACCGTGCTGACCACCTTCACACAGGAACCGAGACGCAACCGGGTGATCTCCGCCAAGATCGCGGCCACCGGCATCCTGACCGCGGCGGCTGTCGTCTTCGGCGCGGCCATCACCGCGCTGGCGCTTGCCGTCGCAGCGGCCAGCGGCCGGCACGTCGACCTCCACCTCAGTCCGTCGGTCGCCGTCGGCTTTCTGCTGATGGTCGTGCTGAACATGGCCATGGCGGTCGGCTTCGGCGGGGTGCTGCACAACAGCGCCGCGGCGATCGTCGCCTTCTTCCTGGTGCCGACCCTCTTCAGCCTGCTCTCCACCGCGGTGCACAGCGCCGGCGAGTGGCTGGACCCGGGTCAGTCCTTCAACTGGATCGGCGCCGGAGACTGGAACGACCACACCGCGAAGATCCTCGTCACAATGACGCTCTGGGTGGTGCTGCCGCTCATCGCCGGCTTCGTCCGCACCGCCCGCCGCGAGATCAACTAACGACTCACGGCCCCCGTTTGATGATCATGGCGGATTGGTTGCTATAGCGACCAATTCGCCATGATCATCGCGGGACTAGCGGTCGGCCGCGACCTGCTCGGCGTCACGCAGCACCCGGCGCAGGTTAGCACTGGTGAGTGCGGCGAGATCGGCGTCCGACCAGCCGCGACCGATCAGTTCGGCGATCAGATTCGGATAGCCGCTGACGTCCTCGAGACCGACCGGCAAGCCCTTCACGCCGTCGAAGTCCCCGCCGATGCCGACGTGTTCGACGCCGGCCACGTCGCGGATGTGGTCGATGTGATCGGCCACTTGGGGGACTGTCGCAAGCGGCGTCGGGTGCTCGCCGCGATACGCGTCCTGCGCTGCCGTATGCGCCTCCCAATCACGCGGGTCCTCGCCTCGCTCCCGCATCCCGGCGAGCACCTGAACGTCCCACTGCCGCACCTCTTCGGAGACGAAGGCAGGGACGAAGGTGGCCATGCAGATGCCGCCGTTGGTAGCCAGCGAACGCAGCACGTCGTCCGGTGCATTGCGCACATGGTCGCAAACCGCCCGCGCCGAGGAGTGGCTGAAGATCACCGGCGCGGCACTGGTCGCCAGTGCATCGCGCATCGTGCCGGGCGAGACGTGCGAAATGTCGACGAGCATGCCTAGCCGGTTCATCTCGACGACCACCTCGCGACCGAAGTCGTTCAGCCCGCCGAGCACTTCGGCGTCGGTCGCCGAGTCGGCCCACGGCAGATTGTCGTTGTGGGTGAGCGTCATGTACCGGACACCGAGCGAATAGAGCATCCGTAGCACGCCCAGCGACGAATCGATCGAGTGCCCGCCCTCGGCGCCCATCAAGCTGGCCACCTTGCCGGCCGCGAACGCCGAGTCGACGTCCGCGGCGGTACGGGCCAACTGCAGCCGATCGGGATAGCGGGCCACCATCTGATGCACGAAATCAATCTGCTTCAGCGTCCCGACCACTGCCTTCGGGCCGGCCCACGAGGCCGGGACGTACACCGACCAGAACTGCCCGCCGACCCCGCCTTCGCGGAGCCGGACAAGATCGGTATGCGTCTGGTCCTGCCGGACACCGACGTCGTAGCTGTCGAGGTCGTAGTCGGCCAGGTCGAGCATCGCGAAGGGCAGGTCGTTGTGCCCGTCGATGATCGGCGCGGTGGCCAGCAGGTCGCGGGCGTGCTGTAGATCATCGGTCATCAGAGCGTGACGCTCTCGATGGGTCCCAGGTACCGGTACGCCAGCCCGTGTGAGCCGGCGATGCGAGATACGTGTCCCTCGCTGAACGCCCGGCCGGTGTCGGTGAGCAGAGAGTCGTGGATCTGGAAGATCTGCGGCGCCCGGACGGCCACCGCGAAGTCGATCACTTCGCTGACCTTCGACCACGGTGCGTGCAGCGGCAGCAACAGCGTCTGCACCGGCACGGCGGGCACGGTGAACGAGTCACCCGGATGCAGGACCGTTCCGTTGATGACATAGGCGATGTTCGCGACGATGGGGACCAGCGGGTGGATGAGCGCGTGCTGGCCGCCGTGTGTGGTCACGTCGAAGCCAACTGCATCGAATTGCTCGCCCGGTGCGGTGACACTGACCCGCTCACCCAGGTCGGACAGTGACGCCGCGACGCCGGCCGGCGCCCAGACCCGCAGGTTCGGATTGGCAGCAGCGGCGGTGCGCAGCGCGTCCGCGTCGAGGTGATCGGGATGCTCGTGGGTGATCAGCACGCCGTCGGCGCCGCTCAATGCGGCTGCCGCCTCGGAGAACACACCGGGGTCGATGACGAGGCTGTTGCCACCGTCCTCGAGGCGGACGCAGGCGTGGGTGTACTTCGTGAGCTTCATGACGCAGCAGTCTGCTCCACCCGCCTACTGAGCGCGCACAATCTCTCCAGTCGCACCCGGGTCGACTCCTCTCGCGGGGTGTAGCAGACCAACCTGGTGCCGCTGCGTTGGCCGAACCACAGGCTGACGTGGTCGACCTCCAGCAGCCCGACCATCGGGTTGTCGAACCGCTTCGGCATCACCCGGGCGCCACCCACGTCGTGGCGATCCCACATCCGCGCGAAGTCCTCGGAGCGGGCCCGCAGTGACGCGACCAGCGACTTCCAGTTCGGTTCGCTGACGTGCTCGGCCATGTTGGCCCGGAACTGTGCCACCATCCAGGCCGCGGCGCCGTCCCAATCCCTGATCACCGTACGATTCGCCGGGTTGGTGAACATCAACCACAGCAGGTTGCGATCCTCCTGTGGGATTTCGTCGACGTCGGAGATCAACATCCGGTAGGTGTCGTTGCAGGAGAGAAGGTCGTAGCGCGCGTTGAGCACGGCCGCGGGATACGGGTCAAGCTGGCTCATCATGGCCAGCACCGCAGGCGGTACCGCACCGCAGTCCGCGCCTGGCGCCCGATCGGTCACCCCGGCCAGCGTGAACAGGTGGCGGCGTTCGTTGGAGTCCAGCCGCAGCGACCGGGCGATCGCGTCGAGCACCTGCTCGGAGACGCGGATGTCCCGGGCCTGCTCCAGCCACGTGTACCAAGTCACCCCGACGCCGGCCAGCCCGGCCAGCTCCTCGCGCCGCAGTCCGGGCGTGCGGCGTCGGCCAGAGACGGGCAACTCGAGCTGCTCCGGGGTGAGCCGTTCGCGCCGGCTGCGCAGGAATGCGGCCAGCTCACGGCGGCGTTGCAGTGCTTCTGTCTGCGGGCCGGGCTGCCCGGTGGCAGTCGGCAGAGATGTGGTCACGATGACCAGAGTGCTCCTGCGCGGAGCCTGGTGCCAGTTAGCGCTAATACCTGGATAATTGCACTCTGGTACCAGGTTAGATCGGTCCGCACTCTGGTGGCATGACCGCCGTGAGCGCACCAGCTACCGCCAGTCCGACCGTTCCCCCGACGACGACCGATCCGGGCCCGGCCGGATTGAGCACGCTCGCCCTCATCACGCTGCTGCTCGGGCCGTTCCTATCCATGCTCGACTTCTTCATCGTCAACGTGGCCCTGCCGACAATCGGTCACGATTTGCACACCACTACAGCCACGTTGGAACTGGTGGTGGCCGGTTACGGCATCGGCTACGCCGTGCTGTTGGTGCTCGGCGGCCGCCTCGGCGACGCGTTCGGCCGGCGCAGGCTCGGCATGGGCGCGATGGCCGCATTCACAATCGCCTCGCTGGGCTGCGGTATCGCCCCCACCGCGACGATCCTGGTGATCGCCCGCGTCGTGCAGGGCGCGAGTGCTGCGATGATGGTGCCGCAGTCGCTGGCCACCATCCAAGCCGCCACCTCCGGGCATCACCGCGCCCGGGCAATGGGGATGTACGGCGCCACCGCGGGGATCGCGGCTGCGGCCGGTCAACTGCTCGGCGGCGTACTCGTCGGCGCCAACCTGTTCGACTGGGGCTGGCGGCCGATCTTCCTGGTCAACGTGCCGGTGGGCGTCGTCGGGTTGATCCTGACGAGGCGCGTCGTGCCGGCCACCCGATCACCGCATCCGGCCCGCATCGACGGGCGCGGCACGGTGCTCCTGGCCGTCCTGCTCACAGCGCTGCTGCTGCCTCTGCTCGAGGGTCGCTCGCTGGGCTGGCCGTGGTGGGGATGGGTGTCATTGGCTGCCGTGCTCCCGTTGACTGCCGTCTTCGTCGCGGTGGAACGCCGCGAGGAGCAGGCAGGTCGGCTGCCGCTGCTGCCGCCAATGCTGCTGCGGGTCTCCTCGATTCGCCGCGGGCTGCTCATCGCCGTCCCGTTCTTCGCCGGGTTCGGGGGGTTCATGTTCACCATCGCGCTGGTCTTGCAGACAGCGCTGCACGAGGGCGCGCTGGAAGCCGGGCTCGCGCTGACGCCGATGGCTGTCGCGTTCCTGGTCTCGTCGCTGCTCTCACCACGACTGTTCACGCGCCACGGCCGGCCGGTGCTCGCCATCGGTTCGGTCATCCAGGCCGCCGGTCTGCTCGCGATGATCGGCACGGTGCTGCTGGCCTGGCCGGACGTCAACCCGATGGATCTCGCGCCGGCCATGGCGGTCGTCGGGTTCGGCCAGGGATTGATGATGCCGTCGCTGTTCCGGGTCATCCTGGCCGATGTCCCACCGGCACTGGCCGGTGTCGGCGGCGGGGTGATGGTGACGATGCAGCAGAGCGCCCTGGCGCTGGGCGTGGCCACGCTGGGCAGTCTCTTCCTGTCCTTCCCGGCGACGTCGCACGGCGCCGAGCACGGCTTCATCACCCTGCTCAGCATCAACGCCGCGATCGCGATCGGGTTCGCGCTGGCCACCCGCCTGCTGCCCCGGAGGGTGGTCTGACGCCTCGCGGTGCAGAGTGGGCGGCATGACCTCGGTGCTGTGGTTGCGTCGCGATCTGCGGCTACGCGACCACCCGGCCCTGCTCGCCGCGTCGGACCAGGGGCCGGTGGTCGCGCTGTTTGTCCTCGACGACGTACTGCGCCGGCCGAGCGGTCCGGCCCGGCTGGCGTTCCTCTACCGGTCGCTGCGGGCGCTGGACGGTGAACTGCGCGAGCACGGTGGCGAGCTGGTCGTCCGGCACGGCAAGCCAGAGAAGGTGGTCCCGGAGGTGGCTCGCGAAACCGGCGCAGCGGGTGTACACGTCAGCGCGGACTTCGGGCCGTACGGCGCTGCCCGCGACGAGCGGGTGGCCACGGCGCTCGGTGAAATCCCACTGGTGCGGACCGGCTCGCCGTACGCCGTCGCACCCGGCCGGGTGACGAAGAGCGACGGCGAGCCGTACAAGGTCTACACAGCCTTCTACCGCGGCTGGCGCGCGCACGGCTGGCGCCAGCCTGCCGAGTCGGCTCCCGGCAAGATCGACTGGGTGCGCGGCACCGCCTCGGCCGGCGTACCGAACGATCCCCCGTTGCCGGCCGGGTTGGTATTGCCCGAGGCCGGCGAGGCCGCCGCGCGCAAAGCCTGGTTCAGCTATCGCGACGCGCACCTCGCCGAATACCCCACCGCCCGGGACCGTCCCGACCTCGACACCACGTCGCGGATGTCGGTCTACTTGAAGTACGGGGCGCTGCATCCGCGCACGCTGCTCGCCGAGCTCGGCCCGTCCGACGAGACCTACCGCAAGGAGCTGGCCTGGCGGGAGTTCTACGCCGCTGTGCTGCACCACTGGCCGGACAGCGCACGGGACTATTTCTTGCCGGCCCTGAAGGCGATGACCTATTCCACCGGCGCGCGCGCCGACGCCCGACTGGCTGCCTGGCGGGACGGCCGCACCGGCTACCCGATGGTGGACGCCGGCATGCGGCAACTGCTCGCGCAGGGCTGGATGCACAACCGGGTGCGAATGATCGTCGCGTCCTTCCTGGTCAAGGACCTGCACCTCGAATGGAAGGCCGGTGCGCAACACTTCATGCAGCACCTCGTCGACGGGGACCTGGCCAGCAACCAGCACGGCTGGCAATGGACTGCCGGCACCGGCACCGATGCCGCGCCGTACTACCGCATCTTCAACCCGGTGACGCAGGGACTGAAGTTCGACCCGGACGGGGAGTACGTGCGGCGCTGGATCCCCGAGCTCGCTGCGCTGACGGGCAAGACCGCGCATGAGCCGTGGAAGCACGGCGGCGCAGCCGGTTACCCGGAACCGATCGTCGACCACGCGCTCGAGCGGCAGGTTGCTCTGGACCGCTACACCGCGGCGCGCTGACCCCATTGGGCCTGCCATCGGCCGTCTTCCTCGCGCACCGACCAAGCGCGCGCCGCGGGTTCCCACAGGTATTCGTCCTGGGTGAGCCCGTCCAGCCGTGACGTCAGTCGCTGCCACACTTCGTCCAGGGTGACCAGCAGTGCCGGCCCCGCCTCTCGTTCGGTCATCGCCGAAGGATATGTGCAGGGTCCGTCAGTCGAGGTTGGCGACGGCTTCGCCCTTCCAGGCGGTGCGCAGGCCGAGCTTGCCGCCGGTGTGCAGCACCGCGGCGCGGTAGATCTTGGCGCCAACCGCGACGACCCCGATGGTGGCGATCACCATCAGCAGCACAGCCAGTGCGACCTGCAGGATCGGCACCGAACCGTTCACCATGCGTGCGGGCATCGAGATCGCCGACACCGGCGGCACGATCGAGAGGACCTTGGCGACAGTGGAGTCCGGCGAGCCGACCGCGACGAAGCCGAGGAAATAACAGACCATGAGCACCCCGGTAACCGGGGTGAGCACCCCGGACACCTCCTCCTGGCGCGACACCAACGACGCGAGCGCCGCCGCCAGCCCGCAGAAGAAGGCGAAGGCCAGCACGAACCAACCGACACTGATCGCGACCGCGCCCACCGTGCCGGACGGCAACTCGACACCGCCGACCGCCGTGGCGACGCCGAGGCCGACCACCGCCATCGCAAGAAGCTGCGCGAGCGCGACCGCGCCGATGCCGATCAGTTTGCCGGTCAGTAGCTGCCACGGCCGGACCGTACTCAGGATCAACTCGATGACCCGGCTGGTCTTCTCCTCGACCACGCCCATCGCCACCCACGACACGAACCCGATCAGCTGCGCGAACAGCACCACGATGGTGATCGTGGCGATCGTCTGCCGCTTGCTGCTGTCGCTCTTCACCGCATCCACCTGCAGCGACGGCACCGCCAGCGCGGCCGACACCTTCGTCGGGTTCAGACCGGCCTGTTGCAGGCGCTGCGCAGCGGCCACCGACTGGTAGGCACCCTGCAGCAACTGGGTGGCGTCAGAGTTGGCGCTGCGCGCGATGATCTGAGTATTTCCGATGAGCGCCGCATCCCATTTGCCGTCGTGCACCTTCTGCCGGGCCTCGCCTTCGTCGGCCTCGTGCAGGCGGACCTTCTGGTGGCGCTGGTCGGCCAACTGCGAGACGGCCGCGCTCACCGGCTTCGCGTCGCCGCCGACGATGGCCAGGTCGTAGGTGGTGGCATGTCCGCCGAGGAACCTCGGCAGCAACGCCACGATGGCGATGATCAGCAGCGTCACGGCGAGACCGATCCGAAAGCTCTTCTGCTGGGTGCGGGTGGTGATCTCGCGGCTGGCCATCAGCCGCACATTGCTGGCCGCCGAGGTCTGGCCGTCTCGGATGTCTTGGTCGCCGGCCATCACGCGCTCACCGCCGAGCGATAGAGCTCGGACAGAGGCGGTTGCCGCCAGCCGAATCGCGCCACCCGACCCGCTCCGGCCGCCGCGGCAAGGACGGCCTGGTCGTCGGCCGGGTCCTGCAGCACGAGCCGGAACACGTCGCCGTCGCGCGCAGAGATCCGCACACCGGCCAGCGGGGTCAACCACGAGTCGCCGACAACGGCCACCTCGACCTCGAGCTCGCGGGCATCGGCCGCCGCGCGCAGCTCGTCGATGCTGCCCTGCGCGACCATCGCACCGTCGACGATGATGCCGATGCGGTCGCAGAGTTGCTCGACGAGTTCGAGTTGGTGGCTGGAGAACATCACCGCGACGCCCGCCGCGCACTGCTCCGCCAGCACCGCCGACATCGTGTCGACGCCGATCGGGTCGAGACCGGAGAACGGCTCGTCCAGGATGAGCAGTTCCGGCCGATGTACGAGCGCCGCGGCAAGCTGCACGCGCTGCTGGTTGCCGAGCGAGAGCGCCTGCAACTGATCCGTGCTCTCCGCCTTCACCTCCAGACGTTGCAGCAGTGCGGTGGCGGACTCGTTGGCGCGGCCGACCGGCATGCCGTGCAACCGACCGAAGTAGGCCACCTGCTCGGCAATGCGCATCTTGGGATAGAGGCCACGCTGCTCGGGCATGTAGCCGAACCGGCGCCGGATCGCGTAGCTCACTGCACCGCCCGACCAGCGGACCGTTCCCGCGTCCGCGGCAAGAACACCCATCGCGATGCGCATCGTGGTCGACTTGCCGGCGCCGTTCGCACCCACGAACCCGTACATCTCGCCTGGTGCGACCGACAGCGTGATGCCGTCGAGGGCCGTTGTCGATCCGTAGCGCTTGTGCAGGTCGGTGATCTCGAGCAAGGGAACTACCTCTCCTCGGACGGGGTCGATGTGTTGTTCATTCCGGCGATGTCGCGCAGCGCGGTGATGTGCGAGATGAATGCCTGCCGGCCGCGCGCGCTGATGCGCAGCCAGGTACGCGGCCGTTTGCCGACGTAGCCCTTGCGTACCTTTACGTAGCCGGCAACCTCCAATGCGGACACCTGCCTGCTGAGTACCGAGTCGCTCACCTCGACTGCGTCGCGCACCACGCTGAACTCGGCCTCGGCAACGCCGGCCAGCGCAGCCATGATGCTCAGCCGCACCGGATGATGGATCAGCTCGTCGAGACGGGTGCGCGGGTGGTGTCCCTGCGACGCGACGCTCATTCGGCCACGATTTCCTGGCGGGCCGCGCTCATCGCCGTTCGTGGGCAGTGCGCCACGAGGCCACGAGCATCGGCGCGGCCACCACCACACCGAATACCACCGCGAGCCACAGGTCCTGCGAGAACCAGATCGTGTTGACCACGATGCCTCCGATGTAGCCGGCCATGCTCACCGCCAACGCCGGACGGTAGGTGCGCTGCCACCGCGTGGAAGTCGCACGCCGGGCCAAGTTGAAGTACTGCGAAAGGCCGAGAATGGCCAGCAGGTAGACGATGAGCGAGACGAACCACCAGGCCAGGCTGCGCGACTGCAGGTACAGCGTGGTGAACACGTAGCCACCCATCGCGATCCCGACGCCGGCAGCGAATACGGCGTGCCGCCCGCGTTCTCGATGAGCCGTGTCAGCCAGCGTCGCGGTCCGCGCCTCCGCCTGCTTCACTGCCCGGCGAGCAGCATCCGGATCCATCGGGCGACTGGTCATGACCACAACCGTAGCAAGTACTTTCCGAAACGGAAAGTAGTGGTCAGTCTCCGGAGCGAATGCCCCAGCTCGCCGCCCACCGCTCACCTGGTGCGAGCACCACCAGACCGTCGCCGGAGTTGAACGCATCGGGCGGGCAACTCATCGGCTCGATCGCGACGGCCGTCATCGTGTCGTGCAGCACCTCGGGCGTGTAGACCTGCACGGCAGTGATCGACTCGTCCCACCAAAGCGTGGTGGTGTGCTCGGCGGCCCGCAGCTCGGCAGTGCCGGTCCCGCCATTCGTGATCAGGTCGACGTAGCAGTCGTCGAGCCGCAGCGGGCCGAGTCGTGTGAGTTCCCGCACGTCGTAGGAGGTCCCGTCCACCGGCAGCCGCCCGGTGGGCAGTTTGTGGGCGTCGAGGGTCAGGTAACTCTGCGCCGGGATGCGCAGTTCGACTTCGGCGAGCGGGACGTCGCCAATCGACAGGTACGGGTGTGCGCCGAAGCCGAACGGTGCGGCTTGCACGCCGTGGTTCTGCGCGGTTGCCGAGGCGATCAACCCACGCTCGGCGTCCAGCCGGTATTCGATCGCACAGCGCAGCTCGAACGGCCAACCGATCTGCGGCACGAGGTCGATCTCCAGCCGGACCCGGTCCGCGGCTCGCCGCGCAACACTCCACCGAGCCCACCGGGCCAACCCGTGGGATGCGTTGTGCAGCGACGGCTCGGTCAACGGCAACTGGTAGTCGACGCCGGCAAAGGAGTACTGACCGTCCCGGATGCGATTGGGCCACGGCACCAGCACGCAGCCGCAGCACTTCGGGGTGAGCAGGTCGGCCGGATAGCCCGCCGTCACCGCACGATCGCCGTGCCACATCTCGCGCAGCCCGGCCCCAACCTCAACGATGGTGGCCCGGTAGTCGCCCGCCTCGATGGAGAACTGCTCGCCGGTCCGGGTCATCAGGTGGCCTCCGCGCTCTCGGTTGCGCCAGTGGGTGTCGCGGCCCGCGGTGCCCGTCCGTCATACCGCCAGAACGAGCGGACCGACAGGCCGGCCACCAGCACCACCGCGACGCAGGCGATTCCGCCACCGACCCAGGACACCGTTGCAGAGGTGACCGACGCCGACACGCCGGCGCGCAGGTCGCCCAACCGTGGGCCACCTGCGACAACTGCGATGAACACACCCTGCATCCTGCCGCGCATCTCATCGGGCGCGTAGGTCTGCAGGATCGTCTGGCGGAAGATCGCGCTGACGAGATCGGCGGCCCCGGCCACCGCCAGCAGCGCAACGGCAATCACCAACGAGTGCGCCAACCCGGACAACGCGACCGCAGTGCCCCACCCGGCGATTGCGAACGTGAGCGCAACGCCTTGGCGCCGGACCCGGCTGATCCACCCACCGCTGAGGCCGGCCAGCACAGCACCGATCGCGATCGCCGCGTACAGCGGTCCGACCACGCCGTGAAAGCGCTCCGCGGCAACTTCCGGATAGAGCGAGCGGGGCATCGCCAGCACCATCGCGACGATGTCGACGCCGAACGACATGATCAGCACCGGTTGCCTGGCGATGAAGGCGAGCCCGTCGAACACCGAGCGGAAGCCCGGCTTGGCCAAGTCCCCGGTCGGCGGGATCGGCGGCAACCGCAGGGCCGAGTACAGCGCCGCGGTGAACAGCACTGCGTCGATCCCGTAGGCGTAGGCGAACCCGTGCGTCAGGCCGACGAGTACGCCTGCGATCAGCGGACCGATCACCTGACCGACGTTGCTGACGGTGAAGTTGAGCGTGTTGGCGGATGGGACGAGTTCAGCCTCCACGATGCGCGGGATGATGGCCCCGCGCGCCGAGGACGAGACCGCGAACGCACCGGACTGGATTGCGACCAGCACCAGGATCACCGGCACGCTATCCAACGCGGCCAGCGTCTGCGCCAGTAGTGCCATCGTCACCACCCAGGTGAGCACCGAGCTCACCAGGTACAGCACCCGGCGGTCCATCGCGTCGGCGATCGCCCCGCCGTACAAACCGAAGACGACGATGGGCACCAGGCCGACAAGACCGACCATGCCGACCAGCAGCGACGAGTGCGAGATCGCGTACACCTGTACCGGCACAGCAACCTGGGTCAGCATTGCGCCGATGAACGCGGTGCCCTGACCGATCAGCAGCCGGCGAAACGGCGGGATCCGCAGCGGCCGGGTGTCTGCGCCCTGCCGCCGCGCCCAGCCACGTAGGCCACGGGCCCGCTCCGGGACGTCCGTGATCGGGTCCAGCGCAGCACCGGGTAGCTCGTCGGCGGCGGGATCCTGCTCGGTGGTCTCGGGGGGTTCGGTCACGGAGAGAGTCGCTGCCAACGCCAGGCGCCGGCGTCCAACCGGCCCTGCAGCCGGTCATGCAGGCGGTCCTCGCGACCGGCCCAGAACTCGACGATCTCCGGGGTGATGCGGTAACCGCCCCAGTCCGGTGGCACCGGCACATCCCTCCCGGCGAACTGCCGCTCGGTCGCGGCCATTGCCGAGGTCAGTTCGTTGCGGCTGCGCAACGGCGCCGACTGATGCGACGCCCACGCGCCGATCTGCGAGCCACGCGGCCGGCTGGCGAAGTACTCCGCGGTCTCCGCCGCAGTAACCCGGTCGACCTGACCACTGATACGAACCTGCCGCTCCAGCGCCAGCCAGGCGAACACGACCGCAGCGCTCGAGTTGGCGGCGAGCTCATGCGCCTTCGCCGAGTCGTAGCCGGTGTAGAAGACCACCCCGGTCTCGTCGACCAGCTTGGCCAGCACGGTGCGCACCGCGGGCCGGTGCTCGGCATCGACGGTCGCCAGTTGCATCGCGTTCGGCTCGACGATCGAATCGTCCGCCGCCTCGTCGTACCAGCGACGGAACAACGGCAGCCACCCATCGGCCACTTGGGACTCGTCGAGTTGCCCGCGCCGGTACGTGCGGCGCTGGGCGGCGAGGTCGATGGGGGTCTCGGACACTGCCGCCATCATTCCACTGCCCGCGGAAGCCTCGGAAGGCGGCCAGGTCCCGCTCTACGGGGGGTTCAGCGGTCCGGGCGCGGCGGACGGCACCCTGCGTAGGGCGCCCCGGGGGCAAGGGCGCAACAATGGCAGCTGAGCAACCGACAATCACACAAGACGGCGCGGCCGTGGGCCACGCGAAGAAGGATCGGAGACACCGATGTCTGACGACTTCAGCCCAGGACTCGAAGGCGTGATCGCATTCGAGACGGAGATCGCCGAGCCCGACAAGGACGGTGGATCGCTTCGCTATCGCGGAGTCGACATCGAGGACCTCGTGGGCACCGTCACGTTCGGCAATGTGTGGGCATTGCTGGTGGACGGGAAGTTCGGCCCGGGCCTGCCACCGGCCGAGCCGTTCCCGATCCCGGTGCACACCGGCGACGTCCGGGTGGACGTCCAGGCCGCGCTGGCGATGCTCTCGCCGATCTGGAACTACCGGCCGTTGCTGGACATCTCTGACGACGAGGCTCGCGAGCAGCTGGCCCGCGCGTCGGTGATGGCGCTGTCCTACGTCGCGCAGTCCGCTCGCGGAGTCGGCACGCCGGCCGTGCCGCAGTCGCGCATCGACCAGTGCAGCACGATCATCGAGCGATTCATGGTGCGCTGGCGCGGCGAACCGGACCCGAAGCACATACGGGCCGTGGATGCCTACTTCGTCTCCGCCGCCGAGCACGGCATGAACGCCTCAACCTTCACCGCGCGGGTGATCGCCTCGACCGGTGCGGACGTGGCAGCCGCGATGTCCGGTGCGATCGGCGCGATGAGCGGCCCCCTGCACGGCGGCGCTCCGGCTCGGGTGCTGCCCATGATCGACGAGGTCGAAAAGACCGGAGACGCCGGCAAGGTGGTCGCCGGGATCCTGGACCGGCACGAGCGCCTGATGGGCTTCGGACACCGCGTCTACCGCGCCGAGGACCCGCGGGCGCGTGTGCTTCGCCGCACCTGCAAGGAGCTCAACTCACCTCGCTACGATGCCGCGCTGGCGCTCGAGCAGGCCGCGCTCACCGAGTTGCGAACCCGCCGCCCGGACCGTCCGATCGAGACGAACGTGGAATTCTGGGCCGCGGTCATCCTGGACTTCGCGGAGGTGCCGCCGCACATGATGCCGGCGATGTTCACCTGTGCCCGGACCGGTGGTTGGTCGGCGCACATCATGGAGCAGAAGCGCACCGGCCGGCTGGTCCGCCCGTCCGCCCGGTACATCGGCCCGGAACCGCGTAAGCCATCCGAGGTCGAGGGCTGGGACCAGATCGCCACGCTCTGAGACCGGTACTGGCAGGATCGTCGGCGTGACCCAGGAACGCGCCGCTCTCGCCCGCGAGGACGCCACGACGGCCATCCGGGCCAGAGCCGGCGCGCTGGGCGCCGAGCACAGCGCCATCCTCATCCCGGAGGGGATGAAACCCGCCGACGGACGGTTCGGTTCCGGCCCGTCGAAGGTGCCGGCGGAGGCGCTGCAGCGGCTGGTGGACGACGCCCCGATGGGGACCAGCCACCGCCAGCCACCGGTGCGTGACCTCGTCGGCCGGATCCGGCGCGGCATGTCCGACCTGCTGCTCCTGCCGGAGGGCTACGAGGTCGTGCTCGGCAACGGTGGTGCCACCGCGTTCTGGGACGTCGCAGCGCTGTGCCTGATCGAGCAGCGCAGCCAACATGTGGTCTGCGGTGAATTTTCCAGCAAGTTCGCCGCGGTGACGGCGGCTGCACCGTTCCTGGACAAGCCGCAGGTGCGCCGTGCCGAGCCCGGATCGGGCGTGCTGCCCAGCGCCGTCGATGGCGTCGACTGCTACGCCTGGCCGCAGAACGAGACGTCCACCGGCGTCGCACTCGCCGTCGGCCCTGTCGAGGGCATGGAGGAGAACGCGCTCACTCTGGTGGACGCCACCTCCTCGGCCGGCGCAATCATCACCGATCTCAACGCGGTGGACGTCTACTACTTCGCCCCGCAGAAGGTGTTCGCCGCCGACGCCGGGCTGTGGATCGCCGTCCTGTCGCCGCGGGCGCTGGACCGGATGTCGCGCATCAAGGCATCCGACCGGTGGATACCACCGTCGCTGGATCTCAGCATCGCGGTCGACAACAGCCGCAAGAACCAGACGTACAACACCCCCGCGATCGCCAGCCTGTGGCTGCTGGCGCACCAGACCGAGTGGCTGCTCGGCCACGGCGGCGTGGACTGGGCGGCGCGGCGCACCGAACTGTCCGCCGGCCGGCTCTATCGGTGGGCCGAGCGGGAGGACTATGCCGCGCCGTTCGTCGCCGACCCCGCGCTGCGCAGCCCCGTCGTCGGCACCATCGACTTCGTGCCCGAGGTGGACGCCGGCCGGATTGCCGAGGTGCTGCGCGCCAACGGCATCGTCGATACCGAGCCCTACCGCGGGCTGAACCGCAACCAGCTGCGGATCGGCATGTATCCCGCAGTCGATCCGGCCGACGTCGAGGCGCTCACCCACTGCGTTGAGTTCATCGTGCGGAGCCTGGCCTGAGCCGCTGCGCGTCTCCCCGGCGATGCCCGTCGATGCTCTAATGTCGGTTCATGCGGTCCCTTCGGTTCCTCACGATCGGCGATGACGCCGACACCGTGGTCGTAGCCGACACCGACGGCGAAGAGCAGTTCGTCCTCGAAGTGGACGACCGGCTCCGCGACGCGGTGGCCCCGGCCGCTCCCGAACCCGACGAGGGCGAGCCCGTCACCGTGACCGAAGAGCCGCCGCCGCCGATCGCGCTCAGCCCCCGGGAGATCCAGGTCCGGGTTCGGGCCGGCGAATCGCCTGAGGAACTCGCCCGGGACACCGGTGCTGACCTGACAAAGGTGATGCGATTCGCCACCGCAGTGTTGGCAGAGCGCGCCAGGGTGGGCGACGAAGCGCGCCGCTCCAGGGCCCGCCGCGACGGTGACGGCGCGCTGGTGCCCTTCGGGGAGACGGTGGACCGTCGCTTCGCCTTCCACGGCATCGAGCCGGCCTCGGTGGTGTGGGACTCCTACCGCCGCGACGACGGCAGTTGGGTCGTCATCGCCGCGTGGTCCGGCGACGGCTCGGACCGTCGCGCCCACTGGGCCTTCTCGCTGGCCGCCCGCACGCTGCTCCCGGCGGACGAAGCCGCCGCAGACCTGCTTTCCGACCGCCCACTGCGCCCAGTCGTGCAAGCCGTCCCGGACGAACCGGACACCGACGACGCCACCCGCCCATTGCCGACGTCGGTGGGCGGCAGCGAGGTGTTCGATCAGGAAGCCGACGACAGCGCCGGTTACTTCCCGCCGGAGCGGCCGGGAGCACAGCCCGCGACCGCCGACCTGCACCGGCCCGAACCAGCGCAGCCGGAGCCGCAGCGCGCCGACTCGTCTCGCTCGCAGCGCCGGAACGACCCACCGCCACTGCGGCTGGCCGACCCGCTGCCGATCTTCGGCGACATCGATCCGGCCGACGAGGACCTCATCCCCTTCGAGGTGCAGGACGACGTGCTCGAGGACCCGGCCCACCCGGCCGAGCCGCCCCCACCGGTCCGCCGTGGCAGCGGCCGCAGCAAAGCAGCTCGGGAGCAGA
>JBPCMU010000097.1:0-48037 GCA_051001975.1 Jatrophihabitans sp.
CACGCGGCGTCGCTGCATCAGGCTTTCGCCCATTGTGCAATATTCCCCACTGCTGCCTCCCGTAGGAGTCTGGGCCGTGTCTCAGTCCCAGTGTGGCCGGTCGCCCTCTCAGGCCGGCTACCCGTCGACGCCTTGGTAGGCCGTTACCCCACCAACAAGCTGATAGGCCGCGGGCCCATCCCTAGCCAGAATCCTTTACACCTTCGAAGATGCCTAAGAAGGTAATATCCGGTATTAGACCCGGTTTCCCGGGCTTATCCCAGTGCTAGGGGCAGGTTGCCCACGTGTTACTCACCCGTTCGCCGCTAGGGCACCCCTCCCGAAGGAGAGGGCCTCGCTCGACTTGCATGTGTAAAGCACGCCGCCAGCGTTCGTCCTGAGCCAGGATCAAACTCTCCGTGAATGTATTTTGACTCGCCACTCCGCGGTAAACCGCTCGATGGGGTGTCGACACAGAAAGCGTCATACGCTTGCGCGCACAACGTTGATCACTGGTCCATACGAGCTGAACGTTTACTTCTGCTCGATGTACCAAAGGAATCCCTTATCGCCTCGGCCATAAATGGCGTCGGCGAATCGGGGGTTATTGCTTATGGCACTAACTTTCGGCACGCTGTTGAGTTCTCAAGGAGCGGACGCGCACCGTCGTCGGTCCTTTCGAACCGTCTTCGGGGCAACCCGTGAAACATTACTCGCACCGGTCTGGCGGCGTCAAATCCCTTGCGGCACCTGGCCCCGATCCTCCGATCGAGCCCCACCCGAAGGGCGCAGCACCGTGATGCTGCATTCCCGGATGGGTGGTGTTCGCCCATTTGGTCCCGGTTGGCGGAGTAGCTCCGCATCGTGCCTCCGGGCGCTTCGGCCGAACAACGAGAACATTAGAGGGTCGATGCGGGCTCGATCAAATCGACGCACCCTCTGACGACGTGACGCCCGCCACGTTTCTCCACCCGTCACGTGAGTCGCACAGCGTGGCGCTTCCCAGCGGCCAGCACTCTGCCGACGAGGTCCGCACGGGGCATGTCGTACTCGCTCACCGGGACCCCGTCCACCTTGACCCCGCCACCGTCGACCAGCCGGCGGGCCGCACTCGACGACGCTGCCAGGCCCCCGGCAACGAGCACGGCCGGCACGTGCACCGGGTCCTCGGGCCCCAGCGGATGCTCTGGGACGTCCTGAGGCACTGCCCGGTCGCGGAATAGGGAGTTGAAGCCCGCTTCCGCCTGCTCCCCCGCGTTGCTGCCGTGGTAAAGGTCGACGACCCGCTTTGCCATGCCCCGCTTGGCGACGTTGGCCAGGTTTCCCCCGGCGGCCAACTGCGTGCGCAGAATCTCCACCTCGGCTGGACGGTAATCGGCACACAGCACTGCGTAGGTCTCGACTGCGGCGTCGGGGATGCTCATCAACTTCCCGAACTGCTCGGCTGCCGGTTCGTCGATGGCGATGAAGTTGCCGAGCGACTTGCCCATCTTCTCCACACCGTCGGTACCGACGAGCAGCGGGAGCGTCATCACCGCCTGGGGCGCCTGCCCCCGACTGCGCTGGAGTTCTCTTCCGACGAGGTTGTTGAACGTCTGGTCGGTACCGCCGAGTTCTATGTCGGCGTGGATCTCCACTGAATCGATGCCCTGCAGCATCGGGTAGAACAGCTCGGACAGCGAAATCGGGATATTCGTCTTGAACCGGCGAGCGAAGTCGTCGCGCTCGAGGAGCTGCGCGACGGTCATCTCGCGGGCATAGCCGAGCAGGTCGGCGACCGACATCGGGGCCAGCCAGGACGCGTTGTTGACAACCTCGGTGTGCTCCGGGTCGAGGATGCGCATCAGCTGGTCGAAGTAGCCCTGAGCGTTGGCCACCACCTGCTCGGGCGTCTGCACGACGCGGGTGGCGCTGCGCCCGGACGGGTCGCCCACTTGGCCGGTGAATCCGCCGACAACGAGCACGGCGAGGTGCCCGGCGTCCTGGAACTGACGTAGCTTGCGCAGCACCACGGCATGGCCGAGGGTGAGCTGCGTACCGGACGGGTCGATACCGAGCTTCACCCGCAGCTGACGATTCTCCCGGTGCGCGACGACCATCCGCTCCTCCAGCCCGTTGGTGGGCAGGATCGCAGCGGTGCCGGCGGCCAGCACCTGGTAGGCCTCGTGCAGCTCGGCGGGGAGGTCGGCCGGCGGGACGGAAAGGCTGGTATCGGTCACGGCGTCAAGTCTGCCGTCCCCGTCGCGAAGATTGCCGGCTGCCTCGCCGGTAGGGCGAGACGGACCGATCGCCGTCGATCCAGAACCGCAGTTCGGCCTCGTGCGCGGCGGCGACGCCGACCCGCGGGCCGACGGCGATCGCCGGCTCGTCGGTGCGCAAGGACGTGAGTCGGACCGGGGCGCCCGGGCGGAGCAGGTCGGTGCCGGTGTCCGTTCCGGTGAGGCCGAGGCACTGGGTGAGGCGGGCCGGACCGCGACCCAGCTCGGCATCGAAGCGAGCGGCTGGACGACGGGCTCTGGCCACGTCCTGGCCGGCCACGACACGGCCCGCGCGCAGCAACACTGCGGCGGCCTCACCATCCGGACCGCAGACGATATTGGCGCACCAGTGCATGCCGTACACGAAGTAGACGTACAGGTGACCGGCCGGGCCGAACATCACCGCGGTGCGTGGAGTCGGGCCGCGGTAAGCGTGCGACGCGGGATCGTCGAGCCCCTCGTAGGCCTCGACCTCGGTCAACTCGACCGCGACGAGGTCCGCGCCGCGTCCGGACTCCAGGCGAGCGCCGAGCAGGGCGGGCGCCACCTGCGACGCCGCCCCGGAGAGCAGGTCGCGCGAAACACCGGTCATGTCATCCGGTGCGTCCGGCGTTCGCCCACGCGACGTGCGCATGGACGGCGTCGGCCATGGCAGCGAGCTGATCGGCCACCCGGTCCGGCGCCGTACCGCCGACCGCCGACCGCGCCCGTAGCGCGCCGCCGACACTGAGCACCGCGCGCACCTCCGGGGTGAGGCGCGGATCGATCTCGACGAGCTGCTCGTCGGAGAGGTCGGTGAGCTCGATGCCGCGCTGCTCGCAGTAGGAGACCGACGCGCCAGCGATCTCGTGTGCTTCGCGGAACGGCACGCCGGTGCGTACCAGCCACTCGGCCACGTCGGTGGCCAGGGCGAAGCCGGAAGGCGCGGCGGCGGTGAGCCGTTCGGTGTCGAACCGCAGGGTGGCGACCAGGCCGGTGACTGCGGGCAGCAGGGTGAGCAGCTGGTCGACGGTGTCGAACACCGGCTCCTTGTCCTCCTGCAGGTCGCGGTCGTAGGCCAGCGGCAGGCCTTTCAGCGTGGTCAACAGTCCGGTCAGGTTGCCGATGAACCGTCCGGACTTGCCGCGGGCGAGCTCGGCGATGTCGGGATTCTTCTTCTGCGGCATGATCGATGAGCCTGTCGACCAGGCATCATCCAGGTGCACCCACCCGAATTCCGGTGTGGACCAGATGATGATCTCCTCGCCGATGCGGGACAGGTGCACGCCCAGCAAGGCCGTCACGAACAGGAACTCGGCAGCGAAGTCGCGGTCGCTCACCGCGTCGATCGAGTTCGCGGCCGGCCGGTCGAAGCCGAGTTCCGCGGCGACTGCTGCCGGGTCCAGGGGCAGCGACGACCCGGCCAGCGCCCCGGACCCGAGCGGGGACACCGCGGCCCGGACGTCCCAGTCGCGCAACCGGTCGAGGTCGCGGTCCATCGCGTGCACGTGGGCCAGCAGGTGATGGCCGAGCAGCACCGGCTGGGCGTGCTGCAGATGGGTCATGCCCGGCATCGGCACGGCCCGGTGCAGCTCGGCGACGGTGATCAACGCGGTCTGCAGATCGGCCACGACCAGCACGATGCGCCGCACACGATCACGCAGGTACAACCGCAGGTCGGTGGCGATCTGGTCGTTACGGCTGCGGCCGGCGCGCAGTTTCCCGCCTGTGGTTCCGAGCCGCTCCAGCATGCCGCGCTCGAGCGCGGCATGCACGTCCTCGTCCTCGACGGTGGGCCGGAACTGCCCGGTGGCCACCGCGGCGGTCAGGTCGTCCAGCGCCGCCAGCATCTCTCCCAGTTCGTCACCGGTGAGCAGCCCGGCGCCGTGCAGCACCCGGGCGTGGGCCGCCGAGGCGCGCAGGTCGTAGGGAGCCAGCCGCCAGTCGAAATGCACCGACACCGAAAGACGGGTCAGCGCCTCGGACGGCCCGGAGCTGAACCGGCCACCCCACAGCCTGCCCTCGTTGGTGGTGCTCACAGCTCTCCTCGGGTTGTCATGGCTGCCGTGATTGCGTGGTCGGCAGCCATCAGTCGGTACCGAACTCCATTGCCGCGGCGTCCAGTGCGTCATCTCGGCCCTCTCCGGACGCACCGGGGTTGTCCGCAATCTTGGCGGCACCGCCCCGCTTGATCTCACCGAACAGTGTGCCGTTCTCCACCAGAACCTGGCCCTGTTCGACCGGCTGGGCGGCGTAGGCCTCGAGCTTCTCGCGGGAGTCGGCGATGTCGAGGTTGCGCATGGTGAGCTGACCGATCCGATCCACTGGCCCGAACGCGGCGTTCTCGGTCCGCTCCATGGACAGCTTGTCGGGATGGTAGGACAACGCCGGGCCGTCGGTGCGCAGGATCGTGTAGTCCTCCCCCCGCCGCAGCCGGACGGTCACCGTGCCGGTGACCAGGGAGCCGATCCAGCGCTGCACCGACTCGCGCAGCATCAGCGCCTGCGGGTCGAGCCATCTGCCTTCGTACATCAAGCGGCCGAGCTGGCGTCCGTGCGCGTGGTAGTTGGCGATGGTGTCCTCGTTGTGGATCGCGTTGAGCAGTCGCTCGTAGCCGATCCAGAGCAGCGCCATGCCGGGCGCCTCGTAGACGCCGCGCGACTTCGCCTCGATGATCCGGTTCTCGATCTGGTCGGTCATGCCTAGACCGTGGCGCCCACCGATCGCGTTGGCCTGCAACACCAGCGCCACCGGGTCGTCGTAAGAAACGCCGTTGAGCGCCACCGGCCGGCCGGCCTCGAAGGACACCGTCACGGTCTCGGCCTCAACGTCGACCGCGGGATCCCAGAACTTCACACCCATGATCGGGTCGACGGTCTCCAACGACACGTCGAGGTGTTCCAGGGTCTTTGCCTCGTGCGTCGCCCCCCAGATGTTGGCGTCGGTCGAGTAGGCCTTCTCCTTGCTGTCGCGGTAGGGCAGGTCGTGCTCGGTGAGCCACTGGCTCATCTCGGTGCGACCGCCGAGTTCCCGGACGAAGTCGGCGTCCAACCACGGCTTGTAGATGCGCAGCCCCGGGTTGACCAGCAGCCCGTACCGGTAGAACCGTTCGATGTCGTTGCCCTTGAACGTCGAGCCGTCACCCCAGATGTGCACGTCGTCGGCCTGCATGGCGCGGATCAGCATGGTTCCGGTCACCGCTCGGCCGAGCGGGGTGGTGTTGAAGTAGGTCCGGCCGGCAGAGCGGATGTGGAACGCGCCGCAGGCGAGCGCGGCCAAGCCCTCCTCGACCAGCTCGCGACGGCAGTCGACAGACCGCGCCAGCTCAGCTCCGTATTGCAGTGCCCGGGCCGGCACGCTGTCGATGTCGGGCTCGTCGTACTGCCCGAGGTCGGCGGTGTAGGTACACGGGACAGCACCCTTCGCGCGCATCCACGCCACGGCAACCGAGGTATCGAGGCCGCCGGAGAACGCAATACCGACGCGCTGGCCGACAGGGACAGAGTTCAGGACTTTGCTCACTGAGGCAGATCTCCAGGATGGTGGGCCAACACGAGAAACTCCCGCACGATGTCGCCGCCGCCGTTGGGGTCGCGACCGATCACCAAGATGGTGTCATCTCCCGCGACCGTCCCGAGGATCCCCGGCAGCCGGGCCCGGTCGATGGCGCTGGCGAGGAAGTTCGAGGCGCCCGGTGGGGTGCGCAGCACGACGAGGTTGGCACTCGAGTCGGCGCTCACCATGAGCTCGCCGAGTAGCCGGGCAAGCCGTTGCGGCGGATCGTCGCCCGAAGTGCGCGCCGACAGCGGGGAGCCGTCCTCGGGGATCACGTAGGCGGGGGCGCCGCCGTCGGCCGATCGCAGTTTGACCGCACCGAGCTCGTCGAGGTCGCGGGAAAGAGTGGCCTGGGTGACGGAGAATCCACCGTCATCCAGCGCTTTCGCGAGCTCGGCCTGGGATCGGAAGGAGTGCTCGGCGATCAGCGACACGATGCGGTCGTGGCGCGCGATGCGACTCGGCATCGTGTTGGTCATCCGGAACGCTCCAGCAACCAGACCAGCAATGCCTTCTGCGCGTGCAGCCGGTTCTCCGCCTCATCCCAGACGACCGACTGAGGTCCGTCGATGACCGCAGCGTCGATCTCCAGGCCGCGATAGGCGGGCAGGCAATGCAGCACGATTGCCTGTGCCGCGGCCGTGTCGAGCAACGCGGCGGTGAGGCGGTACCCACCGAACGTTGCGACGCGCTCGGCCTTCTGCGACTCCTGACCCATCGACACCCAGGTGTCGGTGGCGAGAACGTCCGCACCGGCGGCGGCCACCGCGGCGTCGTCGGTCACGCTCACCGACCCCCCGGTCGTCGCGGCGATGCGTGCCGCGTCGGCCAGGATCGTGGGGTCCGGGTGGTAGCCCTGGGGTGCGGCGATGCGCACATTCAGCCCGGCGGTCGCGCCGCCCAGCAAATACGAGTGCGCCATGTTGTTCGCGCCGTCGCCGAAGAATGCCAAAGTCCGGCCGGCCAGTGTGCCCAGGTGCTCGTGCACCGTCTGCAGGTCAGCCAGGATCTGGCACGGGTGGAACTGGTCGGTCAACGCGTTGACGACAGGCACTCGGCTGACCGAGGCCATCGCGTCGATGCGCTCCTGCCCGGCGGTGCGCCAGACAATGGCAGCGGTCTGCCGGTCGAGAACCCGGGTGGTGTCCTGGATCGGCTCGCCCCGGCCCAGCTGGCTGGTTTGCGCATCGATGACCAGCGGATACCCACCGAGCTCGGAAATGCCGACGCTGAAGGAGACTCTGGTCCGGGTGGAGGACTTGTCGAAGATGACCGCGACGGCGCGCGGTCCGTCCAGTGGACGGTGCCCGAACCGGTCCTCCTTCAGCTCCGCGGCCAGGGTCAGGATTTCGGCCTGCTCCGCCGGCGAGAGGTCGTCGTCGCGCAAGAAATGCCGGACCGTCATGGCGCCACCTCCGTCAACGCGTGCTGCAGGAGCGGCAGCGCCAGATCGACGTCTGCCTCGGTGAGGATCAGTGGGGGCGCGAGCCGGATGACATCGGGCTGCACCGCGTTGACGAGCAGCCCCCGGTCCCGGGCTGCTGCCTCGATCGCGGGCGCGTTCGGGCCGGTCAGCGCGACAGCCCGCCACAGCCCCGCACCGCGGACCTCCGTGATGAATGGGCTGTCCAGCGCTGCGAGTCCGTGCCCGAGGTGCTCGCCGACCCGCTTCACCGCGTCGAGGAGGTGCTCGCCGGCGATGGTGTCTATGACGGCGAGTGCGGCAGCACAGGAGACCGGGTTGCCGCCGAAGGTGCTGCCATGGGCGCCGGCGGTGAGCACCCGACCGGCCGCACCGAAACCGATGCATGCGCCGATCGGCAGCCCGCCGCCCAGACCCTTCGCCAAGGTGATTACGTCGGGACGGACGCCGTCAGCCAGGCTGGCGAACCAGTGCCCGGTCCGGCCGATGCCGCTTTGCACCTCATCGACGATCAAGAGCGCGCCCACCGCGTCGCAGGCTTCGCGAGCCGCGGCAAGGTAGCCACTCGGTGCCGGTACGACACCGCCCTCACCGAGCGTCGGCTCCAGGAATACCGCAGCGGTCCGTTCGGTCACGGCGGCATGCAGAGCCGTCATGTCGCCGTAGTCGACGAACGTGACCGGCCCCGGCAGCGGCGCGAACGGCTCACGCTTCGCCGCGTTGCCGGTGATTGCCAAGGCGCCCATGGTGCGGCCGTGGAAGCTGTTGTGCGCGGCAACGACTTCGAGCCGACCGCCGTCGGGATCCAGCGAGTAACCGTGCCGACGGGCGAGTTTCAGGGCGCATTCGTTCGCCTCGGCACCGCTGTTGGCGAAGAACACCCGACCGTCGATACCGGCCAGTTCCAGCAGCCGCTCGGCGAGCCGGACGCCCGGTTCATGGACGAGCAGGTTCGAGCTGTGCGCAAGCTTGCCGATCTGCTCGGTCACCGCCTGCACGATCGCCGGGTGGGCGTGGCCGAGCGCGGACACCGCGATCCCGCCGACGAAGTCCAGGTATTCGCGACCATCGACATCCCAGACCCGTACCCCGGCACCGTGGTCGATGGCCAGCGGCGGGGTGCCGTAGTTGCCCATCATCGCCGCATCCCAGCGCGCCAGCAGCGCCGTGGTCTGAGTCATCGGCCAGTCTCCTTCGCTCCGGGTACGACCATGGTGCCGATGCCCTCGTCGGTGAACACCTCGACCAGCAGCGAGTGCGCTACTCGCCCGTCGAGGACGTGGGCTGCCGGAACACCGGCGTCCACGGCACGCAGGCAGGCCTCCATCTTCGGGATCATGCCGCTGGCGAGGCCAGGCAGCAGCCCGCGTAGCTCCTCGACGTCGAGGCGGCTGACCACCTCAGCGCTCTGCGGCCAGTCGCGGTAGAGGCCGGCCACATCGGTCAGGACGATGAGCTTCTCCGCCTGCAGGGACATGGCGATGGCGGCTGCCGCGGTGTCGGCGTTGACGTTGTAGGTCAGCCGGTCGAGGCCGCGCGCGACGGTCGCGATGACCGGGATGCGGCCAGCGTCGAGCAGCGCGTGCACAGTCGCGGGGTCGACGGCGACCACGTCGCCGACCTGTCCGATGTCGACCGGCTCGCCCTCGACGTAAGCAGGACGGCGCTCCGCGGTAAGCATGCCCGCGTCCTCGCCAGACAGACCGACCGCGAAGGGACCGTGGGCGTTGATCAGGTTCACCACATCGCTGTTGACCTGCCCGACCAGCACCATCCGGACCACGTCCATCGCCTCGGGAGTGGTGACCCGCAGCCCACCGCGGAACTCGCTGGCTATGCCGAGCCGATCGAGCTGCGCGCTGATCTGCGGCCCCCCGCCATGCACGACGACCGGACGCAGCCCGGCATATCGCAGGAACACGATGTCTTCGGCGAAGGCCCTTTGCAACTCGGGGTCGGTCATCGCGTTGCCGCCGTACTTCACGACCACGACCTTGCCGTGGAATCGCTCCAGCCACGGCAGTGCTTCGACCAGCGTGGCCGCCTTCGCCAGCGCGCTGTCGACCGTCCTGCTGTTGCTCATGAGGAATACGCCGAGTTCTCTTCGACGTAGGCGTGCGACAGGTCGTTGGTCCAGATCGTCGCGCTGCTGCTGCCGGCATGCAGGTCGACGCCAATGTGCACGGCACGGTGGCTGAGGTCGACCTTGGTGCGGTCCTCGCCGGGCGCGCCGCCGATGCAGATCGCGACGCCGTTCATCGACACGTCCAGCTGGTCCGGGTCGAACTGTGCGGTCGTGGTGCCGATCGCCGCAAGCACGCGGCCCCAGTTCGGGTCGTTGCCGAACAGGGCGCACTTCAGCAGGTTGTTGCGGGCGATGCTGCGCCCGACCTCGACGGCGTCCGCTTCGCTCGCTGCGCCGGTGATGTCAATCGTGATGTTCTTGGTCGCGCCTTCCGCGTCGGCCAGCAGTTGCCCGGCCAGCCCGGCGCAGACGTCCTCCACGGCAGCGGCGAACACTTCGGCTCCGGCTGTGACCCCGGACGCGCCGCTGGCCATCAGCAACACCGTGTCATTGGTCGACATGCACCCGTCGGAGTCCAGCCGATCGAACGTGCGCGCAGTGGCCTTGCGTAGCGCAGCGTTGAGGGCTTGCGCCTCGACGACGGCATCAGTGGTCAGCACACAGAGCATCGTGGCCAGCCCTGGCGCGAGCATGCCGGCGCCCTTGGCCATGCCGCCCACTGTCCACCCTGACGGGTGGCTGAACACCTGCTGCTTGGCGATCGTGTCGGTGGTCCGGATCGCTTCCGCGGCCGCCGGTCCCCCGTCGGCGGCGAGTGCTCGTGCCGCCGCGTCGACGCCGGGCAGCAGAGATTGCATCGGCAACCGCTCGCCGATCAGTCCGGTGGAGCACACGGCCACCTCGCCGGCGCCGATACCGAGCCGCTCGGCGACCCGTTCGGCGGTGGCGTGGGTGTCGCCGAAACCGTCCGAGCCAGTGCACGCATTCGCCCCGCCCGAGTTCAGCACCACGGCACGGATCCGACCGGTGCTGACGGCCTGGCGCGACCACCGCACCGGCGCGGCTTGCACCCGGTTGGAGGTGAACACGGCGGCGGCCGCGTCGGACGGCCCGTCGTTGACGACCAGCGCGACGTCCGGCGCTCCGGTCGTCTTCAGCCCGGCCGCCACGCCGGCGGCCCGGAAGCCGCTCGCCGCGGTGACGCTCATGCCAGCCTCCTCAACGAGATGATGGGTATCAGTGCGCCGTTCCGTTCACCGACAGGCCCGCGGACTCGACCAGGCCGAGCATGAGGTTGGCGTTCTGCACGGCCTGCCCAGCGGCGCCCTTACCGAGATTGTCGATCGCGCTGGTCACGATTACGCGACCCGAGCTGAGGTCAACCTCCGCCTGCAGGTGCACCGAGTTCGACCCGTAGGTGGCAGAGGTGTGCGGCTGCTGCCCGGCCGGCAACACGTGCACGAACGGCTCGCTCGCATAGGCCGCGGTGAGCACCTCACGCACGGCGGCCGCGTCGAGTGGTCGGACCGGTAATGCCGTCACAGTGGCGAGGATCCCGCGCGGCATTGGGGCGAGCAACGGCGTCATCGACAAGGTCTCCGCGCCGGTGGCCTGACAGATCTCCGGGACGTGGCGGTGCGCACCAACCTTGTACGCGGAGACATCGCCCATCACCTCGGTGCCGAGCAGGTGCGCCTTGGCGTCCCGGCCGGCCCCGGACGTGCCACTCGTTGCCACAACGACCACGTCCTGCGGATCCACAACCCCAGCAGCGATCAGCGGCGCAAGCGCAGTGATGATGGCGACGGCGTAGCAGCCGGTGTTCGCCACCCTGCTGCTCGCCCGGATCGCGCTGCGCTGGCTGGGCAGCTCGGGCAACCCGTAGGTCCAAGCGCCGGGGTGGTCGCCGCCGTAGTAACGCTGGTAGGCGGCAGCGTCGAGGAGGCGATGCTCGGCTCCGAGATCGATGACCCGGACGTGCTCGGGCAGCTGCGCCGCGAGCGGAGCCGCGACACCGTGCGGCAGGGCCAGGAAAACCAGATCCGCCTGCGCCAACAGCGCAGGCGTGGTGTCGGCGAAGACGAGATCCTGGTACGTGCGCAGCTGCGGGTGAACTGAGGTGACTGGGGCACCGGCCTGCCCGTGCGCGCCGGCCGCGGCCAACTCTAGTTCGGGATGCCCGGCGATCAGGCGCAGCAGTTCACCGCCGGCGTAGCCGCTCGCTCCCGCTACCGATACCTTGAAGCCCACTCGTACAAGTATGCACTACTGTGCAAGTTCATGCACGACACCTTCGCGCAACCCTCCGGACGGATTCGGTTGTTAGCGTCCGCGGCCCGGCTGGACCCGCCCGCCGGATCGACGAGAGGTGCGTGAATGGGCAAGTCGATCTACGCGACCGGGAGGAAGCCGCGGCGGTACGACGTCGACCTGCTGGAGTAGTTGAACGAGGAGTACCGGGACAAGTCGGTGGTGTCGGCGCCACGTGGCCAGACGGGTGCCGAACTCGCCGCGGAAACGGCTATGAGATCTGGTCGATCGCGCGCAACCTGGGTGCCGACGCGGATGGCCTAGGCGTCATCCAGCCGCACGCGTGGGAGGACCTTGTCGATGACCGGGTGCATTTCGTCTGCGCCGACCTGACCGTCGACAATGACGAGTTCTACCGGCGCATCGAGGATGTGCTGGGCCGCATTCCCCGCACCGACCTGGAGCGTGACTTCTTCCTGGCGGTGCTGGAGAAGCCGGCGCACTAAGTAGCGTGCCGCTCATGACGCCGACAACCGGCCCGTGGCGGCTGGTCCACCAACTCACCGCCTGGGCAATTGCGCACGAGTGGTGCGACTGGCTCGAGTTGGGCGGCTCTCTCGGACGCGGAGCCGGCGACGAACTGTCCGACATCGATGCCGGGGTGGGCATCACCGGCGAGTCGTTCGACGACTCTGTATCGGCAACCCTGCGCGCCGCGACGGGATTTGCGCCGGTCGCCGACAGCCTCGTCCAGTCCTTCGGCTCGACCAGCAAGCACCTCGTGCTGCAGTACATCGACGGCCGGCAACTGAGCCTCGTAGTCTCACCGGCCGAGCAGCGCCCCGGCCTGCCACCGGGTTCGATCGCGCTGCTGGATCGCACCGGCCGGTTGGCCGGTCCTTGGCAGCCTGGTGCTTTCACCGCCTCCGACGACGATCTGCGCGAATGGTCATTCCTCGGCTGGTGGGCGATCGGCGATGCCCTCAAGCACGCATCCCGCAACCGGCCGTGGCGGGCGCTCGCCGCGCTGGATGAGGCCCGCACGATGGTGTGGAAGCTGCATGCCGCGGCACTGGGCATCGACTACCCGGGTTTCGGGGCGGTGAGCGTGGAGAACGCCGATGCGCAGGCGCCGACGGGTCTGGCACCGACACTTCCGCGCGGCATCGCCACACGGGACATCTACGCGGCGACGGCAGCGATGGCCGCCGCGTTGGCTCCGCTCACCGCCGGCCGAGGCGTGCCCGGATTGCAGGAGCACATGAGCAACCGGCTCACCGCCGCGACCACACGCCGGCCGCGCAGATCAGGCTGAATGGGCGCCGGGCATCGGCTGCAGGTACGGCTTGAGCGCGTAGCCCGGCTCCCACGGATACCTGCCGTTGTCGTCCGGGTAGACCGCCTGCAGTGCCGGGACCGGATCACCCGGTGGGCGTTGATAGAACGAGTTCGCTGCGAACAGCACAGACTCCGGATTCGGCAGGGTGAACAGGCTGACCGGAAAACCCGCCGCACCGATGGTCACCTCATCGCCATCACCCATTGGTGCTCCGGATTTGACCAGCGCACCGAGCCGGTTGAGCAGCCACTCGGAGCTGCCCGCCGACAGCCCGAACACCACGATTTCCGGGTGGTCGAACCCGAATAGCCCCACCGTGTAGGCGAATGAGGGCTCCCTCTCCTCCCCCATCACGTACTGGATCGCCCAGCCCACCCTGCGCACCGTGTCGCGCATCCAGGCGTCCTCTTGGTCGAGCCACTGCCTGACCAGGATCGGGTCTTCTTCCTCGTCGTCCATCCCATCCCCCCATTCGTCGAATCCCAAAACGGTACGAGCCACCCCGCCGTCCCGGGCACCGCGCGGCGAGCCTGTGGACGACGAGGTCCGCTGTGTGACGGCGTGCATCCCGGACCCGCCGCACGGTATGCGGTCGCAGATGCGCTCGCGCGGTGTCAGCAGAATCGAAGCTGGCAGGTTTCGTCGGCAAGTTCGCTCCAGAGGTGCGCGAATTCGTACGTCGCTGACCGCCTCTGGCGCAAGGCCCCTCAGTCGCGCAGTCGCGCGCCGAGAGTTGCCGCCGCTGCCAGAGCTGCGCCACGGGCCGCGGTGGCCTCTTCGGCGGTGAGCGTTCGGTCCGCAGCGCGCAAGCGCAGCGAGTAGGCCAGCGACTTGCGCCCGTCCTCGCGGAGCCGGTCGTCGGTATAGACGTCGAACAGGCGCATCGACTCCAGCAGGTCTCCTGCCCCGTCGTGCAGTGCTGCCGCGACCTCGGCGGCCGGCACTGCCTCGGGCACCGTCAGTGCGACATCGAGCAACACGGGTGGGTACGTCGAGAGGGCCGGTGTCTCGGCCGGCACGAGGAACGGGAAGGCATCCAGGTCGAGTTCCATCGCCGAGGTCCGCTCGGGTAGCCCGAGCGCGGCAATCACCCGGGGATGCAGCTCGCCGGCATACCCCACCACAACATCGCCGAGGAGCAGTTCCGCGCATCGGCCCGGGTGCCACGGCGGCTGATCACCGGTCCGCACGGTCAACTCAGCCCTGGCGGCCCTGGCCACGGTCCGGGCGGCTTCGACTGCGTCGGCCCAAGATTCGCGGCGGCCGTCGCCCCACCAACCGGGGCGTTCGGCATTGCCGCTCAGCGCGGCGGCGAGATGCCGCGGCTGCTTCGGTACCGCGGCGTACAGCGCCTCGACCTCGTCCGGGGTCGGCCGGCCGCTCACGCCGGGCACCGGGGCGACAGGCGCGGCCGGATCGCCCAGGTAAACCAGCCCCATCTCGAAGATTGCGAGGTCGCGCTGCCCCCGCCCGGCGTTGCGCTGCAGCGTGGTCAGCAATCCGGGTAGCAGCGTCGTGCGCAGGTCGGGTTCGGCGTCCGACAGCGGGTTGAGCACGGTCAACGCGCAGCGCCTCGGGTCATCGGCACTCAGACCGAACACGTCGTAGGCCGATGGCGCGACGAACGGGTAGCTCAGCACCTCGGTGTATCCGGCTCCGGCGATGGCCCGCGATACGGCTCGGCGCAGGGTCTGCCCGCCGGTCAGGCCGCGACCTGGCGGTGGTGTCGGCAGCGTCGGCGGGATCGTGTCGTAGCCGACGAGGCGGACCACCTCCTCGACGAGGTCTGCCGGGTCGATGAGGTCCGGCCGCCAGGTAGGCGGCGACACGATCAGCGGCTCGGTACCGGCGATGCGGCAGCCGACGGTGCGCAAGGTGGAGTGCACGGTGTCGATGTCGATCGGTCGGCCGGCGACCGCGCCGGGCAGAGTCACCGACAGCATGATCTCGTCCGGCGGCGGCCCGTCGCCGATGACGGTGAAGCCGGGTGCGGGCTCTGCGCCACCGTGTTCGACCAGCAGGTCGACGCAGCGCTGTAGTGCCACCGCAGCGATGGCCGGGTCGACGCCGCGCTCGAACCGCTTGGCCGCCTCACTGGGCAGGCGGTGCCGGCGCACCGTGCGGGAGATGCTGACCGGCTGCCAGTGCGCGGCCTCGAGGAGGACGTCACCGGTGTGCTCGTCTATCTCGGTGGACTCCCCGCCCATCACGCCGGCCAGTGCGATTGCGCCGGTGTCGTCGGTGACGACCAGGTCGGCAGGGTCGAGGGTGCGCACCGACGCGTCCAACGTGGTCAGCTTCTCCCCGGCGCTCGCCCGGCGCACGCCGAGCGGACCCCGAACCTTGGCCCGGTCGAAGGCATGCAGCGGCTGGCCGGTCTCCAGCATCACGTAGTTCGTCACGTCGACGGCCAGCGAGATTGATCGCATGCCGCCGCCGCGTAGGCGGCGCACCATCCAATCCGGCGACGGCGCAGTCGGATCGAGGCCGGTCACGGCGCGCGCGGAGAACCGGTCGCAGCCGACCGGGTCCGAGACGGTGACCGGGTAGCCGGCATCGTCGGCATCGGGGACGACCACTTGCTCGGCGATATCGCGGAAACCGACGCTGAGTGCGGCTGCGGCTTCGCGGGCCAACCCACGGATGGACAAGCAGTGCGCCCGATCGGGCGTCACCGCGATCTCCAACACGGCCTCCCGCAGCCCTAGCACGTCAAGGGCATCGGTGCCGGGTTCGGCTACGCTTTCCGGCAACACCAGGATGCCGTCGAGGGGAGCTTGCGACCCGAGCGTGTCGCGGTGATCGTCGCCGATGCCCAGCTCGCGGGTCGAGCAGATCATTCCGTCCGAGACGTGTCCGTAGGTCTTACGAGCGCTGATCGCGAAACCGCCGTTCAGCACCGAGCCCGGCAAGGAGGCGACGATCAGGTCGCCGGCGGCGAAGTTGTGCGCACCGCAGACAATCCCCCGCGGCTCGGCCTCCCCCACATCGACCTGACACCAGTTGATCGTCTTACCGTTCGTCTGCGGCTCGGGCTCGGCGGAGAGCACCCGCCCGACCACGATCAGGCCGGACAGCCCGTCCGCGCCGGACTCAACCTTCTCCACCTCGAGGCCGACGCGGATCAGTGCATCGCTGAGCTCCCGCGGGCCGATCGATTCCGGCAGGTCCGCCCACTCGGCGAGCCAACTGAACGGCGCCCGGATCACGCCACCGCCGGGCATCAGGCCTCCACTCCGAAGGCCTGGGTGAACCGCACATCGCCCTCGACCATGTCGCGCATGTCAGCGGCGTTGTTGCGGAACATCATGGTGCGCTCGATCCCCATTCCGAAGGCGAACCCGGAGTAACGGTCCGGGTCAATACCGCAGGCCCGCAGCACCCGGGGGTTGACCATCCCGCAGCCGCCCCACTCGATCCAGCCTTCGCTGCCGCAGGTCCGACACGGCCGGTCCGGATTGCCGACCGACTCGCCGTGGCAGACGAAGCAGCGCAGATCCATCTCCGCGCTCGGTTCGGTGAACGGGAAGTAGGACGGCCGCAGCCGGGTGGTGACATCTGCACCGAACATGGCCTGCGCCATGTAGTCGAGCGTGCCCTTCAGATGCGCCATGGTGATGCCCTCGTCCACCACGAGGCCTTCGACCTGGTGGAAAACCGGGGTGTGCGTCGCATCGAGCTCGTCGGCGCGGAACACCTTGCCGGGGCAGATGACGTAGATCGGCGGCTCTCGGTCGAGCATGGTGCGCGCCTGCACCGGCGAGGTGTGCGTGCGCAGCACCAGGTTCTGTTCGGGGGTGCCGACGTACAATGTGTCGGAGGTGTCCCGGGCGGGATGGTCCGGGCCGTGGTTGAGGGCGTCGAAGTTCAGCCAGGTGGCCTCGACCTCGGGGCCCTCGGCCACCTCGTAGCCCATCGCAGTGAACACGTCGCCGAGGTATTCCTGCAGCGTGGTCAACGGGTGCCGGGCACCGGTCAGCTCACGGTCCCAGGGCAGCGTGACGTCGACCGCCTCATCGATGAGCACCCGGGCGTCGCGCTCGGCCTCGAGCTCGAGCTGACGGGACTCCAGCGCAGCCTTGACCTGCCCACGGGCCGCCCCGATTCGCTGCCCGGCGGTGGCGCGAGCGGCTGGCGGCAGGGCGCCGATCTCACGGTTGGCCAGCGCGAGCGGCGACCGGTCGCCGGCGTGTGCGACCCGGGCGGCCTTCAGCTCGTCGAGCGACGTAGCAGTCGCGATCGCCGCGATCGCATCGGCGACGTTCTTGTCGAGGTGCTCGGCGGACAGCGCAGCAACCTCGACCGGGTCGAAGTTCGGATTCGTCATCAGGGCAGTGTCTTTCGTAGGTGGGGTCTTTCGTAGGTGGGATCTTTCGTAGATCGGGTCCTTCGTCGGCGCGGAGAACCGTACGAGCTGTGCAGGGACGGGCGCCGGAGCCGGCTGGGAGTGCGCCCGGTCAGGACTCGCGCGTAGGGACTGCGGCCGCCAGCCGCCCGCCGAATGGCGAATGGCTCGCGTTGGCGTCTACCCACGTCATGCGCTCAGCGTAATGCCACTGGCCCGCCATGTGCATCGAGGCGTTGGGCGCGGGCGCTGGCGTAGAGGCAGATCGCCGCGGCGGCGGACAGGTTGAGGCTCTCCGCTGCGCCATAGATGGGAATCCGGACGCGATAGTCGGCCGCGGCCTGCACGGACTCGGGCAAACCGTGCGCTTCGGTGCCGAACAGCCACAGGGTGGATTGGCGCAGCGTGCCGTCGTCGACGAGCCGGTCCAGATCGGTCTCGCCGGCGCCGGTGGTGGCCAGCACGGTGAGACCGCCGTCGCCCAACGCCTGCGCCGAGACGCCGACCACCACATCGAGGTGGAAGAGGCTGCCCGCGGTGGCCCGCACCGTTTTCCCGTTGTAGATGTCGACGCTGTCACCGGCCAGCACGACCGCGTCGGCGCCGGCGGCGTCGGCGGTCCGCAGGATGGTGCCGACGTTGCCTGGGTCGCGCGGCTGCACCAGCGCGGCCACCAGCCGTGGGCGTCGGCCCATCACCTCATCCAGAGGCAGGTCAATCGTGTGGCACACCGCGACCAGCCCCTGCGGGCTTACCGTCTCGGACAGCCCGGCGGCAGCCTTCTCGCTCACCTCCGCGACGGGCACCCCGGCTGACTCCGCGACGGCGGCCACCCCGCCGTGGCGGGACAGCGCTGCGGCCGTCGCGAACAGTTCGACGACGGCGCCGGGCCGGCCCAGCGCAGCGGTCACCGCCGGCTCGCCCTCGGCAAGGAAACGCCCGGCGTCGCGACGGGCCGAGCGGCTGGTGAGCCGTCGGGCCGATGCGAGCCGGGCGTTGCTGTCGGACAGCACCCGCTACAGCGTCAGGCTGCGGGCGACTGGGCGGCTGCGCCGCCGATGCCCTCGGCCTCGACGGCCTTCTTGGAGACGGTGACGAGCTGCGCGAATGCACCCTCGTCGTTGACCGCGAGGTCGGCGAGGATCTTGCGATCGACGGTGACGCCGGCCAGTCGCAGGCCCTGCACGAAGCGGTTGTAGGTCATCCCGTTCGCGCGGGCTGCCGCGTTGATGCGGGTGATCCACAGCTGGCGGAAGTCGCCCTTACGCGCCTTGCGGTCGCGGTAGGCGTAGGTCGCGGAGTGGAGCAGCTGCTCCTTGGCCTTGCGGTACAGCCGGGACCGCTGACCCCGGTAGCCCGATGCGGCCTCCAGGGTGGTGCGGCGCTTCTTCTGGGCATTCACTGCCCTCTTGACGCGTGCCACTTGTGGTTCCTTTGCCTTATGCCGTCGCGCTGACGGCGAATGGAATGTCGGGCTCGGATCGCGTGATGCGTCGAGCGCGGCAGGTCAGAGGCTCGGTCTACAGACCCAGAAGCTTCTTGATCCGGGGGCGGTCGGCCTTCGAGATCTCGGTGGTGCCGGACAACCGCCTGGTCACCCTCGAGGACTTGAGCTCGAGGTGGTGGCGCATTCCGGACGGCTGGCTGAACAGCTTGCCGGTGGACGTCACCTTCACGCGCTTCTTCGTCCCGCTGTGTGTCTTGTGCTTGGGCATGCTTCGTCCTTCGTCGGGCCGGTGCTCTGCTTGGCGCGCGATCGCGCCCGGCACAGTCCGGCTGTCACTCACCGGTCGGGTGGTTACCGGCCGGCCACGCTTCTCTACTCTCCGGCTGCCGCCGCGGCCCGAGCGTTGCTCTGTGCGCGGCGGTGCGGAGCGACGACCATCACCATGTTGCGGCCGTCCTGCTTGGGCGAGGACTCCACGAAGCCGAGCTCCTGGATGTCCTCGGCCAGTTTCTGCAGCAGCCGGAAGCCCAATTCGGGCCGGGACTGCTCGCGTCCGCGGAACATGATCGTGACCTTGACCTTGTCGCCCTGCTTGAGGAACCGCTCGACATGGCCCTTCTTGGTGGCGTAGTCGTGCTGGTCGATCTTCGGGCGGAGTTTCATTTCTTTGATGACGGTCATGGTCTGGTTGCGCCGCGTCTCGCGAGCCTTCTGGGCGCTCTCGTACTTGAACTTGCCGAAGTCCATGAGCTTGCAGACGGGCGGTCGTGCGGTGGCCGAGACCTCGACCAGGTCGAGATCCGCCTCAGCGGCGAGTTCGAGGGCCTTGCCGATCGGCACGATGCCGACCTGCTCGCCTTCGGGTCCTACGAGACGTACCTCGGGCACTCGGATCCGGTCGTTGATCCGGTATTCAACAGTGATGGGACCTCCCCGATCCATGGGTTATGGGTGGTGCGGTAATGCTGTGCTGCGGTGATGCAGCGACTCCCCCGCGAAATGGCGAAGGCCCCGCGTGCGACGGTGCGCGCGGGGCCGGCTGAGAATCGGTCGGTGAGAACCGCCGCGAACGGCGTGGCCCACCGGCCGGACCTGGACCCGACGCGCCTGACATCGGCGGTACGGGTGGGAAACTCAGCGGCTTCCGCTTGCTCATCTGTCCCGATCCGTTGCCCTGGTCGCCCAGAACCCGGTGTCATGACGGACGGGTCGCGATGCGAGGGTATCAGCGTGACCGCACCCGACCCAAACGCCACAGCCGGCCCGGAGATTCCCGGTGCCGCCGCCGGGCCGGTCCGCGAGCTGGCCGAGATCCCGGCGGTCGAGGTCATCACCCGGGCCATGGTGATGCTGATGTCGGCTGCCGCCGAGAAGCTCGGGCTGGCCGAGGACGGGACACGCTATCTCGATCTGGATGAGGCGCGCCGGCTGATCACCGCACTGGCCGGCCTGTACGACTCGTCCCAGGAGTACCTCGGCGCGCACCGGCTGCCACTGCGCGACGGCGTCCGGTCGCTGCAGGCCGCCTTCCGCGAGGCATCGCCGTATCCCGACGAGGCCGGCCACGGTCCTGGCGAGAAGCGTCGCTGACCCGCCTACTGTGCAGGCGTCCCGTCCCCGGGTGCGGTGGCGGCCTCGTGCAGGGCACGCAGGTCGCGCATCGTTGCAGCGGCCCGGCTGCCGTCTGTGCGCTGCACCGCGTACAGGCTGATCGTCTCGTCGGCCGGCAGCATCAGCCGTGCCCAGCGCCACTTCGGCCGGAACTCCACCGACCGGACGACGGCCCACGGCACGAACCGGAAGTTGCCGAACACCCCGCGGACACGCACGCCGTCGCGGGTGGCGATCAGCCGCGGCCGGGTCGGCGCCCAGAGCCCGATCGCGATGAGGACGCCGAGCCCCGCGATCCCGATCTGGTCACCGCCGTTGAAACGGACCCCGTCGCTGGAACTGGGCAGGATGAGCGCGGTGGTCACCAGCGCCGCGAGCACCGCGACCGCAGTGATGCCGCACCAGATCCGGATCGCCTCGGGCCGAGCGCGCACCTCGTCGGTGGCTGACGCCTGCCCGGTCACAGCCGGCATGCGTGGATGCTCGTCACGAAGATGCCCCGAGCGCCGAGTTCCCACAGCTCGTCCATCACCCGGTTGGTGTCGGTGGTCAGCACCATCGCCCGCACGGCTGACCAGCCCTCGGTGTGCAGCGGACTGACGGTCGGCGATTCGATGCCCGGGGTGATCGCGACCGCCCGCTCGACCAGATCGTCGCGCACGTCGTAGTCCATCAGGACGTACTGCCGGGCGATGATGACGCCCTGCATCCGCCGGATGAGCTGGTCGACTTGGGTGTCCGGCTCGACGCCGATCGGCCGGATGAGCACGGCCTGGCTGGTGAACAGCGGCTCGCCGAAGACCTCCAGTCCGGCGTTGCGCAGCGTCGCTCCGGTGGACACCACGTCGGCAATCAGATCGGCCACCCCGAGTCGTACCGCCGTCTCCACCGCGCCGTCGAGGGAAATGATCTCCGCATCGGTCTGGTGCTCGGTCAGGTAGTCACCGAGCAGCCCGGGATACGCCGTGGCGATGCGCCGTCCGGCCATCGATTCCGGGCCGTGCCCGGCACCGGATTCGCGAGCGCTGCGGGCGAAGCGGAAGGTCGACTGACCGAATCCCAGCTCCAGGGCGACCTCTGCCTGCGCGGCCGAGTCGCGGAGCAGGTCCTCGCCGGTCAGCCCGAGGTCGAGTTTGCCGGAGCCGACGTAGACGGCGATGTCGCGTGGGCGCAGGTAGAAGAACTCGACATCGTTGTCGGTGTCCAACAGCATCAGCTCGCGGCTGTCCGAGCGCTGCCGGTACCCGGCCTCGACGAGCATCTGTGCCGACGGGTCGGCGAGTGTGCCCTTGTTCGGAACCGCGATCCGCAACGTCATGCCAAACTCCCGAAACGAACAGCTTTTGGCCGCCGGCCGTCGAATGGAGGGTCGGGCGGCCAAAACCGTGCGCACAGCGTCATCAGAGGTACCGGTAGACGTCGTCGAGGGTCAGGTCGCGGGCGAGCATCAACACCTGCAGGTGATACAGCAACTGGCTGATCTCCTCGGCGGTGCGCTCGGCCGACTCGTGCTCGGCGGCCATCCAGACTTCGGCAGCCTCCTCAAGAACCTTCTTGCCGATCTCGTGCACCCCGGCGTCCAGGGCGGCGACCGTGCCGGAACCTGCGGGCCGGGAGGTGGCTCGGTCGGTCAGCTCGCCGAACAGCGCGTCGAAGGTCTTCATCTCGCGACACAGCCTATCCGCGCGCTTCTGGCCGCCCACCGTCACATACAGGTCAGGCGGCCAAAACCGTGATCGGTCAGCCGAGGTCGACGATCGCGGCGACCGGGCCGCCGCCGTCCGGGCCTTGGTGCGCCGCCGAGACGGAGACGAAGACGGCAGGATCACCGGTCACCGCCGCGGTCACTCCCCCGACGGCAGCCTTGATCTGACGGTGCCAATGCACGTCGGAATCGTCGAGCATCGCGTTGCGCCGGCCGCGCACCGCGCCGTCCTGGCTGGCTTCGCACTTGAGGAAGACGTTCACCAGCCGGTCGCCGAGATCCGAGGAGTGTGGACGCTCCGGCAGCTCCAGGCCGGCGTTGCGGATCGCCGCCCAGATGCCGTCGGCGTCCAGGGCGTCGGTCATCACGCCGTGCCCGATGCGATACCGGCCGCCGACCCCGCGGGCGTTGCCGACCACCACGACCTGCGCGCGGTCCAGTTCCACACCGGACGAGCAGGACGCCACCGCCGAGTACAGCGAGCGATCCTGCAGCACGTCCTCGTCACGGGGCATGTCGATCTCACCGAGAGCAACCGCGATGCCCAACGCGGTGCCGCCGTTCGAGACGTCCATCGAGGTCAGCGTGTCCTCGGTGAAGACGGTCTTCCCGCGGCTCTTCGCATCACGGATTGTGTCGATGGTGAGCAACGGTGTCTTGGTCTGCACGTAGTGCACATCGGCGGTGTCGGTGATGCCCGCCTCGGCCATCGCCGCACGCACTGCGGCGGCAACCTTGGTGATCATCGCGGTGCGGCCGATGTCCTCAGGCAGCAACGTCTCGCTCATCGCGAAGCCGACGGTCAGCCGCGGCTCGTCGCTCGGGGTCGCCTGCTCCGCCGGGACGGTGGCGAAGATCGTCGCGTGCGGGCTGATCACCCCGTCGGTGCCGCCGGACCAGACGATCGGGATCTGCTTCACCGCATCGGCATCGCGGCTGCCCTTGGCGACCAACACCTCGCGGAAGGCCCGGTCGGCGATGATGCGGGTGTAGTCGTTCACGCCGCCGTTGCCCTCCGTCTTGCCGATCACTGCGACCACCCGGTCGGCCTCGATCACGCCGGAGTCGATCAGCTTCCCCAACTCGCTGGCGTCGGAGACGCTGTGCAGTGGGACCTTGCGGACCTCGATGGCGTCAGGCATGCAGCAGACCTTCCTTCGGTGTTGCGGTGACGACCGTGCCGGCCAACCCGTGCGCGGCATCGGCGATCCGGTCCAGTGAGGAGATGACTCCGCGGATCCCGCCGCCCTCGACGAAGCGGCATACCGCTTCGACCTTCGGGCCCATCGAGCCGGCCGCGAACGAGTCGGCGTGGGCGCGAAGCTCGGCGACCGTGGTCGCACCGACCGGGGTGGCGTGGTCGGTGCCGAAGTCCAGCACCGCGGCGTCGACGTCCGTGGCGATCACCAGCACGTCGGCGCCGACGGCGCGGGCCAGCACGGCGGCAGCGAGGTCTTTGTCGATGACGGCTTCCACACCGCGCACCGTGCCGTCGTCGTCCCGCACGACAGGGATCCCGCCACCACCCGCAGCGATGACGACGAAGCCGGCGTCGGACAAGGCCCGCACGGCTGGCGCGTCGAGGAGCTCCAGCGGTTCGGGTGAGGCCACCACCCGCCGCCAGCCGCGCGCACCGCGGTCCTGCCAAACCTGTCCGTGCTCGATCAGGACCGCGGCTTCCTCTGCCGGGATGAACCGGCCGATCGGCTTGGTCGGGGTGCGAAACCCGGCATCGTCACCGGCCACCAAAGTGCGGGTGACGAGAGCGGCCACCGGCCGATTCACGCCGCGCGCGTCCAACGCCCGTTCCAGCGCGTCGACGAGGATGAAACCGATGGTGCCCTGTGTCTGCGCCCCGCACCAGTCCAGCGAGACCGGCGGCACGATGGCCGCGGCGAGTTCGTTCTTGACCAGCAGGTTGCCGACCTGGGGTCCGTTGCCGTGGGTGAGCAGCACCTCCGCACCGGCTGCAACGAGGTCCGCGATCGGTTCGGCGGCACGGGCCACCGCGGCGATCTGATCCTCCGGCCGGGCCGCACCGTCGGGCGCAGTCATCGCGTTGCCGCCGACGGCCACCACTACCTTCACCGCCGCGACGCTACGGTGCCGCGAACACCGCCGACATGATGAAGCCTTGCCAACGCCGGGCGACCGATTCGGTCAACCGTCAGCGTGGTCGAGCCAGTCGCGGATCGCCGTGCCGTGCTGGTCGAGGGTTGGCGGCGCTTCATGCGCACGTCGGGTGGTCTCGACGATCCCGGCCCCGTCGCTGCCGAAGAACCGCAGCGGCGGACCGGGCAGGGTGAGTGGGCCAAGGGTGGCGTGCTCGACCTCCACGAGCAGACCCTGACTGCGGGTCTGCTCCCAGTCGTAGACCTCGTCAAGGGTGCGGACCCGGCCGGACGGGATGCCCGCCGCGCCGAGGCGCTGCAGCAGCGGGGCAGCGTCGGTGCCGGCGAAGGCAGCCTCGACCACCGCAATGACCGCGTCCCGATTGGCCACTCGTTCGGGGTTGCTGGCCATCCCGGGGGCTTCGGGGTCCAGCCCGAACTCGGTGCACAGCCGTCGCCAGAGCCCTTCGCTGCCACAGGAGATCTGCACCGCACCGTCACGGCAGTGGAACAGTCCGTATGGGCTGATCGACGGGTGGTGGTTGCCCTGCGCCTGGGGTACCTCGCCGGCGACGGTCCAGCGGGTGCCCTGGAAGGCGTGTACGCCGACCAGCCCGGCCAGCAGCGAGGTGCGCACGATCTGCCCGCGGCCGGTCCGGTCGCGCTCCAGCAAGGCGGCGAGCACGCCGTAGCTGCCCCACATTCCGGCGATCAGATCACCCACCGGCACACCGACCTTCTGCGGGTCTCCCGGTCCGGAACCGGTCAGCGACATGATCCCGGCTTCGCCCTGGGCGATCTGGTCGTACCCGGCCCGGCCGCCTTCCGGCCCGTCGTGGCCGAACCCGGAGATCGACAGCACCACCAGGCGCGGATTCAGCTCCAGCAGTCGCTCGTCGGAGAATCCGAGCCGGGCCAGCACTCCGGTGCGGAAGTTCTCGCACAGCACATCAGCATGATGGATCAACTCAGTCAGCGTGGCGCGACCGGAGTCGGACTTCAGGTCGAGCGCGATCGACTCCTTGTTCCGGTTCGTCGACAGGAAATACGTGGACTCGCGGTCGCCGTCGAGCGGCTCCACAAATGGGGGCCCCCAGGCGCGGGTGTCGTCGCCGCTACCGGGGGACTCGACCTTGATCACCCGAGCGCCCAGATCCCCCAACATCATCGTCGCGTGCGGACCGGCCAACGCCCGGGTGAGGTCGACGACGAGGACGCCGGTGAGCGGGCCTTGGCCGTCCGGCGCCGTCATCGGGGGGTCAATTCGCGTGCCTGCACCGCTCATGCGCTCAGCTAACCATCGCGCCCGGTACCGTCGCTGCCGTGCCACTCGTCCTCGACGCCTCGCTGCTCCGGGTGGACGAACTGGTCGGGCTGATCGTGAGCGAGTTGGGGCGCACCTCGCCACGCTGCGGTGACACCACCGTGCTGGCATTGGACGGTGGCGCCGGCGCCGGGAAGACCACCCTCGCCGCCCTACTCGAGGCCGCCCTCCCGGAATCCGCGGTGCTGCACACCGACGAGCTGTTGCAGGGCTGGGACGATCAGTTCACCTTCTGGCCGCGGCTGCGCGCAGACGTGCTGGCGCCCATCGCTGCCGGCGCGCCGGGACAGTACGACGGCTTCGACTGGATGTACGAGGAGCCGGCCGGACCCGCCGAGGTTCCGGTCACCGATGTGCTGATCGTCGAGGGCGTCTCGGCCATCGCCGCCTGCGCGGAGATCGCCAGTCTGCGGGTGTTCTGCGAACTGCAACGCGCCGAGCGGGAGCGGCGATGGGCGCTACGCGACGGAATGCCGGTGCAGCCGCGGTGGCGGGCTTGGCTGGATGCCGAAGACGAGTTCTTCGCCGCGCACCCACCGCCGGCCGACATCGTGGTGCGCACCGTCAGAGCTTGACCGCCATCACATAGTGCGGGAGGTCCGGCCAGATCACGAACTCGTCCCCCTCGGCGACGAATCCCGCCCGGGCGTAGAAGCCCAGCGCCGAGGACCGGGCGTTGCACCACACCCGTCGGCCGCCCTGCGAACGGGCATGTTCCAGCGCCTCGGTGAGCAGGGCCGCACCGTAGCCGGCACCACGTACCGCAGGGTCGGTGGCCATCCCCCGGATCCGCCAGTCACCCTCCGCGGGATCGCTGGGATGCGGTTCCGGTGAGATCGAGATGATGCCGACGACAGCGCCGTCCTGGCGGGCTACCGCATGCCAGGCGCCGCGGACGTCATCGCTGGGATAGATCAGGTCCTCGACGGGTCGGTTCGGGCGCAACACGACACCGCGCAAAGGACGGACCTCGGCGGCGGGCACGGCATCGATCTGCATACCGTCGAGGCTACGGATCGGCCGAGTGACGGTTTGACGGTGGTCGATACGGTCTGGAGGTGACCGACCCGATTCCAGTGATCCTCGACGTCGACACCGGCGTAGACGATGCCTTCGCCCTGCTCTTCGCCGCACGCCATCCCGGACTCGACCTGCGGGCGGTGACCTGCGTCGCCGGGAACACCGACGTCGACTCGGTGGTGGCCAACACCCTCACCGTGCTGACCGCGGCCGGCGTCGCAGACGTGCCGGTGGCTCGCGGCGCCGAGCGCCCGTTGCTCGAACCCGCGCGACCGGCCCGACATGTACACGGCGAGGACGGAATGGGCGATCTCGGCCGGCCTGCGTCGTCGGCACATCCCGACCCACGGCACGCGGTCGAACTGCTGCACGACCTGCTCACCAGCACCGACCGGCCGATCACGCTGATCACGCTGGGGCCGATGACCAATGCCGCGCTGTTGCTGCGCACCCACCCCGATGCGGTGCGGGGCATCGAACGATTGGTGTTCATGGGCGGCGGGGCACTACGCGGCAACGCGACCGCGGCCGCGGAATTCAACGTGTGGCACGACCCGGAGGCCACGGCCATCGTGTTGGACGTCGCCGCGGTCAACGAGCTGCCCGTGACGATGTACGGCCTGGACGTCTTCTACGGCCCGGAGGTGTCCCGGGCGCAGAGCGAGGCGTTGCCGGTCGACGACCCCGGTGCCCGGTTGGCCGCCGACCTGCTGCGATTCTCCTACGCCCGCTACGGCTCCGACCTGGCAACCATCGGCGATGCCGGCGCGGTGTGTGCCGTCGTCGACCCCGCCGGGATCGCGACCACCCGACTGCCGGTCCGCGTCGAGCTCGCCGGGACGTGGACGCGCGGGCAGACGGTGGTGGACCGGCGCACCTGGTCCGGCGACCACGGCAACGACGAGCACGGGCTGGCACCGGCGCTCGTCGACGTCGCGCTGGAGGTGGACGCCGGCCGCTACGTCGACCTGTGGCTGCGCACCATGAGCGGCTGACTACTCACAGTCGGTCGAACTCGGCGCTGGTTGCTCCGCCGGACAATCTCGCGTAGCCCGGGCCACGGTCGAAGAACGGCGCATCAACCGGCCGTTCAGCGCGCAGTCGGGTCCGCAACGCGTCGGTGCCTGCAGCGTCGAGCACATCGCCGGCCAGCAGCACGCCGTAGTCGACCTCTGCGCCCAGCGGCGAGACCTTGCCCCACCGCACGTCGCGCACCACGTCCTCGACCGGTCGTTGCAACGGGTCTCCCCACCCGCCGCCACCGGTGGTCCGGATCCGGATTACCTCGCCGGCCCGCACCGGTTCGGCGTCGGCCAGCGCGTCCACGTCCCGCGCGTTCGGTCCGCCCGGGTCGATCGTCACCTGGAAGCTGCCACCGGCCCGGCCACCGTCGACTCCCCAACACGCCAGGATGGACCGGTCGGCGATCGACATGAAATGCCCATCGCGCAGCATCCGGATGTGCTTCTCGTAGCCGAGGCCGCCGCGGAAGCGACCCGGCCCGCCGGAGTCCACCGCGAGGGCCAGTCGATCGACCCGGAAAGGGAATCGCGCCTCGGTGAACTCGGTGGGCAGATTGCGGCTGTCCGGCACGACGTGGATGGTGTCCTCGCCGTCTGCGTAGTACCGCCCGCCAGAGCCACCGCCGAGCACCTCGCGCATGAGATACGGCTGACCGTCGAGGTCGTCGCCGTAGACGCCGGTGTACCGGATCGTCTCCTGATCGGCCGGCATCCGTCCGGCGACTGCCTTCGCCAGCACGCCGGCGAGCACACCGAGCAGGCGCAGGATGACGAACGTGCGGGCGTTGGTGGGCGCCGGGAATACCGGGGTGAGCAAGGTGCCGGGCGGCGGGAAGCGCATCTCGATCAACTCGACGACACCCTCGTTGACGTCCAGCTCGGCCATCCGCTCCGGCGACTCGGCGAGGTTGCGCAGGATCGGTGCCAGCCACTTCTTCAGGAAGTTCCCGTCGGCGAAGTCGCCACAGTGGTTGATCGGCCCCTTCGCCTGAGGGCTCGTGCCGGTGAGATCGACGATCAGCCGCGCACCGTCCGGGTCGTCGTCGCGGGTCCGGGTCAGTGTGATCCGCTGCGCGTGCAGCTTCGGCTCGTCGACACCGTCATGTTCGGCGTAGTCCTCCCACGTCCAGGTGCCGACCGGGATCCGCGACAGGATCTCCCGGCGGTAGGTGTCGGTGGTGCGTTGCACCAGCGCGTCGAAGCACTGCTCGACGGCATCGCGGCCGTAGCGGTCGAACAACTCGCCGAGCCGGGCGGCACCCATCAGACACGCCGAGCACTCCGCGTCGAGATCGGCGGCGAGCGAGTCGGGCATCCGCGAGTTGCGGGTCATGATCCGCAGCGCCGCCTCGTTGCGGACGCCCTGGTCCCACAGCTTGATCGGCGGCACCATCAGGCCCTCTTCGAAGACGCTGGTCGCGTGGCTGGGCATCGAGCCGGGGACCGCGCCGCCGATGTCGTCGTGGTGGCCGAACGCCTGGACGAACGCCACCACGGCGCCGTCGCTGAACACCGGCACGGTCACGCACAGGTCGGGCAGGTGACCGATGCCGCCTTCGGAGAGGTAGACGTCGTTGTGGAAGTACACGTCCCCGGGACGCATCGTGGGCAACGGGAAGTCGCGGGCGATCGGGTGGACCAAGGCCGAGTAGCTGCGGCCGGTCAGCTTGCGCAGCAGCCGGTCGTGAATGCCGGCCCGGAAGTCGTGCGCATCACGGATCATCGGGCTGCGCGACGTCCGCGCGATGGCCGTCTCCACCTCCATCTCCACCGACGCGAGGCTGCCTTGCACGATCGCCAGCAGCACCGGGTCGACCGATTCCACGTCTGCCGCCGTGAGGCGGCCGGGTGCTCCCGTGCTCACGACTCCGCCTTCGTCAGCAGTAGGTTGCCGAACTTGTCGACGCGGGCGGTAAAGCGTGGGTGCACCGGCACCGTCGAGCCGAATTCCTCGACGACGGCCGGCCCGGCGAGGACGTCGCCGGCACCGAGCAGCGATCGATCGAAGATCGCGGTATCGACGTATCCGGCGGCGGCATCGAAGCAGACCGGACGGGTGCCGGTCCGTGCGCGGTCCACCCTTCCCGGGGCCGTCGGCCACGCCGGGATGTCCGGGCGGCGGATCGGCCCGACGCCGGACACCCGCAGGTTCACCCATTCGACGCGTTGCCGCGGGTCGGCGGCGAAGTCGTAGCCGTACAGCGCTCGATGCGCGTCATGGAACGCAGTGGCCACGCCGGCGATCGCGGCTGCGTCGACCGGTCCGGTCGGGACCGGCACCCGCACCTAGAAGGCCTGGCCGAAGTACCGCAGGTCGGCGCTGCGGTCGTAGCGATGGTCGGCGACCGGGAATCCCTGCGCGGTGAGTGCAGTGCCGGCCCGCGCGGTCAGGGCGGCATAGACGTCGGCCAGCTCGCCCGGTTCGACCTCGTCGTGCTTGCGCACCGCGGTCTGTACGTAGTCGCTCTTCACGTCGACGGTGAGTAACCCGAACGCCGACACGGTGCCCGGATTGACCGGCACCAGCACGGCAGGGAGTCCGAGGATGTCGGCCAACCGGCACGCGAGCAACGGGCCAGAGCCGCCGAACACCGCAAGCACGAAGTCGCGCACGTCGAGCCCGCGAGCAACCGTCACCTGCCGCAACGCATTGGCCTGGTTCCAGGCCGAGACCTCCAGGACGCCGGCGGCACAGTATTCGAGGCTGAGACCCAGCCGCTCTCCCAGCGCCGCGATGCCTTTGCTCGCCAGGTCGGCATCCAGCGGGATCTCTCCGCCGAGCAGGTGCGGCGGGATCCGGCCGAGCACCAGGTGCGCGTCAGTGATCGTCGGCTCGGCACCGCCCTTGCCATAGCACTGCGGACCCGGGTCGGCGCCGGCCGAGCGGGGGCCCACCGTCAGCGTGCCCTCGGGCGACACGGCGGCGATCGACCCGCCGCCGGCACCGACGGTGACGACGTCGATCATCGGGATCTTCGACGGGTACGCACCGACCGAGCCCTCGGTCGTCAGGGCGGGCTCACCGGACAGGACGACGGCGACATCGGTGGAGGTACCGCCCCCGTCACAGGTGAGCACCTTGTCGTAGCCGGCCCGGCCGGCCACCAGTGCCGCGCCGAGCGCCCCGGCGGCGGGGCCGGACAGCACAGTGGTGATCGGCTGGTGCACGACCTCGTCGGCGGAGAGCACCCCGCCGTTGGACTTCATCACATAGAACGGGACGCGGTCACCGGCCGCGAACGAATCCAGCTGCTCGGCGATCGACGCCACGTACCGCGCCATCCGCGGCTTCACCGCAGCGTCGACCAGCGTCGTCATCGAACGCTCGTACTCCCGGTACTCGCGCAGCACTTCCGAGGAGATGGACACCACCGCGTCGGGGTGCTCACGGCGCAGCACGTCACGCATCCGCTCCTCGTGCGAGGGATCGGCGTAGGAGTGCAGGAAGCAGACCCCGATCGTGTCGACGCCTTCGCCGCGGAACCATTGCGCCACCGCTGCAGCGCCGGCCTCGTCGAACGGCCGCACTTCTGCGCCGGTGTGATCGAGCCGTCCGCCGACCGTCTTGACCAGGTGCGCGGGCACGATGCGCGGCGGCTTCACCCAGAAGTAGCTGTTGCCGTATCCGTCCGGGACAGACTGGCGGGCGATCTCGAGAATGAACTCGTAGCCCTCGGTGGTGATGAAACCGAGCCGGTCGATGCGTCCTTCCAAGAGCTGATTGGTGGCCACTGTCGTGCCGTGCACGACCGACGACAGCGCGGCCGAGTCGAGGTCCATCATCCCGAGCACCTTGCGCACTCCGGCCATGAACCCCTCGGCCGGATCGTGCGGCGTGGACGGGATCTTGGTGGTGACCAGCGTCCCGTCGGCTTCGTTCACGGCGACGACGTCGGTGAACGTGCCGCCGGTGTCGATGCCGACCCGGACGCGTCGCGCTGCCATGCGATCGAGTCAACCGTGACCGGCGCCGGTAACCCCCGGCGATTGCTGCCGAAACGTCCTGGGGTGTCTTGTCGCCGTGGTGGGCCAACTCCTAACGCACGGTGGCGAGCTTCTGACTGCGTTCCGGCTGCAGGGCCGCACCCAGCGTCGCGACGAGATGGTCGCTGCCGACTGCGCGCACCAGATCGGCGGCGGCCGGCAGGATCACGGCTGCGCTCGCCTCACCGAACTCGTCGAGCCAGCTGCCGTGCGGGTGCGGCGGGTGGAACTGCCGCACGCCGGTACCGCAGTAGTCGTCAAATTCGATGAGCTTGACGATGGCGTTGGCGCGCTGGTCCGAACTCGTCGGCTCGGATCGCACTGGACCACCGGACACGCCCTCGACGGCCGCCCGCGCGACCCGCGCAGCGACGTGTGCCGAGGCGCACTGCCCGACGATCCTCGTCACAGCGGTGGCGACCGCCGCGTCGATCTCGCGCTGCACCCGCGCCCGGATCAGCAACTGCCACGGCACGTTCCCGGCGCCCGGGAAACTGTCGACGTCCCACATCGGTACCCCCTCGTCAGGTGGGCGGTGTGCCCATCTACCGAGGGAGGAGACCGATTGCGCCGCTGGTGATACGCAGGTCAGGCGGCCGGACGACGCTTGCGCGCCGACTGCTGGTCCGCGATTCGATTCGGTCCGAGCTCACCAGTGCGCAGCGAGCTGGACCATGCTGAGCGGCCGCGCCGGCCACCCGCGCTTCGGGCCACCCTGGACACTCGTGGTGAGGTGGCAGCGCGCACCGCCCGTCGCAGGTGCCGCCCCCGGCCCTGGACGAACTCCCCGGCAACGCTGATGGCCACCACCTGCTCGGCAATGGCTGCAGCGGTCAGGACTTCATCGGCCCGGCCGTAGAACACCGGGTCACTCCATTCGTTCATCTCGCCCCCGTTGTGGTTGACAGATCCACCCCCCTGGGGGCAGGAGCCAGCACATCATGCACGCTGCGCCGGTCTGGCGTCCAGCGCGGATCGCTGCGACTCAGGTCACGGTTCGACGTAGCAGACGCACTGCCTCACACAGCGGGCCACTCCGAACGCAGCACGCCCATCACCACACTGTCGTACCGGCGGCCGTCGACCTCTCGCGCGTCCCGGAACCGGGCCTCCTCGACGAACCCGAGTTTGCCGCCGATGCCGAGCATGCCGGGTTACCCGACCAGGTGGCGAAGTCCAGACGCACCGCGTCGGTGGTCGCGAACAGGTAGCCGGTCCACAGCCGGATGGCCTCGGTCCCGCGGCCGCCTCCCCACGTGGCGGGGTCGAACAGCAGGATGCCCATTCGCCGCCAATCGCTCTCCCGCGACTCGAAGTACCAGCTGACCTGGCCGATCAGCCGGTCGGAGTCGGTCTCGGTGATGACAAGGCTGGCGCGCGGCGTCGGTAGGTCGGTGCTTTCCGCGAGCGTCCGGCGGGACTCGACGTACTCCCGGCGACCCGCCTCATCGGGCAGCGGATAGTACGGCGCATCGAGTCGCTTCCAGGCGGCAGCGGGATCCATCCAGCGGGCGAACCCCTCGATATCGCCAGCCCGCCAGTCGCGCAGTCGCACCCGCTCGCCGTCGATCACCAGCACAGTCGGACGGTACGCGCAGATCGCACTGGCACACTGAACAGGTGCGCAGCCTCTTCCGCTTCCCCAATCCGGTCAACGAGTTCGCGGCCCGATCTGTCGCCGCCGGTGTGGTGGTGCTGTGTCTGCTGACGCTGATCTACCGCACCGAGTGGCTGCTCTGGACGCTGGCCTACGGCTTCCTCGCCCGGGTCGCCACCGGCCCGACGCTCTCGCCGCTCGGACAACTCGCGACCCGGGTCGTCGCGCCCCGCCTGGGTACGCCTCGGCTGGTCCCGGGACCGCCGAAGCGCTTCGCCCAGGCAATCGGAGCGACCTTCACCGTTGCGGCCCTGGTGGCCTGGTACACGGGCGGACCGCTGGTCTCGTGGGTGCTGGTCGGGGTGATCATGGTCTTCGCCGTGCTCGAGTCGGCCCTCGGGTTCTGTATGGGATGCACGGTCTTCGGTGCCCTGCAGCGGCTCGGTGTGATCCCGGAGTCGGTCTGCGACGCCTGCGCTAACGTGCGGCTGCGGCATCCCGTTCTCGAGCCGTCCCGATAGAGCTGAGCCGATTCGCCCGCCGATGACGTCCACCGTCGTACTCGGACCGGCTTAAGTGCGCTCAGGTTGCCCGACGATCAGTCCACGATGTCCTGGGCATCGTCGCCGTGCGGGAAGGACGTAGCAGCTTCGCCGAGTAGGGCGTCGGAGTTCTTGCGGATCAGCTCGAGGTTGCGGTCGGCCAGGTGATCGAAGGTCTGCTGGATCGACGATCCTGGGGTGAGTGAGGCCATCGCAGTCGCCGGATCGAGCCGGGCGCTCACCCAGCACTCGTGCGATGCGGCGCGACCAACTACGTCGGCGATCGGGGTGACAATCATCGAGTTGCCGAAGTAGATGACGCCGGCCGGGTCGATCCCGGTTGCGTTCGCGCCGACGACGTAGACGTGGTTGTCGTAGGCACGGGCCCGGTTGGTGAGCTCCCACAGGTCCGCCGAGCGCAGCAGCGCGGATGGTCGGGCGATCAGCTCGGCGCCTTTGATGGCAGTGATGCGGGACAGCTCCGGGTAATCCCCGTCGAAGCAGATGATGACGCCGATCCGGCCGAGTTCGGTGTCCACGACGCAGATGTCGGTGCCCGGCGTGACCCAGCCGCCGCGGTCGGCGCGCTCACCCCCGAACGGGTGTGACTTGCGGTACGTGCCGAGCACCGCACCATCCGGCCCGAGCACCACCGCAGCGTTGTAGACGATGTCGCGTTCCGGGCCGCGCTCGTAGCTGCCCAGCACGAGGTGCACGCCCAGGTCCGCAGCCACGGCGGTGAACGGATCGAGGACCGGACCGGGGATCTCGCTGACCAGATCCCACAGCTGCCCGGTGCTCACTGCGGTGGTGAAGCCGGTCGTTACCGACTCCGGCAGCACGACGAGCTCTGCGCCGGTGGCCGCGACGCACTGCCGCACCAGGTCGACGGCATGCGCGGAGTTGCTCGCGATCGTCTGCGCGGTCAGCGGCCGATGATCCGGCGCCACCTGTACCGCGGCAACAGTGAACGCACGCATTGCAACCTCCGTCCTGTCTCGTGATGATCAAGGCGAGTCGCGGGCGATAGCCCTCGACTCGCCTTGATCATCACGGGTTGTTGGCGTGCACACGGCGCAGTTCCCAGAGTTCGCTCGGTGAAATGGGCATCGCGGTGATGGGAAATCCCTCGGCGTCCTCGATGGCGGCGGCCAGCACGGCCGAACCGGGGATCACGCCAGCCTCGCCGGCGCCCTTCACCCCGAGCGGGTTCAACGGCGACGGCGTTTCGAGGTGGTCGATCTCGATGGTGCGCGGCACTTCGCTCACATAGGGCATCAGGAAGTCCATTAAGGACGCGTTCAGCAGTTGCCCGTTCTCGTCGTAGACCATCCGCTCGTACAGGGCGCCGCCGACGCCTTGCGCTACCCCGCCGTGGATCTGGCCCTCGACGATCAGCGGGTTGATCAGCTTTCCGCAGTCGTGCACCACGCAGTACCGCAGGATGCGCACCTCGGCGGTGTCCGGATCGGTCTCGACCACTACCGCGTGCATCCCGTTGGCGAACGTGGAATGGATCGGCGAGTAGTACTCCGTGCCCTCCAGCCCCGGCTGCTCGTCCGGTCCGACGGGTGGCTTGCTGGGATCGTCGACGGCGAACTGGGTGGCCGCCTGCGACGCCTTGTCGAAGGCGTAGCGCAGCGGGTTGGACAGCACCGCCACGGTGCCCAAGGCGATCTCGGCGCCGGGGTTGCCGACGACCCGGACCATCCCGTCGACGATCTCGAGATCATCGGGGTCGGCCTCCAGCGCATCGGCGGCGATCCGCAACGCCTTGGCGCGGGTGGCCCGAGCGGCGAGTGCGATGGCCGAACCGCTCATCACCGCGGCCCGCGACGCGAACGTGCCGACCGCATAGCCGAAGCGGCGCGTATCGCCGGTGACGACCTCGATGTCCTCCATCCGCACGCCCAGCTCGTCCGCAACGATCTGGGCGAAGACCGTCTCGTGGCCCTGGCCCTGCGTGGTCAGCCCGGTGGACACCTTGACCTTGCCGGAGGTCTCCACCTGGACGTGACCGCCTTCGTACGGCCCGACCCCGGTGCCCTCGACGTAGCAGGCCAGCCCGATCCCGACCCGCCGGCCCTCTGCGCGCGCCTCGTCCCGCAGCGTTGCGAACTCGTCCCAGCCGACCAGCGCCTTCAGCTTGGCCAGCGACGCAGGGAAGTCCCCCGAGTCGTAGATGAGCGGCCGACCGTCCTGGAAGATCAGTCCGTGGTCATAAGGCATCTCGTCCGGTTGGATGAAGTTGGCAGCGCGCACTTCGGTGCGATCCCTGCCTAGCGCGGCTGCGATCGCATCCATCGTGCGCTCCATCGCGAACACACCCTGCGGCCGCCCGGCACCGCGGTACGGCGTGACGATCACCGTGTTCGTGTAGAGGCTGTCGAACTCGACGCGGTAGGCGCCCGGCTTGTACGGGCCGAGCAACTGGGTCGAGGTGATGATCGGCACGATGAGGCCGTAGGGCGTGTACGCGCCGTTGTCGTGCCAGATCCGCACCGACAGCCCGAGCAGGCGTCCGTCGTCATCGAAGCCGACTTCGACGTGCTGCAGTTGGCCACGTTCGTGGGCGGCGGAGATGAAGTGCTCCTGCCGGTCCTCGGTGAACTTCACCGACCTGCGCAGCAGCCGGGCCGCCCAGGCGACCAGCACCTCCTCCGGCCACGGGTGCACGATCTTGACGCCGAACCCGCCGCCGACGTCGGGCGTGATCACTTCCACGTCGACGAGGGCCAGTTCCAGCTTCGCGGCCACCGCGGCGCGGACGCCGGTCGAGGTCTGCGTGGAGGTCCACATCCGAAGTCGGCCGGAGTCCTCGTCCCACTGCGCCAGACTGCCGCGGCCCTCCATCGGCATCGACGCGGACCGCTCGATCGACAGGTCGAGCTCGAGCCGGTGCGGGGCGGCGGCGATCGCGGCCGCCGCGTCGCCGACCTCCTGCACGAAGTTCGCCGCGACATTGCCCGGGACGTCCTCGTGCACCAGGTCCGCGGCGGCATGCGCGGTCGGGATGCCGACCACGGGAGTCAGCGGTTCGTAGTCGACGACGATGCGCTCGGCGACGTCTTCCGCGGTGTAGCGATCGCAGGCGACCACCATCGCGACCGCCTCGCCCATGTAGTTCACCTCGCCGTTGGCCAGGGCGTACTGGGTGCGGCCGTGGGTGAGGGTCGGGTGCGGGATGAGCAGCGGCAGCGGCTCGGCCATCGGACCCGTGAGATCGGCATAGGTGTAGATGCCGATCAGCCCGTCCACGTCGAGCGCGTCGCTGACGTCTACATCCAGGATCCGGGCGTGCGCGTACGGCGAGCGCACCACCGCGATCTCCAGCGCGTCCTGGCCGAGGTCGTCGAGGTAGCGGCCCTTGCCGACCACGAAGCGGGCATCCTCGACGCGGGCCACCCGCTGACCGAACTGCTTAGTCGTCATGGCGCTTCCCCACCAGCGTGATCTTGTGAGGATCCGACGGCTCCGGCGCGCGAATCATCACAGGATCGGCCGATGTCGGCCGCGCGCAGCACTGACTTGACGATGTTCTGGTAGCCGGTGCACCGGCACAGGTTGCCGGCGATCATTTCGCGGGCCTCGTCCTCTGTCGGGTTCGGTGTCTCGCCCAGCCCTGCCGTGATCGTGGTGAGGAACCCGGGCGTGCAGAAGCCGCACTGCAGCCCATGGCACTCCCGGAACGCTTGCTGCACCGGCGAGAGCGAACCGTCTTCGCCGGCCAGACCCTCGACCGTGGTGATCGACTGGCCGGCAACGGAGACCGCGAGCAGCAGGCAGGAGCGCATCGGCACACCGTCGACCAGCACGGTGCACGCGCCGCAGACCCCGTGCTCGCAACCGACGTGGGTGCCGGTCAGCCGCAGGTCGTGACGCAGCGCGTCGGACAGGAGCCTGCGGGCCGGCACCGACACCTCACGGTGCGCGCCGTTGACGGTGAGGCTGATCGAGTGGAGCTGCTCGCTCACGGCCGGAGCCCCGCGCAAGCGCGTAGTGACTTTTGCGGAGCGGTTTCGCGGGGTTGGCTCACGCGGCCACCTCCGAGCAGCCGGCGCGGCGTGCAGCGTCGCCGATCGCCCGCACCGCGAGGACACCGGCGAGGTGGCGCCGGTAGTCGGCGGTGGCGTGGATGTCGCCGTTCGGGGTGACCTGCCCGGTGACCAGGTCCGCGAGTGCGATGGCATCCTGCGGATCCACTGAGGTGACATCCAGGACCAGCGGCGTCGGCGACACGGAGATGAAGCCGAGCCGGGCCGATGCGACCGAGCCGGACTCGTCGAGCGTTACGACCGCACCCACACCGCAGACCGCGTAGTCGCCGTGCCGGCGGGAGACCTCGACGAACGCAGACCCGGTCCGCGCCGGCGCGACCGGCACCATCGCCTCCACGGCAAGCTCGCCAGGCTCGACAGCAGACTCCAGCGGGCCGGGGAAGAAGTCCGCAGCGGCGACCACCCGCTCCCCGGCCGCGCTGGCAATACGCACCGACCCGTCGAGCAACGCGATCACGGCGGTCATCTCACCGGACGGGTCGGCATGCACGATGCTGCCGAGCGTGGTGCCGCGATTGCGGATGGTCGGGTGCGCGACGAACGCCAGCGCCTGAGCCAGCAGCGGCTGCGCGGTGGCCTCCGTGCTGCGCTCCACGGTGCGATGCCGGGCCAGCGCGCCGAGGTGCACGGCGCTACCCTGCACCCGGACGTAGCCCAGTTCAGCGATGGCGTTGATGTCGACGATGTGCTCCGGGTTCGCCAACCGCATCGACAGCAACGGCACCAGGCTCTGCCCACCGGCGAGCACCTTGCCCTCGTCGCCGAGTTCGGCCAGCAGCGCCACGGCATCACTCACTGTGGCGGGGCGGTGGTACTCGAAGGCGGCCGGCTTCACTCGCGGTGCTGCCCCTCTCCTGGCTCGTCGACCCGGAACGGCGACTGCTCGCCTGCGGGTGTCTCGACGTTACCGGTCGACAGCATGGCGCCCCCCTCGTACGCGCGGCCGGTGGCCTGCGGTTCCTCACGGAGGTGGGACGGCAGGAACGGCCGCACCGCGTGGTAGCCCAACAGCACGATGATGGTGCCGAGCGCGATCCCGCCGATCGAGAAGTTCTTGGTGAAGTCCAGCGCCACGCCGCCGATGCCGACAATGATCCCGGCGGCCAACGGCACCAGGTTCGCCGGGTTGGCGAAGTCGACCCTGTTCTCGATCCAGATCTTGGCGCCCAGTAGCCCGATCATTCCGTAGAGCACGACGGTGATGCCGCCGAGCACACCACCGGGCGTCGCACTCACGACCGCTCCGAACTTCGGGCAGAAGCCGAGCAGGATCGCGACGAGCGCAGCCACGTAGTACGCAGCCGTCGAGTAGACCCGGGTAGCCGCCATCACCCCGATGTTCTCCGCGTAGGTCGTCGTCGGCGAACCACCGACCGCACTGGAGAGCACCGTGCCGACACCGTCGCCGATGAAGGCGCGGCCGAGGTACGGGTCCAGGTCCTCGCCGGTCATCTCGGCGACCGCCTTGACGTGCCCGGTGTTCTCGGCCAGCAGAGCGATCACACCGGGTAGCACCAGCAGGATGAACGCCAGCGTGAAGCTGGGCGAGTGCCAACCGATCACCTTGTCCGCGCCGGTCGAGGTGAAGGTCGAGTGCTTCGGGAAGCCCAGCCAGTCGGCCGCCTTGACACCATCCCAGTTGACCCGGAAGTGATCCACTTTGACGGTGCCGCCGGGCAGGACCGAGTGCACCCTGCCGACCCGGTCGAACACCCAGGAGATGCTGTAGCCGACGAGCAGGCCGAGGAAGATCGCGATTCGGGACCAGAACCCGCGCATGATCACCGCCGCAGTGACGACGAACGCGGCCGTCAGCAATGCCACCCATTGGTCCTGCGGCCAGTACGTGTTCGCGACGACGGGTGCGAGGTTGAATCCGATCAGCATGACCACCGCGCCGGTCACCGCAGGCGGCAACACCTTGGTGACGATGCCGGTTCCGATGAAGTGCACCAAGACGCCAATGATCAGCAGCACGACGCCGGCGACCAGGATCGCCCCGGTGACCTCCTTCGAGTTCCCGCCCTGCGCACGGATGGCAGCAACCGAGGCGACGAAAGACGCCGACGTACCGAGGTAGGACGGCACCCGACCGCCGACGATCAGCAGGAACAGGATGGTCGCCACACCGGACATCAGCACAGCCAGGTTTGGGTTCAGCCCCATGATCAGCGGGAAGACGAACGTCGCGCCGAACATCGCCACCACGTGCTGCGCGCCGAGGCCGACCGTGCGACCGACTGACAGCCGCTCGTCGGGCTTGACCACTTGCCCCGGCGGAGGGGTCTTGCCGTCGTAGACGACCTTCCAACCGATGACCGCCATGCGTGTCCTCCTGACAGGCTTGAGGATTCCGGAGGCTAGGGCCGTTCGCCCGGGCTCGGCACTGTGCAGTGTTGACGAAGAATGACCCGCGGGACCGCCGCCGGACCGCCACCGCCGGTGAGAATCGGAATCCTGTGAGAACAAGACGGGCGTCCCGCCGGGCCGGCGGCCCGCGGGTAGCGTCTCAACGGCTGATCGATGCCGACCACGAGCGAATTGGTTTAATCGTGACCCTTCTCGGCGCGCCCTTGCTGGTCCTGCTGGGGGTACTGACGGTGGCCGCGCCGGTTCTGGCATTCGTCCTCTGGTCTCGGCTGCCCGGGCCCCTCGCAGTCCGCGGACTCATCCGGTTGGCCATGGTCGTCACCAGCCAGATCGTCGCGGTGTGCCTGGTCGCGGCGGCAGTCAACGACTACGAGTACTTCTACAAGTCATGGTCGGAGCTTGCCGGCGGCGCGGCGCAGTTCGCGGGTTCCCCGCCGGCGACCGGCGCGCCGAGGACCGCCCCGAATGACCGACAACACGGCCGGCTGGGCCGCGGTGGCCGGATCTCGGCCCGGACCGACACCAGCTTCTCCACAGCGGCGCAATGGACCAGCCGCGGCCGGCTGGAGTCGGTCCAGATCGAAGGCGAGCTCTCCCGGTTGAAGTCGCACGCCTTCGTCTACCTCCCGCCGCAGTACTTCCAGCCGGCCTACCGGCACACCCTCTTCCCCGCCCTGGAGGTGTTTACCGGGTACCCGGGAATCGACCAGTATCTGATCGCCCGGCTGAGGTATCAGGACGTCCTGCTGGATTTGATCCGCCGGCAGGCGGCACGGCCGATGGTGTTGATCATGATGCGGCCCTCAGTGACCTTCCCGTTGGACAGCGAATGTACCGACGTCCCGGCCGGCCCGCAGGCGTTCACCTTCTTCGCCGACGACGTGCCGACCCAGGTGGCGAGCAACTACCGGGTCTTGCCAACCGGATGGGGCACCATCGGCGATTCGACCGGTGCCTATTGCGCCACAAAGCTGGCAATGCTGCATCCGGAGGTGTTCAACGCCGCCGCCGAGATGTCCGGGTACTTCTTTGCACTCAAGGACCGCACCACCGGCGATCTGTGGGGTGGCTCGCGGGTCATCCGGGATCTCAACGACCTGAAGTGGCGCCTGGCGCACCTGCCCGCGCCGCCGGTGTCGATCCTGGTGGGGACGTCTAAGAGTGAGAAAGGGCCGGACGGATACGCCGAGGCTCGCCGATTCGTCCGCCTGGTCAAGGCGCCGATGACCGCCGACATGATGACCGTGCCGCATGGTGGGCACAACACCGCGACGTGGACGGCGGAAATTCCGGCGGCGCTGACCTGGTTGTCGGAGCGGATCGCTCCCGCCGGTGCCAGCGCCAGTGGGCTGCCGCAGACCGATCTTGGGGAAGCTGCCACATGAGCTTGATGGGCACCCCGCTGTTGATCCTTCTCGCCGTTCTGGCAATGGCATTCCCGGTCGGGGCGGTGCTGTACTGGCACCGCATACCCGGGCCGCGCCCGGTCCGGACCGGTACCCGGGCCGGTCTGCTGGTGGCCAGCCAGCTCACCGCGGTGTTGCTCGTTGCCGCCGCACTGAACGACTACGGCGCGTTCTACAGTTCGTGGGGCAGTCTGCTGAATCGCCGGCTGCACAACGTGCACATCACCGCCTCCATCGGGCATCGCGATGGCGAGCCGACTCGCCGGGTCGACCCCGCACCAGCGACCGCCGGGCGGATCACCCTGCAGGTCGACCCTCCGTACGCCGGTCGTGCGCAGTGGGCCACCCGTGGGCGGCTGCAGTCGGTGATCATCAGTGGCGCCAGTTCAGGACTGCACGAGCACGCGTTCGTGTACCTCCCGCCGCAGTACTTCCAGCCGAAGTACGCCCGCACTCGCTTCCCCGCGCTCGAGGTCATGTCGGGGTACCCGGGCTCGGAGCGCGACTTGATTACCGGGATGAACTACCCGACCCTGCTGACGTCGCTGATCCTCCAGCACCGGGTGCGGCCGACAGTGCTGGTCCTGCTGCTCCCGTCGGTCACCTACCCGCATGACACTGAGTGCACGAACGTGCCGGCCGGCCCGCAGGCCGAGACCTTCTATGCCGGCGACATCCCCTCCCAGGTCGCCCACGACTACCGCGTCCTGGCGACGGGTTGGGGGGCCATCGGCGGGTCGACCGGAGGTTACTGCGCGGCAAAGTTCGCGATGCTGCACCCGCGGGTGTTCCATGCGGCCGTGTCCATCCAGGGCTACTACGTCGCGCTGAAGGACCACACCACCGGGGACCTGTGGGGCGGGTCGTCGGTGCTGCGCAATCTGAACGACCTGGAGTGGCGCTTGCGCACCATGCCGGCCCCGCCGGTCTCGATCATGGTGGTCTCGACGCTGGACCAACGGGGGCCGTACGGCCATCTGGACACCGAGCGGTTCGCCTCACTGGTCAAGGCGCCGATGGCAGTCCAAACCGTCATGTATCCGCACGGCGGGCACAACATCGCCACCTGGCGGATCGGATTGTCCGACGAACTGGCGTGGCTATCGGCGCGCCTTCCCGGTCCGGTGCCGGTCGGCTGACCGGGTCGAGCTACAGACCCTTCATCTGCACGACCTGCAGTGCGAGGGCCACGTCCAGACGCAGGTGCGCGTCGGTAGTGAACGCGCCGACGAGACGCTCCAGCTTGCCGATCCGGTAGCGCAGCGTGTTGTAGTGGAAGTGCAGCGAGCGGGCCGTCTCGGCGACGTTCAGGTTGGTGTCCAGCAGGGTCTGCAGCGTGATGCGCAGATCAGCCATTTCGGCGGTGTCCTCGGCGAGCTCGCCCAGCACCTCGCTGGCGAAGGCACGCAGCTCGGCGGGCTCCGGCACCAGGGAGAGCAGGCGGTGCACGCCGAGAGCGTCGAAGTGTGTCACCGTCGCGTCGCCGTGCACGCGACGGCCGATGGCGACCGCTTTGCGAGCCTGCCCGTACGCATTCGGCCAGCCGCCGGGGTCGGTGACGACCCGGCTCACCCCGGTGCAGAACGAGCGCCGGCCTCCCCCACGGTCGCCGGCCACCGCGGCGACGACCGCGGCGACCGCGGCAGAGACGTCCTCGACGCCACCTACCGGCAGCAGGCAGACCACCTCGGCGCTGAACCCGACGACCGGAGCCGCCTTGTCGCGGGCGTGCACCACCTGCTCCCAGGCGGCGGCGAAGCGTTCCTGCACCGAGCGCAGCGGCATCGTGCGGCCGGGTGCGGCGGCGGGTCGAGTGTCCGGCTCGGTCGCATCGAGAGTGGCTACCAGGATCGCCACCGGCCGGTCGACGTCCCACTCCAGCAGCGCGCAGTGTTCCCGGACCTGTGACGGCGACCCGGCCAGTCCGGCCAGGGCGTCACGGAGGAAGTCGCCGCGGTACTTCGACTCGACCGCGGCAACCGCGATCTCGCGGGTGATCACCAGTGCGACAACCCCGGCCGCGCGTTCCAGTGCCTCGACCGGACGGGCGCCGAACCGGGCGAAGCCACCCGCCGCTGCGTACGCGACGATCCGGCCGTGCTCGAAACCGCCGGCGATAACCGCGGCGGCGGCCAGCTCCCCGTCGGTCGCCGCAGTCGGCGCGGCCGCGGCCACCGGGAGCACCCCGTCCTGGACCCGCTCGACGAGCAGCCGGCCGGTCGGGTCGAACAGCGGCAAGGCAAGCAGGGCATCGGTCAATGGTTGCGGGCCGGCCGCCGAGAGCACCCGGCCGTCCGGAGTCGTCACCTGCACGGCGGCGTCCAGCGCACGGGCGACCTCAGCGGTCACCTGGGGAAGCTGGCCGCCGGCGAGCACGATTGCCTCCAGCGAACGATGCATCTCCTCGACCCGGGCGGCCGCAGCCGATTGCTGATCCAGCAGCCCGGCCAGCACCTCGGCCATCGCGTCGCCGAACACGAAGTCGGCCGGCAGCCCGATCAGCGGGAAGTGCAGTCGATCCGCCTCCGCGATCACCTCGGCCGGCAAGTCGGTGACATAGGGGCCCAGCTTGATGGCCAATCCGCTCACCCCGGCGGCATCGAGCTCACCGAGCAGCGTCCGCACCCGCCCGGTGTCCATGCTGCCGGCGGTGACCAGCGGGAACCCGGTGGTCAGCAGCAGCTGGTCTGCCTTCACCCAGGGCAGTACGTCGGCTACTTCCATCACGTTCAGCCCGCGGACCGGGCGATGCAGGCCGTCGCGACCGGCCAGCACGGTGCTGCTGCGCAGCGTCCGCGCCTCGAGAACGTCTGCCAGCGACGTCCCGTAGGACTGCTCGTGTGGCAACTTCCGCACCGGATCGCCCCGATCATTGGCAACACTGACCATCAGGTGCTCGATCGTGCCCTAGTTATCGTCTGATGTCATGACGCCTGCTGCTGTGCTGCGCACCGCACCGCACTTGCAACCAGAGGCGCGCGGCCACGACACGCCGTTGCGGATCACCGGCCGGGTCGCCCGGCCTGTGACCGGGCCGGTGTTCGGTCCGCTGATCAGGGCCACCGTCGTCGGCGCTTCGCCGGCCGCGGTCTACCTGCAGCTCGGTGACGGGAGACTGCTGGCCGCGGTCTCCGAGGATGCGGTGGCGTTGCCGTGCTCGGTCGTGCTCGGGGCGCCCGCTGCCCGGTTGCCGCTTGGTGGTCTTCGTGGCGCCGCGGTCGTGGGCGGCGGTCTGGTCCGGCTGAGCGGGCTGGACATCGTCGTCGGGGACCCGTTCGAGACCGCCGTGACGGCCCCGACCCGCCTCGACGCAACGGCCTTGCGGGCAGTGCGCCGGGTGGCTGCGCAGTCGCCTCGCTCGGACACCGGGCTGACCGAGGCCCAGTTCCAGGCGCTGTCCGACGTGTCGCGCCGCGGACAACATCTCATCCGGTCGGTGCAGGCCCTGCTCGGCGGCGGACCCGGACTGACGCCGGCCGGCGACGACGCGCTGTGCGGCTATCTCACTGCCGCGGCCGCCGGCCTGGTCCCAATTTGTGTCGCCGACGAACTGCGTCACGAGGTGGCACTGCGAAGCGGCCGGGCCACCACCACCCTGTCCGGGCAGCTCCTCGGCTACGCCGCGGCAGGTCAGGCCGTCCCGCAGTTGCGCTACCTGGTGGACGCCCTGGCCGGCGCCGATCGCGTCGAGGGCTGCTGGTTGGACGTACTGGCGATCGGTCATACCTCCGGGCCCGCGTTGGCGGCCGGTTTCGCCGCTGCACTCACCCGGATCGACGCGCGATGAGTGAGCTCGTCGAGGTCCGCGCCGGCGCATATGCCGACTCAGTGACGCTGATGCTGGTCAGTCAGCGGGTGGCAGCCGGGGCCGGCGTCGAGGCAGCGCTGATTGCGATGGCCACCCCGCTCAACCTCGACCTGCTCACCGGGATGGGTTTCACTGCGCCCGACTGCGGACCGAACGATCTCGTGGTCGCGATCCGAGCCAGCGACGGCGAAGCGCTGGCCGCCGCCCTCGCGGCTGTCGACACCGGGTGGCAACCCGCACCGTCCGGGGACGGCCCGGCCGATCAGCCGGCGCGCACGGTCGGTGCAGCGCTGCGGCGTGGACCAGCCACGCTGGCCTTGATCTCGGTGCCCGGACAGCATGCGTTCACCGAGGCATGGGACGCGGTACAGGCCGGCTGCGACGTGATGATCTTCTCCGACAACGTCCCGATCGACCAGGAGATCGCGCTGAAGGACGAGGCGGCCGAGCACGGTGTGCTGGTGATGGGCCCGGACTGCGGCACCGCGGTCGTCGACGGTTTCGGGGTCGGGTTCGCCAACGTTCTCACCCAGGGCAGGATCGGAATCGTCGCTGCGTCCGGTACCGGCGCGCAGCAGGTGAGCTGCCTGCTCGACCTCGCCGGCGCGGGAGTGAGCGCGGTGCTCGGCGTCGGCGGCCGCGACCTGTCGGCAGCCGTCGGTGGCCGGTCCACCCTGGCGGCACTGCACCGGCTCGACGCAGATCCGGGCACCGACCGCATCGTGGTGCTGTCCAAGCCACCCGACGACGCCGTCGCTGCAACCATCCGCGCCGAGGCGGGCCGCCTTGCCACTCCGGTGCGCTTCGCACTGCTCGGCGCCGGTCAGCCCGACCTGACCGCCGCCACCGAGGCAGTCCTCATCGACCTCGACCGGCCACGTCCGCAGTGGCCCCAGTGGGGCGTCCCGCACCAGGGGACGGTCCCCGGTTCGCTGCGCGGACTGTTCACCGGCGGCACCCTGTGCGACGAAGCAATGCTCATCGCATCCGCCGCGTTGGGTCCGGTGCGCTCCAACATTCCGCTGCAGCCTGAGTGGGATCTGCCTGAAGACCTGCGCGCCGCCGGCCACCTGATGATCGACTTCGGCGACGACGCGCTGACCGCCGGTCGACCCCATCCGATGATCGATCCCTCGCTGCGGATGGAACGGATCGCTGCGGAGGCAAACGACCCTGCGTGCGGGGTGCTGATGCTCGACCTGGTGCTCGGCTACGGCTCCCATGCCGACCCCGGTCCGGGGCTGGCCGAGGCGATCGAGGCCGCCCGCGCTGCGGCTGGTCGCGTGCTGCCGGTCGTCGTCGCGCTGGTCGGCACCCGGGCCGACCCGCAGGGCCTCGATCGGCAGGCCGTCGTGCTCGCCGAGGTCGGCGCCGAGGTCTTCGTCTCGAATGCCCAGGCCGCCCGCCGTGCCGTCGAGTTGTTGACCGGGGAGGCGCGATGACGAGGTTCGTCTCCGCGGGTGTCGAGCTGTTCGCCGAGACGCTGCGCGCCCAGGGTGCCGACGTAACCGCGGTGGACTGGCAACCGCCGATGCCGGGCATCGAGTCAGCCCTGGCGACGGTGCTCGGCGATGCGCGGCAGGCTGCCGCGAACGCCGAAGCATTGCGCCGGGTCAACGCGGTGCGCGCCGAGTTAGTCGACGTGATCCCGGCCGCCGATGCGGTCGGATTGCAGCGTGGCCAGTTCCTGCATGCCGGACCGCCGATCGACTGGGCGCGGGCATCGGGTCCGTTGCGCGGCGCGCTGCTCGGTGCGGCGGCCTACGAAGGGCTGGTGGACGATCCCGAAGATGCCGCCGCGCTGTTCGAGAGTGGTGCCCAGGTCTCCCTCGACTCGTGCCACCACCATCAGGCGGTCGGTCCGATGGCCGGCGTGGTGTCACCGTCCATGTGGATGTTCGTGCTGGACGATGCGCAGACCGGCGCACGCACCTACTGCACGCTGAACGAGGGGCTGGGCGCGGTGTTGCGCTACGGCGCCTACTCCCCCGACGTACTCACTCGATTGCGCTGGATGGCAGACGTGCTCGGGCCATTGCTGCAAGGCGCGGTGCGCCGGCACGGCCGCCTCGACGTCACCGCGGTGCTCGCCCAGATGGTGCAAATGGGCGACGAAGCACACAACCGCAACCGCGCCGGCACCCTGATGCTGCTGCGCGACCTGGTGCCGGACCTGGTCGAGGGCGGCGCACCCGCGCAGGACATCGCCGACGCGGTGCGCTTCATCGGCGGCAACGACCACTTCTTCCTGAACCTGGCGATGCCCGCCTGCAAGCTCGCCCTGGACGCAGCGCGCGGGATCGACGGCTCGAGCATGGTCGTCGCGATGTCCCGCAACGGCACCGACTTCGGCATCCAGGTCGCCGGTACTGGCGACGACTGGTTCACCGGCCCGGCACAGACTCCCGACGGCCTGTATCTGGGCAACTACGGCCCCGACGACGCGAACCCCGACATCGGCGACTCGGCGATCACCGAGACCGGCGGGCTCGGGGGGTTTGCCATGGCGGCCGCGCCGGCCATCGTCCGGTTCGTCGGCGGCAGCGCACCGGAGGCAGTGGCACACACCAAGCGGATGTACGAGATCACCCTCGGTGAGCACGAGCGGTTCGCCATCCCCGCGCTCGACTTCCGCGGCACCCCGCTGGGCATCGACGTCACCGCGGTGGTGCGCACCGGCATCCTGCCGCAGATCAATACCGGGATGGCCGGCCGGGTCGCGGGCACCGGCCAGGTCGGCGCCGGTCTGGTCACGCCACCCGCGGAGATCTTCCCGAAGGCGCTGGCCGCTCTCGCCGCCCAAGTCCCCCGATGATCACGCACTTTCCGTCGTCCCGGCGAAAGGAAGTGAGGGGTCATCGGGGTGGGGGTTTTCGGG
>JBPCMU010000098.1:0-13705 GCA_051001975.1 Jatrophihabitans sp.
TAGTTGTGCCCACCGCTGCCCAACGCCTTGGCGACCAGCCACGAGGCGAACGGCGCCTTGGACTTCCCCCAGGGGAAGTGGCCGGTGTTGTACTGCGCGCCGCGATAGACCAGCAGTGTGACCACGACCAGCGCGATCATGCCGAGGATCGTCCAGGCCGCCTGGTTGTGCGAACCGTAGAACCGGCTGCTGCGGTGCTCACGGTTCGGGTCGTGGCGCATCCGGGTCAACGCGAAGATGATCAGGCCGAGCAGGACGGCGACGGCGAAGAAGTCCTCCAGGAAGCCCAGCCATCGGGCGTGGCCGATGAACGGGAAGGCGAAGTCCTTGCTGACCACCAGCGCGCCGAAGGCCTCGATGATCGTGACGCCCAGGACGAGGAACCCCCAGAACGTCATGAAGTGTGCGACGCCCGGGATGTTCCACTTCAGCAGCCGGCGTTGCCCGAAGACCTCGACGGCCTGGGCGCGCAGCCGCTGGCCCATCTCATCCGTCCGTCCGGGAGCCGGGCGGCCGGACCGGATGAGCTTCGTCAGCCAGAAGATGCGGCGACCCGCGATCACTCCCGTCGCGACCAGCATCAACAGTGCGAGGGTGATGCGCAGGGCCACGGTGTCTCCTCGGATGATCTTCGGTTGCAGCGGTGCCGCTCCCGCCGCTCGCAACGAACGGAGGGAGACCTGTCAGAGAATATGACAGGTTACCGGTCGGTAACATGCGACCCGCGTCACGCCGGTCTAGCGGGGCTCAGCGCCCGCCACCCAGCAGGCCGCCGAGGCCGCCGACGCCGCCGCGCGGGTTCTCACTCGGCACCATCGACCCGACCCAGTGCGCGAACGCCTCCGGGTTGCGCGACTGGACCAGGACCCGACCCGGACCCGCGAAGTCGAACACCCAACCTTCGCCGGACTTCAGCGACTGGATCGACTTGCCTTCGACGGCCCGCCGCATCCGGAACTGCAAGTGCAGGTCGTAGGCGACCACGTGTCCGGTGTCGATGGTGACCGTGTCGCCCTGCTGAAGGTCCATGTAATCGATCGCGCCGTAGACGCTGACCAGCGCTTCGCCCTGCCCGTTGGCGCGGAAGCCGAAGCCGCCCTCACCGCCGAACAGGTTCGCCATGCCGCCCCACTGAGTGTCGATCTCGACTCCGTAGGAGTTGGCGATCCAGTTGCTGCGACCGAGGAAGAAAGGCCGGTCCGGTGCGATCGGGATCGCCGTCAGGTCGCCGGGCAGCACACCGGCCACATCCACCCAACCGCCGTTCTGCGGCGCGGTGTACGTGGTGACGAAGAACGAGCCGCCACCCAGCGCCGAGCGCTTCAGGCCGGCCATGATGCCGCCCTCGGCCTTGGCCTGCAGCGTGACGCCCGGCGAGTGCGCCATCATCGCGCCGCCCTCGACACGCAGCGGTTCGCCCGGGGCCAGTAGACAGCGCGCGACGGTGAACGCTGGGTTGTGCCGGTATTCGACCTGCATGAAATGTCCCTTCTTCGACGTCCGGTGATCGTAATCTGTCACCTTTGCCTGCCCGGCTGTCATGGTGGTGTCATGGCATGGCCGACAGGCGCGCAGCAGATTCGCGTTGCCGTCGCGTCTGTGCGGGCAGTGACCGATGACGAGGCAAGGGGTGGCATGCGGAGACGGACACTGGTGCTGGTAAGCGCGATCGTGCTCGGCCTGACGGCCTGCACCAGCGGGCACTCCGAGTCTGACTCGTCGACGGCGGTACGCGGGTCGTCGACGGGATCGGTGGCTCGTACTACGTCGAGCGAGGCAACGACTACGACACCCGCGTCGACCTCGAGCAAGCCGACAACGCCACGCACGACACCACCCACCACGCAGCCGACGGGTGGCCTGCAGCTTCCCCGGGGCGGGGTGACGCTGCTGCCCAACTACCGGATCGTCGCGTACTACGGCGCCCCAGGGAATCCGGGGCTCGGCGTTCTGGGCAAAGGCACTCCGGACCAGGCCGCCGACGCCATCGAGGAGCGCGCCGCGCAATACCGCCCCTACGGCCGACCGGTGCAACCCGCGATGGAGCTCATCGCAACGGTGGCGCAGGGATCAGCGGGAGCCGACGGTGACTACTCGGCGCCGGTCAGTATGGAAGCGGTGCAGAAATATCTCGATGCGGCGCACCGGCACAAGATGCTGCTGGTGCTGGATTTCCAACCCGGTCGCGGCGACTTCCTGCCGCAGGTGAAGCAGTTCTCCCGATTTCTGACCGATCCGTCGGTGGGCGTCGCCCTCGATCCGGAGTGGAAGGTGGGTCCGACGCAGAAGCCGGCGCAGGTGATCGGGCACGCCTCGGCGGCCAGCATCAACGCCGTCTCCGCCTACCTGTCCGCGCTGGTCACCGCGCGCCACCTTCCGCAGAAGCTCTTCGTGGTGCACCAGTTCACCCTTCGGATGCTGCCGGACCGGCAGAACATCCTCGGGCACAAGCAACTCGCGACGGTGTTCCACGCCGACGGCCACGGTTCCATCCCGAGCAAGCAGGCGGTGTACGCGGCGTTGAACTTCCCGCGCACTGCAGGCGCCGGGTTCAAGCTGTTCCTCCGCGAGGACGCCAAGCTGATGACGCCGGCGCAGGTGATGGCGCTGCCGCGGCGCCCCGATCTGGTCACGTACCAGTAGTCCTGGGCGATAGTCGGCGGGTGCGCATACGCACCGGACCGCCCGCGCCAGCCGCCGCTGAACCTCTCCCGGGAAGTCATGATCAACAGTGAAACCGGGCCGGTCGAAGTTTCGGACGGCCTCGCCAGCGGTTCAGTGCGTGGGCGGCGGTCCTCAATCGCGCAGGCCGACGCTGTCGTACGTCCAGAATGTGTCGTTGTAGACCAGCGCGCCTCGCATCGCCTCACGGTCATACCTCGCGAGGGGCATCACCTGGAACCCCGGCGCAGGGATGCGGCGAGATGGCGGCGCAAAGCCTAATCGTTCGGCGCCGAGCCATCCTCTCTTGGCGTAGTAACCGGGGTCGCCTTCTAGGAAGAGCAACGGAGCTCCGAGCTGCTCAGCGGCTTCCCGTGCCCGGGCCAAGAGGCCGGTTCCGACGCCCTGAGCTTGTCGGTCGGGTGTTACCGACAGAGGGCTGAGAGTCAGGACCTCGAATAGTTTGCGGGGAGCGTCCACCCATGAGATCGACAGATGCGTGTGTCCGACTATGCGGTCACCGTCGACGGCGACCAAGCTTGCCTGAGTGTCCGATCGGGAGCGAAGAGCAGCAGCGAGACCGGCTACGCGCCCGTGGTCGGCGAATGCCGACGTGATGACCTGTGCAACCTTGTTTGCATCGTCGTCGTACTGCCCGCGAAACTCGACTCCCACGGAGATGATCGTTGCGCGTCTTGTCAACTCCATTGCAGATGTTGCGCAGGTCTACCCGTGCGGGCAGGCGCGCTGGTCCCAGCTCACAAGACCGGCGTAGGCCTCAGCTGGGTGCGCCAGTCCAGGACGCGACGAGGACGGCCGTTCAGCGTTGAGGACTTGCAGCTGAGGTTTCTGGAAGTTGCAGGATGCCAGGGGTGGCGGCCGGGCGGGCGACGTGATTGGTTCGACTGAGACTGGACCGGTCCCGAAGCAGAGGGGTGATCAGGCCATGACTCGCCAGCACGTGGGCCTGGACACCGTGCGCTTCGTCGCGGCGGGCCGATCGGACCTCGGCGGTGGCAGGGCCGACAACGAGGACACCATCTTCGTCGGGTCCTATCTGGTCGCGGTGGCCGACGGTGTCGGCGGCAGTGCGGCGGGCGAGGTGGCCAGCCAGGAGGCGATCTCGGCGATCTCGTATCTGGAGGATCGGTCGTTCCGCAAGGGCGAAGAAGGCGAGCTCGCCGACGGGTTGCACTACGCCAACGGACGGCTGGGCCGCACCATCGAGGCGGACGCATCGCTGACCGGGATGGCTACCACGCTCACCGCGTTGCGGCTCGGTCCGTCGTCTGTGGGCGTCCTGCACGTCGGTGATTCGCGCGCCTACCGGGTTGGTGCCGAGGGTCTGGCTCAGATCACCCGCGACGATTCGCTGATGCAGGACTACATCGACGCGGGCGTACTCACTCCCGAGCAGGCGGCGACCGATCGGCGTCGGTCGGTGATCCTGCAGGCGCTCAGCGGCCAACCGGTGGTGCCGTCCATCGCGATCCTGCAGGTGCACCCCGACGACCGGTTTCTGCTGTGCAGCGACGGGCTGTCCGACTACGTCCGGCACGACGAGATCGCCGAGGTTGTGCTGGACAAGGCGAAGGCCCCGGAGCGCTGCGTGGAGGAGCTGATCGCGCTGGCGTTGGGGCACGGCACGAGAGACAACGTCAGTTGCGTCGTCGCCGACGTGCGACGGGAATATTGAGCGCCGCCATCACGCGCCGCAGGGACAGATCGCTCACGGTGACGGCGTCGGCCAGCATCTGCATCCCCGCGGCGTTCGGGTGCACGTGATCGCCGCTGTCATACCGCCTCGACGCCATCCTCATCGCTCGGTCACGGCGAGAGTATGGCTCGCCCGGAGTGGCGTATCGGTCGATCCAGCGCTACTGGCCGCTGATGTTGTCGAGCTGGCGCGGTGGCGATGCGTCCCCGTGATCTGGCCCGCGGCGCCGGCGATGATCTACTCGTCGTCCCAGCTGAGGAGGAGCGTTATGGATTGGACCCTCGAGGTCGTCGTACTGCCGGTGTCGGACATCGACCGCGCTGTCGAGTTCTACCGGGACAAGGTCGGCTTCCACCTCGACCACGACACGACCAACGAACACATGCACGTAGTGCAATTGACCCCGACCGGCTCCGGCTGCTCGGTCGTGTTCGGTGACCTGCCCGCGCAGCGAGAGATGGCACCCGGATCGATCAAGGGCCTGCAGTTGGTCGTTGCCGACGCCAAGGCCGCCCACCAAGAGCTACTCGGCCGAGGCGTTGAGGTGAGCGAGATCCAGGTGATCGTGCCGGACGACGGCGGGACGTTCTTCGGCTTCAGCGACCCGGACGGCAACAGCTGGGCCGTCCAGGAGCTTCGGGCTCGCGCCGAACGGCCGCTGATCCCGGCGGACGCGCGCGGCAGGTTCGGCGACGAGACGGCCAGCGGCTGAGCCGCCCGCGCGGGATTGTGACCGCCGTCACCAGCTCGTTGGCCGCTGTTCGGGAACATGAGCGGGGTGCACTCAGTTCTTTTGACAGAAGGATTCGGCAGGACGACCATGGGTGAGCGCCCAGGTCCACTCGACCGGATGACCAGAAGAACTGGGCAGAACACCCTGATCCCGTAACAACGAGGAGAGTCAACACATGGCACGAGCGGTCGGAATCGACCTAGGTACTACCAACTCCGTCGTCGCTGTCCTGACCGGTGGCGAGCCGGAGGTCATCGCGAACGCTGAGGGCTCGCGCACCACGCCGAGCGTCGTCGCGTTCGCCAAGAACGGCGAGGTGCTCGTCGGCGAGGTCGCCAAGCGGCAGGCCGTCACCAACGTCGACCGCACCATTCGCTCGGTGAAGCGACACATGGGCGAGGGCAGCTGGAGCGTCGACATCGACGGCAAGTCCTATACGCCGCAGGAGATCAGCGCCCGAGTGCTGCAGAAGCTCAAGCGCGATGCGGAGAGCTACCTCGGCGAGACCATCACCGACGCGGTGATCACCGTCCCCGCCTACTTCAACGATGCGCAACGCCAGGCCACCACAGAGGCGGGCCAGATCGCCGGACTGAATGTCCTGCGGATCATCAACGAGCCGACCGCCGCGGCGCTGGCCTACGGGCTGGACAAGGGCGGGAAGGAGCAGACCATCCTCGTCTTCGACCTGGGTGGTGGCACCTTCGACGTCTCCCTGCTGGAGATCGGTGACGGAGTCATCGAGGTGAAGGCCACCAGCGGTGACAACCACCTCGGTGGTGACGACTGGGACCAGCGGGTGGTGGACTGGCTGGTCGGCAAGTTCAAGTCGGCCAACGGCATCGACCTGACCAAAGACAAGATGGCGATGCAGCGGCTGCGCGAGGCCGCGGAGAAGGCCAAGATCGAGCTGTCCTCAGGCCAGCAGACGTCCATCAACCTGCCCTACATCACCGTCGACGGTGACAAGAACCCGTTGTTCCTCGACGAGACGCTGACCCGCGCGGAGTTCCAGAAGATCACTGCCGATCTGCTGGAGCGCACCAAGACCCCGTTCCTCAGCGTGATCAAGGACGGCGGCATCGACGTGGCGAAGATCGACCACGTCGTGCTGGTCGGTGGCTCCACCCGGATGCCGGCGGTGGCCGACGCAGTACGTGAGCTGACCGGCGGCCGCGAGCCCAACAAGGGCGTCAACCCCGACGAGGTCGTCGCGGTCGGCGCCAGCCTGCAGGCCGGCGTCCTGAAGGGCGAGGTCAAGGACGTCCTGCTGCTCGACGTAACCCCGTTGAGTCTCGGTATCGAGACCAAGGGCGGCATCATGACGAAGCTGATCGAGCGCAACACCACGATCCCCACGAAGCGCTCGGAGATCTTCAGCACCGCTGATGACAACCAGCCCAGCGTGCAGATCCAGGTGTATCAGGGCGAGCGCGAGATCGCGTCCTACAACAAGAAGCTTGGCGTCTTCGATCTGACTGGCATCCCGCCGGCACCCCGAGGCGTTCCGCAGATCGAGGTCACCTTCGACATCGACGCCAACGGCATCGTGCACGTCTCGGCGAAGGACCTGGCCACCCAGAAGGAACAGGGCATGACCATCACCGGCGGTTCCGGCCTCAGCAAGGACGAGATCGAGCGGATGATGAAGGAAGCCGAGTCGCACGCGGACGAGGACAAGGCACGTCGGGACGAGGCGGAGACCCGCAACACCGCCGAGTCGCAGCAGTACGCGACCGAGAAGTTCCTTGCCGAGAACGGCGACAAGTTGTCCGAGGACACCCAGTCGCAATTGCAGACCGACCTGGCCGAGCTGAAGACGGCTCTCGGTGGCACCGATCTGGCGAAGATCAAGGCCGCGCAGGAGAAGCTGTCGGCGAGCTCGCAGCAGGCCGGTGGCGCGATGTACGAAGCTGCGCAGGCCGCAGCCAACGCCGAAGGTGGCGCAGGTGCCACCGACGAAGGCGGCGCGCCCGGTCCCGAGTCCGCCGCTGCGGCTGATGACGACACCGTCGTCGACGCCGAGGTCGTGGACGAGGGCACCGACGAGTCCGGCGAGGCCAAGTAAGTGTCCGACTACGAACAGCGGCGCACCGCCGGCGAGGCCGAGGAGACCCCGCCGGTGGTGATTCGCGATCGCCGCAAGGTGGACCTGCATGGCGACAGGCCGCGTACGCCGGATGCACCGGCTGCCGCGGCTGAGCCGGCTGAGCTGGCTGAGCCGGCTGAGCCGGATGCACCGGCTCCCTCGCAGGCCGAGACGGAGCTCGCCGAGCGCACGGCTGATCTGCAACGGCTGCAGGCCGAGTACGCCAACTACCGAAAGCGGGTCGACCGCGATCGGGCGACCAGCGGCGAGCTGGCGACGGCGCGCGTGCTCGGTGCGCTGGTGCCGGTGCTCGACGATGTGGATCGCGCCGAGGCGCACGGCGATCTGACGGGGGCATTCAAGGCCGTCGCCGATCAGCTCAGTGCCGTGCTCGGCAAGCTCGGGTTGGAATCGTTCGCCGAGGTGGGCGACCCGTTCGACCCGGCCATCCACGAAGCCGTGATGCACGACGAGAGCCCCGACGTCGAGGTACCGACCGCGACGCTGGTGATGCGCCGCGGCTACCGCGTCGCAGATCGGTTGGTGCGTCCGGCCATGGTGGGGGTGAGCGATCCGGCACCCGCCGAGTCGCCCGCTGCTGCTAAGCCTGATGCGTCCGATCCTGACGAGGATTGAGTAGTTGTCCTTCGGTTGCTTGGCGAGACTCGGCGGCCTGCTCTGGGCGGTCAGGCTTGATCCCGACGCAGGGCCGCCGACCCTCGCCCTTCGGGCTGGGTCGCAACTCTGCACCGCGTCGTTGTCATTGGTAGTTGCGTGGGTGGGCGGCGAGGGCCGTATCGCTGGAGCTTTCAGAAGGAGGTGATGTTTGGTGAGTACTAAGGACTGGCTCGAGAAGGACTATTACGCCTCGCTGGGCGTCGCCAAGGACGCGTCGGCGAGTGAGATCAAGAAGGCGTACCGGAAACTGGCGCGCGAGTCGCACCCGGACAAGAACCCGGGCAACGCTGCCTCGGAGACCCGTTTCAAGGAGGTCTCCGAGGCCTACGACGTGCTCTCCGATACCGCCAAGCGCAAGGAGTACGACGAGACCCGATCGCTGTTCGCCGGCGGCGCCTACCGCGGCGGTGGCGGCGGGTTCGGCTCGCAGGATGGCGGATTCGCCGGCGGCGGCAGTGTTCCGCCGTTCGACCCGTCTGACTTGTTCGGTACCGGTGCAGGTGCCGGTGCTGGCGACTCTGGTCTCGGCGATATCTTCGGTGGGCTGTTCGGCAATTCCGGCGGCCGACGCTCTCGTGGTTCGACCGGTCCGCAACGCGGTCGTGATGTCGAGGCATCCTTGGATCTGTCCTTCGACGACGCGGTGCGCGGCGCGACGCTGCCGCTGCAGCTCAGCGGTCCGGCCAGTTGCGTCGCGTGTCACGGCTCGGGCGCGAAGGCAGGCACGTCGCCGCGCACCTGCCCGACCTGCGCGGGTGCCGGCTTCGTGAGCCGCAATCAGGGTGCGTTCGGCTTCAGCGAGCCGTGCCGCGACTGCAAAGGCACTGGGACCATCATCGACACGCCCTGCCCGGTGTGCGGTGGCGCCGGTGTCACCCAGCAGGTGCGCACCATCACGGTCCGGGTGCCCCCGGGTATCAAGGACGGGGCGCGGCTGCGTATCCCCGGCAAGGGCACGCCGGGGCAGCGTGGCGGTCCGGGCGGCGATCTGTACGTGACCGTGCGGGTCGGCTCGCACCCGTTGTTCGGCCGGAAGGGCGATGACCTCACGCTGACGTTGCCGGTGACCTTCACCGAGGCAGCACTTGGTGCGACCGTCCGAGTCCCGACGTTGACCGGATCGGTGGCGGTGAAGATCCAGCCGGGCACGCCGAATGGCCGCACACTTCGGGTGCGCGGCCGCGGTTCGCAGAAGAACGGCAAGGCGGGCGACCTGCTCGTCACGGTCGAGGTGGCCGTCCCGCAGGCCCTGTCCACCGAGGCGAAGTCGGCACTGGAGAGTTACGCGCACGCGCAGCCGGACGACCCGCGCCCGCACATCACTGCAGCGGTGGGGGCCAGCGCGCAGCACAGCCGGCGTGGAGGATCCGATGGCTGATCGAGTCGACGGACGGCCTGAACGGCACGTCCCGGAGGACGCTCCTGTCTTCGTGATCTCGGTGGCGGCGCAACTGTCGGGCATGCATGCGCAGACGCTGCGGCAGTACGACCGGCTGGGCCTGGTCACTCCCGATCGCACCGGTGGCGGGGGCCGGAGGTACTCGGCGCGTGACGTCGCCCTGCTGAGGGAGGTGCAGCGACTCTCGCACGATGACGGCGTCAACCTCGCCGGCATCAAGCGGATCATCGAACTCGAGTCACAGGTCGATGCGCTGCGTGCCCGCGTAGCCGACCTGACCGCGGACCTCGATTCCGCACTCGCTGAGCTGCGGGCCGGCGTCGGGCCGTCCACCGCATTGGTGGTCTGGCAACCACGGCCGTCCCGCCGTCGCTGATTGCGCGCCCGCGCCATGACAACAATTACTACCGAGGCGTTCGGTGACGAGTTGCTCCGGGCGGTCCCCGAGGTCGGTTGGCCGGACCACGTCGACGACGAGGGTGTGTACCTCGCGTTCACCCACGGGATCCTGCCGATGCTCGACCTGCTGCTGGACCCGGACGGTCCCAGCCCGTCCCCGACTGATCCGGACCAGACGAACCAACAACGTCACCGGCGCCAGCCGTTTTACCTGATGACGCCGCCGCAGCCCGGTTCGGAGCAGGCAGAGGGTTTGCTGACCAGGTTGTACAGCCTCATCGATGACGCCGCGGTGCGCGGCGACCAGACGGTCCGAGACGCCATCTACCTCGAACTGGCCGAGAGCGGCTACAACCGGCTGACCGTCGACGTCCTGCTGGCGCGCGCCGGTCCGGCCACGCTCGCCCTGGTCGCCGGCCCGTAGAGCTGCGCCCTCCGGTATCGCAGTAACACTCAGCGCAGGTCGCGGCGGATGGCTTCCTGCGCGGCCAATGCCCCGCACATACCGTGCACGCCACCGCCAGGCGCCGTCGAAGAGGAGCACAGGTAGGTGCCGGCAAGGGCGGTGCGGTAGCGCGACCAGCGCGGCACCGGGCCGAGGAAACTCTGCCAGGCGGAGGCTCGGCCGGCGTTGATATCGCCGCCGATGTAGTTCGCGTCGTAGGTCTCGTACTGCGCCGCAGTCTTGGTGGCTCGGGCCAGCACCAGGTCGCGAAAGCCGGGAGCAAACCGGTCGAGCTGCGCTTCGACTGCCGCGGTGCGATCCAGGGTCGAGCCGGACGGCACGTGGCAGTAGGCCCAAACGGTGTGCTGCCTGGCCGGTGCCCGGCTGGCGTCGACCACGGTCGGCTGGACTAGGAGGACGTACGGCTCGTCGCTGTGCCGGCCGGATTCGAGTTCGGCCTCGCTGCGGGAAACCTCCGCCATCGTGCCGGCGACGTGCACGGTCCCGGCGCGGCGGCACACTTCGGCGGTCCACGGCATCGGTCCGGACATCGCGTAATCGATCTTGAAGACGCCCGGGCCGTACTTGAATCGACGCAGCGCCTTGGCGTACCGACTGGGCATGGCGTCACCGGCGATGTCGGCCAGCTGCCGGGGACCGACGTCGAGCAAGCGGACCCGGGAGGCCGGCAGGTCGGTCAGGGCCGTAATCGGCGAGTCGCAGGTCACCGTCGCGCCGCGCTCAGCGAGCCGGCCGACCATGGCCTCGACGATGCGTTCGCTGCCGCCGGCGACGACGGGCCAGCCGAAGCGGTGCGCCATCAACGTGAGCACCAGTCCGTACGCGGCAGTGAACGGCGCATCGAGCCGGCGCATCGCGTGCGCACTGGCGCCGGCGATCAGACCCTGTGCCTCGTCACCGTCGAAATGCGCCCGGGCGAACGACTCCGCCGAGCGTAGCCCGGGCAGTCCGAATCGGGCGAGGTTGATCGGATGTCTCGGCGGGCGGCGCAGGCTGCCCAGCAAGTCCGGCCAGAGCTGATCGGCGTGTTCTACCAACGGCGTGAAGAACCGACTCCATGCCCGACCGTCAGCGCCGAGTGCCGCTGCGGTCGCACCAACGTCGCGATAGAGCGCTGCTGCGCGATCGCCGCCGAGCGGATGCGCGAACGGAACTTCCGGCTGGCACATTTGCAGGTCCAGGCCGAGCGACCGGAAGAACGGGGACGCCAGCAGGGCGGTGTGGACCGCGGAGCAGACGTCGTGGGTGAATCCGGGCAGGGTGAGTTCAGCGCTGCGCATCCCGCCGCCGGGCGTCGATGCGGCCTCGAATACCTGCACCGAATGCCCGGCCTCGGCGAGTGTGAGGGCAGCCGCGAGCCCGTTCGGACCGCTGCCCACCACCACTGCATCCAGCACCCTGTGAAGGTAGCCGCCGGGTGGGTCGCAGCTGCGCGCGGACGTCCGGTCCATCGGCCGGGCATTTATGCTGCAAGCCCTGCCGCGTGCACGTCGCGGTGTGAACTCTGACGACGAGGCAGATGATTTGCGATGCAGCTGCAGTCCGTCGAGCGAGCCCCTGGAGCGTTTCAGCAGGGTGTGGCCGCTGACGACATCGAAGCGATGTGCCGTCGTGCCTTCGGCAACAACGTGCAGGTCGTCCGCGCGGTCGAGATCGGCGTCGGGACGTACAACAGCACGTACCGCGTCGACATCGAAGGCAGGGCCGCGGTCATCCTCCGAGTGGCGCCGCGGCGTGCGTCGAGTGACGACGTCAGCCAGGACGGGATGCGAAACGAGCATGCTGCCGCCCCGAACTTCGCGTCCTTGGATCCGCTGATCCCGCGGACCTTGGCAGTGGATTTCACTCATCAGATCGTCGAGCGCGACTACCTGATCCAGACGGCGCTGGTCGGGGTGTCGGCCGCCGATGGATTGGCTGCCTACCCGCGCGAGTCGTGGCATTCCTACTACCGCCAACTCGGATCCATCACTCGGGCGATCCATGCGGTGCGCGGGCCGTCGTTCGGTCCGGTGGCCGGTCCGCAGCACGACCGCTGGAGTGCCGAGTTACGGGTGCAGTTCGGTGAACTCGCCGCGGAGGTCGCGGCTGCCGATCTGGACCAGGACGGTGTGCAGCGGGTGCTCGCCTGCGTCGACGTCCATCGTGGTCTGCTCGACGAGGTGACCGAGCCTCGGCTGCTGCATGGTGATCTGTGGAGTCTGAACATCCTCATTGACCCGAACGCTGCCGAGCCCACGATCACCGGCGTGCTCGACTGCGACCGCGCGTCGTGGGGTGACCCACTGGCCGACTGGACCATTCACAAGATCCGGCAGCGACCGAGCTCGGAGGCCGACCCATTCTGGGAGTCCTACGACCGGCCGGCCGATACCGACGCGGCTGTGCTCCGAAAGCAGTTCTATCAGGCTCGTCACCTCATCGGCTCGCGGTTGGACATCCATCGACGCGGCATGGACATCAGCGATATTCCGCCCGTGCATTGGGATCTGGCAGATGTGCTCGCTCGACTCGGCGGCTGAGCGCTTCGGCTTCCTGGCGGTCAGCCCCACCAGAATGCGGTGGCGATGACTGCGTACACGGCGATGAGTGCGGCGCCTTCGAACCAGTTCGACTCGCCGTCCAGCACGACCAGGATCGTCCGCACTACCGCGATCGCGAGCACCGCGATCAGCAAAGGCGAAAGCACCAAGGTGAACGTCGCGCCGACCAACGCAGCCGCCAGTACCAATACGGGCGCGAGGACGAGGGCGATCTGCAGCGGACTCTGCAAGATCACCGCCAGCGCGTACTCCGACCGATTGCGGGCGGCGAGCTGGATGCCCACTACGTTCCCCACCGCATTCCCGGCGATGGCCACCACCACAAGACCGGCGAACGCCTGCGAGACGCCGAGCGCCCGATCGCCGGCTCGAGTGCGCTGACGAACTGACCGGAGACGATGGCAGTACCTAGACCGGCGACGGCGAGCATCGTGATGGCCAGCCGCAGCGGCCGTTCCGCCGTGTGCCCGGGTGATTCGACGCCAGCGCGATCGCGCTGAATACGAACGGCACCACCTTGCCGGCATGCACGTAGTGGAAGACCGTGGAGGCGACCTGTGGCGGCGAGGCAAGCGCAATCAGCCGCAGGTCGCGACTGGCCAACGGGCCGAGTACGACGGTCGGACAAGTCTCAGCCGTCGTGGTGGGGCACCGGTTTACCTCCTGCGTCGCTGCTGTGCAGGAGACCATCCCCGATGCCGGAACAGGACCGCACCGAATGCGCCCGGAGGCTTCGGTGCCGAATCTCGATCGCACCGTGCTGGTGTCAGAAGGGCGGTGGGTCGGGGTGGTCGACTGGTTCGGGTGGCGATTGCGGTGGCCTGAGGTCGGCCGTCGTCGGTAGTGGGTCTGGCCGGGTCTGAAATTGATGTCCGGTGGGGCTGGTCCAGGTGGTGGATCCGTCGGGTTGTCGCTCCGGGTGCCAGTCGGTTTGGTGTTTGCACCGGTGGTGCCGCCGGCAGAGCGGGTGCAGGTTCCCCTCGCAGGTCGGCCCGCCGTCCTTGGCGGACCGAAGATGAT
>JBPCMU010000099.1:0-30718 GCA_051001975.1 Jatrophihabitans sp.
CCGATCAGATCCGCGCCGCCGAGCGCGATTGGCAGCGTCATCTCTTGGATGGCGAAGGTGCGAACGATGCCGACCCCGGCCAGTGCCTCGACGATGGCCGGCTTGATCGCGAACTCGGAGAACGCCGGGCTGTCGGGCTTCACTGGGGCATGTGCGGCGAGTGGTTCGATGTGGTCGGTCGCGTCGGAGATGCCTTCGACGCTGGCTTCGGCGAGTGCCTCTGCGGGCGTCTCTGCCGGGACCTCGGTGGGCGCGCTGGAATCGTCGACGTGCTGATCTGACATGTGCGGTTGTCTCTCTTCTACTGCCGTCGCGGGCGCGAGACCGTCCGGGTGACGTCCCGGATCTGCGTGCTCGCCGGCCTGCCGGGTCGTTCCTCGGCGGGATCGTGGCGCACAGCGGTAGTGAGGTCGCGCGCGAATTGTCGTGACGAATCGGGCTGGTCCGGACAGGCCGGGTGTCGATGCGTCGCCGCCAGTCTACCTGTAATGGCTACGGGTAGCCTTCGCAGCGCAGCGACGCCGCCCATCGACGAAGGGGATCCCGCGTGACCGAGGTCGACACCGCCGCCCTGATCGACCTGCTCGGGGTCCTCGCCTACGGGGAGCTCACCGCATTCGACCGGCTCTCCGAGGACGCCCGGATGGCGCCCAGCCTGGCCGGCCGCGCCGCTCTTGCGCAGATGGCCGCGGTCGAGATGGGCCATTACGGCATGCTGACCGACCGGATCAGCGAGCTGGGCGCCGACCCGTCCGAGGCGATGCTGCCGTTCGTGGCTGCGCTGGACGGTTTCCATGCCACCACCCAGCCGAGCAATTGGGCAGAGGGTTTGGTCAAGGCCTACATCGGCGACGGGATGGCCGCCGACTTCTACCGGGAGATCGCCGAGTACGTCGACCCGTCCACCCGGGAACTGGTCACTGCGGTGCTGGCTGACGGAGGAAACTCCGCGTTCGCTGTCCGTGAGGTGCGCGCTGTCATCGAAGCCGACCCGACGCAGGCCGGCCGGCTGTCGCTCTGGGGGCGGCGGCTGGTGGGTGAGGCGATCAGTCAGGCCCAGCACGTCGCCGCCGAACGCGACGCGCTGGCGATGCTGATCGTTCGCGGTACCGGCAACCTGGCCGGGGTCGGCGCGCTCATCACCCGGATCACCGACAAGCACGGCGAGCGCATGCAGAACCTCGGCCTGCAGGGCTGACACCGCTCAGTCCTGGCCGAGCTTGCGCAGCGCCTTGACGAAGCCTGGCGTCGCAGTAGGACCGAAAAACTCGTCGTCGGCCGCTTCGACGGCTTTCACCGCACGATTTGCCAACGCGACACCCGAGCGGGTGACCCGCAAGGCCCGGGCCCGGGCGTCCTTGGCGTCGACCTCGCGGACCAGCCAGCCACGGGACTCCAGCGTGCGCACGACCTGGGAGGTCATCTTCACGTCGGTACCGGCCTGGGTGGCCAGTGCCAGCTGGGTGGGCTCCTCGCCACGACTGTTCAGCCACCACGCGCACGCCAGCAACACGAACTGGACGTGGGTCAGCCCGAACGGTGCCAATGTCGCGGTCATCGCGCGCTGCCAGCGCAGCGTGGCGTGCCACATCAGGAATCCAGGGCTGTCGGCCGGCCCGGCGGCGAAGCGGGTCACCGGCGTGCGGTGGCGATCAGCCCAGCCATCGCTTCGGGGAAGTCGGCGGTGATCTGCGGACCGAGTACTGGCCCGACCTGATCCGCGGCGGGTCCGTCGATGACCAGCCGGTGGGTGATCCGAGTATCGCCGGCCGGCAGCTCCTCGAGGGTGTGCCGGAAGGTCAGGCTCAGCCCGTCCAGCACGGTGCGGTCCGCGTAGGCCTCGGGCTCGGTCAGCTCCGTGATCGTCGAGCGGAAAGTGTCCTGTCCGGCCGGTGTCACCGACAGTTCACTGCCGACCGCGAACGGTCCGTGGATCTCGAACGTGTCGCCACCGGCAGCCGGTGTGCTGCCGGTGTGCACATCGCGCAGTGCCGCCCAGATGGCGGCGCGGCCGAGTTCGGTGTCGACGCTGTAGTCATGGCTCCACATGATTCTCCCTTTAGTCTGCACGTAGATGATCTGCGTGCAGACTAATTCAGGGCGCGACCCTACGCAAGCACTCCGTGATTCGACTTGCTCCGGATCGGTGCGACGGCGGATACTTGTCAGATGGCCCGCACGGCCGCACTTGCCGCAGTCGGAACGCTTGCGATGAGCTGTCTGATTGGCTGCGCGCACCATCGCTACGGCCCGGCGTTCTGCGGATCGATGCCGACCACGCACGGCTTCAGGTATCCGCACGTGGCAGCTGTGCTGCAGGCGCCGGCGACCGCGCGGTCCGGTTCCACGGTTCATGTGACGGTGCTGGTGAGAGCGGTCGGCGGAGTGTCGACGAGTGCCTTCCAGGGTGGCCAACCACCGAACGTCTACATCGTCCAACGTGGCCGGGTCGTCGGCGAGTACGAGGGAGCGATCGGCGGGACCGGGATCGCCGGCGTGGTCACTTCCGCGGGACTGCCCCTCACGACCAGCGTGGTGTTGACCGGCTGTCCGGCGCGACCGGTAGACCTGGCGGAGCCAGACAGGACACGGGCAAAGCTCAAGCCGGGGCAGTACCAACTCGTCGGGACCGTGGACACCAGCGCGGTCGACGCTCGACCCGGTCCCTCCGACGGCATCCTGGCGACCGAGCCGGTAGCGATCCGGGTCACGTAGCCGGGCGTTCTGCAGGACGGGTCAGTTGGACGAGAATCCGACACGGCGTGCGTCGGCCTGGGCGATCTCGACGTAGGCGACGATGGCGGCCGGCACAACGACCCGGCGACCGTGGTTGTCGGTCAATGCCAGCAGGGTGCCGTCCTTCAGCGCGGCGGCGACGAGCTCCTGCACCTCGTCCTGGGTCTGCTCGCTATCGACCACGAGTTCCCGGGGCGTGTGCTGCACGCCGATCCTGACCTCCACGCGGTGCCTCCCTTATGCCGTTGATGCAATGGTGCCCGCGGCAACGCGGCCGCGAGCCATCCAACTTCTCGATCGTATTCACTCACACCGGCCGTGGCTGCGACCGGCGTTCTGCTGTCGGCTCAATCGTGCGCATCGCCGGCCGGGCCGGTCAGCGGGAAGTGCGAGATGCCCCGCCACTGCAGTGCCTCCATCAACCGCACTGCCTCGGCCTTCGGCACCGGACGTCCCGAGTCGATCCACCACCGGGCGACCATCTCTGACGACCCGGTCAGCGCACGAGCCAGCAGTTCGGCCTGCGTGCGGGGCAGCCCGGTGTCGCCGGCCACCGTCTCGGCCACCGCGTCGGTGATCAGCTCATTGATCCGTCCCATCCGGGCCCGCACCGCGGGCTCGTTGGACAGGTCGGACTCGAAGATGAGGCGGAACGCCCCGGCATCACCGCGGTCCTCGCCGTCGATGAAGTCGAAGTACGCGGACAGCACGTTGTGCACGCGTGCCTCGTTGTCGTCGGTCGCGGCCAACCCGCCACGAACCGCGTCCACCAACGCATCGGCGTGCGTGTCCAGGATCGCCAGGTACAGCTCGAGCTTGCTCGGGAAGTGCTGGTAGAGCACCGGCTTGGAGACCCCGGCCCGCTCGGCGATGTCGTCCATCGCGGCAGCGTGGTAGCCGTTGGCGACGAAGACCTCCTGCGCGGCGGCAAGGAGTTGACGGCGCCGGGCCGGCTTGGGCAGCCGGGGGGAGCGCGTCGAATCCAGGGTCTCGGCCATCGACGGTCAGCCTACTGCCGAGTAGCCGCAGACCCCACCGTGCAGCGTTACGAGGAAAGCGCGGCGCGGTGCGGGTCGGCAAGCGCGCCTGCGTACAGGTCTCCGTCGACAGCCACCCGGTCCAGCACCTCGGTGCCGGTGAACTGCCGCAGGCCGCCTGCGTCCACCTCTGCCCAGCTGAGCGGGGCCGATGCGGTGAACCCGGCCCGGCCGCGCAACGAGTAGGGCGCCACGGTCGTCTTCGCCGGGTTGTTCTGACTCCAGTCGATGAGCACCTTGCCGGGTCGCGCGGCCTTGGCCATCGATGAGACGACCAGCCCGCCGAGCTGCTGCTCCAGCCGGACGGCCAGCGACTTCGCATACTCCGAGGTCTTACCGGGCGGGCTCTCCTCGATCGGCGCGGTCAGCTGCATGCCCTTCGAGCCGGACGTCTTGACGACCGCGGTGAGCCCGTCCTCGGCGAGCACGTCGCGTAGCGCGAGCGCGACCTCGGCGCATTCCGGCAGGCCGGCCGGAGCGCCCGGATCCAGATCGAACACCAACTCATCCGCGCCGTGCGCGCCGCCGCGCGGACCGACCCGCCACTGCGGCACGTGCAACTCCAACGCGGCAAGGTTGGCCATCCACACCAGGGTGGCCAGTTCGGTGACGATCACGTAGTCGATCTCGTCGCGATTCTTCGTCGAGCCGGGCGCCGGCAGGCGGGCGGTGCGCACCCAGGACGGCGCGCCGCGCGGCACGTTCTTCTCGAAGAAGGAGTGGCCCTCTACTCCGTTCGGGAAGCGGATCATCGTCGCCGGCCGGTCGGCCAAATGCGGCAGCAGCACGTCGCTGATCCGGGTGTAGTAATCGATCACTTCGCCCTTGGTGGTGCCCGTCTCCGGGTAGAGCACCTTCCCCAGGTTGCTCAGCTTCAACTGCCGGTCCTCGACCTGCACCATCACCGTGTCTGCCATGGGGTTGGCTCCTCCTTCACCGGTGGGGCGGGCAGCTTGCAGAACACCCAGTCCGGGCTGGCCGAGCCAGGGCGGTACCGCGAGTCGAGACGCTTGGCGACGACACCGGCGAGGCCGTGCTCGTGTGCCGCCGCCAGGGTGGCAGCCGCGTCGTCGAAGGCGGGCGGCAGGGTCCAGGACGGATGCGCTTCGGCCAGCCGTTGCAAGGTGGCCCGGCGCTCGACGAACGGCCGGTCGACGAGGTCGACTCCGTACAGGCGCAGCACGTCCACAAGGAGGAACACCGCGGGCACTTCGCGTCGGTCCGGATCCTGCGGGTGGTCAACCGGGTGGCCGTCGGCGCCGATCACTTCACCGTCCAGCACCGCGTCCTCCACCCCATCGGCCTGCACGGCGAACTCCGGGTAGAGCGCAGTCACGTCCTGGCCGGCCCCGTCCCGGACGATCAACCCGCCGTCGCGGATCTCCAGGGTGGTGCGGGCGCCACCCCAGACGACCTCGAACGCCCAGCCTGGACCCACCGGCAGATCGCCACTGGTGGCCGTCATGGGCCGCATGCCATTCATGATCGCCTGATCGGTTTACTCGCGGACCCCTCGCTCCGCGTCGGGGCCCACTCGCAACCGATACCTCGCTTCGCTCGGTGCAAGCGCTCCTTCGTCGCGCGCCGGCGATCGCTCTTCGCGCGAGCGCTCATCGCTCGATGGCTGGATCTCGACACGGCTACTAGCCCAATCACAATTCCTCAGAGGTGATCCATAATGATGGCATCACGACACCGGGCCGACACCGACACCCGGACGCCGACGGAGGGGCAACGCATGCGTTCCATCTGGAAGGGTGCGGTGTCCTTCGGGCTGGTCAACATCCCGGTGAAGATGTACTCCGCCACCGAGGAGAAGGACGTCTCGTTCCACCAGGTGCGCCGCAGCGATGGATCGCGGATCCGCTACAAGCGGGTGGCCGAGGCGGACGGCGAGGAAGTGGCCTACGGCGACATCGCGAAGGGCTATCAGCTCGACAGTGGCGAGATCGTCGTGCTGACCGACGAGGACTTCGCCGATCTGCCCCTACCGAGCAAGCAGACCGTCGACGTCCTGCAGTTCGTGCCGTTCGACCAGGTCGACCCGATCTACTTCGCCCGCAGCTACTACCTCGAGCCTGAGAAGAACGGCACCAAGCCGTACGTGCTGCTGCGCGAGGCACTGGAGCGCAGTGAGATGGTCGCAGTGGTGAAGGTGGCGATTCGCTCCCGCGAACAGCTGGCCACGCTTCGGGTCCGCGACGGCGTCATCGTCATGGAGACGATGATCTGGCCGGACGAGGTACGGGCCGCGGACTTCAACTTCCTCGACGAGGACATCACGCTGCGCCCGCAGGAACTGCAGATGGCTGACTCGTTGGTGTCCAGCATGGCCGGTGACTTCGATCCCGAAGAGTATTCCGACGACTACCGGGCCGCGCTGCAGGAAGTCATCGAGGCGAAGACGGCCGGCCGCGAGGTCGTCGAGGCGCCGACCGAGGCCGAAGCAGAGGGTGGCTCGGTGATCGACCTGATGGCCGCTCTGCGGGCGTCGGTGGACGCCGCCAAGAACAAGGGCAGCGGGGAGAAGTCATCGCCTGCTGCGGCGAAGAAGGCGCCGGCGAAGAAAGCTGCTGCGAAGGCGCCGGCGAAGAAGGCCGCCGCGAAAAAGCAGTCGGCCAAGAAAGCTGCTGCGAAGAAGCAGCCGGCCAAGAAGGCGGCCGCCGCCCGGCGCTCGGCATGACGGCTCAGTCGCGAGCCGGTCGGCATGGGCGCGACGGCCTCCGGATTGCCCAGCTGGCCGACACCGCATTGCCCCAGCTCCCCGCAGACCTGCCCCCGTGGCCCGGGCGGTTGGTCACGGCGAACGGCGCGTCCGTCTTCGTCCGGACCACACCGAGCACCGGACCCGACGCCGAGCCAGCACTGTTCGTGCACGGGCTGGCAGGCGCGTCGACGAACTGGACCGATCTGGCCGGCTACCTGGCTCCGCAGCTCGCGGGGGAATCGATCGACCTGCCCGGGTTCGGCCGCTCCGGGCCGGCGCCGGGCGGCAACTACAGCATCCGCAACGCGACCCGGACCGTCATCGACTACCTCGACCGGTCCGACCGTGGACCGGTACATCTCGTCGGCAACTCGATGGGCGGCGCGATCAGCATCTCGATCGCGGCGCGGCGACCGGATCTGGTGCGCACGCTCACGCTGGTCTCGCCCGCGGTGCCCGACCTGCGAGTGAAGCGCGGGACCGCGGAGCCGCTGATGGCGTTGCTGCTGGTGCCCGGTCCGGTGAGCGGCCTGGTCGAGCGACGAATGGCGACCGTGACTCCTGAACAGCGCGCGAAGGGTTTGCTGCAGGTGTGCTTCGCCGACCCGTCGCGGGTGTCACCCCACCGGCTGCAGGAGTCGATCGACGAGGTCGCCGCGCGGGAGACGATGCCGTGGATCCATCAGGCATTCACCCGCTCGCTGCGCGGGCTGGTCCGGCACTGGCTGACCGTCGGCCCGAATTCGGTGTGGCGGGAGCTGACCCGGATCACCGTGCCGACCCTGATCGTGTGGGGCGACCAGGACCAGCTCGTCGACGTCTCGCTGGCACCGCGGGTGGCCCGGGCCGTGCCCGATTCCCGGTTGCTGGTTCTGCCCGGAATCGGGCACACCGCCCAGCTGGAGGACCCGGACACGACCGCTCGGGCATTTCTCTCCTTGCTGGCCGAGACGGGCGATTCATAAGAGCCTCCCGCGAGGCTGCGGCGCGGGCATCCCGGGTTGTGGGAACCTGGATGCGTGAGTAGTCCGCCGCAGCGACGGCTTTCCGGCCGTCCGCCCGGCGGGATGGGGACCCGACCACGCCCGCCCGAGGCACGGTTGGCCGCCGATACTCGCCCCGGTCCGCCCGCTGCGCCTCCCGGCGGTGCTTATGCGCCTCCCGGCGGTGGCTCCGGCCGTCCCCCATCCGGTGGTTGGCGCGACACTCTGCGAGCGTTCGTCCGCAAGCACGGCTGGCGGGCGTACGCGTTGCCGATCCTCGTCGTGGTCACCGTGATCGCCCTGGTGACGACCGGTTCGTCGCATCACACCGCCGCCACCAAGCACCGGCAGTCGAGCGACACCGCACCACGCAACACCACGCCGGACGCGCCATCGAGCACCAGCGTGAAGGTCGACCCCGGCAACAACGCCGAAGCGCTGCCCGGCGACGCGCTGCCGCCCGGCCCGGCGTACACGCAGCGCGGGAAGGGCACCTTCCACATCTTGAAGGGCACCTCGCCGAAGGTGGGCAAGGGCCAACTCATCACCTATGCGATCGAGATCGAGGACGGCATCACCGACGCCGAAGTCGGCCAGTTCGCGAGTTCGGTGGTGTCCACACTCTCCGACCCACGGAGTTGGACCTCGGCCGGCACCGTGGCGCTGCAGCGCGTCGACTCCGCGAACGCCGACGTCCGGGTCGCGCTCACCTCGGCGATGACCATCCGGCAGATCTGCGGCTACGACCAGAAGATCGAGACGTCCTGCCGCGACGAGTGGCAAGGCGTCAACCTCGTCGCGTTGAACGTCGCCCGATGGGTGCGCGGCGACGTCCAGTTCGGTCAGGACCTGGCCACCTACCGGCTCTACATGGTCAACCACGAGTTCGGTCACTCACTCGGGCACAACCACAGCTTCACCTGCCTGCCCAACGGCATGGCCCCGGTGATGATGCAGCAGACCATCACGCTCAAGGAGGACCAGGGCAAGGGCAAGAAGGTCTGCATGCCCAACGCCTGGCCCTACCCGCCCGGCGTCGCCAAGAAGTCCGCGGTCACGACCTAATTGATCGCTGTCGGTTCCTCGCGGACCCCTCGCTTCGCATCCCGGCCCGCTCTGAACCGAACCCCTCGCTTCGCTCGGCCGCAAGCTCGCTCCGCTCGCGCGGGCGATCGGCTCTTCGCGCAAGCGCTCATCGCGTTGGTGGGCCGGCAGCGTCACCGTGCTTCTGCTCGCTGACCGGTTGCTGTTCCTCGTCGTTGTCGGGTAACCGGACGCTCAGGGCAGGCCCGGCCCGGTTGTCGGAAAATCGCCGCATCCGACCGGTCCGGGCCATATTCGGCGCCGCAACGCGCGACTGCGGCAATATTCCGACAGAATCGCACGCCAAGATCAACAACCAGCAGCTCTGGGCGGCGAATCCCCGCAAGCTGCGCGGGCTGTCGAACGCGGGTGAATAGACTTCGGGAATGCCGTGCAGCGTCGCCGGCGTTGTGGCTGAACACTCCTGTTGGTCCGTTGGAAGGACGTCCTTGTGAGCCTGCCGCCGCTCGTCGAACCTGCCGAGTCGCTGTCCGTCGAGGAAGTGCGCCGCTACAGCCGCCACCTCATCATCCCGGACGTGGCGATGGCCGGGCAGAAGCGACTCAAGAACGCGAAGGTGCTTGTGGTGGGCGCCGGTGGCCTTGGTTCGCCGGCTCTGCTGTACCTCGCCGCCGCCGGTGTCGGAACGCTGGGCGTGATCGACTTCGACGTTGTTGACGAGTCCAACCTGCAGCGCCAGATCATCCACGGGCAGAGCGACATCGGCCGGCCGAAGGCTGAGTCGGCGCGCGACTCGGTGCGTGAGATCAACCCGCTGATCACTGTGAACGTGCACAACGAGCAACTGACCAACGACAACGTGCTCGACATCTTCGGCCAGTACGACCTCATCCTCGACGGCACAGACAACTTCGCCACGCGCTACCTGGTCAACGACGCGTGCGTGCTGCTCGGCAAGCCCTATGTATGGGGTTCGATCTACCGCTTCGACGGCCAGGTCAGCGTCTTCTGGGACGAGCACGGCCCGAACTATCGCGACCTCTACCCCGACCCGCCGCCGCCCGGCATGGTGCCGTCCTGTGCAGAGGGCGGCGTGCTTGGCGTGCTGTGTGCCGCGATCGGTTCGGTCATGGTCAACGAGGCGATCAAACTCATCACCGGAATCGGCGACACGCTGGTCGGCCGGCTGCTTGTCTTCGATGCGTTGGAGATGACGTGGCGTGAGGTAAAGATCCGCAAGGACCCGAACACGGTCCCGATCACCGAGCTCATAGACTACGACGAGTTCTGCGGCGTCGTCTCCGACGAAGCGGTTGAGGCCGCCGCCGGATCCACGATCACCGCGCAGGAACTCAAAGACCTCATCGACGCGGAGAAGCCCATTGCGCTGATCGACGTGCGGGAGCCGGCCGAGTGGGAGATCGTCAAGATCCCGGGCGCCACCCTCGTCCCCAAGGACGAGATCCTGCGTGGCGATGCCCTGCCGACCCTGCCGCAGGACAAGCAGATCGTCCTGTACTGCAAGAGCGGAGTGCGTTCTGCGGAGTGCCTGGCCGCAGTCAAAGGGGCTGGCTTCAAGGACGCTGTGCACGTGCAGGGCGGGGTCGTCGCCTGGGTGAATCAGGTCGATCCCAGCCTGCCGTCGTACTGATCTGCTGACAGCTACCGCAGGTCGGCCGCGATCCGGCTGACCACTTCGGCGGCGGGTTCCGCGCGGGCCTGTCGCCAGCCGGTGCCGGCCCAGAAGTTCGGCACGTCCGCATCCCCGGCCGCGGTGGCCGCAACGCGCAGCGGCCGGGTCAGGTGATGGATCTCCGGGTACGCCTGCGGGGCGAAGGGTGAGTACTCCCGCGCGAACCGGTTGACCAACCCGCGTGCGTACCGGCCGCTGAAGGCTCGGGTGATCGTCGTCTCGGAGGAGTCGGCGAGCGCGCTGCGATACACCGGCGAAGTGCCGGCCTCCGGGCAGAGTAGGAACGCGGTTCCGAGTTGCGCGGCGAAGGCGCCCGCGTCGAGCGCGGCCTGTACATCGGCGCCGGTCATCAGCCCACCGCTGGCCACGACGGGTAGCTTGCTCGCGGCGCGGACCTCGCGGACCAGATCGAGCATCGAGGTTTCGTTGCGAGCCAGATCCAGGAAGCTCCCCTGATGGCCGCCGGCCTCGATGCCCTGCGCGACTACCGCGTCGGCGCCGGCCGCTGTGGCCTGCTCGGCTTCGGCAACGGACGTCACCGTCACCGCAACCTCGACGCCCGCGGCCCGCAGCGCGTCGACCTCCGCGCTCGTCGGACAGCCGAACGTGAAGCTGAGCAGCGCCACCCGTTCGGCGGCGGCGAGGGCGAGTTTGTCGTGGTACTCGTCGTCGTCCCAGATCGGCCGGCCCAACGCCGCTCCCAGTCGGAGCGCTTCGGGTTCCAGGCGGCGCGCGTAGTCGGCGATCTCCGACTCGTCTCCCGGTGCGGACGGGGCGAACACGTTGACGCCGAACGGTGCTGCGGTGAGCTCGCGGGTGCGCCGGATCCGCGCGGACAGGTCGTCGGCCGACAGGTAGCCGCCGGCGACGAACCCCAGGCCACCGGCGCCGGTCACCGCCGCGGCGAGTTCTGGTGTGGACGGTCCGCCGGCCATCGGGGCCTGCACGATCGGGACGTCAATGGCGATCACCCGACCAGTGTGCCGCCAGCTCGACACCGGAACCTGATATTCAGCGCGCGTCGGGGCGTACATCGAGTATCAAGATCGGCGCCGGGTTGTGCACAGGCATCGCTTGCCGGCGCGCCCCGGCCTGGCGATCGGCCACCCTGGTCACGGTGCTCACCCGTGCGGCGGCATCCACCGCAGCCTTCGGGTCCGAGGTCTACTCGCGCACTCAGCTGGACGAGCTCGGCTGCACCAGATCCATGCTGGCCGCTCAGCTTGCCGCGAGCCGCGAGCCGCTGGCAGCGGGTTGGGCTGGCGATCGTCACGCACAACGGCCCGTTGAGCAGGCGCCAGGCTTGGCGAGTCGCTGTCGTCAACCACGATCCTCGCGCCGTGCTGGCGTCGTTCAGCGCGGCTGAGGCGCTGGGATTGACCGGATTGGCGCCCGCCGCCGGCGTGCAGCAGCGGCTGACCACACCCGACCGGCTGCGGGCCGCCTTGGCTGCCGCACCGCGAAGCCGTCATCGAGCGGCGTTGCTGGCTGCGGTCTCCGACCTCCAGATGGGCGCGGATGCGCTGAGCGAGATCGACCTCGTCCGGCAGTGCCGACGCGCCGGCCCGCCGGCACCCACGCAGCAGGCGATCCGGGTCGAGGCGAGTGGTCGGCACCACTACCTGGACGCGGAATGGGTGCGCGCCGACGGCCGCCGGGTGGTCGTGGAAGTAGACGGCGCGCTACATCTGGCACCCCGGAGATGGTTCGACGATCAGCTGCGCCAGAACGAGATCGCGCTCGGTGGGGCGTTGGTGCTGCGGTTCCCGAGCCCGGTGGTGCGTGATGAACCCCAGCTCGTCGTCGCTCAACTCCGTCGCGCGCTCGGTCTGCCGCGATCTTGATACTCACTTCACGTCATGGCGTGCAGCGAGTATCAACATCGGCGGAGATAGGGTCGGCCGACGATGACCGACTACCCGATCACCGGCACCCACCGCACCGGCACGTTCGACGACGCGGTGCTGGCGGCGGTCGCGCACATCCCGCGCGGTCGGGTGATGAGCTATGGCGACGTTGCCGAGTTCATCGGTAGTTCGGCGCCGCGCGCGGTGGGCCGGGTGCTCGCCGCCTCCGGTGGCGAATGGGACGGCAAGCCGGTGCCGTGGCATCGGGTACTCACCGCGAGCGGGCGATGCGCGCATCATCTCGAGGACGAGCAACTACAACGCCTGCGCGCCGAAGGCGTCAGCGTCACCGACGGCCGGATCTCGATGCGCCGCTACCGCTGGGACGGCCGCTGACGCAGCAGCGCCTCAGCCGCCGGACTTGCGGCGGAACTGGCGCTTGGTCTTGTCGTTCTGGGCCGGCCCGGCGCCGTGCTGGTCGAGGTGCTCCTCGGTGTGATGCGACGACTTCTTCTTGCGCTCCAGCGCGGCACGGAAGTTCTTGTGCAGGTCGTCCTGCTCGGGCTGATCCGGTTCGGTCGAGTCGGCTGGCACCGGGTACCTCCGGGTCGTGGTGCGGACGGACGGGACGTGCTGCCCTGATCATGTCATCGCCGGGCAAGTGTGTTGGACGCAGCGGCCTCTGCCCGCAGCCCGGAAGGCTGCGAGCACCGGCGTCACGTCGGCCCAACCTCGGTGGCATTACATGATTACGATGACGTCATGATAGATGCCGAGACTCCCAGCCTCTTCGACTGGGCCGGAGCCCGACCGGCGTTGGAGCGGTTCATCAACGCCTTCTACGACCGACTGGAGCAAGACGAGCTGCTGTCGCCGCTGTTCCCCGGCGGGGTCACCGAAGCGCACCGCGAGCACGTGACGACCTGGTGGTGCGAGGTGTTCGGCGGGCCGACCGACTACACCGAACGCCTCGGCGGGTACGAGCGGATGCTCGCCCACCACCGCGGGCTGAACATCACTGCCGAGCAGCGGTTCCGGTTCGCGTCGCTGATGAGCCGCGCGGCCGACGACGCCGGGCTGCCCGACGACCCGGAGTTCCGAGCGGCGTTCGTCGGATATGTCGAGTGGGGCACCCGGTTGGCAGTGCACAACTCGCAGGACGACGCCGACGTAGTCGCGCAGGCGCCCGTCCCGCAGTGGGGTTGGGGAGTCGCGCCGCCGTATCAGCCGTAGGCAGCCTCAGCTCCGGGCCACGTCCATGCGCTGATATGGAAACGGGGGCATCGTCAGCGGGATCGCGGCGATCTGCATGAGCAGCAGCTGATTGTCGTCGCCGGCCGTGCGGTTCAGCCGCGATCGGCCGCAGTCCAGACAGCGATGGATGAGCACCCACCGGCCTTCGCCGCGGACGGTGACCGCGATGGGTTCCATGCCGCCCGGGCATCGCGAGTCGCGATCACCGGGTGCGTTGCGGTCGAGATGCCTGGACCAGAGACAGGCGGGGCAATGGTTGCGGTGCGAGGTACCGGGCGCGTCTAGTGAGACGGCTACGCCGCAGTGGCCGCAGGTGAACGATCGTGCGTAAGACAAATCGGTGAACCTTTCGGAGCGGGGTGAGTTGGCTGGATGAACATGAGGCGCTCCTTTCGGTTCAGTGGGCCGGCAGTCGATGCCGCGGGCCGAGCCAGTAGATCCCTGTCCGGACGGCGTCGCAATGCAATTACAGCGGCCACCGGTCGGTGCCGGGCGAAACTGTCGCCGCGGTGTGATGGGATTGGCCGATCGTGAGTGAGCATCGCAGCGAGCCCCAGCGAGCGAGGAGCGGAGCGAATAGACAGATCGTGAGTGAGCATCGCAGCGAGCCCCAACGAGCGAGGAGCGGAGCGAGTAGACAGATCGTGAGTGAGCCTGTCTTCCGGTTGGTGGCACCGGCCGGTGCGGCCGCCACAGTTCCGATTCTCGACGAGGCCCAGCGGCGCGTCGTGGATCATCGCAGCGGGCCGTTGCGGGTGCTGGCCGGGCCCGGCACCGGCAAGACGACCACCATCGTCGAGGCGGTGGTCGAGCGGATCGGCCGTGGGGTTCCGGTCGACTCGGTCATGGTGCTCACCTTCGGCCGGCATGCCTCCGCCGAATTGCGCGACCGGATCGCCGCGCGGCTGGGCCGAGTGATCCGAGAGCCGGTGGCCCGCACCTTGCACAGCTATGCCTTCGGCGTGCTGCGGATGGCCGCGAACGTCAATCACGAGCCTGCGCCGCGGCTGTTGTCCGGCTCCGAGCAGGACATCATGCTGCGCGACCTGCTGGCCGGTGACCTGCAGCGCCGGGGCACGCAATGGCCATCCTCGATCGCGCCGGCGCTAGGCACCCGCGGCTTCGCCCAGGAGTTGCGCGAGCTGTACCTGCGCGCGGCCGAACGTGGCATCGCCCCCGACGAATTGGCCCAGCTCGGCGCCACGCACGGCCGTCCCGATTGGCGGGCCGCCGCGCAGTTCTGGCAGCAATATCTCGACGTCTCCTCGCTGCAGAAGCCGGGCTCGTTCGACGCCGCCGAGCTGATCCAGGCTGCCATCGACGTGTTCGAGTCCGAGCCGCGACTGCTGGAACTCGAACGGTCCCATCGCCGGTATTTGTTCGTCGACGAGTACCAGGACGTCGACCCGGCGCAGGTACGGCTGCTGGCGTTGCTGGCCCGCGGCGCCGAAGAGGTGGTCGTCGTCGGCGACCCGGACCAGTCGATCTACGCCTTCCGCGGTGCCGATCCGGCAGCAATGGGCGATGCCGCCGAAGTGTTCGGCGCCGCCGGCGAGATCGAGACGGTGCCGCTGGGTACCTGCCGGCGCAGCGGGTCGACCCTGCTGGCCGCCACTCGCAATGTCGCACACCGCTTGGGCGGCCGGTTGGCGCAGCATCGGGAACTCGTCCCGGCCGAGGGTCTGGACCCGGGTGCGGTCGAGGTCGCCTTGCTGCGCACCGCCAGCGAGGAGGCCGGCTTCCTGGCAACCGTGCTGCGTCGCGAGCATCTCGAGAACGCCGTGCCCTGGTCGCGGATGGCCGTCCTGGTGCGGTCCACCACACTGCACCAGGCGACGCTGCGCCGCGCCCTGCTGACCGCCGGGGTGCCGGTCGCGTCGGCCACCAGCGACCTGCCGCTGATCGAACAGTCCGCCGTCGCCGCGCTGCTGCTCGCACTGCGCGCCGTCGCCCACCCGGACGCGCTGACCGGGCCGGTCGCGGAGGAGTTGCTGCTCGGGCCGATCGGCGGTGCCGACGCGATCGCGCTGCGCCGGCTGCGGCGTGAGCTCGGCTGGCTGACCGAGGTCGAGCCCCAGGCCGATCCTTTGGCGATCCTGCTGTCCGATCCGGTGCAGGCCGCGACCGTGTTGGAACACCCGCCGGCCGCGGTGCGCCGACTGACCGCCGCGCTGGCCGCCGGCCGCGCCGCGCTGGCCGCCGGGGAGAACGCCGAGGAAGTGCTCTGGGCGATTTGGGACGGCACCGGGCTGGCCCGTCGCTGGGAGCAGGTGAGCTTCACTGGTGGCGCGGCAGGTGCAGCCGCCGACCGCGACCTCGACTCGGTGATCGAACTGTTCGCCGCTGCCGCCCGGCTCGCCGACGCGCTGCCGCTGGCCAGCGTGGATGCGTTGATCGAGCAGGTCGCCGCGCAGCAGATCCCGCTCGACTCCAGCGCCGTACAGACCGGCCGCGGCAGCGACGAGGCGGTCTCGATCCTCACCGCCCACGCCAGCAAGGGCCTCGAGTGGGACGTGGTGTGCGTGGCCGGCGTGCAGGAAGGCACCTGGCCAGACCTGCGGCTGCGCGGTTCGCTGCTCGGCTCCGAACTGCTGGTGGACGTCGTTGCCGGCCGCGCGGAAGTGGCTGGGCTCTCCACCGAGCCGTTGCTGCGCGAGGAGCGCCGCCTCTTCTACGTCGCCGTTACCCGCGCCCGGCGGCGGCTCGTGGTCACCGCGGTACACGGAGACGAACAAGCGCCGTCCCGGTTCCTTGACGAGCTCGATCCGTTGCCTGCCGAGCTCGACCGCCGCCCGCTGACTACACCGCTGCGCGCCCTGCACATGCCTGGCGTGGTGGCCGCGCTGCGAAGCGTCGTCACCGACCCGGCCGAGGCGGAACTCGACCGGTCCACCGCGGCCGGGTACCTGTCCCGGCTCGCCGCCGCCGGTGTGCCCGGCGCCTTCCCGGACGACTGGTGGGGGCTGGCCGCACTGTCCGACGACCGGGGGCTGGTCGACCCCGGCGAGGCGGTGTACGTCAGCCCGTCGCAGCTGGACGCGTACGACCGCTGCGCGTTGAAGACCTTCCTGGAGCGCGTCGGCGTCAGCGACCAGGACACCACCGCAGCCTCGATGGGCACGCTCGTGCACAAGGTCGCGCAGGACGCACGGCCGGACGCATCTGTGGACGAACTGGCCGCGTTGCTCGACGCCGGCTGGTCGGAGCTGGCCATCACGCCGCGCTGGTTCGACGGGAAGGAGCGGACCCGCGCGCATCGAATGCTCACCCGGCTGGCCGAGTGGTTGGCGGCCAGCCGTTCCGAGCTCGCGCTACTGGCCATCGAGCAGAAGTTCGACGCCCAAGTCGGTTCCGACGAATCCGGCGACGTCCATCTCGGCGGCACGGTCGACCGGCTGGAACGCGACAGCGAGGGCCGGCTCGTCGTCGTCGATCTGAAGACGGGCAAGGGCAAGCCCAGCGCCGTCGACCTGCAGAAGCATCCGCAGCTCGGTGCGTACCAGATGGCGGTGCAGCGCGGGGCGTTCGCCGAACTCGCCGAGTCCGCCGAGTCCGGCGGCGCACTGCTCGTCCAGCTGGGCTCGACCGGGCCGGTGCAGCAGGAGCAGCAACCGCTGGGCAGCGATGCGGATCCGCAGTGGATCGGTGACACCATCGACAAGGTCGCCGGGCTGATGCGCGGCTCGCAGTTCCCCGCGACGGTCAACTCGTACTGCGGCTACTGCTCGGCCCGCCGGCTGTGCCCAGCGCAGGAAGGCGCGCAGGTGACGACCCCCGCCGCCGATCGATCCGAGCAGATCGACCCGTCCGCGCAGGCTGGCCCGGACACATGACTGCTGCACCGCGGATCTCCGCAGAACGCCTTGCCGAGCAGCTCGGTCTGCACACGCCCACCGCCGAGCAGTGCGCTGTCATCGAAGCGCCGCTCGGCCCAGCCGTGGTGATCGCCGGCGCCGGCTCGGGCAAAACCGAGACGATGGCCACCCGGGTCGTGTGGCTGATCGCCAACCGGATGGTGCGCGCGGAGCAGGTGCTCGGGCTGACGTTCACCCGCAAGGCCGCTGCCGAGCTGACCAACCGGATCCGCCGGCATCTCACTGCCTGGCGCTACTCGCTGCCGCCGAACGAACGCGAGCTGATCGGTGAGGACCCGACCGTGCTCACCTACGCCGCCTATGCCGGGCGCTTGGTGGCCGATCACGGCTTGCGGTTGGGCGTCGAGCCGGCTGCTCGGTTGATCTCCCCGGCGGTGTCGTGGCAACTGTCGGACCGGGTCATGCGTACCTACGAGGGCGAGGTGCCGGAGGAGCTCGGCGCACCGAGCTCGATCACCGGCTACCTGCAGCAGCTGTCCGGCCAATTCGCCGATCACCTCGTCGATCCGGCCGATGTGCAGTTGCTGGCCGACCGACTGCTGAGCGTCGTCGAGGAGTTGCCGACCGGTCCGAAGTACGACGCCACGGTCGGCAAGCTTGTCTCGTCGCTGCAATGCCGCGTCGCCTTGCTGCCGATGGTGCGCGAGTACACCCAGGCGAAGCGAGCACTGGACGCTGTCGACTTCGCCGACCAGATGGTGGCCGCCGCTCGGCTCGCCGGGGTGGACGACGTCGTCGCGGCCGAGCGGCGCCGATTCACCGCGGTGCTGCTCGACGAGTACCAGGACACCGGCTACGCGCAGATCCAGATGCTGAAAGGGCTGTTCGGTGCGGGCCATCCGGTCACCGCGGTCGGCGATCCGTTCCAGTCCATCTACGGCTGGCGTGGTGCCAGCGCGGGCAACATCGGCCGGTTCGGTGAGGACTTCCCCGGTCCGGACGAGGAGCGCGCACAGTTCACCCTGTCCACCAGTTGGCGCAACGACCGCGCGGTGCTGACCGGCGCCAACGCCATCGCCGACGAACTGCGTGCGCACGACGTGGGCACGGTGCCGCTGGCGGCCCGTGACGGCGCCGGTGCGGGCGAGGTACAGGTCGCGTTCTGCGAGACGTCGACGCAGGAAGCGGACTGGCTGGCCGGGCAGGTACGTCGTCATTGGGATGCGCTGGCCGCCGGCGGCGCGACGGAGCGAACCGCCGCAGTGCTGGTGCGCCGGCGCACTCAGATCCCGCTGCTCGTCGAGTCGCTGCTCAGTGCCGGGCTGCCGGTCGAGGTCGTCGACCTCGGTGGGCTGCTGCTGACCCCGGAGGTCTCCGACGTCGTCGCGACGCTGCAGGTGCTGGCCGACCGTTCGGGAGGTAAAGGCCTGCTTCGACTGCTCACCGGCGCGCGCTGGCGCATCGGTCCACGTGACCTGTACGCGCTTTCGCGGCGGGCGTCACGGCTGGCCAACCCCGATCGTGATGCCGAGCGCCGCGAGCGGGGCAGCATCGTTGAGGCGCTGGACGATCTCGGTACGGCAGAGCACTACTCCGCTGAGGGGTTCCGGCGGATGGTCCGCCTCGCCGAGGAGTTGCGCGGGCTGCGCCGAAGGCTGTCTGCACCGCTGCCCGAACTGATCGCGGACATCGAGCGCACGCTCGGCTTGGACGTCGAGGTGGCCGCGCGCGCCGACCGAGCCCGGGTCGGGCGTCGTCATCTCGACCGGTTCCTCGACGAGGCCGCGCGTTTCGCGCTGGAGGCCGACCAGGCAACCTTGCCCGGCTTCCTCGCCTACCTCGACGCCGCCGAGGAAGAGGAGTACGGGCTGACCACCGGCGAGGTCGAGGTCGACCCGGAGCGGGTCCAGGTGCTGACCGTGCACGGCGCGAAGGGTCTGGAGTGGGATGTGGTCGCCCTGCCCGGGCTGAGCGACACGATCTTCCCCTCCACCCGCGGTGGCACCAACTGGACGACCACCCGGCAGGTGTTGCCCACCCCGTTGCGTGGCGACCGCATCGATCTGCCGGAGTGGAACCCGGCCGGCGTCGGCACTCGCAAGGAGCTGGATACCAGCCTCAAGCAGTATGCGGACGAGCTGAAGGGGCGGGCACTGCTGGAGGAGCGCCGGCTCGCCTACGTCGGCGTCACCCGGGCCCGGCATGCGCTGCTCGGCAGCGGCTACGCCTGGGATGCCGGTCGCAAGAAGCCGCTGGCGCCGTCCCAGTTCCTCGTCGAGCTGCGCGCCGACACCGAGGCTGACCTCTGGTGGGAGCGCGGCGAGGACCCGGCCAACCCGCTCGACGTACAACCCGTCCCGGTGGCGTGGCCGCTCGACCCGCTCGGCGACCGGCGCGCGGACGTCGAGCACGCCGCCGCCCTGGTGCATGCTGCCGCCGAGGGTCCGGAGGCGTTGCCGCTCGGGTCGGCGCGGTGGGCCGAATGGGGTGCCGATGTCGAGGCGTTGCTGGCCGAGCGAGCTCGGCAGGTCGCAGGGGAGCGGTACGACGTCCCGCTGCCGGCACAGCTTTCGGTATCCGCGCTGGTGGCGATCCGCGACGACGCGGCTCGCTTCGCCCGGCGCTTGCGCCGACCGCTGCCACAACGGCCCGCACCACTGGCCCGCCGCGGTACCGCGTTCCACCTGTGGCTGGAGCAGCGGTGGGCCGGGGAGCGGTTGCTGGACGTGGACGAGCTGCCCGGCGCCGCCGACGCCGAGCAGGGCAGCGACGCCGATCTCGTCGAGCTGCGCGCGGCGTTCGAGGCGAGCCGATGGGCCGCGCTGACGCCGCACGAGGTCGAGGTGCCGTTCGAGATGGCGATTGCCGGCGTGGTGGTGCGCGGCCGGATGGACGCCGTGTTCGGCGTTCCCGACCAGCGCGTTCCCGACCCCGACCACGCGCAGTGGTTGGTGGTCGACTGGAAGACCGGCGCGGTGCCTACCGGCGCTGGCAAGCAGGCCGCGGCGGTGCAGCTCGCGGCGTACCGGATCGCGTGGGCGGCGCTGAACGGCATCCCCGACGACCAGCTGCACCGGGTTCGCGCCGCGTTCCAGTACGTGCGACACGACGAGTTCGTCGAGCCCACCCAGTTGCTCGACGCGGACGGTCTGCGCCGGCTGATCGAGGCTGCCGCGGCGGAGGGTCCCGTCGCGGCAGATACCCCAGGGTGAAAGGCTCACCACCATGAGCACCGACAACGCCGTCCGTGACTTCGTCACCGCCCACAAATCCGAACTGCTTGCCGACCTCGACGCGTTCCTGCGCATCCCCAGCATCAGCGCGCAACCGGAGCGTCACGGCGACGTCGCGCGCAACGCCGAATGGCTGGCCGCCGCGTTCACCCGCACGGGATTCCCGACCGTCGACGTGTGGACTGGACCGGGGTTGCCCGCCGTGTACGCGCACTGGCCGAGCGAGGATCCCGACGCGCCGACCGTGCTCGTCTACGGCCATCACGACGTGCAACCGGTCGACCCGATCGAGCTGTGGCACACCGATCCGTTCGAGCCGACCGTCGACGGTGACGTGCTGCGCGCCCGCGGCGCGTCCGACGACAAGGGTCAGCTGCTCATGCACCTGCTCGCGGTCCGGGCGCATCTCGCGGCGACCGGTCGCAGCACGCCCGCTGTCAATCTGAAGTTCCTGCTGGAGGGCGAGGAGGAGTCCGGCTCGCCGACCTTCCAGCACCTGCTCGACGCGCACCGCGACGAGCTGACCTGCGATGTCGTCGTCATCACCGATACCGGGATGGTCGCCGCCGACCAGCCGAGCACCGTCACCGGGATGCGCGGCATGGTCTCCTGCCAGCTCGACCTGCACGGCCCGGACGTGGACCTGCACTCCGGCGTGTTCGGTGGTGCGGTGCCCAACCCGCTCACCGAGCTGGCCCGGCTGCTGGCCAAGGTGCACGACGCCGACGGCCGGATCGCCATCCCCGGTTTCTACGACGACGTCCTGGAGCTCACCGAGGACGAGCGCGCGCTGTTCAACGCGGTGCCCTTCGACGAGGCGGGGTTCCTCAAAGTCGCCGCCTCCCGGGCACTGCGCGGCGAGGCCGGCCAGAGCACGTTGGAACGACTCGGCGCCCGGCCCACTGCGGAGGTGAACGGGTTCTGGGGCGGCTATACCGGCGAGGGTGGCAAGACGATCGTGCCGACCGACGCGCACGCCAAGCTCTCGTTCCGGCTGGTCGCCGCGCAGCAACCCGAGCGGATCATGGCCGCCGTCGAGACCTTCGTCGCGGCGGGCGTCCCGGACGGCATCACCAGCTCGATCGAGTGGGAGGGCGGCGGCGTCTCGCCCTGCCTTGTGTCGATGGACACCCCCGCCTACGGCGCGCTGAGCCGTGCCATTTCTGCCGCGTTCGACGGCGCGACTGTGCTGCCGACCCGGGAAGGCGGCAGCGGCCCGGAGGCTGCCATCCAGGTGACTATCGGCGCGCCAATGGTGTTCCTCGGTGTTGGTCTGCCCGACGATCAGATCCACGCGCCGAACGAGAAGGTCAGTCTCAGCATGCTGTTCCGCGGCACCGAGGCTGCCGCGTTGCTGTGGGGCGAGTTCGCCGACCTCGGCAAGGCAGGTCTGGCGACCTGACCGGGCGCTCGGTGGTCTTGACGGTCTGCGGCACTTAAGCTGCACGCACCGATGTCCGGACGTCGGCAAGGAGAGCGATGAGTACGGCTTGCAAGCGAACAGTTGACCGATGACCGGACCTTATCGGCGGCGCCGCTCGACGGTGCTCGTCGCCATCCTGCTCGCTCTCGGCCTCGCGGTGGCCGGCTGCGCCCAGACCGTGAACGGCCACGGCACGGCGGCGAACACCGGAAACGGCACCATCACTGACGGCACCACCACAAGTTCCTCGAGTTCCTCCCCGTCGACGAGTTCGACCGGGAGTTCGTCCAGTGCGCCGAGTCAGGTTGTATGTCCGACGATCGTGGACGGAGCGGCCGGGCTGACCTACGGCTGCCTGGCTGGCGCGATGACACGGGTCGCGGACTCGGCGGGGGTGTGGCAGGTCGATCTGCAAGTGCGGACCGAAGCCAATTGGGCGATGAACGAAGGGTCGGTCTTCGTCGGATCCCTCGACGACAACACGCCGCAAGCGGTGAGCGTGGCGATCGTCGGAGCCATGGTGAAGGGGAACACCTACGGGCCGTCGCCGTCGCCGAAACAGGACGGCACGATCGCGAAACAGACTGTTGACGGCACGAGGGCCTACGTGCAGCAGTTCACGATCGCGATCAGTCCTGCCTATCGCAAGACGCAGAAGCTCGCAGTCACCGCGGAACGGCTCTGGATCGTGCTGATCGAGCGCGGCTCGGACGACTATTCCGCCATGTTCTTCTCGGTTCCGGACAACGTGAAGAAGTACTGGGCGACGGTGCCGAAGCTGATCGCCGCGACGAAGGTCAGCTGACTTGTCCCGATCGCACAGCTGTCGTCACGACGGGATCGATTGGGAGATTCATGACCGGACCTGACCGGCGGCACCGCTCGACCGCGCTCGTCGCCATCCTGATCACCCTCACCCTCGCGGTGGCAGGCTGCGCCCAGACCGTGAACGGCCACGGCACGGCGGCGAACACCGGCAACGGCACCATTACCGACGGCACCACTACCAACTCGTCGTCGCAGTCGTCCTCGACCGGCCAGTCCACCGGCACCCAGACGAGCGCGCCGCCGTCACAGATCAGCTGCCCGAAGGTCGTCGACGGTCAGAGCGGGCTGAACTACACCTGCGTCGTGAACTCGATGAAGCGGCAGGGCAATGGCGTCTGGCCGACGGACCTGGGTCTCGAGGTCGACACTGACTGGACGATGGACGAAGGCTCCGGCAACTACGGACCGAGCAATGGCAAGACGCTCAGTGCCATCGATGAGCAGCTGGCCGCAATGATGTTGCAGGGCTCCTACGGCACGTTGCCCACCGCGGCCAACAAGGGACAGACCGAGACCACGATCGACGGTCACAAGGCGCACATCTCGCAGCTGTTGATCAGTCTCAACCCCGCGTTCCGCAAGAGCCGCAAGCTGAAGGTCGCGCAGGAGATGCTGTGGCTGGTCGCGATTGAGACCAGCGGTGGTCAGGTGAGCGGGTGGTACGTCTCGGTCCCCGACGTCGTCAAGAAGTACTGGCCAGGTGTGCCGGCGATCATCAAGTCGATCAAGGTGAGCTGACCCGCACCACCATGGATCGGGCCCGCTGCATAGGGTGACTGTCATGGCATCGACGCCGCGGCTGCCCAGCCCGCGCTACGACATCACCCGCACCACCCTCGACAACGGACTTCGCGTCGTCCTCGCGCCGGACCGCAGCGCGCCGGTGATCGGCGTGGGTGTGCTCTACGACGTCGGCATCCGCTCCGAGCCGGAAGGCCGCACCGGGTTCGCGCACCTCTTCGAACACCTGATGTTCCAGGGCTCGAAGAATCTGGAGAAGTTGGCGCACGCGCGATACGTGCAGTCCTCCGGCGGCTCCTTCAACGGCAGCACCCACTTCGACTACACCGACTACTTCGAGTCGCTGCCGAGCAATGCCCTGGAGCGCGGCCTGTTCCTGGAGGCCGACCGGATGGCTGGCCCGCAGCTCACCGGCGAGAACGTCGAGAACCAGATCGCGGTGGTGAAGGAAGAGATCCGGGTCAACGTCATGAACCGGCCGTACGGCGGCTTCCCGTGGCTGTACCTGCCCGGTGTCATGTACGCGACGTTCGCCAACGCGCACAACGGATACGGCGATTTCGTCGATCTGGAATCGGCGACAATCGAGGACGCCGCCGGGTTCTTCAAGCAGTACTACGCGCCGGCCAACGCGGTACTCGGGGTGGCCGGTGACTTCGCCGCGGCCGACGCGCTGCGACTGATCGAAAAGCACTTCGGTCCAATCCCGAAAAGGCGCGCCGCGAAGCGACCCAGCTTCGCCGAGCCGATGCCGACCACCGAGCGGCGCGGTGCGACCACCGACGAGCACGCACCCATGCCGGCCGTCGCCCTCGGCTACCGGGTGCCGGACCCGACCGGGCTCAGCGCGGAGTTCCTCAGCTACGTGCTGCTCGCCGAGATCCTGTCCGACGGCGACGCGTCGCGCTTGCAACAGGGCCTGGTGCAGAAGGCCGGACTGGTGACCGAGATCGCTGCGTACGTGGGGGAGTTCGGTGACCCGTTCGACGAGCGCGATCCCACCGTCCTGACGATCAGCGCGTTCTACCCGCCGACGACTTCGCTGGACGCGGTGCTGGCCGGTGTCGATGCGGAACTGGATGCGCTGGTCACCACCGGCCTGCGCAACGGTGAGTTGGACCGGGTCCGTACCAAACTCGTCGCCGCACTGCTTCGCGACCAGGACGCAGTGATCAGCCGCGCGTTGACCCTCGCCAAGTTCGAGTTACTGCACGGCCGTGCCGAACTTCTCGCCGAAGTGCCGGCCCGGCTGGCCGAGGTGACCGACGCGCAGGTGCTCGCCGCTGCCGACGACCTGCGCCGGCAGCGAAGAGCCGTGCTCGAACTCATACCAGGAGGTGCCCGGTGACCGCGGTTCCCGAACTCGGCCGGTTGCCGCGTCCGAAGAAACTGAACTTCGCGGAGCGCAAGCTGCGCAACGGGCTGACCGTGCTGGCGGTACGCCGACCCGGCGTGCCGCTCGCCGAGTTCCGGCTGCGCATCCCGTTCGCCGGCAAGCGGGCCACCCATCCGGCCCGGGCAACGCTGTTGGCCGAGACGATCCTGGCCGGCACCGAGCGTTACGACCGGGTCACCTTCGCCGAGGCGCTGCAGGCCGGTGGCGCATCGCTGGCCGCATCCGTCGACGCCGACCGGCTGTCGCTGGGCGGCTCGACCCTGGCGCCGCGGTTGCCCGAACTCCTCGCTCTCGCCGCCGACGCGCTGACCGGTGCGGCCTACCCGGCAGCCGAGGTCACCCGGGAACGCGACCGGCTGGTCGAACGGCTGGCGATCGCCCGATCGCAGGCCGGCGTCGTCGCGAAGGAAGCCCTGGACCATCGGATGTGGGGCGAGCACCCGTATGCGCTGGACCTGCCAAAGCCTGACGCGGTGGCCAAGGTGACGGCCGCGGCGTTGCGGACGCTGCATGCCGATCGGGTGGTGCCCCGCGGCGCGACGCTGGTCGTGGTAGGTGCGCTGGCCCCGGACAAGGCGCTCGATCTCGTCGAGTCCGCGCTCGGTGGCTGGCGCGGTCGCGCTCCCGCGCTGGACGTCCCTGCCCTGCCCGAGTTGGTGCTCGGGCCGCTGACCCTCATCGATCGGCCCGGGTCGGTGCAGTCGGCGCTGCGGATCGGCGGCACGGCGCTACCGCGGGAGCATCCGGACGCGCCGGCGTTGCAGCTGGCCAACCTGGTGTTCGGCGGCAACTTCTCATCGCGCTGGGTGAGCAACATCCGGGAGGACAAGGGCTACACCTACAGCCCGCGCAGTTCGATCAGCCATCATGCTCTCGGTTCCGTGTTTGTCGCGGCCGCCGACGTCGCCACCGAGGTCACCGCTCCGGCTCTGCTGGAGACGCAATACGAGCTCGGCCGGATCGCGTCGCTGCCGATTCAGCAGGACGAGCTCGACTCCGCCCGCCAGTTCGCGGTCGGTTCGCTGGCTCTGGGGATCGCCACCCAGGCCGGCCTCGCCTCGACCTTGTCGCAACTCGTCGGAGTCGGCCTCGGCCCGCAGTGGCTGATCGACCAGCCGGTCCGACTGGCCGGCGTCACGGTAGAGGACGTGGCGCGGGTGTCCGCGCAGTACCTCGCACCTGCGCGGCTGGTCACCGTCGTGGTCGGCGACGCGGCGCAGGTGTCCGAGCCGCTGCGCCGGCTCACAGCGTTGGCCCCGTGAGCACGGTCCGTCCGACGCTCTCGCGGACGGCGCACGACCGTGCCGCGCACCGCCGCACGGATGAGAAGTGGCTGGTCGAGGCGTGGCCGACCGCGCGGGTGCTCACCGTCGACGCCGGTGGCTTCGCCCCGGTGCAGCACACCGCAGAGACAGCCGAGCTGGTGTTCACTTCCGGCGCCGAGGTCGATCCCGCCCTGCCGCGCACCTTCCTCGGCGAAGGCGACGGCGTCGTCTACTTCAGCGTTCCCGGCGAACGAGGTGATGACTGGGAGTCGCTGCGTATAACTGCCGGCTCTCTCGACGACCTCGGTGCCGGCTTGATGGCCTGCGCGGTGGCACTTGCCGCCTGGCATGCCTCGCACACCCACTGCCCGCGGTGCGGTGCGCCGACCGAGCCGGTGTCGGCGGGCTGGTCGACGCGCTGCACCAACGACGGGTCGATGCACTTCCCGCGCACCGACCCGGCAGTGATCATGCTGATCCACGACGGGGCCGACAAGTGCGTGCTGGGCCGCGGCGAGGCATGGCCGACCGGCCGGTTCTCGATCCTGGCCGGCTTCGTCGAGGCCGGTGAGTCGGCCGAGGCAGCCGTGGTCCGCGAGGTCGACGAGGAAGTCGGCTTAGCGGTGACCGATGTCCGGTACGTGGCCAGCCAGCCGTGGCCGTTCCCGGCATCGCTGATGCTCGGCTACACCGCGCTCGGTGATTCGACCCAGCCGGTGGTGTTACAGGACGGTGAGCTGGCCGAGGCGGGCTGGTTCAGCCGCGACGAAATCAGAGCGGCCCGGGTGTGGGGCAGCGACAGCGAGAACTGGCCGGCGCAGTGGCCGACCCCGTTGCGGGCGTTGCCCGGCAACGCCTCGATCGCCAACGCGATCCTGACGCAGTGGCTTGCTGAGGGCTGACCTCAGTTGGCGTGAGCCAGCTGAGTCTTGATGTCGGCCAGTGTCGGGTTGGTCAGCGCTGTGCCGTCGTCGAAGATCAGGGTCGGGACGGTCCGATTACCGCCGTTGGCGTTCATCACCAGTTCGGCCGCGGCGTCGTCTTCCTCGATGTTGACCTCGGCGAATTGGATGCCCGCGTCCTGCATGCCGCGCTTGAGCCGCTTGCAGTAACCGCACCACGTCGTGGTGTACATCGTGACCATCGAATCGATCCCCTGATCTGTCTGATCTGCGTTTGGGCGCCCGGACGGCCTGCCCGACCCTGGTGTAACACAGTCGGCCGCCAGACTCTTCCCCAGCCGCCTGGGTACCCGCCCGCCCCGTCGGCGCGGGATGACACCATCGGGGCGTGACCCCCGACGCGACCCTGGCCGGGTTGGACCCGGAACAGGCCGAGGCCGCCGCCGCGGTGCGCGGGCCGGTCTGCATTCTGGCCGGCGCCGGAACCGGCAAGACCCGCGCCATCACCCACCGCATCGCCCACGGCGTCCGGACCGGGGTGATGCCGCCGGGCCAGGTGCTGGCGGTCACCTTCACCGCCCGGGCGGCGGGAGAGATGCGCACCCGGCTGCGCGCCCTCGGGGTCGGCGGGGTGCAGGCCCGGACCTTCCACGCCGCCGCACTGCGCCAGCTCCAGTACTTCGCGCCGCGGGTGCTCGGCGGCGGCATGCCGGAGGTGTTGGATCAGCCCCTGCGGGTCGTCGCGAACGCCGCGGCCCGCGCTCGTCTCCGGGTTGATCGAGCCGATGTGCGCGACCTTGCCGCGGAGATCGAGTGGGCGAAGGCGGTGCTCGCCGCGCCGGATGACTACCCGGAACGGGCCCGGCAGGCCGGTCGGGACATCCCGCAGACAGCGGCCGTCGTCGCGCAGGTCTACCAGCTGTACGAGGAGGCCAAGCGGCAGAGCGGCCAGCTCGACTTCGCCGACCTGCTCCTGGTGATGGCCGCCGGCATGGAGACCTATCCGGACGTGGCTGCGCAGGTGCGTTCCAGGTATCGGCACTTCGTCGTCGATGAGTACCAGGACGTGTCGCCGGTACAGCAGCGGTTGCTCGACGCATGGCTCGGTGACCGGGACGATCTGTGCGTCGTCGGCGATCCGAACCAGACGATCTACTCCTTCGCCGGCGCCACCCCGCAACATCTGCTCGACTTCCCGAAACGTTTCCCGGCAGCGACCGTGGTCCGGCTGCACCGCGACTACCGCTCGACGCCGCAGGTTGTCGCGCTGGCGAACGGGGTCATCGGGCCCGCCGGATCCGGGGTCCGGCTCGTCGGCCAGCGCCCGGACGGCCCGGAACCCACCTTCGCCGAGTACGACGACGAGACCCTCGAGGCAGCCGCGACCGCCGCGGAGTGCGTCCGGCTGATGGCCACCGGAACGCCTGCCTCCGAGATCGCGGTGCTCTTCCGGATCAACGCGCAGTCCGAGGTGTACGAGAACGCGCTGACCCAGGCCGGCGTGCCGTACGTGCTGCGCGGCGGCGAGCGATTCTTCGACCGGCCCGAGGTGAAGCAGGCCCGGTTGCTGCTGCGCGGGGCGGCCCGCTCGGACGCCGCCGATCTTCCGCTGCTCGAGGCAGTGCTGGAAACGCTCGGCTCGACGGGCTGGCACGCCGACAGCCCCCCACCCGGGGGAGCGGCCCGGGAACGCTGGGAGTCGCTGGCCTCGCTGCACACTTTGGCCGAAGAGCTGCTGGTTGCCCACCCGGAAGCCAGGCTGCAGGACCTCGTCGCCGAGTTGGACCAGCGGGCTGAAGCGTCACACGCGCCGGTCGTCCAAGGTGTAACGCTGGCATCGCTGCACTCGGCGAAGGGCCTGGAGTGGGGCGCGGTGTTCGTTGTGGGACTGACCGACACCACGTTGCCCATCCAGCACGCCACCACACCGGCGCAGGTCGCGGAGGAGCGACGACTGCTCTATGTCGGGGTGACCCGGGCCGAACACACCTTGGCGTTGTCCTGGGCGCTGGCCCGGCTACCCGGTCAGCGCCGGGGCCGCCGGCCCAGCCGCTTTCTCGAGGGCCTGCGCCCGGAACGGGAACGGCGGGCCGGCAAGCCCAAGTCCAGTCGCAAGGACGGCCCGACCGCTCAGGATGCCGAGCTGTTCGGCCGGCTGCGTGCGTGGCGCCGTAAGCAGGCCGATGCGCAGGGCGTACCGGCCTACGTGGTGTTCTCCGACGCCACCCTGGTCGGGATCGCCGACGGCCGGCCGACCAGTCGGCATGCCCTGGGCAAGGTCTCCGGAGTCGGCCCGACCAAGCTGGAGCGGTACGCCGAACCCGTCCTCGCCGTGATATCCGGCGCCGATCCGGACCCCGTCGCCGTCAATTGAGTGAACCATTTCCAGCTATCTCGTAAATGTGATTGCCCGCCCGCGTACAAGTCGGTTAACCTGCCAAAGTCCAAGCGCGCCCGCGCGCGTCCCTGCTCAGCAGATGGAGGTGAACAGTTCATGGAGATGACGAAGACGATGACGGCCGCAGACGGCCCGACGTCGGCTGCCCCGAAGAATGCGCTGCTCACCGCTGCTGCAGTGGCCTACGCGTCCTTCGCCGGCTCTGCCTCGCACGACACCACCGGTGTGCGCAACGGAATGCAGCCGAACCAGGGGACCGCGGTCATCGATTCCGTCGTCAGCCCGCACCTGAAGGGTTTCACCGGCGGTGTCCCGCCTCGAGAAGTACCAAGATGAGTGTCGACCAGACACTCACCGGCACCTCTCGAGGCCGCGGATCCCGTACAGGGACCGCGGCCTTTTGCATGTTCCACCGAGGGGAGCTTGCGACCCGAGCATGTTCGACCGAGGGGAGCTTGCGACCCGAGCATGTGCCACCGATGAGAACCCGCCCCGAAACCAGTCCACAAAGAAGGAGGTGACCGATCCGATGACCTTGACCGAGACCGACTACGCCGACCCGATCCACCTGATCGATCGGCTCGACAAACCAGACCGAGACGACACACCGGAGGACACCGTGACAAGCCAGAACGGCCTGCTCGAAGTGAGTAGCGCCGAGATCCACAGCGCCGACGTCCTGGCGGAGCTCGGATCCGACGGATCGGCCCCCATCTGGGCCTCGCTGCCGGACCTGCCCTGCCGGGTTAAGGACCCTGACCTGTGGTTTGCCGAGAAGCCGGCCGAACTGGAGCAGGCGAAGTCCTTCTGCCACGACTGCCCAGTGCGGCGCACCTGCCTTGCCGGTGCGGTTGCCAGGCACGAACCGTGGGGCGTCTGGGGCGGCGAGATCTTCGAGCGCGGGCAGGTCATCGCCCGCAAGAGGCCCCGTGGCCGTCCGCGCAAGGACGACCGGGAGGTCGCCGCATGACGGGTATGGACCGCAGCGCACTAGCGGTCCTCGCCGCGGCGGCCCACCGGTCCACCGACCGGCGTGCCATCGGTGCCGCACCCATGCTCGACGCCGCATTGGCAGCCGAGCTCACCACCAATCGTATGAAAGTCATGACACCCATAGGGAGCATCACCATGTTGTCCATGTACGAAGCACTGGCCCGTGAGCGAATGCGCGAGGCCGAACACTCCGCCGCCCAGCGGCGACTGTCCGCCCGGTTGAATTCCGAGCGGCTCTGGCAGCGGCTGGCACGTCTGGCCGCCCGCGGGGAAGCCCGAGCCCGTCGGCGCGCCGACGAGGCCCGGGAGAGTTACACGCTGACCGCGTGAGCGAGCTTGTCCGCGGATCGACAGCACTGCGGCAAGGGGGACCACACGGTTCGCAGTGTACAGCGAAGGGGCACCGGACCACATTCGGTTCCC
>JBPCMU010000100.1:0-13651 GCA_051001975.1 Jatrophihabitans sp.
ACGAAGAGAACGGCGACATCCCGCCAGTCGAACTCGAGCAAGCGTACTACCGTCAAGATCGGTCCTCAGCCTGAGGCCGGTTCCACCAAACCGAGCCTCCGGAAAAGCCGGGGCGGTTCACACCGCAATCGCCACCCGAACCAGCCGACGACCCGGACCCACCGCCGTTCTGACCGTGACACGGTATTTCGGACTGCCCAAGGTCTAGCATCGTCCGGATCAGAGGGAGACCTGGTATGTCCGTATCGGCACACCCCGCAACCGTCCGAGTCCGCACGGGCAGCCGGAACCGGGCGATCCTGGTGCTGCTGATTGCGGCGATCGTGCTCGGCACGGGGCTCGTCGGTGTCCGCGCCGCGTGGTCGGCATGGCAGAACCGAGTGCCCTACGGAGGACCCGGCGCGGTAGCAGCCCAGGTCAGCCTCGCGGATATCTATAAGGACGGACGGCAGGCTCAAGCGAAGACCGACGAACTCGCCGGACCCGACCGGCTGACCGTCGCATATCCCGACCGCCGCGGTTTGCAGCAGGCGATCGTGGGTCAACTGGACTTCGTCCCCCAGCGCAGCTCCGGCTCGGGCACATACCTCTTCGCCATCCTGGATCGTGGGATGCAGGACGTGGATCTGATCTGGGGCGTCGCGCGGAGTGTTGCCGACGTGGGCACCGGGTGGAACGGCAGCTACGACGCGCTGCCGAAACGGTACAACTGGCTGCATGGACTGGCCAGCCGTCCCGTGGGCGACGGCGGCTACGTGAACAACTCGAACGGCCTGGTTTTCCAGCCGAACGCGCGGGGCCCGATCACGTTCACCGCGACGTTGCGGGGCGGCACGGTGCTGCCCATCCAGGACCCGTCGCAACTCACCTTCGTCCTCGCCTTCTTCGGACCGCACGGCCTGCATTGGGCGGTGAGAGTACCGATCGGCACGGTCGGCTGAAGACGGTTAGCGGCGCGTGCGGCGCAGTACCAGGTCGCGTAGCCGACTGCCCTGCGCGCGGGCCATCAGTCGCAGCATGGCCGGCGTGCACGAGCCGTTGTAGATGATGACGTCATCGAACGAGTGCGCGCCGGGACGGCCCGCGATCCGGTGAGAGTCGTCGCGGATGCGGCGCAGTTGTGCGGTGGTCATCTGCAATGCTGGCTCGTCCGTTTGGTAGCGCGCACCGAGCGGGTAGTCCTTGCCGGGCCGGCCGGCCATCTCGATGTGACAGCCCATCACATGCGTCACGGATCGCTCGCCCGCGAACTCGACGAGCCGATCGAGGCTGGCGACGAAGTCCGGGAACTCACGCGCGTAGAACCGACCCGGATAGACGGTGTCGCCGGTGAGCAGGAAGCCCGTCCACGGATCGAAAATCGCGATCGACGTCGCGTGATGGCCGGGGATGCCGGTGACGTCGAGGGCCCGGCCACCGAGGTCGAACTGCACGACCTGTGCCGGCCAGTCGGTGAACTCGAAGAACTCCTGCACGTCCGGCAAAGTCGTGCCCACCACTGTGGTGTCCGCGCGGCCGGCGAACTGCCCGTCCCCGGCGATGTGGTCGCCGTGTGCGTGAGTATGTGCAACGACGAGTGGATACTTGGCCCGCGGATGCGCACTGAGCCAGCCGGCGACCAACCCGCCGACGGCCCGCCGTACCGGTGCCGCGGTCGCGTCCTTGACAGCGCCGGTGTCCAGTTGGAGACGGCCCTACATGCGCAGGTAGAAGCGATTGAAGCGTCCGACGGCGTGGGGTATGCGAACAGCGACTCAGAACTTCATTCGCTGATCGCTCAGGCGTGCGACAATCCGATGTTGGCGCGCCTGATCGAGCGACTGCACGATCGGATGCGAGTGTCGTTGATCCAGGTTGCCGAGCGTCCGGCGCACCGCAGGCGCGGGTATGAGGAGCTTCGTTCGGTGGTGGCAGCAATAGGCAACCAAGACGCTACGGCGGCGGAGCTGGCGATGCGTGCGCACATCGGACGAACTCGTGCCGAGTTGGACAGCGACCATGTCACCGACTCGGACACCGGCGAGGACCAAGCCGGCGGCGGCGCGCCTTGCCGGGTTTGCCCACCGGACACCGGTGCTCTCGTCGGCCACAGTGGACCGGATGACGTCGGCACAGGTCGTATTCAAGGCAGAGAATCTGCAGCGAGGTGGAGCATTCAAGTTCCGCGGCGCGTTCAACAAGATCTCGACTCTCGATGCGGGAGAGCTGAAGCGCGGAGTGTGCGCGTGGTCCTCGAGCAATCACGCGCAGGCGGCTGCACTGGCGGCACGGTTGACTGGGACGTACGCGACGATTCTGATGCCGCAGGATGCGCCAGCCTCCAAGCGCGCGGCAACGGAGGGCTACGGCGCCACACTGCTGACCTATGACCGCTATACGCAGGACCGAGCCGCGCTCGCTCGCGAGCTTGCCCAAGAGCGGGGGCTGGTGCCGGTGCCAGCGTATGACGACTGGCTGGTGATGGCCGGGCAGGGCACTGTCGCGCTTGAGCTGTTCGAGGACGCCGGCGCGGTCGACACACTCGTCGTTCCCATGAGCGGCCGGCCGGCGGGTCCGCATCCCGGTGCCACACACGATCGCGGACGGACAGCAGGTCGAGATCCCGGGCGAGTGGACGTTCGCGGTTAACAGGGAGCAGGTCGATGAGGTGCTGCTGGTCAGCGACGAGCAAATCGTAGACGCGATGCGGCTGCTGTTCGAGCGCATGAAGGTTGTGGTGGAGCCCTCCGGTGCCAGCGCGTTCGCAGCGGTGCTGGCCAATGCGGAGTCTTTCCGCGGGCAGCGGGTCGGGGTGATCCTGTCCGGCGGCAACGTCGGTGTAGACCGGTTCGCGTCTCTGGTCACGACGCACGCTGCGGCGGACGGTCCCGCGTGAGCCCGCGACGATACGACGCGGTCTTGTTTGACCTGCTCACCGCGCTGATCGACTCGTGGACCCTGTGGAACGACGTTGCCGGCGACGCCGAGGAAGGCCGCCGCTGGCGTGAGCAGTACCTGCGCCTGACCTACGGGGCAGGCCCGTACCAGCCGTACGAATCGCTGGTTGCCGACGCCGCCCAGGAGCAGGGCCTTGATCGGGTCCTCGCCGAACGGCTCTCGGCCCGCTGGAACGAACTGAGGCCGTGGCCCGAGGCGCCGAAGATTCTGAGCACCGTCGCGGAGATCGGGACCCGGATCGGTGTGGTAACGAACTGCTCGGACAAGCTCGGCCAGGAGGCCGCCGAGCTGGTCCGGGCGCCTTTCGAAGTAGTGGTAACCGCAGAAACTGCAGGCGCGTACAAGCCGCGCCCGGAACCGTACCAATATGCTCTCGACGCGCTCGACCTCCCACCGGAACGGGTGCTGTTCGTGGCCGGATCCCGACACGACATCGCCGGCGCAGGTGGCGTCGGCATGGGCGTCTGGTGGCACAACCACGTCGGCATGCCAGCCGACCCGGAGAACCCCCCGTTGGCCGAGCATCGCTCGCTCGACCGGCTTCCAGCATTCGTCGCCGACAGCTGACCTAGCCGGCGGGATCGACGCTGACCTGACTACACACCCGGCGGCACGCAGCCTGGTCGGCCGCGGCGATGCACGAATGGCAGCAGATGACGGCCTGGCCCTGACGTCAAGAGACGATGGTGACCTTGGTGCCGACGGTGATCCAGCTGTAGAGCCAGACCATCGCCTTCGCCGGCAGGTGTACGCATCCGTGCGAGCCGTTGGTGCGGTAGCCCTGCGTGCCGTACGACATCGTCTGCCACGGCGCGTCGTGGAATCCGAAGTCGCCGTTGAAAGGCACCCAGTAGTGGACGTAGTCCTTGTAGCCAGGCCCGGTGAGGTACCGGTCGCGCTCCTTGGCCTGGACCGCCCATGAGCCGGTCGGAGTCTGCCAGTTGTTCTTCAGCGCACCGGTTGTCACCGGCGTCGTAAACACCTGGCGCGCGGCTTCGCACATCCAGGCATGCTGCTGCGAGATGTCGACCAGCACGGCGGTGGCGGCCGTGTTGTTCTCACATGCGGTGGAATCGGTGATCCGCCAGAGCTGGGTCGGTGCCGGCGTCTGCGGCGGAGCGGGCGCCGGCGCGAATGCCCCGGCAACGTTGGGCTTCGAACGTGCTGTGACGGCGTGCCGAGTGGCCGGCCCGAGGAGAGCAGCGATGGTCAGCACCACGAGGATCGGCAGCGCGTAGATCCGCCACCCGTAGAGCGCGACAGCCCGGTGCAGCGCGCGCGATCCGCGCGGCTGCCGGGAATGCCGGGCGCTTCCTTGTGCCACAGCGAAACACTCTCCCACGAATCGCTGTGACGCTTGGCCCGCACCCCTCGACTAGCGTGTCGCCGGCCAGTTCCCGTATATACAAGGCGGCCGGCGACGGCGGTCGCAGTCACCGGGATGGTGGCCAGGTTGGCGGTGGGCACTTCGGTCGGATCTGCAGCCAGCACGACGAAGTCCGCGTGCTTGCCGGCCGTGATGCTGCCCAGCCGGTCCTCGACTCGGCAGGCCTCGGCGGAGCCCATCGTGTAAGCCCTCAGGCCCTCCGCGACACCGATCGCCTCGTCCGGGCCGATCGCCTTACCCAGCCGGGACAACCGCTCGACCATGAAACTGGATTCCGCGTAGCGGAGCGCCGTCGGCGACAGGGCGGTCGGAGCTGCCGGCGATCGGGATGCCGCGGTCGAGGTAGGTCCTCCCGCGGTACACCCAGCCGGCTCGGTTCGGTCCCATCACGGCTGAATAGTCGTCGCCGCTGACACACAGGAACGTCGGCTGGGTCACCACGGTGATGGCCGCGGCGGCCAACCGATCGAGCTGATCAGGCCGGACCAGACCGCAGTGCTCGATGTGGTGCCGGGCGTCGGCACGCGGCCGCCGGCGTTGCGCCGTCTCGATGATGTCGATGGCCACATCGATCGCCCGGTCACCGATCGCGTGCAGCGCCAACTGCCAACCCGCCGCATGCGCGGCGCAGGCCGTCTCGACCAGTATTTCCAGATCCGCGGCGGTCCGAGCCATCATGCCGCCGTCCAACCAGGCCTTCACCGCACCGAGGGACAGCCGATACGAGCCGAACCCGGTGCGCAGACCGAGGGTGAACGCGCTCGTCACTGCGTCGTCCGGATGCGCGACGACATCGCGGATCGTGTCGATGGAAACCATCAACTGCGCCCGCAGACCGAACCGGCCGGACTCGATTGCGTCCTGATAGGCCAGCGCCTCCACCGGCGACCGGGTGGTCAGCCCGCTGCTTCACGCGTGCGCTCGAGGCTGTTACGATAATGAGAATCATTCTTGTTTACCTCAATCGACTCGCAAATCAGGAGGCCTCTGCATGGCCACACTTCCACGCCGCGCAACCAAGGCACTGTCTGTCCTCGGCCTGGCGGTCGGCTTGGCCGCTTGCGGTTCCAGTGCGTCTGAAGACTCGGCCAGCCCGAAGTCCTTCTCCGTAGTTGCATCCACGAACGTGTGGGGCGACGTGACCAGTCAGATCGCCGGCCGACTCGCCGGCTCGACGGTGAGGATCACCTCGATCATCAGCGACCCCTCGCAGGATCCGCACTCCTACGAGGCCAGCACCACCAACAGGCTCGAACTCGCGAAGGCCAAGGTGGTGATCGAGAACGGCGGCGGCTACGACGACTTCGTCGACAGGATGCTGGCCGCTGGCAGCAACCGCCCGACGAAGATCAACGCGGTCGGAGTGTCCGGGAAGACCGCGCAAGCAGGAGGCGAGCTGAACGAGCACGTCTGGTACGACTTCCCCACCGTGAACCTCGTCGCGAACAAGATCGCGGATGTCCTGGCCGCAGCGGACGCCGCCGATGCCGCGACCTTTCACACCAACGCCAAGACGTTCATCGGCAAGGTGCATTCCCTGCAACAGCGCGAGGACACAGTGAAGGCGGCGCACGCCGGCGTCGGGGCGGCCATCACCGAGCCGGTCCCCCTGTACATGCTCACCGCATGCGGGCTGGTGAACAGGACGCCACCTGCGTTCAGCGAGGCGGTCGAGGAGGGCACCGACGTATCGCCGCGCGTGCTGCAGCAGACGCTGGATCTGTTCGCCGGCAAGCAAGTCAGACTGCTGGCCTACAACTCGCAGACCAGCGGACCGGAGACAGAGAAAGTCCTCGGCGCAGCCAAGCAGAACAACATTCCCGTCGTGCCGGTCACCGAGACCTTGCCGAGCGGCACCGACTACCTCGCCTGGATGAGCGCGAACCTCACCGCGATCGTCAACGCGTTGCGCTCGGCCTGAGGACGAAGAATCCGCTTAGCGAGTCGATGCGCAGGTGGCGCAGAGGCCGAGCAGTTCGACGGTGTGATCGACGTCGACGAACCCGTTATCGGTGGCCACCTTCCCGGCCCACCGTTCTACGGCCGGACCAGCTACCTCGACCGTGGTGCCGCAGCGTCGGCAGACCAGATGATGGTGATGGCGCTTGGTGTCGCCGCAGTAGCGGTAGAGGACTTCACCGGCCGCTGTCTGCACGGTGTCGGCAGCGCCGGAGTCGGCTAGGACCTGCAGGTGCCGATACACCGTCGAGAGCCCGACGCCGGAGCCGTCGGCGCGCAACGCAGAGAACACGGTCTGGGCGCTGCGGAACGTAACGCCCTTCGCCAGTTCCGATCGCACCTGCTCCCCGGCCCGAGTGCGGCGCACTTCCTGATCGTGCGTGACGGTCGCCATGACCAACCTCCTGGAGATGACCGGGATTCGACCTTGCATCGTTCACCGGCATCGACCGCACACGAACATGCGCCGATCGACCCGGTTATGCCGTGGGCGGCTGCTGGTCCTGCTCGTCCTTGAGCCTTCGCTGATACCGGGCCTCGAGCTGTGCATTGCGTTCCTCAGTCGGAATCGCGTTGAACCGATTTGGTGGCTTGTCCTTGTTCTTCAGGTAGATCAGCACCCCTACGGCCACCCCGATGACGACAACTACCACCACAAAGAGGGTCACCATCGTTGGCAGGTTACGCCGGCCACCAGGCCGACGACTCACCCCGGTCATCGCCCGGGCGAGATGCGTTGAACTCCCCGATCGTTGTGCGCCCGCCGCCACCCAACGAAGGGCTGGTCGATTCGAATGCACCACCGGTCCTGTCTGGCAGCCGGGCGCTGGCTCCGGGCAGGTCCGTCCACGGTGCACTTGCTACCTCCGCGCCGCTACGCCAACACTGGTGTCTCATTTCCAGGACAACCGTGTCGGATTTGGCTGTCGCCGTTCGTGGGGTGAGTGAACGCGGACCACCGGGTCCGCTACAGAAAAAGGAGCGGCCATGACCGAATACCTCGTCTACTTCAACCAACAGTAGGTGGGCGACCACACCGAGGAGTGGTTCCGCGGTCGCGGACCGCTCGCCATGGCGGTTGTCGCCGAGATGAAGGCAGCCGGCGTGTACGTCTTCGCCGGGGGACTGGAGGAGGAGGACGGCCCGGTCTACAGCGCCGCCACCACCAGTGGCACCTTGGTGATCACCGACGGACCCTACGTCGAGACGAAGGAGTTTCTGGGCGGGTTCGCCCTGGTGGACGTGGCCGATGACGAGGCCGCCAAGATGTGGGCGGGCAAGATCGCGGAGGCATGTGGCTGGCCTCATGAGGTTCGCCGCTTCAAGCCGCAGCCTCAGGCTGGGTGACGCCACCGCCGAGCCACCAGCAGAGAGCGTTCCCGCCGTTATCGTGACCCTGTTCCCCGCGATAGGGCAGCCGATCAGGGCATTGACCACCGGTTCGGGACCGTGAACTGTGAAGCTACTCGGGACTACGGTCGGTCCCATCGGCTAAGGAGGCAGCGATGGCTGGCGTGCGAGTTCTGGTCGGCACACGCAAGGGCGGCTTCGTGCTGACTTCCGATGAGGCGCGTCGGGAGTGGACGGTGGACGGTCCGCATTTCCCGGGCTGGGAGGTGTACCACATGACCGGCTCTCCGGCCGATCCTGATCGGCTCTGGGCCGCACCGTCCACCGGGTGGTTCGGCCAGGTGATCCAGCGATCCGGGGATGGTGGCCGAACGTGGGAGGCTGTCGGCAACGACTTCAGCTACGGCAGCACGGTCGGTAAGCACCAGTGGTACGACGGCTCACTGCGGCCGTGGGAGTTCACCCGCGTCTGGCACCTCGAGGCTTCGGCAACCAAGCCAGATCTTGTCTTCGCAGGGGTGCAGGACGCCGCGCTGTTCCGTAGCGAGGACGGCGGTGACAGCTGGTCGGAGCTGCGAGGCTTGCGCGAGCACAGCTCGGGACCGGAATGGCAGCCCGGGGCCGGCGGCATGTGTTTGCACACCATCGTCATCGACCCACGCAACGAGAACCACATGACGATTGCGATCTCAGCCGCCGGGGTGTTCCGTACCGATGACGGCGGAGACAGTTGGCGGCCGATCAATCAGGGCCTGCTCTCAGAGGGGATCCCTTCGCCGGCCGCTGCCGTAGGGCACTGTGTGCACAGTCTGGCGATGCACCCGGATCACCCGGACACGCTCTTCATGCAAAAGCATTGGGACGTCATGCGCAGCAACGACGGCGGCGAGCACTGGCACGAGATCAGCGGCGATCTTCCGACCGACTTCGGCTTCGCCATCGACGTGCATGCCCACGAGCCGGAAACGGTCTACGTCGTGCCGATCACGAGCGATTCGCACCACTACCCGCCAGAAGGAAAGCTTCGCGTCTACCGGAGCCGAACTGGGGGCAATGAATGGGAGCCGTTGATACGCGGGCTCCCACAGGAGAACTGCTACGTCGACGTCCTGCGCGACGCGATGGCCGTCGACCGCCTTGACGACTGCGGCATCTACTTCGGCACTACAGGCGGGCAGGTCTACGCCTCCGCGGACGCCGGCGACAGTTGGGATGCGATCGTCCACGATTTGCCTGCCGTGCTGTCTGTCGAGGTGCAGACGGTGTGACCGCCTCGGCGACGGTCACCGTGCTGCTGCCCGCGCACCTGTGCGCGCTCGCGCGTTGTGGGCGGCGAGTCGTGATCAACACCGAACCGACGCAGCGCGGGGTGATCGACGCTCTCGAGGCGATGTATCCGGGCCTGCGCGGAACGTTGCGGGAACCGGGCACCGACCGGCGCCGTCCATTCGTACGCTTCTTCGCCTGTGAGCAGGACCTGTCGCACGAAGAGCCCGATGCTGCACTACCGGCCCGGGTCATTGCGGGAAGCGAACCGCTTGTGATCATCGGAGCAATGGCCGGAGGTTGAGTCACGAGTGTGCAGACCCGTGACCATCTACCGGCCGCCTGACGTCAGCGTGCTGGCGTGGTGGTCGAAGAAGAGCCGGGCCGTGAGGTCGCCGCGGGAGTTGGACCCAGACTTGGTGAAGACCGACTTCAGGTGGTCCTGCACGGTGTAGGCCGAGAGGTGCAGCCGGTCGGCGATCTGCCTGGTCGACAGGCCCTGGACGACCAGTTCGGTTACCCGACGCTCCCCGGCGGTGAGTCCATAGGCGTCGGCCATGAGCGGTGCCAGCTCCGCCGGGCGGGCGGGCTCCAGCGTTACGGCGACCGGCGCGTTCGCGTCTTCGCCGAGCACGGACCCCCGCAAGACGAGCCACCTGCCGTTGCGGGTGCGCACCCGCGCGTACGCCGGGCGGGCGTCCGAGGTCGGCGCTGCTCCTGGCGGTGCACACAGTGCGCGCGCCTGCCTCGCCACGGCGGGGATCGCCACCGGTAGCCGGGCGCCAACCCGGTCCCCTGCCCCCAATGCATCCAGCCAGCTCTGGGCGGCGGGGTTGGACATCGCCACGCCGTCCTCGATGTCGATGACGAGCACCCCCACGTCGCCGGTTCCCACGGCGCCCTCGTCGAGGAGCAGGCTGCGTCGCAACCCGTCGGCGACGAGGCTGGCCATCGTGGCGAGAAAGTGCACCTCGGCCTCGGCGAAGTGCGGCCGGTTCGCCTCCCGGAACATGGTGAGCTGCCCCCACGTCCCGGTCCGGTCCGAGAGCACGACCCGCAGCTCATCGGCGAAGCCACCCGGTCGTCGGATTTCCCGCTGCCGCTGGCTGCGGTCCAGGTCGCCCTCGGTGACATCACTCAAGCTGGCGGCGGGGCGCTGTGCCCGGGCGAGGTCAGTCCACTTGTTGTAGTCCGGTTCGTACATCTCGATCTCGACGAGCCGGAGCAGCGCCGGCGCGGGGAGACCGTTCGCCACGTACTCCGCGGTGGGCAACAAGGTCGCCGGGTCGGTGGTCATCAAGCAGGTCCCCTCAGCGGGCACCGCGCGGCACAGCACCGCACCGACCTCGCGCGAGAAGTCCGACACCGTGAGCCCGCGGTGCACGAGCCGCAACACCTCGCCCCGGACGCGTTCGTGCAGTCGCGGCATGCCCATTCGCCGAACTTACCGACGCGCACGACCGCAATCCCAGAATTATGGGATTCACCCCGGCCGCCCGCTCGCCCAGGATTGCGTCATGTCCCCCTCCACCGCGAGTCTCGCCGCCGGCACCTGGATCGTAGATCCAGTCCACTCCGACATCTCCTTCCGGGTACGCCACATGGGCGTCGGACGGGTACGCGGGACTTTCACGCTCACCTCAGCCGAACTCACCGTGGTCGACGCCGCGGCGGCCGCCGGCGGCGTGCGCGCAGTCCTGGACGCCGCGTCCGTCTCCACGGTCAACGAGCAGCGCGACCGGCACATCCGATCCGCCGACTTCCTGGACGTGGACAACCATCCGAACATCGAGTTCGCCTCGACCCAGGTCCGCGACGTCGACGGCGAATCCTTCATCGTCGCCGGTGACCTGACCATTCACGGCGTCCGGCGGCGATCGCGTTGGGTTCACGGCGACCACGACCATCAGCCGGGCCGCCTTCGGGATCGACATCCATCTCGGCTTCGGCGCCGGCAACGTCGTCGTGGCTGACACCATCGAGATCACGATCGACGTCAAGTTCACCCGCGGAGGAGCGGAACACTGACTTGGCGTGGACGGGGAGCGGCGGTCCGTGCAACGTACGGATGACAGGTGAGAGACGACAAAGAGGAGAACGACATGCGCACCGTGGCATTGCAGATGGGCATCTCGATCGACGGGTACGTGTCCGGCGGTCCCGAGGAGGACATCGGCCGGGGCGAGGCGGAGCACTCGGACGTCGCGGCCAGGAAGATGGCATGGGTCGCCCAGGCAGGGCTGCACGCGATGGGCCGGGTCACCTACGAGGAGATGTCCGGGTTCTGGCCCACGTCGACCGGCGAGTACGCCAGGCCCATGAACGAGATCCCGAAGGTGGTGTTCTCCAAGACCCTCACTCGGGCCGACTGGGCGACGACGACGATTGCGAGTGGTGACCTCGAGGAGGAAGTCGCGAAGCTCAAAGCCGAGCCCGGCGGCGAAATCATTGTCTACGGTGGCTTCACGTTCGCCCAGGCCCTTACCCGCGCGAACCTGGTGGACGAATACCGCCTGGTCACCCGGCCTGTCGCGCTCGGCAGCGGTGAGCCGATGTTCAGGGACCTCCCGGCGGGACGCCGCCTCGAGCTCGCCGAGGTAACGCCGTACCCCGATGGGACCGTCATCTCGATCTACCGGCGGCCCAGCTAACCGCTGAGTCAGCATCAGAGTCAGTCGCCGTTATCTTGGGAAGGCTCTCGCAAGAACACTTGCGGACGTTCCCAACGAGCCCGCGTAAGTACCGTCGCTCCCCCCATTTGCTCAGGGCCGGGCGTGGGTCATGCCGGCCAGCCAACGTGGCGGTCGATCAGGTCGAGCAGCGTTCGGATCGACACCTTCGTCGACAGGATGGGCATTATCGGACCCCGACCAGCAGAATCCCGATGCAAATAGATCGCACATGAGCGAGGGCTCCGATGCCGAAGCACCGGAGCCCTTGTACTCACTTCCTTGCGTTGTCGACGGCAGGATTTGAACCTGCGACCTCTGGGTTATGAGAACTTACTACTGGCCGGCGGCTCAGCACCTGGAACCGACCACACTGGCCGCCTACCGCTCGAATCTGGATAGCCACTTCCTCCTGCACTTCGGGCGGACGCGGATGAGCAGGATCGTCGCCTCGTCGGTGCAGGCCTGGGTCAACGAGGTGTCCGCCGAGGTCGAGGACTACGACGGCAGCCGTAAGCCGCCGTTGAGTCCGCGATCGGTGCGCAAGTACCACACGTTCCTGCACGCGATCTTCGAGCGGGCGATCATCGACCAGGTCATCACCGTCAACCCGTGCGCGCACACGGTGCTGCCGAAATCGTCAAGCAGCCGAAGAAGGCGATCACGCCCGAGCAGTTCGAGACGGTGCTCACCGAGATCCCGCAGCGGTACCGCATTCTCGTGCTCGTCACGATCGAGACCGGCGTCCGCTGGGGCGAAGTCGCGGCCCTCCGTCCGATCGACGTCGATCTGGACAGCGGTGAGATCCACATCCGCCGCGTCGTCCTGGAGGTTTCCAAGAAGATCACCGGCGCCGCCACGGTGTGGACGATCCGCGACTACCCGAAGGACAACGAGCACCGCACGATCAGGATCGGCGACCAGCTCTGTCAGGACGTCCGTGAGTACCTGATGGCTACCGGCAAGCGCGGCGAGGACCTGCTCTTCTCCACCAGCACCGGATCGCCGGTCTCACGCAACGTGTTCCGTACCCGGGTATGGCTTCCGGCCATCGAACGATCGGGGATCCGCCAGCGGGTGCGCTTCCACGACCTGCGCGGCGCGCACGCCTCGTGGCTGCTGGCCGGTGGTGCCGACCTCAAGGCCGTGATGGACCGCCTCGGCCACAAGCAGATCCAGACCACCCAGCAGTACCTCGGCCGACTCCCCGACGCCGACGACCGCGCGCTGGCGGCCTTCGAAGCCATCCGCGGCCGGAGGAAGTGAGGGCGCGCGATTTGGTAGGAGGAGACGCCGCTATTTGTTGGCTAGAAGATCCGCGATCCGTTAGACACGAAGATCCGTGGGGGTCGAACTACCAAAATCCGAGAGCCCTACGCGGTCGCGCGCATGATCGACAGTCGCGGCCAACCCATGGCCGCCCGCGCCTGCAGCCGGGGTTGGACCGCGCGGTCGTGTCCTGAGTAGGAAATGTGTCGTGGTCTGCGTCCATGATGGGGAGGACGACGAGCGGAGAGGGCGATTCATGAGCAGCCCGAGATATCTCCACGTCTGTGAAGCGTGCGGCGCTGAAGCGGTGCTCACTCCGGATGAGGCGTACAACGCCGGCTAGGACTACCCACCCACGATGGGAGTGTTCGGCGTGATCTCGCCCCGCACCTGCGGGAACTGCGTGATCACCAAGACGCTGCGGTGGAAACTCACGATGACCAATGCCGACGGTTCTTCGAAGCTCGCAAGCCTTGCGGAGAAGGAGCGTGCCACGCTCGCCCGCATCCAAGGCGAACCCGAATCGATCATTGGGTGAACTCGGGACCGATGCAGACAATCTTCCGCGGCTGGGAAGAGTACGTAGGAACTACCGCTGGAGAGTAGTTTTTCGACACTCTTTGTGAATGGCAGGTCTGAATCAACGTCGAACGAGCGGGGTACCGACCCAGCTTGCAGGGCTCCCGATGCGAACCTTCCGCGCTGCGGACGCCGCCGTCGCCTACGCCCATCCCGCTCCTCAGCTTCGCCGGCTGGAGCAGTCGGGCGTCCTGCATCGGCTCGCCCACGGCTACTACACGGTGGTTCCGCAGGA
>JBPCMU010000101.1:0-22077 GCA_051001975.1 Jatrophihabitans sp.
TGGCCTGCTCCCCACCCCCCCCCCCGCTGCCGTCGGGATCGGGATGATCGGGCGTCGTGTGCGCTCCTCTGCGGTTTGGGGCGCCGATCAGGCCGCCCCGTGGCCGGGCTGGTACTGGAAGCCGCCGGCCGGCGTGCCCAGGTACGGGAATGCGTTGAGGTAGGGCGCGTTGGTGTTCTTCGTCCCGTCAGTCAGTGCTGCCGCGGCGGCGTCCGGCGTGAAGGTCTTGTCGACCAGCGGGATCGTCGCACCGGCAACCGCTCGCAACTCGATGGCAACCACGTCGTCGAAGACGCGTCGGCCGTTCGGGAACCCTGCCGCGTCGCCAGCCACGAGGCCGATCGGGTTGGGCTTCTTCGACGGCGGGACCGCGACGTTGAGCCGCAGCATGTCGGCCTGGACCGTGCCGGTGTTGTTCTGGAAGCCCGGCACGACACCCGTCGGGATACCGGTGAGCAGGATCGCGGCGAGATCGGCGCGCGGCTTCTTATAGGCCGCCAGCTTCGGGAAAACTCCCGGGTACAGGGCAGGTAGCAGGCCGGCGAGTTCCGGGTGCAGCACGTAGTTGGCGAACTTCTTGTCGTCGTGCGGCTGCTCCTTGTTCCATCCGTCCTTGTAGGCCATCGGCACGATGACCTCGTTGAACAGCGGGTTGCCCAGCCGGGACACCTGGCGGTACGGACCGTGGCAGTCCCAGCGACCGTGGTAGGAGTCCCACACGCGGGACTGCTGGCGGCTTGCGGTCGCCCACACGCCGATGACCGAGCCCGGGTCCATGACGTTGGTGGCCCGGTGCCCGGAGCGGGTCAGATCCGAGATCGGCACCTGGATGGCGATGGTGTGCACGTTCAGTCCCTGAGTGCCGTTCACGCCTACGGCGGCAGCGGACGGGATGAGGTGCAGGTTCTCGAACGGGCGCAGTGTGCCGAGATCGAAGATGCTGCCCAGGTCGACGAAGAAGCCCTCGGCGCGTTGACCTGCGAACACTCGCCGACCGCCACCGAGGTTGTGCACGGCTGGGCTGGCAAGGGCGTTGGCGTAGTTCGGCGTGCTACGCGGCCCGACGTTCACCGGTGGCAACGACAGACCGGAGGCCATCCCGTGTGAGCGGCCGTACCGGTCGGTGCGGCTGATCGACATGTACTGCGGCCGGTTCCAGTTCGGGCTGCCGAGGGACAGGATCTGGCCGGTGTTGTAGAGGAACGTGTTCTTGTTGCGGATCTTCGTGTCGAACCGGAACTGGTAGCTGATGTCCGCGCGGGCATCTCCTCGGTTCGAGATGTGGATCTCGTACAGCACGTCCTCGCCGAACTCGTAGAAGTTCGGGCCGCCGTTCGGCTGCTGCAGCGGGATGAAGTTCGCGATCAGTGTGACGGTGTCGGGCTTGTCTGGGCTGACGAACGCATAAACGTCGGTGTTGTCAGCGACCGGATCCTTCGAGATTTCCGGTGCTTCGCGATGTGAAGACATGGTCGGCCTTTCGCAGTGCGGGCAGGGTCCGGTCGCAATGTGGCGTTACCGGTAGTTCGGGCAGGACGGAACTGGTCAGTGTGCGACGCGGGCGATACGGGCGGCGAGTTCACGGTCGTGCACGACGACTTCGCGTTCGCCGACCATCACCGCGACCTCACCGGTGTGGGCATTGCGCACGTAGGCGACGAGCGGTTGGGTCGCCTCGGCAGGAACTGTGGTGGCTGCTGGCGTTGCTTGTGCGGACGGCGCGACGGCGACGACACCGACTGCGGCGGCCCCGGCCCCGGCAATAGCCAGGAATCGGCGACGGTTCGGATCGTTCATGTGCATGCTCCCTCGATCTAGCGGTCACCTGCGCGCGGTGTTGACCCGCGCTGCGGGCCTGACGTCGGGATCCGTTGTGCGCGGCGCTCTGCCGCTGCGACTCAGTGCTCCTGTTCCCCGTAAGACCCCGTACTGCTGTGCTCGAATCGGGACCGAGGATCGGTCCGGCTAGCCAGGACTGACCATGGCACCGACCGATCGGGGCGGCCACTTGAAACGACTGTTGCCAGCGACTGGCAACAGTGCCGATCGGGGCAGTCGGCGCGCGACTTCACCGCGAGGGCCTTGAGCAAAGCCTCGTACTTCTCGATCGTCGAGTTCACGGTGAGATCTGGATGATCCGGACACCGCCCGCTAGCGTCGCAACCAAATGCAAGCCACCCGAGTTCGAGGAGATCGCCGATGGCCGACGGCTGCCTGTTCTGCAGCATGATCGACGGCAGCATCCCCGTCGACTTCGTGTACTCCGACGAATCGGCGATCGCGATTGCCGACATCAACCCGCAGGCGCCCACCCACCTGCTGTTGATCCCGCGCTCGCATGTGGTGAGCATCGGGGAGATCGGGGCCGACCCGCAAGCGTCGGCGGGATGGCTCGCCGCGATCCGCGCGGTGGTCGCCCAGGAAGCGCTCACCGACTACCGGACGGTGTGTAATACGGGCGCGGAATCCGGGCAGAGCGTCTTCCACCTGCATGCCCATGTACTGGCGGGCAGACCATTCAGCTGGCCGCCGGGCTGACCTAGCCCGATCGCGCTCGGCGCAATCCACTCGGTGCCGGGTGAATAGGCCGGTAGACTCGAATCGTCGGGGTTTCGGCTCGTGCAGCCCGAAACCGCCCCAGAACAGGAAGGCGCGGTGCCAGGTCGTCTTGGCAGACCAATCCCGCACGAACGGCAAGCCGTCAGTTGCCGCAGCGTCCACTGGGTCGACATCGCCTCCCGCGCACGTTTCCACCACGATCGTGGTGCCGGGCGATCAGGCGATGGTCAGCCTCCTCGGTTCCGGTGACGAGCTGTTGCGGGTCATCGAACGCTCGGTGGCCAGCGACGTGCATGTCCGCGGCAACGAGATCACCATCACCGGCGCACCCGCGGAGAACGCGGTCGCGGTGCGGCTGTTCGAGGAACTGCTCGAACTGATCAGGGCCGGCAGCACTCTCACCCCGGACGCGGTGACCCGCTCGTTGGGCATGCTCACCAACCCCACCGGGGAGCGTCCGGCGGAAGTGCTGAGCCTCAACATCTTGTCCCGGCGGGGCAAGAACATCCGGCCCAAGACGTTGAACCAGAAGCATTACGTCGACGCGATCGACAAGCACACCGTGGTATTCGGCATCGGTCCGGCCGGCACCGGCAAGACGTACCTTGCCGTCGCCAAGGCGGTGCAGGCGCTGCAGGCCAAGCAGGTCAACCGCATCATTCTGACCCGGCCGGCCGTCGAGGCGGGAGAGCGGCTGGGCTTCCTGCCGGGCACGCTCTACGACAAGATCGACCCGTACCTACGACCGTTGCTGGACGCGCTGCACGACATGCTCGACCCGGAGTCGATCCCGCGGCTGACCCAGGCCGGCACCATCGAGGTGGCGCCGCTGGCCTATATGCGCGGGCGCACCCTCAACGACGCGTTCATCATCCTGGACGAGGCGCAGAACACCACGCCAGAGCAGATGAAGATGTTCCTCACCCGGCTCGGCTTCGGCTCCAAGGTCGTCGTCACCGGCGACGTCACCCAGGTGGACCTTCCTGGTGGCACTCGGAGCGGATTGAAGGTCGTCCGGGACATCCTCGGTGACATCGACGATGTGCACTTCGAGCTGCTGACCAGCGCCGACGTGGTCCGACACCGCCTGGTGGCCGACATCGTCGACGCCTACGCGCGATGGGACGCCGATGTCGCCGCGGACAACACCCCCCAGCAGCGGCAGTCCGCCCGCGGCCCCCGTCGCTGATCGCCCGAGCAGAGCATGACAATCGAGGTCAACAACGAGTCCGGCGCCACCGTCGACGAGGTAACGCTGGCCCGCCTGGCCCGCTTCGATCTCGACCGGTTGGGCGTCTCGCCGTTGGCTGAGCTGTCGGTGCTGCTCGTAGATGCCGAGGCGATGAGTCAGTTGCACGAGCAGTGGATGGACCTGCCCGGGCCGACCGACGTGATGGCCTTCCCGATGGACGCATTGCCGGAGGCCGCCGGCCCCGGGATCCCGCCGGGCACACGGCCGCAGCCGCTGCCCACCCTCCTCGGTGACGTGGTGCTGTGTCCGTCGGTCGCCGAGCAGCAGGCCGCCACCGCCGGTCACTCCACCGAGGCGGAACTGTTCCTGCTGCTGACCCACGGCGTGCTGCACCTGCTCGGCTACGACCACGCAACGGCCGACGAGGAACGCGAGATGTTCGAGCTGCAGGCCGACCTGCTGACAGGCTGGACCGAGCAGAGCGGCGGTCCGACGATTCGTACTCCGGTGGCCGGCACCGAGGGCAAGGTTCGCAAGTGAGCCGGGCTCACGGATGACCGCCGCCAACATCGTTCTGCTGATCGTGGCGATCGCGCTCGTGCCACTCGGCGGGTTGCTGGCCGGCATCGACTCGGCGCTGGCGATGATCTCGCGCGCCCGGGTGGACGAGCTGGCCCGCGAGCAGCGCCGCGGCGCCGCATCGCTGGCTCTGATCGTCTCGGACCGGGTGCGCTACACGAACCTGCTGTTGTTGCTCCGCGTCGTTGCCGAATTGACCGCGACCGTGCTCGCCGCGATCGTGGCGCGGGCCGCGTTCGGCGACGGGTGGCAGGTGCCCGTCCTCACCGTCGCGGTCATGGTGGTGATCTCCTACGTGCTGATCGGCGTCGGCCCGCGCACCCTCGGCCGGCAACACGCCTACCGGGTCGCGCTGCTGGGTGCTGGGCTGGTCCGGGCGCTGGGCCGGGTGTTCGGCCCGCTGGCCTCGCTGCTCATCCACATCGGCAACGCCGTCACGCCCGGGCGCGGCTACCGCGAAGGCCCGTTCTCGTCGGAGATCGAGTTGCGCGAACTGGTCGACCTGGCCGAGGCACGCGGCGTCGTGGAGCACGGCGAGCGGGACATGATCCAGTCCGTGTTCGGCCTCGGCGACACGATCGCTCGCGAGGTGATGGTGCCGCGAACCGACGTCGTGTGGATCGAGAGCGGGAAGGCGGTTCCGCAGGCCCTCGCGCTCGCGCTGCGCAGTGGGTTTTCGCGGGTCCCGGTGATCGGTGAGAACGTTGATGACATCGTCGGCATCGCGTACCTGAAGGACCTGGCCCGACGCGCACAGGACGCCGAACGGGCGCGCACCACCAAGGTCGAAGAGGTGATGCGCCCAGCCGCCTTCGTCCCGGAGTCGAAACCGGTCGATGAACTGCTGCGTGAGATGCAGGCCCATCGTTCCCACCTGGCGATCGTCATCGACGAGTACGGCGGCACGGCCGGTCTGGTCACCATCGAGGACATCCTCGAGGAGATCGTCGGTGAGATCACCGACGAATATGACGTCGAGCAGGCACCGATCGAACGACTGGACGACAACAGCGCGCGGGTGACCTCGCGCCTTGCGTTGGAGGATCTGTCCGATCTGTTCGACGTCGAGGTGCCCAAGGGCGACGAGGTGGAGACGGTCGGAGGGCTGCTTGCGCAGGCATTGGGCCGGGTTCCGATAGCCGGGGCCAGTGCGACGGTGAACGGGCTCGAGCTGACCGCCGAGAGTGTGGGCGGCCGGCGCAACCGTGTCGACACGGTGCTGGTGCGTCGACTGAAGCCGCGGAAAGAGAGGGTTCCGGACCCGGCGGCAACAGCGGTGCCCGCTCGTTCGGAGGCCGCGACAGTGGACGGCAGCAGTGGCTGAACTCTCCCCGGAGGATGCGAAGCTGGTCACCCTCGCCAGGGCAACGCGAGCGCGCACCGGCGCCACTCAGGGTGCAGCGGTGCGCGACCAGGACGGGCGGACCTACGCGGCCGCGTCGGTGCAGCTGAAGTCCCTGCAGTTGAGCGCTGCCCAGGTGGCGGTGGCGATGGCAGTGTCGTCCGGGGCTCGGGCGTTGGAGGCCGCGGTGATCCTGGGAGCCGAACCCGTCGATGGGGCGGGCATCGACGCGCTGCACGAACTCGGTCCGGAGCTCACCGTGTACCTGGCCGCACCGGATGGCACGGTCACCGCCACCTACTGAGCCGGCTCCCGCTCGGGCAGCACAATGGACACATGTACGTACCGAGCCACTTCGCCGCCTCCGACGATCAAGTCGACGCGCTGCTCCGGTCGGTCACCGCGGCCGACCTCGTCACCCCTACCGGCAGCGGACTGATCGCGACGTTCCTGCCGCTGATGTACGACGCGCCGGCCGGTGCGCTGCTCGGACACGTGGCGCGGAACAACTCGCACTGGCAGGCCGCTGGAGACGACGGCGAATCGTTGGTCATCGTGCACGGTCCGGACGACTACATCTCGCCGTCGTGGTACCCGAGCAAGCACGAACACGGCCGGGCAGTTCCGACCTGGAACTACACCACCGCGCATGTCTACGGTCGCCTCGTAGCTCATGACGACGTCGACTGGCTGCGCGCGTTCGTTACCCGGCTGACCGAGCGGCACGAGAACGATCGCGCGACGCCATGGCAGGTGACCGACGCTCCGGAGAGGTTCATCGCCGGTCAACTGCGTGCGATCGTCGGCCTTGAACTGCAGATCACCCGCGTCGAGGCCAAGGTCAAGCTGAGCCAGAACCGCTCGGCGGCCGACCAAGCTGGGGTGGTCACGGGGCTGCGGGAGACAGCTACGCCAGCAGCCGTCGAGTTGGCCGCGGAGATGACTGCTACCACCCGCCCAGCGGTTGATGATCAAGGCACTCGACCGGCCATAGCCGGCCAGGTGCCTTGATCATCGCGGAAGGAACGTCAGCCCTGGTCGGCCAGCGACTCGAGGTTGACCACGATCGCCTCCTGGGTGCTGCGTGCGATCACGACCACTGCTTCGACGTCGGGATCGTTGTTCTCCTCTCGATGCGGTGTGTACGGCGGCACGAACACGTAGTCGCCGGGTGCCGCGCGCACCCGCACCTCCGCGCCGGTGTCCTCGTCCAGGAAGACGAACTCCGGCGTGCCGCTGGCCACGTAGATCGCGGTCTCGGCCTCGCCGTGGTGATGGTTGCCCGATCGCATTGCCGGCGCGACGTGCGTCTGGCCCATCCACAGCCGCTGCGAGCCGACGGAGGCACGGCTGATCGCGGCAAAGCGCTGCATGCCGGAGGTCTGCGCGGTCTCTGCGTCGACGTTGCCGGCGGGTACGTGTCGCAGATTCGGTCGTGGCGGCAGATCGGGGTGGAAGTCGTCGGTCACGGTCGCTCCTCCGCGGCCGGCTGATCGAGCGAAACCAGCAGGGCGTCGAGATCCTCCCGGCTGAGGGCCATGTTCGGCATTGTCGCCAGCCGGCTCATCGGGAAATTACCGACGAGGTCGAGCAAGCCGGGCTCTTCGAGTGCGGTGCCACCGGTGGAGCCGGCCAACGCGGAGCGCAGCGCTGCTCCGCCTGCCGGGTCGGTCAGCCACTCCTCGAGAGAGGAGTCGGCAGTGAGCGGCCCGGCAACGCCGGGTGCCTCAACCGTGATCGACTCGCGCAACCGGATGTCCCGTGACGACGCACCGACCTCGATGACGAATTCGCCGCCCTCCAGCGCCCAACCCTGCGTCTGCGTCGACCAGTACGAGAAGTCCCGAGTGGTCAGGTGCACGGTGACCTGCGCCGATTCACCCGGCTGGACGGTGGCTTTCTGGAACGCCCGGAGCTCGCGGGGCGGGCGAGCCACCGCCGCATCCGGATCGCCGAGGTACACCTGGGCCACTTCCGAACCGGGCACGCCGCCGACGTTCGCAACCTCGAAGGTGACCGCAACCGACAGGTCGCCGTCGGCTGCCGACCCGGTGTTGGTCAGCCGAAGATCGCGGTACTCGAACGAGGTGTAGCTCAGGCCGTGGCCGAACGGGTAGCTCACCTCGCGCTCGGTGGCGTCGTAGCCGCGGTAGCCGACGAACACCCCTTCGCCGTAACGGACATGTCCGGCCTCGCCGGGGAAATTGAGTGATGCCGGGTTGTCGGTGAGGCGCACCGGAATCGTCTCGGCCAGCCGTCCGGACGGCGAGACCACCCCGAGCAGTAGGTCTGCGATCGCACCGCCGCCGGCCTGGCCGGGCAGCCAGCACTCCAGGATCGCGGCGGTGTGTGCCTCCCACGTGGAGGTGCGTACCGCTGAGCCATTGGTCAACACCACCACGAGGTCGGCGGTGAGCTCGCCGAGGCGCTCCAGTAGGTCGAGTTGGTTGGCCGGCAGGTCGATCTCCGTGCGGTCGAAACCTTCGGATTCCGCACGCGCCGGCAGTCCGAGGAACGCGAGCACCACGTCGGCGTCTTGCGCGATGCTGATCGCTTCGGCCGTCAGCCCGGCATCGACGTCGGTCCCGTCGAGACCGAAGCCGGCCGCGAAGCAGATCGTGACCCCATCCGGTACGCCGGCCTGGAGTTCGCTCAGCGCCGCGTCCACCCGGGTCGGGTTCACCTGCGAGCTGCCGGCGCCCTGGAAGCGCGGGGTGCGGGCGAACTCGCCGATCACCGCGATCGTCGCGCTCGGCTGCGGACGCAATGGCAGCACCTGATGCTCGTTCTTCAGCAGCACCGCGCACCGTGCCGCCGCATCCCGGGCGAGCCGATGGTGGGATTGCAGATCGAGTGCGACCGGTGCGCCGGGCCCTCCGCGTGTCGCCAGGGAAATGACCCGGGCCACGGACGTGTCCAGCACCGCCTCGTCCAGCCCGCCTTCCCGCACCGCGGCGATGACGGCCGCGTCGCTGACGCCGAGGTTCGGTGGCATCTCCAGGTCCAACCCGGCGGCCAGTGCCGCGACCCGGTCGTTCACCGCGCCCCAATCGGACATCACCAGACCGGCGAACCCCCACTGCTCGCGCAGCACCTCGGTGAGCAGCCAATGATGCTGCGATGCGTACACGCCGTTGAGCCGGTTGTAGGAGCACATCACCGTCCACGGCTGCGCGGTCGTGACGATGTGCTCGAACGCGGCGAGGTAGATCTCGCGCAGCGTGCGCTCGTCGACGTCTGCGCTCACCCGAAGACGGTCGGTCTCCTGGTTGTTGGCCGCGAAGTGCTTCACGCAGGCGCCGGTCCCGGTGCTCTGGATGCCCTCGACCATCGCCGCGCCCAGCACGCCAGACACCAACGGGTCCTCGGAAAAGTACTCGAAGTCCTTCCACACAAGGGCGATCGCTTGATGTTGACGCCCGGACCGAGCAGCACCGCCACCTCCTCGGCGGCAGCCTCGGTGCCGAGCGCGACACCGATGTCGTGCAGCAGTGCGGGATCCCACGACGAGCCGAGCGCGGAGGCGGTCGGGAAGCAGGTAGCCGGCACACTGCCACCGAGCCCTGCATGGTCGGCCTCGTCCGGTTGTTTGCGCAGCCCGTGCGGGCCGTCGGCGACCATGATCGACGGGATGCCCAGTCGCTCGACCGCCGCGGTGTGCCAGAAGTCCGAGCCCAGGCACAGCGACGCCTTCTCCTCCAGCGTCAACTGCGCCACGATCCCCGGCACGTCCAGCTCATCGGTCATTGCGCGAACCTAGCGCTGTCCATCTCGACCGGTTTTGGCCGCCGGCCGTTGGATACCGAGCTGGCCGGCCAAAAGCGTCGCTATCAGCCCCAGATCCGACGTTTCGGGGCGCGCACCGTCACCGAGCCGAAGAGGACATCGCACTGCACCTCGATGATCGGCCCACCCGGCTCGCCGCCCGGTCGCCGCTTGATCTCCTTGGACCCGAACAGCGCGCGACCGGTGAGTCGGACCTGCGCATCGTCCGGGACGAACACGGTGATGCTGCCGAACCGGGCGGTGGCCTCGATGACGGTGATCTGGCTGGTGAACTCGGCGTGCTGCATCTCGATGTGGCAGTCGCCGAATACCGACTGCACCAGCAACCGTCCCGGGACATGCCAGGGGCCCTTACGGCTGTCGTTGCCGAAGATCGCGGTCACCCGCTCGACGGAGCTGCTCGACTCTTGCGACAGGCCGCGGCCAGGAGTGACAGTCGGTGGGTGCGCGCTGAGATCGCTCGTCAATGGGACGAGCTCGCCGCGGGTCTTCGCCGCGTACGCGTGGCCGACGCGCTCCTCGTACTCGACGACGGTCAACTTGCCTTCAGCGAGCGCACTGGCCAGCGCATCGGCGACGGCCGACCGCTCGTCGTGGGAGGCGCGCAGGGTCAGGTGGTCGTCGGTCACGTCCCAGCACGGTACCCGCGGATCCCGGCGCCGATCTCGGCAACGTTCTTCATCAGCTCGCTGTTCACCCATGCGATCGTGAACGCTGCCGGCCGCTCGACCAGCCACGGGAAGGCGACCGGTACCTCGAGCTGAGGCTTGGTCAGTTCGGCCAGACGCTGCGTCCAGGCCTCGGCGAGTCCGGTGATCTGCAGAACGGCCGCCGCTGCGCTGCCGGGCCAGTGCACGTCGTCCCGGCTCGGGACCGGTGCGCCGTCCGACGCGGCGACCGTCTGCGTCCACCACCAGATGATGTGCCAGGTGAGCCAGCCGACGCTGGGCGCCGGCCCGTCCTCGTCCGTCGACCAGTCCGCGCGCCAGCCACCGGACCGATCCGGACGCACCGTCAGGCTCGCCGGACGTGGTTGCCATAGGCACAGCTCGTCGGTCAACTCGGGAAGAAACCAGTCGTGAGCCAGTGACCACGTCATCCGGAACTGCCACCTCAGCAAGGCCAGCGGATCAGCGATCTCCATGCGAGCCACCCTGCCCGGCAAGTGAAACGGTTTGCGCGCCGAGCCCGCTATCCCACGGCGGGCGGCCAAAACCGGTCCGTGACATCGGCGACAGGTGCGATCATGGTGCGGTGTCCGAGCCGCTGATTCCCGATCCCGTCGAGTCGGCGTCCTTCCGGTCCGGCTTCACCTGCTTCGTCGGGCGGCCCAACGCGGGCAAGTCGACGCTCACCAACGCGATAGTCGGCGAGAAGGTGGCGATCACCAGTAGCAAGCCGCAGACCACCCGGCACGCCATCCGCGGCATCGTGCACCGGCCCGACGCGCAGCTGGTCATCGTCGACACCCCTGGGTTGCATCGGCCGCGGACCCTGCTCGGTCAGCGCCTGAACGATGTCGTGCAGAGCACCCTCTCCGACGTCGATGTGATCGGCTTCTGCGTGCCGGCTAATGAGCGGGTCGGCCCGGGGGACCGTTACATCATGGGGCAGCTGGCAGTTCTGAACACTCCGATCATCGCCGTGCTGACCAAGACGGATCTGGCCGAGCCGAACACGATCATCCGCCAGCTTGCCGAGCTGAACGGGCTGGGTGACTTCGCCGAGGTCGTCCCGGTCTCGGCCGTCGACGGCGATCAGGTCGAACTGCTCACCGATCTGTTGGTGGCGCGGCTGCCCGAGGGCCCGCACCTGTATCCGGACGAGACCCACAGCGACGAGCCCACGGAGACGATGATCGCTGAGCTGATCCGGGAGGCCGCGCTGGAAGGCGTTCGCGACGAGTTGCCGCACTCGATCGCGGTGTCCGTCGACGAGATGGGTCCGCGCGCCAGCCGGCCGGACCTGCTGGAGATCTACGCCACGGTCTACGTCGAGCGGGACAGCCAGAAGGGCATCGTCCTCGGTCACCGCGGCGAGCGGTTGCGCGATGTCGGCATCACGTCACGGAAGGCGATCGAGGAACTGCTCGGCCGCAAGGTGCATCTGGCACTGCACATCAGCGTGCTCTCCGACTGGCAGCGCGACCCCAAGAAGCTCGATCGGCTCGGGTTCTAGAGAAGAATGTTCCAGCAGTACCGCGCGGTGTTCCGCGCTCCGGGCTCAGCTGCGTTCTGCGCCGCCGCGTTCGTGATGCGCATCCCCATCGCGATGTACCCGATCGGGCTGGTGTTGCTGCTGTCGATCCGCACCGGGCATTACGGGACCGGTGGTTTGCTCAGTGGCGCGTACACGTTCGGCGCGGCGGTCGGGATGCCGATCGTTGGTCGGGTGATGGATCGCATCGGTCAGGGTCGTGTTCTGCTCCCGGCGGTCGGCGTTCACGTCGTCGCTGCCGCCTGCCTGGTGACACTGGCCCAGTCGCACGTCGGCACCGGATGGTGGTTTGTGCCGGTCGTCGTCATCGGCTTCGCCTATCCGGCGGTCGGTTCATTGAGCCGGGCTCGCTGGTCGTACGTGCTGGCTGGCACGCCGGAGCTGAGCACGGCCTACTCGCTGGAGTCGGTTCTCGACGAGGTCATCTTCGTGGTCGGTCCGATCATTGCCAGCGTCCTGGCGACCCAGGTCGACCCGCTGTGGGTGATCGTCCTCGCCGCCGTATTCGTCGCGCTCGGTGCGGCGTGGCTGCGGACGCTGCGCGAGACCGAGCCGCCTGTCCAGGAGCATGGCGACGAGCCGCACCGCTCGGCACTGGCCATACCAGGGATGGCGCTGCTCGTCGTCACGATGATCGGGATGGGTGGCATCTTCGCCAGCGTCGAAGTGGTGATGGCGGCGTTCGCCGGGCAGCACGACGAGCGCTCGAGCACCGGCCTGGTGCTGGCCTGCTTCGCTCTCGGCAGCGGCCTGTCCGGGCTGTTCTACGGCGCCCGGCAATGGCACACCCCGGTGGCCATCCGGTATTGGCTGCACGCACTGGTGTTCGCCGCGCTGATCCCGCTCCTGCTGGTGGCCGGCAGCGTCGACGTGCTCTACGCGATCGCCGTGGTGGTCGGTCTTGGCATCGCGCCGACCCTGATCACCGGATTCGGAATGGTCGAGCAGCTCATGCCGGCGCGCGGGCTGACCGAGGGGTTGGCCTGGGTGACGACCGGGTTGAACGTCGGGTACGGCTCGCTGGCGGCGGTCGTCGGAGCGATCGCCGACCGGCATGGCGCGCACAATGCGTTCTACGTCTCGGTGGGCGCCGGCGTCTTCGTGGCAACCGGGACCACGGTGCTGCTCCTGTCGCTGCGCCGTGTCCACAGGCAACCTGTCGTCCCCGGGTGACACCATGGGACAGTGCCGCTTTACCGTGATGACGCCGTGGTGTTGCGCGTGCACAAGCTCGGCGAGGCCGATCGGATCATCACGCTGCTGACCCGCCGGCACGGGCGGATCCGCGCGGTCGGCAAAGGGGTGCGCCGGACCACCTCGAAGTTCGGGGCCCGCCTCGAGCCGGGCATGCAAATCGACGTCCAGTTGCTCACCCGCAACGCTCAGGGCGCCGACGCACCGGCGAACCGGAAGCTCGACACCGTCACCCAGACCGAATCGATCGCCTCCTACGGTGCCCAGATCGCAGCGGACTACCGGCGCTGGACTGCGGTGTCGGCCATCTGCGAGACCGCCGAGCGGCTCACCTCCGAAGAGGGTGAGCCTGCGCTTCGGCTGTACCTGTTGGTCGTCGGGGCCTTGCGGACGCTGGCCGAGCGGGATCGTGAGCCCGGCCTGGTGTTGGACGCGTTCCTGCTGCGCGCGATGTCCACCGCCGGCTGGGAGCCGGCGCTGCGCGACTGTGCCGTGTGTGGTGCTCCCGGCCCGCACGAGTACTTCAACGTCGCGGCCGGCGGCGCGGTGTGCCCCAACTGCCGGCCCACCGGGTCGGCGCGGCCGCCGGCAGGCACCATCGAACTGATGGCGGACCTGATGGAAGCCAACTGGGACGGTGCGGAGGCGGCCGCCGCAGATGCTTGCCGCGCGGCCAACGGGTTGGTTGCCGCTCATCTGCAGTGGCACCTCGAGCGTGGGCTGCGATCCCTGCCTCTGGTGGACCGAACTGAGTCCGCGCCTCCCACTTCCCGCGATGATCAAGGCGAACCTCGTGCTGTAACCCTCGGTTCGTCTTGATCATCGCGGATGTGGCGGCTCGGATCGGGGTCGCTGCCGACGATCCGTGGCTGCGGCAGCTCACCGAGCATGGCCCCGCAGACGTTGAGCTGCGCATCGACGCCGAGGTGTTGCGCCACCTCGAGGTGCCCGACGACGATGCTGCCGAGCTGACGGATCTCGCACCGAACCTGATCGCCGACGACGAGCTGTGGTGGCTGCTGCGGGCTGAGTCGCAGCGGATGACCGCCTCGATGGGCGAGTACGGCCACCTCCCCGGCGGGCCACACCTGCCGGCCGGGCTCGGCGCGGTAGGTCGCTACTTCTACGCATTCGTGTTCCTTGCCGTGCTGCCCGAGGTGCGCGCCTTCCATGCCCGGCACGCCATCCCGGACGACGTCTCCTGGGCCAGCCTCGCCGACCTCGGCGAGAAGCTCGCACTGCACCGCCGTTCGTTCGGCACCGGCGGAATGCGCACTCAGTTCTGGTTCACGCTGCACCAGCGCGGCGTGATCTACCGGCTGGGCCGGCTGCAGTTCAACCAGCAGCGCAGCGACGGTCATCCGGTACTCGGCACGCACATCCCCGAGTGGGGCGGGCCGTTGTCGCCGCGGGCCTGCGGTGACTCGCTCCGGCAGGCCCGGCGGTTCTTCGCTGCGCACTTCCCGGGATTCGATCCGACGCACGCCGCGTGCAGCTCCTGGCTGCTCGACCCGCAACTGGCCGAGTACCTGCCTGCCACGTCGAACATCGTCGCGTTCCAGCGGATGTTCCGCCTACTCGATGCGGAGCCCGAGCCGGTCACAGATGGGCGCACCCCCGGCGATCGGTCCGTATTGGAGTTCGTCTTCCGCAGCCCGGGCACCGCACTGGACGAGCTCCCGCAGCGCACCACCCTGCAGCGGGCGGCGGTAGCGCACCTGATGAACGGGCGGCACTGGGCGCAACGCTCCGGGTCACTGCCCCTGCGGTAGCGTCGGCTCGCTGGCCCATCGCTGGGCTGTGCCCCGCCGTGCTGAGGGTGGTCCCGTAGTCTGACGGGTCGTGAGCCAGGCGACCGACCGAGACGCGTCTCGTCGGTGGCGGCGCAGCAAGGCAGTCGCGTGGCCGGCCCCGCCGCCGCACCCGTCCGGCGCCGAGCCGCCGCCGATCCCGGCCGACTTGGTGCCCAAGCACGTCGCGATCGTGATGGACGGCAACGGCCGCTGGGCCCAGCAGCACGATATGCCGCGCACCGAAGGCCATCGGGCCGGCGAGGCGGCGCTGATGGACGTCCTGTACGGGGCGATGCAGCTGGGCGTCAGCACGATCTCCGCCTATGCATTCTCGACGGAGAACTGGCGCCGATCGCCGGAGGAGGTGCGCTTCCTCATGGGCTTCAACAAGGACGTCATCCGCCGCCGCCGCGACGAGCTTGCCGAGCTGGGTGTGCGAATCCGATGGGCCGGTCGCCGCCCCAAGTTGTGGCGCAGCGTCATCGATCAGCTCGTCGACGCCGAGGATTACACCAAGGGCAACGATCGGCTCACCCTGCAGTTCTGCGTGAACTACGGCGGCCGGGCCGAGCTCGGCGATGCCACCCGGGCCATCGCACAGGACGTCGCTGCGGGCCGGCTGAATGCGGACAAGATCGACGAGCGCACCATCGGGCGGTACCTCTACACACCCGGCCTGCCTGACGTCGACCTGTTCGTCCGGTCCTCCGGCGAGCAGCGCACATCGAACTTCCTGCTCTGGCAGTCGGCCTACGCCGAGTTCGTCTTCCTGGACACGCTGTGGCCGGACTTCGACCGCCGCGATCTGTGGCGCGCCTGCGAAACGTACGCCTCCCGGGACCGCCGCTACGGCGGCGCCGAACCGATCACCGAGCCGGTGCCCGAGCCGTGATCGTTGTCATCCATCTCACTGCGGACGAGCAGATCGGCGCCGATGCCGAACGAGCCCTCGCCGTGCTGGCGAACCGACCGGGATATCTGAGCGGGACGGCCGGCCCGGCAGCCGATGACCCAGCCAGCTGGGTGCTGGTCACGCAATGGCGCACTGTCGGGGACTATCGACGCGCGCTGGGCAACTACGACGTCAAGTTGTACGCCACGCCCTTGCTGGCTCGGGCGATCGACCTGCCCAGCGCGTTCGAGCAGACCGTCTCCGTCGACTCGGACGGGACGGTCCATCACGCGGCGAGCGATCGGTTCGCCGACGGCGAGGACACCGCCCGACGATGACCAGAGTCGACCAGCCGCCGACCGCAGACGGCACTGCCACCGAGACTGCGGCCGACAGCGACAAGGCCGCCGATCCGCGCGTGGTCTGGCTGCGCCGGGTGCTAGTGCTCGGCTGGGCGATCGCGCTGGTCCTCAGCTGGAAGGTCAACGGCGTCCCGCTCGATCGCACCGGCCTGCTGTTGTGGATCGGTGCCGGCCTGCTCGCCTGGAGCATCGGCCACCGCCCGCTGTGGACGGTGGTGCTGGACTGGCTGCCGTTCGCCGCGATGCTGACCCTCTACGACTACAGCCGCGGCCTGGCCCTGCATTTGCACCGCCCCACGCTGTGGACGCCCCAGATCACCTCCGACCGCTGGCTGGGATTCGGTCATGACCCGATCTCGTGGCTGCAGTCGCATCTGAAGATGCCGCAGCCGGCCTGGTGGGAGGTGATCGTCAGTTGCACCTACACCTCATTCTTCCTAGCCCCGTACCTGATCGCCGGAGTGCTGTGGGTGCGCGATCGCCGGTTGTGGCGGCGTTTCGCCGCGTTGTTCATCGGCATCAGCATGCTCGGTCTCATCGGGTTCGTCTTCTTCCCCGCCGCACCGCCCTGGGCGGCGTCGCAGTGCACGGCCACGGAGGTGGCCAACCATCCGGCCGACCCGGCCTGCATGAGCCTGCCGAACGGCCGCGCGGATGGCGGGCTGCTCGATCCGGTCCGCAACACCCACGGCGCGGCCAGCTACGTCCAGCGGATCAGCGGTCGCGGTTTCGCCAAGCTCGGACTGAAGACAGCCGAGACGACGCTGAGCGAGGGCCAGGCCGCTGCCAACGAGGTCGCCGCGATCCCGTCCCTGCACGCGGCGATCACGCTGCTGGTCACGCTGTTCCTGTGGCGCATCGTGCGCCGCCGCTGGCGGCCACTGCTGGTGGCCTATCCGCTGGTGATGGCGTTCAGTCTCGTCTATTCCGCGGAGCACTACCTCACCGACATCCTGATCGGATCGGCCCTGACCACCGTGGTGTGGTTGGCGGTCGGCTGGTGGGATCGGCGGCGTAAGAAGGTCGCCGACGCCGATACGCTGCACCTGTCCGAAATTCCCGCCACTGATGGAGATCCTTCGTGCCCGCCGACCGAAATGACGCAGTCGTCAGCCTCGCCAAGCGCAGGGGCTTCGTCTTCCCGGCGGCGGACATCTACGGAGGCAGCCGATCCGCCTGGGACTACGGCCCCCTTGGGGTAGAGCTGAAGGAGAACGTCCGCCGGCAGTGGTGGCGTTCGATGGTCACCAGCCGCGACGACGTGGTGGGCCTGGATTCCGCGGTGGTGTTGCCCAAGGTGGTGTGGGAGGCGTCCGGCCACCTGGACACCTTCAACGACCCGCTGACCGAATGTCGGCACTGCCACCACCGATACCGCGCCGACCATCTCGTCGAGGAATTCGAGGCGAAGAAGGGCGCGCCGCCGGCGAACGGGCTGGGCGACATCGCGTGCCCGCACTGTGGCACCCGCGGGCAGTGGACCGAGACCCGGCAGTTCAGCCAGATGCTCAAGACCTATCTTGGCCCGGTGGAGGACGAGGCCGGGCTGAACTATCTGCGCCCGGAGACGGCACAGGGCATCTTCCTGAACTTCGCCAACGTGCTGCAGACCACCCGCAAGAAGCCGCCGTTCGGCATCGCGCAGACGGGCAAGTCGTTCCGTAACGAGATCACGCCGGGCAATTTCATCTTCCGGACCCGGGAGTTCGAGCAGATGGAGATGGAGTTCTTCGTCGAGCCGGGCACCGACGAGAAGTGGCACGAGTACTGGCTCGAGCAGCGGTGGAACTGGTACATCGGTCTCGGCCTGCGCGAGGAGAACCTGCGCTTCTACGAGCACCCGAAGGAGAAGCTCTCGCACTACTCCACTCGCACCGTGGACATCGAGTACCGGTTCGGGTTCGGGGCGAAGGACTTCGACGAGCTCGAGGGCATCGCGAACCGCACCGACTTCGATCTGAAGACGCACTCGAAGCATTCTGGTGTCGACCTGACCTACTTCGACCAGGAGAAGAACGAGCGCTGGACGCCGTACGTCATCGAACCGGCCGCCGGGCTGACTCGGGGCACGCTGGCCTTCCTGCTCGACGCCTACACCGAGGACGAGGCGCCGAATGCGAAGGGCGGCGTCGACAAGCGCACCGTGCTGCGCTTCGACCCGCGGCTGGCGCCGGTGAAGGTGGCGGTGCTGCCGCTGTCGCGCAACGCAGACCTGTCCCCGAAGGCGCGCGCGCTGGCCGCCGAGTTGCGCGAAGCCTGGAACGTCGACTTCGACGACTCCGGCGCGATCGGTCGCCGCTACCGCCGCCAGGACGAGATCGGCACGCCGTTCTGCGTCACCGTCGACTTCGACACCCTGGACGATGACGCGGTGACGGTGCGCGAGCGGGACTCGATGCAGCAGTCCCGGATCGGGTTGACGCAGGTTCGCGAGTACCTGGCCGGCAAGCTCATCGGCGCCTGAGCGCGTTCATGGGTGAGGGCAACCGCTATGCGGTGATCATGGCCGGTGGCTCCGGCACCCGGCTCTGGCCGCTGTCCCGGGTCGGTAAGCCCAAACAGTTGCTCGACCTGGTCGACGGGCGCAGCCTGCTGCAACTGTGTTACGAGCGCATCGCCGGGCTGCTGCCCGCCGACCGGATCTACGTCTGCATCGCGCAGGCGGACCGGGACGCGGTGCTGGCCAACCTGCCCGACCTGCCACCGGAGAACGTCATCGGGGAGCCGACCGGCCGGGACACCGCCAACGCGATCGGTTACGCGTCGGCAGTGCTGCGTGAGGCGGACCCCGACGCGGTGGTCGCGTTCCTCAGCTCCGACCATCTCATCGAGCCGGTCGACGTGTTCCGCGGTGCGGTCGACCGTGCCTACACACTCGCCGAGCAGCCGGGTGCGCTGGTCACCTTCGGGATCGTCCCGACGCATCCGCACATCGGTCTGGGCTATATCGAACTGGGTGCGGCACTGCCGACTGACCCGGCCGCGCACGCGGTGGCGAGCTTCGCCGAGAAACCCGACGCAGCTACCGCTGAGGGCTATGTCGGCTCAGGGCGCTACCTCTGGAACAGCGGCATGTTCGTCTGGCGTGCGGATTCGGTGCTCGACCAGCTTGCTGCTCACCTGCCGACCGCCTACGCCGACCTCGTGCGGATCGCGGCCGCGTGGCGCACCCCGGACCGCGACGCGGTGCTGGCCGAGCGCTACCCGACGCTGCCGAAGATCAGCATCGACTATGCCGTGATGGAGCCGGCGTCGCGGCAGCCCGGCGTGGTACTCGTGGTGCCTCTGGAGATCAGCTGGCTGGACATCGGCTCGTGGCCCAGCCTCGCCCAGATCCTGCCCACCGACGCCGCCGGCAATGCGCTCCGTGCGCTGACCGCTGGACTGGATGCGAGCGGGTGCGTGTTGATCAGCGACGATCCCGACCACCTGATCGCGACGATCGGGGTCCAGGACCTGGTGGTGGTGCACACCGGTGACGCGACGCTGGTATGCCCCCGGGCCGAAGCCGAGAGAGTGAAACTGCTGGCAAATCAGATCGCCCAGCAGTTCGCCGGTCGCTACAGCTGACCGGGTTGGCTCCCGGCTCCCGGCTCCCGGCTCGCGGGGACGGAGGTCCGGGTGACCGCCGCCACCGCCTCCGGCCGACCGATTCCGACGATCCCAGGGATACTGGTCGGGTGACTGAGCCGACCGGTTTCACCGACCCCGTCTGGAGCGATCCGACGGCTGCCGGTGGCTTCGACGACAACACATCGGTCGTGTCGCCGCCTCCACCCCCAGCCTTGCAGCCGTTGGAGAGCTTCGAGCTGCCGTCGGTGAACTTCGAACTCCCGCCGCTGACGCTCGACCCGCAGCAGGTCGACGCCCCGGATCAGCAGTACGACGCGCAGCAGTCTGCGCCCGCTGTGACGCCTCCGCCGGTACCACCCACCCCGGACCCGGCACCGGGCGCGTTCCCGGCGGCGCCGCTCGGCAGCTCTTCGAGTCCGCCGAGTTGGCAGCCGACCGCCGGCCCGGCCATGGGCACCCAGCCCGCCTGGCCCCCACGACCCCGGCCGTCGACGGTCGCCGGCAGTAACCGTTCGACTTATGTGCGCACCTCGACGACACCGGGCGTCGCTCGCAAGAAGAGCAAGCTCGGCTGCCTGCCGCTCATCCTGGTGGTGCTTGTGATCGGCGGCATCAACGTCGGCCAGGCGATCTATCACCGGGTGTCGGTGCCCACCGGTGTGCACTCCGCGGTCCACGATTACTACCTCCATATGGAATCGAACATCCAGCAGGATGCCCGCAACGACATCTGCCTACGGGATCGCCCGGCGTGGGACGCGGCGCTGAAGATTCCGAGCAGTGACATCAACGCCGACATCGACGACGAGACTGTCGGCAAGGCCAAGAAGGCCGGCAGTCATTGGACAGTGCCGGTCACCCTTCAGCTGTCGAACGGCAAGAGCGAACCTAAGTCGCTGTCGGTGATCAAGGAAGCCGGGGACTACCGGATCTGCGGCGGACTATTGTCGTGACTGCGACGCGGTTCGCGCCGCTGCGGCTCTCCGACCGGGTAGTGGCCGATCCACCCGTCGTGCTCGCCCCGATGGCCGGCATCACCAATGTCGCATTCCGCAGGCTGTGTCGCGGATATGGGGCGGGCCTGTACGTCAGCGAGATGATCACCACCCGAGCGCTCGTGGAGCGCAACGTGAAGACGATGAAGCTGATCCGCTTCGCCGACGACGAGCGGCCGCGCAGCATCCAGCTCTACGGCGTCGATCCGCAGGTCGTCGCAGCTGCGGTTCGGATGGTCGTCGAGGAGGATCTGGCCGACCACGTCGACCTGAACTTCGGCTGCCCGGTTCTGAAGGTAACTCGCAAGGGCGGCGGAGCGGCGCTGCCATGGCGTATCGAGCTGTTCGACGACATCGTCCGCGCGGCCGTCCGAGCCGCGGCCGGCGTCGTACCGGTGACGGTGAAGATGCGCGTCGGCATCGACGACGGGCACCGGACCTACCGCGAGGCCGGGTTGCGCGCGCAGGAGGCTGGTATCGCGCACGTCGCGCTGCACGGCCGGACGGCCAACCAGCTCTACAGCGGCCAAGCCGACTGGGAACCGATCGCGGAGCTCGTTGAGTTGCTGGACATCCCGGTGCTCGGCAACGGGGACATCTGGGAGGCCGACGACGCGCTGCGGATGATGCATCAGACCGGCTGCGCAGGTGTGGTGGTCGGCCGTGGTTGCCTGGGCCGGCCGTGGCTGTTCGCCGACCTGGCTGCCGCGTTCGCCGGCGATCCGACCAGGTTGCGTCCCGATCTGGCAGCCGTCGCGGTGACGATGCGCCGGCACGCCGGACTCCTTTCCGAATGGCTCGGTGAGGACCGCGGGCTGCCCGACTTCCGCAAGCACGTTGCGTGGTACCTCAAGGGTTTCGCCGTGGGCGGCGCGCTGCGTTCCGCGCTCGGTTGTGTCTCGACCCTCGTCGAGTTGGACGATTTGCTCACTCAACTCGACGGGACCCAGCCCTTCCCAGCTGACGTGATCGGCCGCCCGCGCGGTCGCACCACCAGCCCGCGCCCGGTCTCGTTGCCGCACGGCTGGCTGACTTCGCGACACGTGCGCACCGTGCCGCTGGGCGCCGAACTCGAGACCTCCGGCGGCTGACCGGCTCACCCTCGCTCTGGTCTGTTACTGCGGGCTTGGTCCTTCCTTTTGCGAAGTGTGCCGCAACCGAGCGCCATTGAGCTGGCATGCGCAGAACGGCAGTCAGCCCGACTCGTACCTGTGTCGTGGTTGCTCAGAACGGCGGTGGGTCGGGGTGGTCGGCTGGTTCGGGTGGCGATTGCGGTGGCCTGGGGTCGATGGTGGTGGGTAGCGGGTCGGGCCGGGTGTGGAAGGTGTGGCCGGTGGGGCTGGTCCAGGTGGTGGATCCGTCGGGTTGCCGCTGGGGGTGCCAGTCGGTTTGGTGTTTGCAGCGGTGGTGCCGCCGGCACAGGGGGTGCAGGTTCCCCGGGCAGGTTGTGCCGCCGTCTTTCGCGGAGACGCGGTGGTCCAGGTCGCAGGCGACTGCGGGGCGGGTGCAGGAGGTGAAGGTGCAGGTCTGGTCTCGGGCGATGATGAACGCCGCCAGCCGGGCTGGTGGCCGGTAGGTCTGCCTGCCGTAGTC
>JBPCMU010000102.1:0-22990 GCA_051001975.1 Jatrophihabitans sp.
GTCGCAAAACCGACCTGGGCGGCTACCAACTGGACTGGGTTTCCTGGCGCCCCGTTCGTGGGTGCCCCTGCACGACCGGTTCTCCGGCCACCTGCCGGGCGAGGTCGAACGTGCCGTCTCCGGAGTCGCTGGCGTCGACCTGCACGACAACGCTGCAGCCGCGGTCACCCGCTACGACGACGTAGCTTCGGCGGTAGTCCACCCGGCGGTTGCCGGACAGGTCGTCGTGGCCGAAGACAGTGGTCGACGCGCTGGCGGGCACCACCGATGCACCGGGCACACATTGCGCTGAGACCGCCACGGTGCCGACCCGGACCGAAGCCATCAGTTGCCAGCTGTAGACGCGCGAACCGCTCATCGTCTGACTGCCGTCCAGCACAACCACTTTGCCGCCGAACGTTCGCCGGACCGCAGCCACCAACACCGTCGACGGAGTGGGATCCACCGTGCAGGAGACGCCTATGGGGCAGCCGGTGGCATCGACGGTGCGACCCACGGTGAGTGCCGGATCGGGAGCGGTTCGAGTCGCATGGCGCGGATGTGAGTGCGGCAGCACCAGACACACGGCCGCGGTAAGGAGCAGTACCGCGGCAGCCGCCCGAGCGGTCCACTTCGTCGCGGAGCCGGTCGCCTGCCACCGCTCCCGCGCGGAAGCGACGTCCCGGCCGCTGCGCACCTCGTCGGCGACCGGTGCAGGCGTATCGCCGGACCCGGGCGCGGTCAACACCGGCCGATCTGACTCAGCGGACTCGCCGCTATCAATTCGGCTTGGTGGGTCGGCAGCGCCACGCTCGGGTGGGTGGGCAGCAGCACGATCGACACGCTGGCACCGGGCACACCGCCGACCGTGATGCGCGCCCCGTCGGCATTGCTGAGCGTGCTGGAACCGACCTTGCCGCCGCCCGGGATGCACTGCGCGCGGAACAACAGCGTCACCTCGGTGCCGACGGTTCCGTGCACCTCCACGACGTATCGGTCCTGCGTGTCTGCCTTTGCCTGCGCCCACTCGAACGTGGCGCGGAACTCAGGCAGGAAGGATTGAATGGCGCTCAGCGCCGTATCGGAATGGCTCGGGAAGGCGCATACGAGGCCGTCCGGGCAGCCGTTCGCGCTGAGCCGGGTCTGCCTGCTGGTGTCGGTCACCGTCACGACGTGCTGGATAGACGATCGGGAGTAGCCGAAGAGTCCGAGCGACGCTGCCAGCACGATCACCGACGCGAGGGCGAGCAGAACTGCTCCGCGCGACGCCGGCCACGCCGCGGTGTCAGGCCGGCCGGTCAGTCCAGCCATATGCCCGGATCCGTCGTCAAGGCGCGGACGGTGGACTCGACGAACGTATCCAACGGAATGGGGAATGCCTCGACCGATCCGGTACCGCCGGTGGGCAGCACCCGGAAGGTGGTGCTGCCGGAGATCGTGTACGTCAGCTCAGGACCGTCGCCGGTGATGTAGACGCTGCAGTCCGGTTGCCGGGTTAGCACCGTATCGACCTGCGAGTACGTCTGACCATGCTTGACGATCTCGTGTGACTGGGTCGTCTGTGCCGCCGCCGGTGCGGTGCCCGGGATGCATTGCGACACGATCTGGAACGTCGCCTTCCCCGACGTGGCGACCAGTGAGACGCGGTAGACGCGGTTGGTATGCGTGTCGTAGGTGGCGACCGGGTCGGAGATCGTAGAGCCGGGCGCAGCCCGTGCCATCGCCTGGACGACACTGCTGTCCTCGGCCGTGCGGACCAGACAGGAACCGGTGAGCGGGCAGCCGAGGGCATCCACCTCCACCTTCGGCGGACGGATCACGTGTTGCGTGGTGTGCACAGGACGATCGGCGGTCACCGCCGACCCGGTCACCACTGCCGCAGCCATCAACATCAGCGCCGTAGCGATGCGGACCGGGCCGAGGGAGCGCGCTGTCCGGCGGGTATACCGGGCCAGCCTGCTCGGGTGCGGATCCACGGCTATCACGTCGGCACCCAGGTCATCCGGTGTCGTCGCGGCCGGCGTCGTGACGTCGACGATGTGCAGCTGCGGGTCGGGCTCCTCGCTCATCGACCGAGCCAGATCCGCGGATCACGAAGGAGCGCGAACAGCACCGACTCGGCCGCCGAGCCACCGTGCATCCGGAACTTCGGGCTGGGCGAAATACCGGGCCGAAGCGCGCCCGACGCGGTATCGGGTGCGACGGCGGCGATATGGACCGCGCAGGCGGTGTCCCTGACCCGGGTCACGCTGACTGCGGTGTAACCGCCGAAGCCGGGCATCGCGCCGGAGGAGTCGATGTGTTGCGCCTCGATGGGTTGGGCCAGCGGAGCTGGTCCTCCCGGCAGACAGGACGACTCGATCTGGTACTGGCGGGCGCCGTTGCTGCCGGCCACCGTCGTGCGGTAGATCTGCCCGGAACTCGTGTCGTAGGTGCTCTCGGCGACCGGCGAGCTTGCCGGGTCGGCACTGGCCAGGGCGGCTGCGACGGCGCTGGACGGATCCAGCCGGGTGGCGCAGTGCTTGCCCGGTGGGCATCCGATGACCACCGGCGGGCGGGCCGCGGGTCGGGGGAAGCTCACCTGGCCCGTCGGCCCGACAGCGAACACGATTCCGAGCGCACCGAGCACCGCGACGCCGATGCCCAGGCGCACTCGGATCGAGCCGAGCAGGTTGGTCGTGCGCCGTAGAGGCAGTACGAATTGGGACGGCTCCGCGCCGACTGCAAGCACATCGGACCCATTGCCGGGATCGCTCCAGGACCGGCTATCCCCAGGCAGTTCGACGACCTCGAATTGGGCGCCGTCCGCGCTGGACACGGGGTTCGGCATGCATCGATCCTGCCTCGCCCGGTCGGTGTCAGCAATCGGCGATCAGGACCGACTGGCGCGCAACGCGATATCCGTGCGGTGCTGGCCGCCGGGCAGGTGCACCCGTTCGACCAGCGCGTAGGCCCTTGCTCGAGCCTCGTCGAGGCTCGCGCCGGTGGCGGTCACCGACACGACACGACCACCGCTGGAGACGATCGCCCCGTCGTCGGTGCGGCGGGTGCCGGCGTGGATCACGCCGTCCTGCTCAGCGCCGGTAAGCGCATCGCCGAGCCGTGGCGCCACCGGATATCCCTGTGCCGCGATCACCACCGTGACCGCGCTGCCAGCGTTCCAGCTGAGCACCGGATGCTCGGCAAGCCGACCCGTCGCCGCCGCGTGCAACAGCCCGGCCAGCGGCGTCTCGAGCAGCGCGAGCACAGCCTGTGTCTCCGGATCGCCGAACCGCGCATTGAACTCGACGACCCGGATACCGCGAGAGGTCATCGCCAACCCGACGTACAGCAAGCCGCTGAACGGGACACCGCGCCGATTCATCTCGACGACGGTGGGCCGCGCGACGGTGTCGAGCACCTCGGCGACGGTCCCGGGCGGGAGCCAGGGCAACGGCGCATAGGCGCCCATCCCGCCGGTATTCGGCCCAGTGTCGCCGTCGCCGATCCGTTTGAAATCCTGCGCCGGGAGCAGCGGAACCACCGTTGTGCCGTCGGTGACGCAGAACAACGACACCTCCGGACCGTCCAGGTATCCCTCGACGACGACCCGTCGGCAGCCCTCGGCATGCGCGAGCGCTTCGCCGCGATCGGTCGTGACTACAACGCCTTTGCCCGCTGCCAGCCCGTCGTCCTTCACCACGTACGGCGGGCCGAAGCGGTCAAGTGCCGCAGCGGCATCGGTGCCGGCGCAGCTGACCGACTCGGCCGTCGGCACCCCTGCCGCGGCCATCACCTCTTTCGCGAATGCCTTGCTTCCCTCCAGCTGCGCAGCCGCGGCGGACGGGCCGAAGCAGGCAACGCCGGCCGTTCGGACCGCATCGGCTACTCCGGCAACCAGCGGTGCTTCGGGGCCGACCACCACAAGGTCGGCTGCGAGCTCGACGGCCAGTGCAGCGACCGCGACCGGATCGTCGGCCACGACTCCGCGCTGCGCTGCGACCGCTGCGGTGCCGGCATTGCCCGGCGCGCAGGTCAGCGACGTCACCGACGGGTCGGCGGCCAGCGCCAGACACAACGCATGCTCCCGGGCACCGGCACCGACGACGAGAACCCGCACCTGCGTTCAGACCCCGCCCAGCAGATCATGGACACTGATCGTCTCGTCGCGGCCCGGCCCGACCCCGATAGCGGAGATGCGCGCGCCGATCATCGCCTCGAGCGCTGCGATGTAGTCGCGGGCGTTGCCGGGCAGGTCGTCGAGGGTGCGCGCCTTGGAGATGTCCTCGTCCCAGCCGGGGAAAGTCTCATAAATCGGCTGCGCCTTCGCGAACTGGACCTGGGTCATCGGCACCTCGTCGTGGCCCACACCGTCGACGTCATAGGCAACGCACACCGGCACCTCGCCCATGCCGGTGAGAACGTCGAGCTTGGTCAGGACGAAATCGGTGACCCCGTTGACCCGCGCTGCGTACCGGGCGATCGGCGCGTCGAACCAACCGCAGCGCCGCGGCCGCCCGGTGGTGGTGCCGAACTCGGCACCGGCCTCGCGCAGCTGATCGCCCTTCTCGTGCAACAGTTCGGTGGGGAAAGGCCCCTCACCGACCCGGGTGGTGTACGCCTTGACGATGGCGATGACGCCGTCGATGCGATTCGGTGGGATGCCCGAACCGGTGCAAGCGCCGCCCGCGGTCGCATTCGACGAGGTGACGAAAGGGTAGGTGCCGTGATCGACGTCGAGCAGCGTCGCCTGCCCGGCCTCGAGGATGACCGTCTTGCCCTCGTCGAGCATCTCGGACAGCAGCAGCGCGGTGTCGGCCACCATCGGGCGCAGCCGCTCGGCGTAACTCAGCAACTCGTCCACGACAGCGGAGACGTCCATCGCCCGGCGGTTGTAGACCTTCACCAGGATCTGGTTCTTGGTGGCCAGCGCTCCGGTCACCTTCTCGCGCAGGGCGTCCTCGTCGAAGAGGTCCTGGATACGGATCCCGACGCGGGCCATCTTGTCTGCGTAGGTAGGGCCCACGCCCCGACCGGTGGTGCCGATCTTCTTGCTGCCCAGGAAACGCTCGGTGACCTTGTCCAGCGTGCGGGCGTACGGAGTGATGACGTGTGCGTTGGCGCTGACGACGAGCCGGGAGGTGTCGACGCCACGGGCGTCCAGCGCGTCGATCTCCTCGAACAGCACTCCGAGATCGACCACCACCCCGTTGCCAATCACCGGCACGCACCCGGGCGTGAGGATGCCCGACGGGAGAAGGTGAAGGGCGTACTTGTCTCCGTCGATGACGATGGTGTGCCCGGCGTTGTTCCCGCCGTTGAACTTCACGACGGCCTCGACCCGGCTACCGAGCAGGTCGGTGGCCTTGCCCTTCCCCTCGTCACCCCATTGGGCTCCCAGCAACACGATCGCCGGCATGCCGACACATCCCTCACGCCTGCGACCGATCCGGACTCGGCCGACGCGCAAAGGCTAGTGGATCGCTTTGACCCGCCTCGCCGCTCGTCTCGTCGGTGAGGTCACAGCCACCGACGCGCGGACCGACGCATCGAACCCGAGGATGAGTCGGCGATAGCTCTCTTCGAGGTCTTGCGGCATCGCGAAACCGCCCGCGGACTCCAGCGCGACGAAGCCGTGCAACAACGCACGCAGCCCGCGGATCGCATGGATCGCGTCGTCACCGTCGAGGCCGAAACCGCGCAACACAGCCGAGATCGTGGCAAGCAGGGCACTCGCGGCCTGCTGCAGTTCGGCGTCGGCCTCCGGCGGAGCGGCGACGCTCGCAGCGTAGCGGCCCGGATGTTGTGCCGCGTAGCTGCGGTAGGCCGATGCGACCGCGAGTAATGCCTCCGAACCCGACCGGCCGACCGCTGCGGTCGCGACCTCGGCGTTCAGTTCCCGAAGCGCGAGCAACCGGATCTCCCGGCGCAGCGCCGGCAATCCGTCGACGTGTTTGTAGAGACTGGGTTGACGCACCCCGAACTGCTGGGCGAGCGCGGCCAACGTGAGGGCTTCGATTCCCTCGGCGTCGGCGAGTCGGGCGCCGGCCTCGGTCAGTCCCTGCCGGGTGAGTCCAGCGCGTGGCATCGCTAGTCCCCGTTCGGGACGGACCGGGTGACTGACGTGAGGAAGTCGATGACCAGAGGGGAGACCAAGTTCGGGCGCTGCGCGTGCGGGTAATGCCCGCTCTCGGCCACGATCTCGGCGCGACCGTGGACCCGGCTGGCGATCATGTGCGCCTCGGCGGTCGGGTCCGGGAAGTCCGGGTCCTGGGCGCCCATCACGACCAAGGTCCGCGTGCGCACCGAGTCCAGCACGGCGTCGGCCGGCGAATGCGAGGTGCGGGTCGTCTTGGTGAACGCGGCGCGGTGACCCTTGCGCTGCATCGCGGCACCGATCTCCGCGCGGTGCTGCTCGAAGTCCGCGGGCGGGGTGCCGGGGTAGAACTTCGGGTAGTACGAGAGCCACACCCTGCGCGCCCACGGTCCACCCATCGCCGCACGCATCATCCAGGTCTGCATCTTGGACAGCGGTACGTCACGCACGAACGGCCCGGTCATCACCAGCGCAGAGAAGAGCTCGCCGTGTTCGACGGCGGCCAGCACGCTTGCGGCCGCGCCCATCGAACTGCCGACCACTGCCGCCGGCCCCCCGAGGTGCTCAACGAGGGCCCGGATGTCGCCGGCCAGGGCTACGTCGTCATAGCTACCGAACGTCGCGTCGCTGTCGCCGTGGCCGCGGATGTCCAGCACGGCGACGCGGAAGCCGGCGGTCACCAGGTCCGGCACGAGGAAACGGAACGAGCTGCGCAGCTCACCCATCCCGGGCACGCACACCACCAGGGGCCCGGTGCCGCTCACCTGATAGGCGATGCGACCACCGCGGCGGTCCAGGTACTCGATTGTTGGGGCGACGGGCTCGCTAGCTGTCATAGCTTCAAAGCTAATGTCCCTAGCCAATGGTGTCAAGCTCGGCCAGCTGCGCGCGCGCCTCGGCGTCGGAGTCGGCGAGGAAGCGCCGGCAGCGGGACGCCTCGTCGTCCTCGCCGAGCGCGGCCGCAGCCTCACCGAGCGAATACAGCGAGCGCAGGAATCCCTGGTTCGCCTCGTGCGACCACGGCACCGGGCCGGTGCCTTTCCAGCCGGATCGGCGCAGCGCGTCCAGCCCACGGTGGTACCCCGTTCGGGCGTAGGCGTAGGCGTCCACCGGACGACCGGCGTTGAGCGCCTCGTGGGCGAGCAGGCCCCACGCAGCGATCGAGTCAGGGTGCGCCGCGGCCACCTCTGCCGGCGCCAGACCGGCCGCCAGATCGGCAGCTCCGCTGTCTTCGGGCAGCCGGGTCGGCGGGGCGAGCAGGTTTCCGTGCGATGTCATGAGCACGCCTCCGACCCAGCATTCAGGCGCCGCAGTTTGGCGCACGGGCGGTGGCGTGCGGGGATCGATGTCATGAGCGGGCCTCTGCGCTGTGGGTCATGGACCCGATTGTGCCTGATTCACTGCGCCGGCCTAACGAGCCGCTTTGGCCGCGCGCTTCTGCCGTCGCAACAGCGCCTCAGCGCCCTCCATGTAGAGATCGATGCCGAAACTGTAGTACGCCTGATCGTCGGCACAATCCAGCAGTGGCCCGATCGCCGCGACGAGGTTGGGGTAGCGGTCGATCGACAGAGCGGCGATGTGCTGCCGCTTGGCGGCGAGGATCTGGTCGCGTTCGGCCAGCGCAGCCTGCGTCTCCGCCCCCGGGGCTTGGCTGACCATCATGATCGCGGTCTGCAGGGCAGCACGGGCCAGGTCCGCGGACTGCGCAACGGTGAAGCCGGCATCACTCAACAAGGCGAGGGTGTACTCGGTCACCGCCAGTCCCGAGGGACACATCAGCACCCGCGGGAGAGCCAGCGGAGCGGCAGCCGGGTGACGACGCAGCGCGTCCATGAGGAGTTCCATGACGGCGCGCAGCCTGCTGCTCCAGTTGCCGTCCTTAGGCGGGACGGTCATACCCTCGAAGAACGAGTCGCCCACCGCAGCGAGCAACTCAACCTTGTTCTTGACGTGCCAGTAGAGGGCCATCGGCGTCACGCCGAACTCCTGCGCAACGCGGCGAATCGTCACTGCATCGGAGCCTTCGACGTCCATGACGGCGAGGGCCCGCTCCACGATGGCGGCCTTGCTCAGCTCCGCCCGGACCGCCGTGCCGGAGCTCTGTCGTGGACTCATGCTTGACAACTGTACACGGTACAGGGTTACCTATACGCCATACATGTACGACGTATAGGAACTGGAGAATCCGATGAAGCAGCCCCGCAATCGCTGGACACTTGTCGCAGTGGCACTCGCGACGTTCATGACCTACCTCGACAACAACATCGTCAATGTGGCGATCCCCGACATCCAGCGTGAGCTGCACCTGTCGACAGCCGGCCTGGAATGGGTGGTGAGCGGCTACATCCTCACCTTCGCCGGGCTGCTGCTGGCCGGTGGCCGGTTGGCCGATGCATTTGGCCGACGTCGACTATTCCTGATCGGTCTCGGTGTCTTCACCGTCGCCTCACTGGTGGCCGGGCTGTCCGACGGAGTCGGGATGCTCGTCGCAGCTCGCGCCGTGCAGGGCCTCGGCGCCGCCCTGGTCACCCCGACCACACTCGCCATCATCAGCGCGACATTCACCGAGACCCGCGCCCGTAATGCCGCCGTCGGCGTCTGGAGCGGCGTGGGCGCACTGGCGCTCGCGGTCGGCCCGCTGCTCGGCGGAGCGCTCACCCAGCACGTCTCGTGGGAGTGGATCTTCTACATAAACATCCCCGTCGGTATCGCGACAATGCTGCTCGGCGCCTGGGCGATCACCGAATCGCGGGAGTCGGTGGCCCGCCGCCTCGACCTCCCCGGTCTGGTCTTCTCCACGGTCGGGCTGTTCGCACTGACCTACGCCCTGATCGAGGGCCACGACAAGGGCTGGACGTCGCCCACAATCACCGGCTTCTTCGCCTTCGCCGCTGTTTCCATGCTCGCCTTCGTCCTGGTCGAGCGGCGGTCCACCACTCCGATGGTCAACGTCTCACTGTTCAGCCAGCGCGCGTTCAGCGGCGGCATCGTGGCCTTGATGATGTGGGCCTTCGGTCTCTTCGGTATCTACTTCTTCACCTCCCTCTACCTGCAGGGTGTGCTGGGCTTCTCGCCTACCAAGGCCGGCGCCGCCTTCGTCCCGATGGCCCTGCTGATGGCAGCTGGCGCGATCGTCTCCGACCGGGTGGCCCGACGTTTCGGCGCACACCGCTCGACGGGTCTGGCGATGCTGTTGATGGCAGTCGGGATCGCCTCGGTGGCCACCCTGGGCCAGGACGCGAGCTTCCTCTCCTTGATGCCCAGCTTCGCAATCATCGGCGTCGGCGGCGGGTTGACCATCCCGCTGACCGCGACCGTCCTCGGCGTCATGCCAGTGGATCAGGCCGGGGTGGCCTCGGCAGTGTTCAACGCATCGCGCGAGGTGGCCGGCCTGCTCGGGATCACGGTCATCGGCGCAATTCTCACCAGCCGGCAGGGCAGCGCGTTGCGAGCCGGGCACTCGGCCACGGACGCCTTCCTCACCGGGTACCGGACCGGCCTGATCGTCGCAGCCGTGCTGGTCGCGCTCGGCGGGCTGGCGGCCTACGTCGCCCTGCGCGACGCAGCGCCGACGGCCCAAGCCACCGATGAGGCCGACGGGCCGACTCGGGAGGTCGTCGCTCTCGCCGGCTGATCCGCACCGCTTTGGCCGCCCGCCGTCATATAGATGGTTGGGCGGCCAAAAGCGTGTCAGCCTGCGGTGCCGGCCGAGTTGAGCTCCTGGCAGGCGGTGACGACCCGAGCCGCCATCCCGGCTTCGGCCGCCTTCAGGTAGCTGCGCGGGTCGTACACCTTCTTGTTGCCGACCTCGCCGTCGATCTTCAGCACACCGTCGTAGTTGCCGAACATGTGCGCGGCGATCGGCCGGGTGAAGGCGTACTGGGCATCGGTGTCCACATTCATCTTCACGACGCCGAAGCTGACCGCCGCGGTGATCTCCTCTGGCTCGGATCCGGATCCGCCGTGGAAGACCAGATCGAACGGCTTGTCCTTGCCGAGCTTCTCACCGACCGCCTTCTGGATCGCGTCGAGCACGTCCGGGCGCAGCTTGACGTTCCCAGGCTTGTAGACCCCGTGCACGTTGCCGAAGGTGGCGGCCAGCAGGTAGCGCCCCTTCTCGCCGGTCCCGAGTACCTCTGCGGTGCGCAGCGCATCCTCCGCCGTGGTGTAGAGCTTGTCGTTGATCTCGCCGACCACGCCGTCCTCCTCGCCGCCGACGACACCGATCTCCAACTCGAGGATGATCTTCGCCGCGGCGGCCCTCTCGAGCAGTTCGGCTGCGATCTCGAGGTTCTCCTCGAGCGGAACCGCGGAGCCGTCCCACATGTGCGACTGGAACAGCGGCGCCCGACCGGCGTTCACGCGCTCCTGACTGATCGCGATGAGCGGCCGGACGTAGGTGTCCAGCTTCTCCTTCTGGCAGTGATCGGTGTGCAGCGCGATCTGGATCGGATACTTCGCCGCCACCACGTGGGCGAACTCGGCGAGTGCCACCGCCCCGGTAACCATGTCCTTCACGTTGCTGCCAGAGGCGAACTCGGCACCACCGGTGGACACCTGGATGATCCCGTCGCTGCCGGCATCGGCGAAGCCCTTGATCGCCGCGTTCACCGATTCCGACGAGGTGACGTTGATCGCCGGGTAGGCGAAACGGCCGGCCTTGGCCCGGTCGAACATGTCGGCATACGAATCAGGGGTGGCGATCGGCATGGGGTTCTCCAGACGTGACTCGGCAACCAGGCCGGACCAGTATCCCGCGTCGGCAGGCACATCTTCCATCGGGTGCGCGGCGGATCTCCCTAGTCCAGCGCGGACGTTCGCTAGCGTGAGCACACAGAAATTCGCGAGCCAGGAGGCGAGTCGATGACCAACCCCAACGACCCCGGCCAGCAGCCACCGCAGGATCCACCCCCTACGTGGCCCGGCCAGCAATCCCCGCAGCAAGATTCCCCTCCCGCATGGCCCGGACAGCAACCTCCACAGGGTCAATCGTCTGGTGGGTACGGGGCGATGCCGTCGGCGCCGATGGGCGCCCCAGCGCCGGGCGTTCCGGCTGCGGCACCGCCGCCGGTCAAGAACGCCGTGCTGCTCATGTACATACGGGCTGGCCTGGGCGTCATCTCGCTGATCGCCTTGTTCGCCACGAAGAGCTCGCTGAAGAAGCAGATCGCGAAGGACCACAGTTACGACGCGGACAAGCTGAACAGTCTCGTGAACACCGCCATCGTGATCGGGGCGGTGCTCGGCGTCATCTTCATCGTGTTGTACGTGCTGCTTGCGATGCAGGTGGCGAAGGGCAAGAACTGGGCGCGCATCGTCACCTGGGTCGTGTCGGCCATCGGCGTGCTGTCGTTGCTCGGCGCGCTAGGCAACTCAACCGCGTTCACCAAGATCCTGTCGATCATCGGCGGCCTGCTGAGCATCGCGATCATCGTCCTGCTGGCAATGGGTCCGAGCAATCAGTACTTCGCCAGGAAGCAGGGCTACTGATGCTGCACGCAAAGGGGGCCCGGCCGACTCGGCCGGGCCCTCTGCAGTGCGCTGCTACTTCCTCGGCTCGAGGATCTTGTTCGGGTCGTAGACGACGACCGTGCTCGCGATGTGGTCAGGAATCGTCTTGCGCTGGTTTCCCGACAGGAACAGCACCAGCGAGACGAGCCCCGTGATGAAACCCAAGATGCCCTGGAGGATGCCGCCGACGATGTTGCGCAGCGCCATGGACCCCCAGGATGCGGGCCGGTTCTCCTGCGGTCGCCACACCTTCATGCCCAGCACCTGCAACGCCGGGCTGGTGCCCTTTCCCCACACGATCAGGCCCCAGATGAGGTAGCCGATTCCCAGGGTGACGATCGCCAGCGGAATAGCCAGGAAGTACGCACCGATCCGCCGACCGTGCGAGGCCAACTGCACGCCGTTCGGGAGAGTCAACTCGGTCTGCGGGTCGTAATACATCCCGGGCGGAACTCCCGGCCCCATCGGCTCTTGACCGGGCGGAGGTGCGGGCGGGTAGTTCGTCATGACGGGCAGTCCTCTCGAAGGGTGAGGCACGGATACTTACACGGGGATGGGTTTCGGGCAACGGCGGTCGATCCGCCCGGACCTAAGCTGACCGCTTAGTGGATGACGCGGATGACGGTGTTGTGTGATCCGTACACGCTCGTCACGTGCACGCTGTTCTTTCCGGGTGGCGGCGCCGCTTCGATCATCTTGCCGTCGCCGATGTAGATGGCTACGTGCGTCGTGCTCGACCCGGTGCCCCAGAACAGCAGGTCGCCAACCTTGCGCTGCGACCACGGGTACTGCTTGCCCTTCGTCCATTGGATGCTGGTCACAGTGCCGATGTCGATGTGCGCACCCTGCCAGAACGCGTACTGGGTCAGCCCGGAGCAGTCATAGCCGTAGCGGTGCCGGTCGTCGTAGCCCGACGGGCTGCAGCAGATCCCGTTGCTCGGGCCGGACTTGCCGCCACCGCCCCATGAGTAGGTGTAGCCCTTGCCGGTCTGCGACTTCGCGGCCGCGATGAGAGCCGCCGGAGGCGGTATGCACCGTGCCGCCGTGGCCGCTTGCCCCGGCGCCACCGCCGGCCAGCGTCACCACCGCGATCGTCGCGGCGCCTGCGATGCCGAGTGCCGCGGAGATCAGTCGTGGCCGTAGTCCGAACCTGCTGTGTCCGTGCATGATGCCTCCCAAGCTCAGCGCGTACCGGTCAGTGGTTGTATTGGAACCACGGCTGCGACCAGCCGAGGTAGTGCGAACCCCACCCGTTCTCGATCTGCGAGATGGTGGTGTACGTGTAGCTGCCGTTGCCGTGGATGTCGTTCGAGATGAACTGGCCGTTGCCGACCGAGATCATCACGTGGCCAGCCGAGCTGGTGGAGAAGAACGCCAGCGCACCGGCCGGCACACTGCGGCTGCCGGCATGCTTGTACTTGGCCGGGATGTGCGTCCAATGCAGGTACGCGGTGTAGGAACCGCTGGCCGGGAAGCCGTAGGCGAGACCGACCAGATGATCACAGGCGCGGTAATACCCGGACTGCGAACCGGAGTGCACATGCGCCTTTGCCCAGGCGACCGCTTGCGCGCAGGAGTGCGGGTCGCCGGTGCCCGATGTCGAGCAGCCGGAGGTGGGCGGCGGCGGGGTGCCGCCGCAGTTGGGTGCCACCCGGCCGTCGGAGCCGGTGTAGACGTAGGCATCGGAGACGTACCCGGTGTGACCACCGCGACTGGTCTTGTCCCAGATGTTGGACCGGCCGTACTTGCCGGTGACGTAGCTGCCGGTCGTCTGGCAGGTGATCGCGATCCGCGTCTTGTTCGGGACGTATCCCACCGCACTCGAACTCGTCGACGCGCTCTTGCGCAGTGTGAGTGCGCTACCGCTGGTGTGCACTGTGCCGGCGGGCGAGGCGCCGGCGCCGCCGCTGGTCAGCGCGAGGGTGCCGACGGTAGCTGCGGTTGCTACGCCCATGACCGCGGTGGCAATGCCACCGAGTCGGCGTCGTCTCTGGTTGATCATCGGGTCTCCTGGGGGTGAGTTGCCTCTGGCGTCCCGACGGCCTACCCGGCTGTGTGGCGGCTTACCGCGCACTGTGCGGTCCTGCCGCTAGTTGCAGGCGCACGCCCGCGGGGACCTCGGGCGCTACACATCCAGCCCTCAGACAGCACTCACTAGGCTTCCGCAGTGCCTCTTGCCGCTGATCTCGTCGTCGCTGGACCGCAGTTGCTGGACCCCAACCATTTGATCAGCACCTTCGGGTTGGCCGGGCTGCTCGTGATCATCTTCGCCGAATGCGGTCTGCTGATCGGCTTCTTCCTGCCCGGCGACACGTTGCTCTTCGCGGCCGGACTACTGGTGGCTACCGGAAAATGGGACGTGGCAATCGGCCTGGTCGTCGTGCTCACTCCGGTCGCGGCGATCGCCGGGAACCTCGTCGGGTACTGGATCGGGCGCACCGCCGGCCCGAAGATCTTCCACCGCCCGAAGTCGCGGATGTTCCGGCCGGAGTATGTGGACCGATCAGCAGCTTTCTTCGACCGCTTCGGCGCGGTCACGATCCTGCTGGCGCGGTTCGTGCCGATCGTGCGCACGGTCGCCACCGTGATGGCCGGGGTCAGCAAGATGCGCTTCGCGCTCTACGCGCTGTATTCGGTGATCGGGGGAGCGCTCTGGGCGGCCGGGGTGGTGCTCGTCGGCTACTGGCTCGGGCACATCAAGTTCGTCCGTGACACGGTCGAACCGCTGATCGACCCGATCCTCATCGTGGTCGTCATCCTGTCCCTGCTGCCGGTGACCATCCACTACCTGCGCTCCCGGCGCGAGCCGCGCGCTGACGCGAGTTAGTTCGCCACTTCCTGGCATTTCTTCTTGAGCTCGGCATTGCTCGGGGTGAGGTGCACGCCGAAGAAGGTGGCATCGCACTTCTTCGCCGCGCTCTCGATGTCGGCTCGCTGCGTCCACACGACGACGGCCAGCGCGACCACCACCACGAGCACCACGATCCGCGCCACGATTGCTGTGATCAACGCGCTGATGATCGCGCCAACGACGAGCAGCGCGATGATCACCCCGATGCCCAGCGTCTTCGCCTGAGACGTGTCCAGCGCTTGCGGAGTCAGCAAGGTCATCACCGCAGGGTACGCACGACGCAGTACCGCCGGGTGACCCCGGGCCGAGCGTCGTGAGTGCCCGAACCGACCGGCGCACCGACCGCTAGGGTCGAGGCATGGCATCCGATTCGTCCTATACCGGAGAACCGCTCGATGGCTGAGGCCCCGGGTTCATCCACCGGCCGTCAGCCCGGCCAACTGCGCCCGAACAGCCTGCGCATCGTCGCGCTCGGTGGCATCAGCGAGGTCGGCCGGAACATGACGATGTTCGAGTACCGGCCGCCGCAGGGGAAGTCCCGGCTGCTGGTCGTTGACTGCGGAATGCTGCTCGGCAAGACGAACGCGCCAGGCGTGGACATCACGTTGCCGGACTGGTCGGAGTTCCGGCGGCGGTTGGACGACATCGACGCCGTGGTGTTGACGCATGGCCACGAGGACCACATCGGCGCGCTGCCGTACCTCCTCCGTGAACGAGGCGACATCCCGCTGGTCGGCTCGCGCCTCACGTTGGCGCTGGTCAACTCCAAGCTCGACCAGCACCGGATCAAGCCCGATCTGCGCCAAGTACGTGAGGGCGACCGGCAGAGCATCGGCCCATGGGATCTCGAGTTCTTCGCGGTGAATCACTCGATCCCTGACGCGCTGGCCGTCTGCATCCGGACCACGGCCGGGACGGTGCTGCACACCGGCGACTTCAAGATGGATCAGACGCCCCTGGACGGCCGGGTCACCGACCTGCCCGGCTTCTCCCGCCTGGGCGACGAGGGCGTCGACCTCTTGCTGTCGGACTCCACCAACGCCGAGGTGCCGGGCTTCATCCCGAGCGAGCGCGACGTGGGCCGGGTGGTCGCTGACGTGATCATGAAGGCAAACGGCCGGGTGATCGTCGCCTGCTTCGCCTCGCACGTGCACCGCGTGCAGCAGGTGTTGGACGCGGCTGTCGAATCCGGCCGGCAGGTCGCGCTGGTGGGACGTTCGATGGTGCGCAACATGCAAATAGCCCGGGAGCTCGGGCTGCTGCACGTCCCGGACGGGCTGATGATCGATCTAAAGGTCGCCGAGGAGTTGCCGTCCCGGCGGGTACTGCTCATCTCTACCGGCTCGCAGGGAGAGCCGCTTTCGGCGCTGTCCCGGATGGCCAACAGGGAGCACAACACGATCCGGGTGGTCGAGGACGACACCATCGTGCTGGCCTCGTCGCTGATCCCCGGCAACGAGAACGCCGTGTTCCGAGTCATCAACGGGCTGGCCCGCCTCGGCGCCACGGTGGTGCACAAATCCACCGCGCTGGTACACGTCTCCGGTCACGCCCCGGCCGGTGAGCTGCGCTACCTGCTGAACGCGGTCCGACCGAAGAACCTCATGCCGGTACACGGCGAGTGGCGGCACCTCCGGGCCCACGCGGCGATCGCACGCTCGACCGGGCTGCCCGAGGATCGCGCGGTGCTCGCCGAGAACGGCACCACGGTGGACCTGACCGATGGCGTCGCAAAGATCAGCGGCCGGATCTATGTCGGCAACGTCTTCGTCGATGGCCTTGCGGTCGGCGACATCGGCGACGCCGCGTTGAAGGATCGACTCATTCTCGGTGACGAGGGGTTCCTGTCGATCGTGGTCGCGGTGGACACCCAGGCGGGCAAGGTGGTGTTCGGGCCGGAGATCACCGCGCGTGGCTTCACCGACGACCCCGCCGCTCTCGACCCGATCCGCGCCGAGCTCATCGAGACGTTGGAACGATCGCTCGGCGACGGCGTACGGGACACCGAGGCACTGGCTCACACGGTGCGTCGTACCGTTGGTCGCTGGGTGGATCGCACCTACCGGCGGCGGCCGATGTTGGTCCCGCTGGTCATCGACGTCTGAGCACTGACAGCGAGTGGGGAAGAACATGGCACGGTCGCGCCTCGTACCGGGCGAGTTGTCACCTCGGCGCAGCGTGCCCCCCGTGATCGCCCGGCCCCACTATGTCGACGGCGGCCGGCCCTGGGACCACGACGACCCGATGGTGAAGGACCCGGCAACGATCGACGCGATGCGGGCGGCCGGCCGGATCGCCGCACAGGCGGTGGCCGAAGTGGGCAAGCACGTCGCGCCCGGCGTCACCACCGACGAGCTCGATGAGATCGGCCACCAGTTCCTGATCGAACGCGGTGCCTACCCGTCCACCCTCGGCTACAAGGCGTTCCCGAAATCGTTGTGCACGTCGGTGAACGAGGCGATCTGTCACGGCATCCCGGACTCAACGGTGATCGAGGACGGCGACATCGTGAAGGTCGACATCACCGCGTTCATCGATGGAGTGCACGGCGACACCTGCGCGACGTTCGGCGCCGGCGACGTGGCGCAGCCGGTGCAGGATCTCGTCGAGCGCACCCACGAGGCGATGATGCGCGGCATCAACGCGGTGCGCCCGGGCCGGCCGATCAGCGTCATCGGCCGGGTCATCGAGAGCTACGCGAAGCGCTTCGGTTACGGAGTGGTCCGCGACTTCACCGGCCACGGCGTCGGCCCGTCGTTCCACACGAAGCCGACCATCCTGCATTACGACGAGCCGCGCTCGGCCACCCGCATCGAACCGGGCATGACCTTCACCATCGAACCGATGATTAGCCTCGGTGGCTATTCCTGGACGATGTGGGCCGACGGCTGGACCGTCGTCACCGACGACGGGGCGTGGGTTGCGCAGTGGGAGCACACTCTCGTCGTCACCGACGACGGCGCGGAGATCCTCACTCTGCCCTGACCAGTGATCAGGCGGCCGGGAGTGCGAGCACCTGCTGCTCCCAACGCCGACGCAGCCACCTGTCGTGACTGGCCACCAGCACCGTTCCGGAAGTTGTGTGCAATGCCTGTTCCAACTCAGTCGCAAGAGTGAGTGAGATGTGGTTCGTCGGCTCGTCGAGCAGCAGCAGATCCGGGTGCCGCGCAATCAGGATCGCCAGGCGCAGGCGGCGCCGCTGCCCGACGCTTAGATTGCCCACTGGCTTGCCAGCGTCTCGCGGATGCAACAGCCCGAGCTCGGCCAGCGGCGCTGACCCGTCGCTGACCGCAGCACCGAACGTCTGATCCGCGGCCAGCCCCATGTCGGCGAAGGTGACGTCCTGCTCCAGCAGCTCGACACGGCGCGCCCCGACGCTCACTTGCCCGCCGACCGGCGCCAGTGTGCCGACGATCACCGACAGCAGGCTGGACTTGCCGGAGCCGTTCGCACCGGTGATCAGCACCTTCCCACCCGTCGGCACATCCAGCAGCGGCACCTCGACACGGCCGGGCACCGTGAGGTCCCGGATCGACAGAGCGAGGCGTTCGCCGCTGTCGGGCGCAGCCAACGGCGCGGCGAACCGCAGTAGCGCCGGTGGCTTGCGCACCTGCTCCCGCTCCGCGACGGCCAACCGACGTTCGGCGTCACGAACCCGCCGAGCCAGCGCTCCCTGCACCCGTCCACCCTTGAAGCTATAGATGAACTTGTCGTTGTCGCGTGGCTGACGGTCGTGTGCGATGTTCTGGGTGGTGAGCTTCGTAGCCGCCCGCAGCTCGTTGAGCCGCGCCTGCTGATCCAGATACGTCTGCTCCCACCTGGCCCGAGCCGCTGCCTTGTGGCCGAGGTACTCGGTGAACGTCCCACCGAAACGATTGCCCCCTGCGCCGTCGGTGCCGAGCGCACTGGGGTCGAGGTCGACGAGATGCGTGCACACCCGGTCGAGGAACACCCGGTCGTGGCTGGCCGCAACAACTACGCCGGGTAGCCCGACAAGGAAGGTTTCGAGCAGCTCCATCGCCTCGTCGTCCAAATGGTTGGTCGGCTCGTCCAACAGAATGCACTCGGGCTGCCGGGTGATGACGACGGCGAGCGCCAGGCGGGTGCGTTGGCCGCCGGAGAGCTCGCCGATCAGCCGGGTGCGCGGCACCTCACCGAGTCCGAGGCTCGCGACTGCAAGCGTGGCGCGTCGGTTCGCGTCCCAGGCATCGTGGCTGCGAGCCCACTCGAGTCGTTCGTTGAATTCGTCGGCGACGTTGTCATGGGTCATCGCGGTCGCCAGCCGTTCGACGTCACGAACCGCCTGATGCAACGGGGCGAGCGCCTCGTCGAGCACCTCCGCGAGCGTTTGCTGCGGTTGGAACGACGGCTCTTGCGAGACGTACGCGAGATCAAGCGGGAAGCTGATCGTTCCGGCGTCGGGTTGCTCCACGCCGGCCAACAGGCGCAGCAGCGTCGACTTGCCGACGCCGTTCTCGCCAATCAGCCCGACACGTTGACCGGGCGCGGCAGTAAGGCCGACACCGTCGAGCACGGTGCGGTCGGCATAGGACTTGGTGACGGACTCGGCCGTCAGGGGTGACAGTGGCATCGCAATCCCGGGTACGGAGTGGACCCGCCGGGCGTGCTCGCCTCGGACGCGGGTCGGTGCGATGTCAGATCTTCACAGTGCTGATCACGATACCCGACACCGGCAAGTGCGTTCGGCCAACCGCACACCGGGTGGTCTTCAAGCGACGGTCGGGGCGCGGATCTCTACGGTGGGGTGACCAACGACGGGGAGCGCGCAATGGGCACGATCGCGGTACACGAGTTCTACGCACTGGACGGGGTCTTCGACACCCCGAGCTGGACTGCGGACTTCGGCTTCGATCCGAGGATGGGCGATGCAATCGGCGCCATCACCGGCGACGCGTCGGCAATCCTGCTCGGCCGCACCACGTTCGAGATGTTCGCACCGGCGTGGTCCACGCGGACTGCCGAGGACGACCCGGGGGCACCGTTCTTCAACGACACGCAGAAATACGTCGTCAGCTCGACCCTGCAGGACGCCGAATCGACCTGGCGCAACTCGACCGTGCTCGGCCCGTACAGCGCCGACTCGATTCGCGAGCTCAAGGATCGCGTCGACGGCGGCGTTTACGTCAGCGGCAGCGGCACTCTGGTGCGGGCATTACTGGCCGACGGTCTGGTCGACGCACTGCATCTGTTCGTCTACCCGGTTGTTGTCGGTGGCGGGAAGAAGAAGCTGTTCCCGGACGGCGTCGACACGGCGAAGTTCGCCCTCGAGACGTCCGAGACCTACAGCAACGGCGTTGTGCACCTCGGCTACGTCCCGGCGTAGGGGCTAGCGGTGCCGGCGTGTTGGCGGATCCAGGCGTGCATGGCGATGCCCGCCGCGACCCCGACGTTGATGGAGCGCGTCGAGCCGAACTGCGCGATCGAGTAGACGGCGCCGGACGCGGAGCGCGCCTCCGCGGACAGACCTGGGCCCTCCTGACCGAACAGGAATAGCGCCCGGCGGGGCAAAGCCGAGGTCTCCAGCGGCAGCGCATCGGTACCGGTGTCGATGCCGACCAGCGTCCGGTCCGTCGCCACGGCATGCTCGACCAGCGCCGCGACGTCCGGCACGTGCACGAGATGCTGGTACCGATCGGTCACCATCGCACCGCGTCGATTCCATCGTCGCCGGCCGACGATGATCACCTCGGCAGCCAGGAATGCGTTGGCGGTGCGCACCACGGTGCCGATGTTCAGGTCGTGCTGCCAGTTCTCGATCGCCACCGCGAAGTCATGCCGCCGGGTGTCGAGATCCGCGACGATCGCGTCGAGTCGCCAGTAGCGGTAGGGATCCTGCACGTTGCGACGGTCACCCTGGGCGAGCAGTTCGGGGTCGAGCCGGGGATCGTCCGGCCACGGCCGGGGATGCGGGCCCACTCCGACCACCAGGTCGGGAGTCGCGTCATCGTTCGCTCGGTCCTCCGGCGCTGGATCGTCGCCGGGCGGCATCGCTCAGCCGAGTCCGAGATCGGTGAGCGAGAAGGCGGCGCGATACTCCAGCCCGGTAGCGCGCACCGCGTCACCGGCGCCCCTATCGACGATCACGGCAACCGCAGCGACCTCGGCACCAGCCGCCCGCAGCGCCTCGACGGCGGTCAGCACGCTCCCGCCGGTCGTCGACGTGTCCTCGACGGCCAGCACCCGCCGTCCATCGACATCCGGGCCCTCGATGCGACGCTGCAGGCCGTGTTGCTTCTCGCTCTTGCGCACTACGAACGCATCGAGGCGGCCATCGCTGGCGTGCAGCATCGCCGTGGCCACCGGATCGGCGCCGAGCGTCAACCCACCGACCGCCTCGACGTCCAGGTCGTCGGTGAGCTCCAGCATCACCTGCCCGATGAGCGGCGCGGCGCGGTGATGCAGGGTCACCCGGCGCAGGTCGACGTAGTAGTCGGCCTCCTTGCCGGAGGAGAGCGTCACCTTGCCGTGCACGACGGCGAGATCCTTGATGAGGTCGAGCAGTTCATCGCGGTCAGCCGCGGCTCCGCTCACCGCCGGCGAGCCTTGTTCTGCGGCGTGCCAGTTGCGGACTTCGGCTTGGCGCCGGAGCGTGGCCGGGCTCCGCCGTTAGTCGTACGGTCGGTCAATGTTCGGCCTTCGGGACGCGCTACCCGCTCTGGCTTCGGCTTTGCCGATGCGTCATCCGAAGAGGATTCCTGCGCGGCGGACTCACGCCCCAAGCGGGCGTCCTCGACCCGCTTCCGGGCCGGGTTCATCAGGCTACCGAGCAGACTTGGCCGACGCGCCGGGGCGGTGCCCAGGGGCTGGCCGGTGCGAGCCGCGCGCAGGGCACCGAACCACCGCAGGGTGTCCGGCAGGAGCAGCAGCACCACGATCGCCAGAGCTAGCAATCCAGCAAGGACCGCCAGCACCTTGTAGTCGGCCGGGGCGTGCACGGTGATCCCGCCGATCAGCTGCACCAGCACTCCGGTGCCGAACACCGGCACGACAGCCAGGATCAGCAGCACCCAGCGCGACCAGCTGCGCCCGCGCCGCAGCGAGACTGCCCCCAGCACGATGATGGCGCCGATGACCACCATCTGCACCGTGCCGTAGATCAACGACGAGTTGACGGCGTGGTCGAGCTTCCCGGCGATGCTGAAGTCCTGCGGCTTCTTGGCCTTCTTGTTGGCATCGATCAGCGACGTGCGCACGTAGCTCTTGTGCAGCCAGAGGGACAGCGAGCCGATCACGCTCACCGCCACCCAGACCAGCGCAGCCCAGTAGGCGCGTTCCACGGTGAGCGGGCGCGGCGGCATCTCGTCGACCACGTCGGGTCCAGCAGCTGTCATTCGCCAGAGAGTACAGAGCTATCGGCGTCCGTCGCTCGTCATCGCGGTCTGCGATGGCCATGCCGACAAGTAGAGTGCCCGAAATAATAGGGAGCATCCTGCGCGCGGTCGCCGAACGAGAAGGGCACCCATGTCAGACGAGGATCCGAACCGGTCCGAGACCGGAGAGGGTTTCGACCCGTACCGGTACGGGCGGCCGGACCCGAATCCGACCCACGACGCCTTCGGCCGGCGCATCGCGCCGGATTCACCTGCCTCGCCCGCCCCGCAGCCTCCGGGCGCGTGGCCGAGCGCGCCGCCGAATCCCTACCAGGGTTCGTACCCCCCGCCGCCGAATCCCTACCAGGGTTCGTACCCTCCGCCGCCGGGCACTCCGCCGGGTTGGATCCCGGTGCGGCGCTCCAACGGGATGGCCACCGCCGGGCTGGTGCTCGGCATCGTGTCGCTGGTGTTGTTCTGGACCTCGGTGATCGACATCCCGCTGGTCATCCTGGGCATCACGTTCAGTGCGATTGGCCTGAAGCGGGCGAAGGCTGGAGCCGGCGCCCGTGGCATGGCGTTGACAGGCTTGATCTGCTCCCTGGTCGCCGCGCTCGTCGTCACCGTGCTGCTCGCCGTGCTCGTGCCGCGCTACGTGCACTGCCACGACAAGTGGGGCGACAACTCGACCCAAGTGCGCAAGTGCATCACGAATGATGACTGATCCGACCTCGCCCAACTACGACCAGAGCCGCTCGCCCGACGCGGACGCGTCGTACCCGGTCGATCCCAACTCTCGCCGGCGGCGTGTCGATCAGCGCGCGGTGACCACGAGGGATGAGCGGTCCTGGGAGAGGTCGACCACGACGGTTTGGCCGTCGCGGACCTCGCCGGCGATCAGTGCGCGGGCCAACTGGTCGCCGACCGCGGTCTGCACGAGCCGGCGCAGCGGGCGCGCGCCGTAGACCGGATCGAAGCCGTTGATCCCCAGCCATTCCCTGGCGGCCTCGGACACCTGGAGGGTGAGCCGTCGTCCCTCCAGTCGCCGACCGAGTTCATCGAGTTGGATGCCGACGATGTGGGTCAGCTGCTCGGTGCCCAGTTGCTCGAAGATAACGATGTCGTCGAGCCGGTTGAGGAACTCGGGCTTGAAGTGCGCCCGCACCACACTCAGCACGGCCTCTTTCTGCCGCTGCGGATCCCGCTCGGTGGCCAGCAGTTGCGAGCCTAGATTCGACGTCA
>JBPCMU010000103.1:0-5918 GCA_051001975.1 Jatrophihabitans sp.
GCTGCCACCGTCCGCCCCGGCGGCTCGGCGACGAGTACCGCCGCGGCGCCCAACGCCACGGCGGCGACGACCACCTCGGCTGCCACGAGCCGACGCAACAGGGAGGGAGTCACCGCGCTGTCGGTGCCTGTGCAGCGGGCGCCCCACAGCAGCTGCACCGCACGCCGTGACCAACTCGCCACAACGACGACCACGATCAGCACCACTGACTTGACGATGACCAGCACGCCATAGGTGGTGTCGAACAGGGCATGCCAACCGCGGGTCTCCCGCCACGCCTGGTAGGTGCCGGTGAGCAGCAGCACACTGATCAGCCAGGGCGCGATGCGCGAGAATCCGCGCACCGCCGCGCTCGGCTCGTCGCCGGATGGGTCCGGCACGATCGCCACCGCGAGCAGCACCGCACCACCGAGCCATCCGGCCATCGCAAGCACGTGCGCGGTGTCACTGGCCAGCGCCAGCCATCTCGGCGACGCGGTGTTCGCATGCCCGGCGACGGCGTAGGTGAGCCCGACGCCGACCGCGAGCACCGCCGCCGAGTCGACAAGCCACGCCGGCCGGCGCCCGCTCCTGAACAGCCGCTCGAGCATTGCGGCCAAGGCGGCCAGCAGTACCAGGCGAACGCTGTGTGCCGCGCCGAACGACGAGCGCAGGGTGTCGTGCAGCAGCGCGCCGTGCCGCAGCGCGGCGAGGCCGGCGCCGGCGGTGTACGGACCCTGGAGCAGGGGCTCGGCGGCGGAACCGAACACCGTTGCCCACCAGCCGGCCCAGATCAGCCGCCGGGCCCGCCCGTCCTGCCGTCCTCGGGGCCAGACACTCAGTAGTAACCAGCCGCCGCCCAAACCGGCCAGGCCGGCGTACCCGATCCCCCGCGAGGCGTCGAAGGCGATCGACGTCGCCCGGTCGGTCGCGCTGGTCGCCGACTTTGCCGGCGGCAGCGCGCCGTTGCCGACCACGAAGCGCAGCGAGCCGGTGACCGGGTGCGAGTCGGCGGAGATGACCCGGTAGCTCGACACGTAGGTCCCGTCGCCGAGACCGGGTCGCAGTGCGACCTTGATGGTGGCACCGGTCTGCGTCGCGGCGCCGGAGTCGACGCGGTTGCCGTAGCCGTCGACGACCTGCAGGTAGCCGATCCCCGACAGCCCGACCGTCTCGTCGAAGGTCACGCTGACCGAGGTCGGGGCGGTAGCGAGCCGGGCGCCGTCGGCTGGGCTCGCCGAGACGACGACAGCGTGCGCCGATGCAGGTGCGGCGCGGCGCGGCCGATCAGGCCCACGGTGCAGAGGCTGAGCCCGAACAGCAGTACTAGCAGCGGGCGGCGGCGCGGCAGAAGAGCTGAGCTCACGCGACGCCGCGCAGGCCGGGTGGATCCGACGGCTGCGCAGACGTTTCGGGCAATGCAGAGGCGAGCGGTGCGCCGGTGTCGGCATCGCGGCGGGCCAGGACCGCGACGAGCATCAGCCCGAGCACGCAGCCGATGTGGGTACACAGCCGCCAGGGCGATACACCACCGGCGATCAGGTCACGGATGCTCAATGCGGCCAACACGCCGACGAAGGCGACCAGCATCGGCAGTAGGCCCGACGCGCGGCGAGGGCGCAGCGCGGTGGCGAGAAACGCTGCGCCGAGCGCGGCATTCCACGCGGCCGACTCGTGCGACGCGTGCAGGGACATGGACATCGCCATGCTGTCGCCGAAAACGGCCGGCGCAGCCACCGCGAACTGGATGACTCCGACGACGCACAGCGCCACCCGCAGAACAGTGACCCGCCGACGCACCCGCACGGCCGGCAACGCTACGTCGCGCAGGATCTGGTCGGACAGGTCGGGGACGCCGGCCGCGCTGATCCGGGTCGATCGGGCCAGCGTCTCGACGCCGGTCAGCCACCGCGCGCAGCCGACGCAGCGTGTCAGGTGCGCGTCCAACACCGCGATCGACATGCCGACCGGCTCGCCGTCCAACCGGGCAGAGGCGGCTTCCCGGATGCGTTCACAGTTCACGACAGGATGGTCGCATCCCGAGCCGTTCCGGTTCCCGGCGTGAGCCAGCTAACCCTTGCGGTCTCGGCCGCAGCGAGCTGGCGGGCATACGGCACGATGAGCCACGACAGGGAGGAGTGCTGCGTGCCCGACGATGACGGCGTGGATCCGCTCACTCAGGCTGCCCTGCGAGCCCGGCGTGGCGACCAGGATGCGGCGGCAGCCTTCGTCCGGTCCAGCCAGGCCGAGGTGTGGCGGCTGTGTGCGCACCTGGGCGTCACCGGTGCCGCCGACGACCTGACCCAGGAGACCTACGCCCGAGCGTTCGGCTCGCTGCACCGCTTCGCCGGTCGCTCCTCGGCGCGGGCCTGGCTGCTGTCCATCGCGCGCCGGGTCTGCGCGGACGCGGTGCGTGCCGCGGTGCGCGAGCGCGCGGCGCCGAAGCTGATCGCGGAACCGGTCCCTGATCCGGCCGAGGGGGTGGCTCTCCGGGCGCTGCTGGAGTGCCTGGACTCCGACCGTCGCGACGCCTTCGTGGTGACCCAGATCCTCGGCCTGTCCTATGCCGAGGCCGCCGACGTCTGCGGCTGCCCGATCGGCACCATCCGCTCCCGGGTGGCCCGGGCCCGCTCCGACCTGCTCGACGCACTCGGCGGCTCAGCGTCGCGACGTGAAGCTCGCTAACCCGCCCCAGACCCGACGATGTGACGATCTGACGCCTATAGCCGGCAGATCGTCACAAGATCCGAACGGTTAGCGGCCGACTCGCTTGTCCGCCTCGGCCATCTTGGCCAGCCAGCGGTTGTAGCGCTCCCGGTTGCGTTCCTGATCGTCGAAGTCCGCATCGACGGCTGCGGGCGGCGACGCCTGCACCGCATCGGCGGGGTCGGCGACGTTGCCGGCGAAGACGGACTGGCGGACCTGCTCCATCCAGCCCGTGCGGTCGAGTTCGCGCATCGCCGGGCGGCGCAGGAAGGCGATGGTCAGCGCGATCATCACGCTGGCCATCAGCCCGTCACCGCCCACCCACATGATCGCGCCACCGGAATGCGTGTCGGAAAGCTGATTGACCGGCAGGCCCGGCACCGCGACCATCGCGATCGGCCGGGCCGTCATCATCAACACCACACCGGTGAAGGTGTCGACCGCCATCGAGATGGCCAGCAGCATCCAGCGGGCCGGCGTGGTCAGCTGCCAGCGGATCGAGTCGTCGCCGACCAGCAACGTGAAGAACTGGAACCCGACCAGCACGTAGACCAGGTGCTCGAGCTGCCCCGCCCACGGCCGGCGCATGATCTCGTCCATCGCACCGGTGAGATGGCTGCCGACGATGACGGTGGCGTAGCTGGCCAACGCAACCGGCGGGGAGAAGACCAGCGACGCAACTCGGCCGCGGATGAGCCGGGTCAGCCGTCCGCGCCACGGTTCGCCGGTGGCGCGCAGCAGCAGTTCCATCGGCCGCCCGACACACAGCAGCACCGGAGCGAGCATCACCAGCATCAGGTGGCCGACCATGTGCGCGGTGAACAATGCCATGTCGTAGACCGCGATGCTCGCGTTCGTCGCCAGCACACACACCACCAGGCCGGCGAGGAAACCGACGGTCCGGCCCGTCGACCAGCGGCCGGCGCCGTCGCGCCCGGCGATGCGCACACCGGCCAGGTAGAGCATGGCGGCGAGGCCGACCACGACCAGCGCGATCGGGTCGAGATGCCACTGCGTCAACAGCGCTGAACCGAGCAGCGGCGGGAGCGATTGCATCGAACCGGTCCGGCACCACGACACGGGCAGCACCGGCGAGTGCGGCGCGGTCTGCGAGCGGTAGACGATGACGGCGACAACGGCGAGCACTGCTGCACCCAGGAGGGTGCAGACGATCTCGAACCACGGCGCACGGCGCCGTGGCGGAGTGGACGCGGCCGGGCCGGTCGCGAGGTCGGAAACCATCAGGAGAACAGCGTCTCACCCGCATATCCACCGGAGCTCGCCCCGGGGGGTATCGCGAACACGGTCGAGGATTCGTGCCGGATGAACGTGCCTAAGGCATCAGAGGCGGACAGCTTGCGCATGATGGGCACGAAGACCTCGCGCGGGTCCGTCTGGAACGCCTGAAAGAAAAGTCCCGCCTCGGGCTGGCCGTCGGGGCGGAATCCCTCGTCGTAGGAGTAGCCGCGGCGCAACATCGTGGCGCCGGAATTGTTGACGGGGTGGGTCAGCCGGATGTGCGCGTCCTTTGGGACGACCGGTTTGCCGGACGAGTCGAGCGCGGCGAAGTCCGGCGGGGTGTGCTCCGATCCGCCGCTGAGCGGTGCGCCGTTGTCGAGATACCGCCCGATCACCTTCTGTTTCTCGGTGACGGTGCGGGTCTCCCACTCCGGCAACAACATCCGGATGCGTCGGCAGACCAGGTAGGTGCCGCCGATCATCCAGTCCGGCTTAGCGTCGGCGGGCACCCAGACTGCCAGCTCCAGGCGAGATCCGGTGGGGTTGTCGGTGCCGTCCGGCTGGCCCAGCAGGTTACGCGGGGTGTCGGTCGGCTCTCGCTTCGCCGCCTCGGGTAGGAAGCCGCTCTGCGACCAGGCCGGCCTGGCTCGGTTGCCGGCGATCCGGGTCAGCGCCCGGGCCGCGGACGCCACGACCATCGTGTCGGCACCGCACACCTGGACGGCAAGGTCGCCACCACTACGAGCCGGCTGCAATTCGTCGCCACGGAACGGCGGGATCGCGGCCAGCGCACCGGGCGGCACCTGGCCGGCTGCGGTCACCGCGCGCCCGCCGAGCCCGACAGTGACAGTGAGACCCGCCGCTGCCAGTCCGTCCGGAACCGGCCCCTGTTCGGCGACCCAACGCCCGGCCATTATCGAGGCGGCCGCCACGCCCACTGCCTTGAGCAATCGGGACAGCTCGGTCTTGCCGATGCCGGGATCCAGCGTGTACGTGGTGAACCGCATCGACGCAGGCGCTCGGTCGGCGACGCCAGGCTGGTGCGGTCCGAAGTAGCTGACGGTGTCCGGAGAGGTCGACGACTGTGCAGCCGGGCGAGCGGTGTGGCGCAGCTCGCGGTAGCCGAGAGCCCCCACGGCTGCACCGACCGCCACACCTCCCCCGGTCAACCCCGCGGCGCGCAGAAATCCCCGACGGTCCAGTTCCCGCGTCGGCTCGGGCGGCGGAGTCGGGTCGTCGGCGGTCGGCATGAGGCCTAGGAGGCGGACTGCGCTAGCAGATTGATGTCGTGGGCGTACTCGTCGGAGCTAGTGCCTGCGGTATAGACCACCCGAGCCTGCTGATCCATCCCGAAGGCCAACACCTGCGCACCGTGGGTCACGTCGATCTCCCCGTTGGGGCCCTTCTTGGGCTTTTCGAGCGGGACGCCGACCTTTTTGGCGGCCGCGTAGATCGTGTCGATGTTCCCGGTAAGCCCGACAAAGGCCGGGTTGAACTTGGCAAGCCAGGACTTGATCACCGGGGCGGTGTCGCGCGCCGGGTCGGAGGTGACAAAGACGACGGTGACGTGCGAGCGCACCTGCGCGGGCACGTTCTTCAACGCCACGGCGATGTCGGCCATCGTCGTCGGGCAGACGTCCGGGCAGTGCGTGTAGCCGAAGTACAGCAACGTGACCCGGCCCTTGGTCTGCGCGCGCAGATCCCAGGGCTTACCGGTCTGGTCGGTGAGCGTGAGCGCCGGCTCCGGAATCGGCGCGGATAGCTTGGTGCCCTGCAGCCCCGCCGACGACTTCTTGGCCGGGTCCGGCTTGCTGCTGCCGCACGCCGCTAGGGCGACGAGCAGGGCGAGGGCGGCGCAGAGCGCGAGCACCAGGCGCCTAGTTCGATTCACCGGTCGGGATTCCGTTCCCTGGACGTGGATTGCCATGTACGGGTAGTCGTTACGACGGTACGTGCAGTTCCCCATGACGCCGACCGGTGCCCCAGTTCACACC
>JBPCMU010000104.1:0-2992 GCA_051001975.1 Jatrophihabitans sp.
CCGGTGTTCATGTCGTTCCCAGGCGGGCTGGCCGAGCTGCCGACAGCGCTGGCCGGGTCCGGCTTCCGGACCCGGACTCGCACGGCCGTCCGGGTGCTGCGCCGCACGGCCCATGGGTTCGCCCTCGAATGCGGGCCGGTGCCCGAGCCGGTCCACCTCGACGCCGACGCGGTTGTCATAGCGGCGCCGCCGGGCAAGGCCGGCCCGTTGCTGCGCACAGTCGCGCCAGCGGCATCTACTGCGCTCGGCGAGATCGGCTCGACGAGCGTTGCAGTGGTCAACCTGGCCTTCCGCGACGTCACCCTGCCGGCGGGTAGCGGGTTCCTCGTCCCGGCGTCCGAGCGGCGCGCGATCAAGGGGGCCACGTTCTCGTCGCAGAAGTGGCCGATCAGCGCCGACGGCGTGACGTTGCTGCGCGCGTCGCTGGGCCGCGCGGGGGAGCCGACCGTGCTGCAGCGTGACGACACCGAGCTGGTCCGGCTGGTGCGCCACGAGCTGCGTTCGCTGCTCGGCGTCGACGCGGAACCGATCGACACCGCGGTCACCCGGTGGGGTGGCGGGTTGCCGCAGTACACGCCGGGGCACGTCGAGCGGGTGGCCCGGATCCGCGCAGCGGTCGCCGACGTCCCCGGCCTCGCCGTGTGTGGCGCCGCCTACGACGGGGTCGGGATACCGGCCTGCATAGCCAGTGCCCGGCTGGCCGCGGACCGGGTGCTCGCCTCGCTCACCGAGCGCGGACAATGGGCCCGTGGCTGACGGGAAGAGCGCTCGCGAACTGAACGACGTCGTGCGGTACACGCTGTGGTCGGTGTTCCGACTGGATGTCCCGCTGCAGGACGCCGACCGCGCGGGTATGGGCAAGGAGGTCGCCACTCTTTACGAGGAGTTGGCCGCCGAGGACGTCGTGGTGCGCGGCACGTACGAGCTGTCCGGCCTGCGCGCCGACGCCGACGTGATGGTCTGGTGGCACGCAGAGACGGCGGAGGCGCTGCAGAGCGCGTACCAGCGGTTGCGGCGCACCCAGTTCGGCGGGCATCTGGAGCCGGTCTGGTCGCAGATGGCACTGCACCGTCCGGCCGAGTTCAACAAGAGCCACATCCCGGCCTTTCTCGCCGACGAGAACGCCCGCCGGTTCGTCTAGGTCTATCCGTTCGTGCGTAGCTCCGAGTGGTACCTGCTGCCGGATGTGGAGCGCCGCGCGCTGCTCGCAGAGCACGGCCAGTTGGCCCGTGAGTACCCGGACGTGCGGGCCAACACTGTCGCCTCGTTCTCCCTCGGCGACTACGATTGGATCCTGGCCTTCGAGGCCGACGAACTGCACCGCATCGTCGACCTGATGCGCCACTTGCGCGGATCGGAGACCCGCCGGCACGTCCGCGAGGAGGTGCCGTTCTATACCGGCACCCGCCGCGACATCGGCGACATCATCGCCGTCCTGCCGTAGCGACCCACCCGGCCGAGCGGGAGGTTATTGCGGCCGAGAGGGAGCCTTCCGTCAGGTATGCCGGCGTGTCGCGACGGACCTCCCTTTCGGCAGGAGACCCGGCAGCGCAGCGGCCGCCCTCATCGCGGTGACCAAGGCCATCACCGGCGACTGGCGGCCCTACATCCCGATGGAGCCCGCGATCGGAATGGTGGTGGGCATCGTCTTCCTCGCCGCCGTGTCGATCCTCGGCCCGACGGGCCCTCGCTGCGCTCGGCTACTACTGCTGGACGGACTCGAAGGTCATAGAGATGGAATTGATGCAGTACCGCAGGTCGGTGGGCGTGCCGTAGCCCTCGCCCTCGAAGACGTGCCCGAGATGGCTGTGGCAGTTCGCGCACAGCACTTCGGTGCGCGCCCGGCCCAGGGTGTCGTCGGTGCGCTCGATGATCTTGTCGCCGGCCAACGGCGAGAAGAAGCTCGGCCACCCGCAGTGCGAGTCGAACTTCTCGGTGCTGCGGAACAGCTCCGTTTCACAGGCCCGGCAGCGGTAGACGCCTACCTCGTGGTTGTCGGTGTACTCGCCCTTGAACGGGGCCTCGGTGGCCGCCTGGCGCAGCACTGCGTACTCGTCCGGGGAGAGCTGGGCGCGCCATTCCTCGTCTGTCTTCGTCACGGCAGCAGGCGTCGTCTCAGAGAGTTCGGTCATGCAGTCCACGGTACCGAGAACGGCGAAATAGCGCCGTGTCAGAGAGTGTGCGTGCCGGCGACCACGCCGACGAGAACCGCGGTGATCATGCCGATGAGGATCAGCCAGACAACGACCTTGGCGACGGTGCGCTGCGCCGGCGGTGCGTTGTTGATGCCTGCGGCGAAGGCGGCAACGCTGCGCAGCTCGCCTTCGGGCGTGTTCGGATTCACCTGTCGGCCCTCGTACGGGTGCAGGTAGATGATCAGCGGCTCACCGTCGAGCGCCGGGTCGCCCTCGGTGGGGCCGCGCTCGATCGGTTCGGTCACGTCTCCAGGGTGCCCCACGTCGGCCGGTCGCGCTAGCGTGACGCGGTGGCTACGCCGGCGACCGAGGTGCAAGTGGGGGAGCACTCGGTACGGGTCTCGAACCCCGATCGGGTGTACTTCAGCGCCCGCGGCGAGACCAAGCTGGACCTGGTGAAGTACTACCTCTCGGTGGGCGACGGGATCGTCCGGGCGTTGCGGGAGCGGCCCTGCATGCTGCACCGGTATCCCGAGGGCGTCGACGGCGAGAAGATCTACCAGAAGCGGTTGCCGAAGGGCGCGCCCGACTGGGTCGAGACGGCCACCGTCCGCTTCCCGTCCGGCCGTAGCGCCGACGAGTTGTGTGTGACGCAGTTGGCCGACATCGCCTGGGCGGTGCAGATGTCCACCGTCGAGTTCCATCCCTGGCACTCCCGCCGCGCAGACACCGAATCGCCGGACGAGCTGCGCATCGACCTCGATCCGCAACCCGGCACGGGGTTGGCCGAGGCGAAGCAGGTGGCCCTGCTGGTGCACGAGGTGCTCTCCGAGGTCGGTGCCGTCGGCTGGCCGAAG
>JBPCMU010000105.1:0-102196 GCA_051001975.1 Jatrophihabitans sp.
GGCCCTGCAGCGTGACCGGCAGCTTCTCGACGACCTTCTCGCAGTCTGCTGCCGCTGCCGGATTCGCCTTCGGCCCGTCCACGACTACCGGACCGGCCGCCGCGGACGAGGCAGACTTTCCCCCGCCGCCGCGGTGGGCGGTAAGAGCGAACGCCAGGATCACAACGATTGGTATGGCCAGTGCGGTGGCGATCAGCGCGGCCCGGCGCCGGTCAGCGTCGATGACGGATCCCGGACGAGTGCGAGGTCAGAGGTTGACGACCGGGCAGGTCAAGGTGCGGGTGATGCCCTCGACGCCCTGGATGCGGGCCACCACGAGCTTTCCGAGCTCGTCGACCGTCGCTGCCTCGGCCCGGACGATCACGTCGTAGGGGCCGGTGACGTCCTCGGCGTTGGTCACGCCATCCAGTCCGGAGATCTCCCGGGCAACCGCAGCGGCCTTGCCCACCTCGGTCTGGATCAGGATGTACGCGTGCACTGCTTCTGCCATGGCGCGGTCCCTCTTCTCGACGTTGATTTGCGGGCCGGGGTAGAACTTAGCGCAGCCCGCCGCACACGCCTCGCGTTGCCGTCACACAGGAGGACCGAGCCATCAGCACGCCACGCACCGTCGCCGATCTGGGCGAGTTCGCCTTCGTCAGCCGCATCACCCGCGACCTCGCCGGCAACGCCGAGACCGTGATCGGGCCGGGTGACGACGCCGCCGTAGTCCGTGCCCCGGACGGCCGGATGGTGGCCACCACCGACATGCTCGTTGAAGGCACCCATTTCCGCCGCGACTGGTCCTCGGCCGAGGACGTCGGGCACAAGGCCGCGGCCAAGAACTTCTCCGACATCGCCGCCATGGGCGCACGGCCCACGGCGTTGCTGGTCGCCGTAGGGGTGCCCGGTGACCTCCCGCTGGAGTGGGCAGACGGCCTGATGGACGGGCTCCGCCAGGAATGCGGCGCGTTGGACGTCGCGGTCGTCGGCGGAGACGTGGTGAGCAGCGACAAGATCGTGCTCGGGGTGACCGCGCTCGGCGACCTCGGTGGGCGCAATGCCGTACGCCTGGACACCTGCCAGGTCGGCGACCTGGTCGCATTCGCCGGCAAGCTCGGCTGGGGGGCCGCCGGCTACGCGGTGCTGGCCCGCGGCTTCCGTTCGCCCGTGCAGGTCGTCGCCGCACACCGCCGGCCGGAACCGCCGTATGCAGCAGGTATCGCCGCGAGTGAACTCGGCGCCACGGCAATGACCGACGTCAGCGACGGACTGATTTCCGACCTCTCCCGCATCGCGGACGCCAGTGGGGTGCGCATCGAACTCACCTCGGCGGCGCTGGTCGTTCCGGGCAAGCTCGCCGAAGTCGGTGCCGCGTTGAACGTCGATCCGATGCACTGGATCCTCACCGGTGGCGACGACTACGCCCTGGTTGCCACGTTCCCGGCCGACACAGCGCTGCCTGAGCAGTGGCAGGTCATCGGCGCGGTCAAGGAGGGCGACGGCGTCCGGGTGGACGGCCGGCGCTGGCCGCAGGGCGGCCACGAGCACTTCCGCTGAACGGTGTTACGCGCGGGTGACCTTGCCGGCCTTCAGGCACGACGTGCACACGGTGACCCGGCGACGGGTGCCCGGGGCGATCAGCGCACGCACGCTCTGCACGTTCGGGTTCCACCGACGCTTGGTCCGGCGGTGCGAGTGCGAGACGGCATTACCGAAGCCCGGACCCTTTCCGCACACATCGCAGACGCTGGCCACGGTGGCCTCCTCGAACTAGGTATTCATGACGAACACGATTCATACCGGGCCTGATGACCCGGCAATCGGCCCGCGCACAGACCTCGCGGGCACCGAAGGAGCAGTCTAGCTGTTGTCCCTGGTACCGGCCAAAACGCGTCTCCAGACGTACCGGCGGCACCGCATGCCGTCGCTGGGTGACAGTAGTCTTCGCCGGAGGCCGACCGGTAGATCGTGGCGAGCGGAGGGTGCGGGTGTGCTCACCGAACTCGACGCGTCCGCGGTCCGGCGCTGGTGCTCCGCGGTCGCTGAGGCGCTGGAGACACATCGCGCTGAGATAGATGAGCTGAACGTCTTTCCGGTCCCGGACGGGGACACCGGGACGAACCTGGCTCTCACCGCACAGGCGGCGGCCGAAGCGCTGTCGGGGAACCGGTCCGCCGGTGCTGGCGAGGCGCTGCAGGCAATGTCCCGGGGCGCGGTGCTTGGCGCCCGGGGGAATTCCGGGGTGATCCTGTCGCAAGTGCTGCGCGGTATGGCGGAGTCGGCCGAAGGCTCCGAGTCGATCGACGCGGACGCGCTGCGCGCAGCACTGCGCACCGCATCCACGCGGGCCTACGAGTCAGTGGCCGACCCGGTCGAAGGGACAATTCTGTCCGTGGCGGCCGCAGTCGCGGACGCCTTGGTGTCCGACGGTGTGGGCGACCTTGCGGCAGTAAGCCGAGCAGCACTGGCCGCGGCCCAGGAGGCACTGCTGCGCACCCCGCTCCAGCTGGAGGTACTGGCCCGCGCTGGTGTGGTGGACGCGGGCGGACGTGGTCTGGTCGTGGTGCTCGAGGCGCTCAGCGGGATCGTCACCGGCGACCAGCCCGCGGCCCTGCCGATCCCGGCGAAGCGCAGTCGCGAGTCGTTGCGGGTCGTCCGGGAGGAAGGCAGCGCCGAGTTCGACTACGAGGTGCAGTACCTGCTGCACGCCACCACCGAGGCCGTGACGGCGTTGAAGGCCGCGTTGGGCCCGCTGGGTGACTCACTCGCCGTGGTCGGAACCGGGGAAGACGTGTGGAACGTGCATGTGCATGTCAACGATGTCGGCGCGGCCATCGAGGCGGGGATCGACGCCGGCCGGCCGCACCGGATCTCGGTGCAGCGCTTCGCCGACCAGGTCGCCGCCGAGCCGCGGTCGTCGAACCGCAGCGGCGTCGCCGTGGTCGCGGTCGCGCCGGGCGAGGGTCTCGCACACCTCTTCGCCGGCGAGGGTGTCCGGGTGGTGGACGGAGGAGTGGGAAACAATCCGTCCACGGCGGAGGTGCTGAGCGCGGTGCGCGACTGCGGCGCGGCCAGCGTGGTGCTGCTGCCGAACGCCTCGCAGGTCGCCGGCGTCGCCGATGTCGTCGCCGAGGAGGCCCGCGCCGAAGGCATCGAGGTTGCGGTGGTGCCCACCAAGTCGCCTGTGCAGGGCCTCGCAGCGGTCGCCGTCTACGACCCGACCCGCCGCTTCGGCGACCTGGTCGTGGCGATGGCCGAGACCGCCGCCGCCACCCAGTGGGGCGAGGTGACGATCGCGGTGCGTGAGGCATTGACGATGGCAGGCCGATGCCAGCCGGGGGATGTGCTCGGTCTGCTCAACGGCGAGGTGGTCGAGATCGGCACCGACGTAGCCGAAGTGGGCGAGCGGTTGCTGGACCGCCTGCTCGGCGTCGGAGGCGAACTCGTCACGATCCTGCTCGGCGCGGAGGCCGGTGAGGAGCTCGGGGCGCGACTGACCGCCCGGCTCGCCGAGATGGCACCGCTCGCCGAGGTAGCGGTATTCGCTGGCGGTCAGCCGTCCTACCCGCTGCTGATCGGGGTGGAATAGGGCCGTGCCAAAGCTCGACGCACTACTGCGCGACGTCCTCGGTGGGCGCACCGGAACGACGCTGGCCAAGCACCTCGACGTGATCACCATCGGGGAGCTGCTGCGCCATTACCCACGCCGCTACGCCGAGCGCGGCAAGCTCACCGACCTGACCCAGTTGCAAGCCGGCGAGCAGGTCACCGTGATGGCGACGGTGAAGTCGTTCAAGTCGCGGCCCATGCGCCAGCGACGCGGCAGCATCCAGGAGGTCGTCGTCTCCGACGGCAACGCGCTGATGGCGCTGGTCTTCTTCAATCAGCCCTACCGCCAGAACCTGCTGCAGCCCGGGGTGGCCGGCCTGTTCGCCGGGAAGGTCGTCGACAAGGGCGGGCTGCGCAGCCTGCAGAACCCGGAGATCCTCATCCTCGACGGTGCGGGCGACGACACCGCGCAGGTCGACGAGTTCGCCGGGTCGCTCATCCCGATCTATCCGGCGAAGCCCAAGCTGACATCCTGGACGATCAGCCGCTGCGTGAAGATGTCGCTCGACTCGCTCGATGCGGTGCCCGACGGCCTGCCCCTCGAGATGCTCGCCGAGTACGGGCTGATGGGCATCGATGCAGCGCTGCGGGCGGTGCACCGGCCGGAGGATCGGCGACAACTCGGCGCGGCGCTGAAAAGGCTGAAGTGGGACGAAGCGCTGGCCGTGCAACTCACCCTCGCGCAACGCCGACACTCGGCGGCGATCAACCCGGCGTTACCCAGGCCCCGCAAGGGCGACGGGATCGCGGCGGCCTTCGACTCCCGCCTGCCGTTCTCGCTCACCGATGGCCAGCGGGAGATCGGCGCAACTCTGGAAGCTGAGCTGACCGATCCACATCCCATGGGCCGGCTGCTGCAGGGCGAGGTCGGCTCCGGCAAGACGATCGTGGCGCTGCGGGCGATGCTGCAGGTGGTGGACGCCGGCGGCCAGGCAGCGCTGCTGGCCCCGACGGAAGTGCTGGCCGGACAACATCTGCGCACGATCGAGGGGATGCTCGGCGACCTCGGCCAGGGCGGGCGGATCGGCGGCGCCGAGCAGGCCACCCGGGTCACTCTGCTGACCGGTTCGCTGGGTGCCGCCGCCCGCCGTCGCGCGCTGCTCGAAGCGGCCAGCGGCGAGGCGGGCATCGTCATCGGTACTCACGCGCTCATCCAGGACAACGTGCAGTTCGCCGACCTCGGCTTGGTGGTCGTCGACGAGCAGCACCGCTTCGGCGTGGAGCAGCGGGACGCGCTGCGGTACAAGAATGCCGCGCCACCGCACGTCCTGGTGATGACCGCGACGCCGATCCCGCGCACCGTCGCCATGACGGTGTTCGGCGACCTGGAGACGTCGGTGCTCAGCGAACTCCCGGCCGGCCGCGCACCGATCACCACCAGCGTGGTGCCGGCCGACAAGCCGCACTGGGTCGATCGGATGTGGCAGCGCATCGCCGAGGAGGTGGCTGCCGGACGGCAGGCGTACGTGGTCTGCCCGCGCATCGGTGACGAATCGGATGTCAAGGCACTGGCCGACTCCGACCAGGTCGAGTACGCCGACACTGATGACAAAGGCGGCGATGCGCCGACACGGGAGATGCGTGGCGTCCTCGAGACCGCCGCGATGCTCGCCGAAGGTCCGCTGAAGGGTCTGCGCCAGGCGATCCTGCACGGACGGTTGCCCGGCGAGGAGAAGGACGGCGTGATGCGCGCCTTCGCGGCCGGCGACATCGACGTGCTGGTGGCCACCACCGTCATCGAGGTCGGTGTCGATGTCCCGAACGCCACGGTGATGGTCGTCCTGGATGCCGACCGATTCGGTGTCTCCCAGCTACACCAGCTGCGCGGGCGGATCGGCCGTGGCGGGCATCCCGGCCTGTGCCTGCTCTCGACCCAGTTCCCGGAGGGTTCACCCGGACGGAGCCGGGTGGATGCGGTGGCATCGACGGTGGACGGGTTCGAACTGGCCCGGGTGGACCTCGAGCAACGGCGGGAGGGTGATGTGCTGGGGGCCGATCAGTCCGGCCGCCACAGCCATCTCAAGCTGCTGTCCCTGCTGCGTGACGAGCAGATCATCGCCGACGCGCGGGCTGAAGCGGCTGCACTGATTGTCGATGACCCGGAACTCAGCCGGCACCCGCTGCTGGCCGCGCAGGTCGCCGAACTGCTCGACGACGAGCGCGCCGAGTACCTGCAAAAGGCATGATCGGGCGGTGACCCGGATCATCGGTGGCGAAGCAGGGGGTCGTCGGCTGCAGGTGCCGCCGGCCGGGACCCGACCCACGTCCGACCGGGCCCGGGAGGCACTGTTCAACAGCCTCGGCGCGCTGCTCGACCTCGACGGCGCCAGGGTACTCGACCTGTTCGCCGGGTCGGGGGCGGTCGGGCTGGAAGCCGTTTCCCGTGGGGCGGCGCGAGCGGTGCTGGTCGAGTCCGACCCGAGCGTCGCGAAGGTGGTGACCGCCAACATCGCTGCGCTGCAGATGCCGGGGGCGACGCTCATCCGACTCCCGGTCGAGCAGTATCTGCGCCGCCCGGCTGACGCGCCCTTCGACCTCGTCTTCGCCGATCCGCCGTACGCGCTGGACGAGGCAGCGCTCGGTGCGGTGCTGGCCCAGCTCGTCGAACCAGGATGGCTCGCCCCAGGCGCGGTCGTCGTGGTCGAGCGGTCGGCGAGGTCGCCGGAACCGCAGTGGCCAACCGCACTCGATGAGCTCAGGCAGAAGCGCTACGGGGAGGCGTTGCTTTGGTACCGTCGGGCGCCGTGAGCTGCGCGCCGTGCGCCCACTGTCAGGAGACGATTAATCGTGGCTGATCCGGGTGGTCCGTCCGGCTCGAACGAGCCGAGGCGCGCCGTCTGCCCGGGTTCGTTCGACCCCGTGACCAACGGTCATCTCGACATCATCGCGCGCAGTGCCAATCTGTACGACGAGGTCGTAGTCGCGGTGTTCGTGAACCGAAGCAAGTCGGGTCTGTTCAGCGTCGAGGACCGGCTCGAGATGCTGCGCGAGGTCACCGTGCCCTACCCCAACGTCACCGTCGATTCGTTCCAGGGCCTCACCGTCGACTACTGCAAGCAGCACGGCATCCCAGTCATCGTGAAGGGGCTGCGCGCGGTCAGCGACTTCGACTACGAGCTGCAGCAGGCCCAGATGAATCGCGGGCTGGCCGGGATCGACACGCTGTTCATGCCCACCAACCCGGAGTACAGCTTCCTTGCCTCCAGCCTGGTCAAAGACGTCGCCGGCTGGGGCGGGGACGTCAGCGCGCTGGTACCCAAGTCGGTGCTGGCACGGCTCGATGCGTTGCGCGGCGGCCCCGATGAGCGCCGCTTGCCAGCGAATGGGGACGAATGAGTGATCCGACGATGCGCCGCGCGGACGAGGTGCTGACCGAACTGGTGGAGCTCGTCGAGACGGCCCGCGCGGTGCCGATGTCCAGCTCGTGTGTGGTGCCGCGCGAACACACCCTCGACCTGCTCGACGACCTGCGCGAAGTCCTGCCGCAGCAACTCGAAGACGCGAGGCGCATCGTCCAGGAGCGCGACACAGTGCTGGCCGAGGCGCAAACACACGCCGACGAGCAGCGCGCCCGAGCCGCCGAGGAGGCCGAGGCGACCAGGCTCGAGGCCAGCGAACACGCCGACGGGCTGATCGGTCGGGCGCAGGCCGAGTCGGCGCGCCTGGTTGACGATGGCAAGGCGGAAAACGCCCGGCTGATCTCCTCGGCGGGTGTCCATCAGTCGGCCACCAACGCCGCCGAGGCGCTGAAACGCGACATCGACGAGTACGTGGCGACCAGCCGAGCCACCGCCGAAGCCGAGGCGACCCGGATCGTCGGGGAGGCCACCGCATATGCCATGAAACTGCGGACGGACGGCGATCAGTGGGCTCATCAGACGCTCGCCGACATCGTCGAAACGCTGAATCACGCCGCTGCGTTGGCCGAGCGCGGACGGGCCCAGATCGCGTCCCGGCAGGAGGCCGCCGAGCCGGTCGCGGATTCACCCGGCGAGCGGTTCGACGGCCAGTCCTGATCCTGATCCGGCGTCCTGGCCCGAGGCGGACCCGTCGCGTCCGGCGTCCGGTTCGCCCCGCGAGCCCTCCTTCGGTTATTCTTCTTCGTGCCTCAACCTCAGCAAAGGCCTCCTCATCGGTTGCGCGAGCGCAGCCCGGCGTCGGCCTCGCTGGATCACCGAGCACCCTTGGTTCTGGACACCCGGAGCATGGGGCGCCGGACGGGATCCAGCAAGGACCTCCGCTGGACCGTTCCCGCGCCAACCGGTCTGGACCTGGACGTCGTCGGCGTGTCGCCAGGCACGCCGGTCGAGCTCGATCTGCGGCTGGAGTCGGTGACCGAAGGTGTGCTGGTAACAGGCATCGTCACCGCTCCGACCGAAGGTGAATGCTCGCGGTGTCTGGATCCGGTGCAGGAGACCTGCGTGGTCGACATCATGGAGCTGTACGTCTACCCGGACAGCACCACGGACGAGACCACGGACGAGGATGAGGTGCCGCGCCTCGTCGATGATCTGATCGACCTGGAACCGGCTGTGCGAGACGCAGTGGTGCTGGGCCTACCGCTCACACCGCTGTGCCGACCGGACTGTCCCGGGCTGTGTCCGCAATGCGGGCAGGGCCTGGCCGATCTGCCGACGGATCACTCGCACGAGCAGATCGACCCACGCTGGGCTGGACTGGCCGATGTGTCAGAGCAGCTCCGCACCGAGCAGTCCGAGTAGTTCTGCGGGCTGAGAAGTTAAGGAGTCACCACAGTGGCCGTTCCGAAGCGCCGCCTGTCGCGCAGCAACACCCGCTCGCGTCGTTCGCAGTGGAAGACGACTGCACCGACGCTCGTGCTGTGCCCAAACCGTGCGTGCGGTGAGATGAAGATCCCGCATCAGGTCTGCGGCAACTGCGGACAGTACGACGGCAAGCAGGTCCTGTCGGTCTGACCGGCGCCGACAGCGACAGCACCGTGGTCTCCCGCGCCGCCCGCCCCCGGTCGTCGGATTTCGACGGCCCGGAGAGCCCGGACGGCCTGCAATCTCATCTTGGCGTCAGCATCGACGCCCAGGTGTTGCTGCGCGCCCTGACGCACCGCTCGTACTCATACGAGAACGGGAGTGTCCCGCACAACGAGCGGTTGGAATTCCTCGGCGACGCAGTGCTCAGCATCGTCATCACCGACCGGCTCTACCGCACCCATCCCGACCTGCCCGAGGGCAAGCTGGCCCGGCTGCGCTCCTCGGTGGTCAACATGCACGCCTTGGCCGAAGTGGCCCGCGGCATCGGACCGAACGGCCTCGGCGCCTTCGTCCGGCTGGGTCGCGGTGAGGTGGTCACCGGCGGCCGGGACAAGCACAGCATCCTCGCCGACACGCTCGAGGCGGTGATCGGTGCCGTCTATGTGGACAGCGGGCTACCGGTCGCCAGGGCGATGATCCATCGATTCTTCGACCCGGTGCTGGAGCGGGCCGCGAACCAGGGCGCCGCACTGGACTGGAAGACCAGTCTTCAGGAGCTGACGGCGCTGATGGGGCTGGGCGTCCCCCAATACGTGGTCGAATCCGAGGGGCCGGACCACGAGCGCACCTTTACCGCCCGGGTCGAGGTCGCGGGGGAGCCGTTCCCGTACCGTTCCGGCAAGAGCAAGAAGGAAGCCGAACAGGCCGCCGCGTCGGCCGCGTGGCAACTGCTCCGCGAGCGCAGCCGCGATCTGCCGCTGGACGATCTCGACTGACGTTCGCCACCATTGGGTCGTCGGCGGTGGCAGTTACTGTCGGCTGGTGCCCGAGTTGCCCGAGGTCGAGACGGTCCGCGCCGGCCTGGAAAGTTGGGTGGTCGGCCGCACTATCGACTCCGCCGAGGTAGCCCACCCGCGCGCGGTGCGCCGACACCTGACCGGTGCAGCCGACTTCGAAGGCGCGCTCGTCGGTGCGACCGTGGCCGTTGCGCGCCGCCGCGGCAAGTACCTCTGGCTGCCGCTGAGCTACCCCGATGCCGACCTGACCACCTGCCTCGTCGGCCATCTGGGGATGAGCGGCCAGCTCCTGGTACTGCCGGTAGAGGCACCCGACGGACCGCACCTGCGCGCCCGCTTCCGCTTCACCGATGCCGGGCCGGAGCTCAGGTTCGTCGATCAGCGCACCTTCGGTGGGCTGAGCATCGAGGCACTGGTGCCCACCACTGACGCCCCGGACACACTGCCCGCAATCATCGCGCACATCGCGCGGGACCCGATGGACCCGCTGTTCGACGACGTCGCCTTTGTCCGCCGATTGCGGTCGCGGGATTCGGCGGTGAAGCGCGCGCTGCTGGATCAGGCGCTCATCTCCGGTGTTGGCAACATCTATGCCGACGAGGCGTTGTGGCGCACCAAAGTGCACGGCGAGCGTCCGGCCCGGGCGCTGCCGAGGGCCACCGTGCTGGAACTGCTGGGCAATGTCCGCGCGGTGCTGGGCGAGGCGTTGATCGCCGGTGGCACTTCCTTCGACTCGCTGTACGTGAACGTGAACGGCAGCAGCGGCTACTTCGACCGCTCCCTGGCCGCCTACGGTCGAGAGGGGTTGCCCTGTCCACGCTGCGGTGCCCCGATCCGGCGGGAGTCGTTCATGAACCGGTCCAGCTTCAGCTGCCCGCGCTGCCAGCGTCGGCGCACCGTTACAGCCCACTGACATTCACCGTTTCGGTGCACAGATGGACTCCTCACGTCCTTCACAGCACCGAACTGGTCATTCACCGCATCCGCAACCGGCAGATTGACCTCGACGGGGCACGGTGGGACGATTGGTCTAGAACACCTGTCGCCGCGCGAGCACCGATCGTGACGTCGCGGCGTTTACCTGCATCTGCAAGCCAGTCGTGAAAGGCCGTGACATGGCCAGGGCACTCTTCGGTTACGTGGACAATCCTTGCGATCACCGCACCCTGGAACTGCAGGTGGCGAGATTGCGCGGCCGGATCAGGGAGTTGGAGGTCGAGGTGGCCGAATTGCGCGGTGAGGCGGCCGCCCGCGACGCCATCGATCGCCAGCTGGTGATGATGCAGGACGAGCCGACGCCGGCGCTGGCTTGAGCCACCCCCTCGTCCCACCAGTCACTCGCCGCACACTCGTCCCGCCCCGCGAGCCCTGTCCCCGGGCCGCCCCGCGGCCGGTTAGATTGCCTGTGACCGTACGGCGAGTCGCAGTCAGTCACGACCGCTGACGCATCGCCCGCATCGATAGCAACGCGCCGGAGGATCGTGCATCTCAAGTCGCTAACGCTGAAGGGCTTCAAGTCCTTCGCGTCCGCCACCGCGCTGCGCTTCGAACCCGGGATCACCGCGGTGGTCGGCCCAAACGGCTCGGGCAAGAGCAATGTAGTGGACGCGATCGCGTGGGTGCTGGGCGAGCAGGGCGCCAAAGCACTGCGCGGCGGCAAAATGGAAGACGTCATCTTCGCCGGCACCGCGGGCCGCCCGCCCCTGGGGCGGGCCGAGGTCACCCTGACCATCGACAACAGCGACAACGCCCTGCCGATCGAGTACACCGAGGTGTCCATCACCCGGCGGATGTTCCGTGACGGGGCCAGCGAGTACGAGATCAACGGTCAGCCGTCGCGGTTGCTGGACATCCAGGAGCTGCTGTCCGACTCCGGCATCGGCCGCGAGATGCACGTCATCGTCGGGCAGGGCCAGCTCGATTCGGTCCTGCAGGCCCGTCCGGAGGACCGCCGCGGCTTCATCGAGGAGGCCGCCGGTGTTCTGAAGCACCGCAAGCGCAAGGAAAAGGCGCTGCGCAAGCTGGACGCGATGCAGGCCAACCTGACTCGATTGACCGACCTCACCGCTGAGCTGCGCCGGCAGCTCAAGCCACTGGGCCGCCAGGCCGAGGTGGCCCGCCGTGCTGCCGGGGTGCAGGCCGAACTGCGGGACTCGCGATTGCGGTTGCTGGCCGACGACCTGATGCAGTTGCGCATCCAGGTCGCCTCCGAGGTGGCCGACGAGGAAGCGATCCGCGCCGAGCGCACTTCCGTGGAGGCTGATCTCGGCACCGCCCGGGAGCGGGAGACCGAACTGGAGTCCGCGCTGGCCGAGTCGGCGCCGGCGGTGACCCATGCGCAAGAGACCTGGTACCGACTGTCTGCGCTCGAGGAACGCTTCCGTGGCACATCGCGGATCGCCGCCGAACGCGTCCGGCACCTCAGATCGTTCGCCGAGGACGAGCAGTTCGGCCGCGATCCCGAGGCGCTGGAGGCCGAAGCGGGCGACGTGCGTGCCCAACAGGCGGAGCTGACGAGTTCGCTGGACGAGGCCCAGGGCGCGCTCAACGGCGCGACGGCTGATCGCCAGCATCGCGAGGAGTTGCTCAGCATCTCCGAGCGGGCGCTGGTGGCCGCCGTCCGCGCAGTGGCCGACCGCCGCGAAGGCCTGGCCAAGCTGACCGGCCAGCTCAACGCATTGCGCACCCGATCGACGGCTGCCGCCGAGGAGATCGAGCGGCTCACCGCCGCGGGTGCGCAGGCACGGGAGCGCGCCGCCACCGCCGAACGGGAATTGCAGGCGCTGCAGTCCGAGGTGGGCGCACTGGACGCCGGTGAGCTCGGCCTGGACGAGCGTCATGAGCAGGCCGTCGCCGAGCATGAGCAGATCACCGCCACGGTGCGCGAGTTGAGCGACGCGGAGCGGGAGGCCGAACGTGAGCACTCCACCTGGACGGCGCGGCGGGAGGCATTGGCCCTCGGGCTGACCCGCAAGGACGGTGCGGGTGCCCTGCTGGCGGCCGGCTCGCAGATGCCGGGTGTGCTCGGCTCGGTGGCCGCCCTGCTTACCGTCGACGCCGGGCACGAGGCCGCCCTGGCCGCGGCGCTCGGCGCGCTCGCCGATGCAGTCGCCGTGGCCGGTCCCAAGGACGCGGCCGCCGCGATCGCGCTGCTGAAGGAACAGGAAGCCGGCCGGGCCGGATTGCTCGTGGGCGGCCCGCGCGCGCGGCCGGACCGCAGCCTCTGGCCGGCGTTGCCCGGCGAGGCGGTGTGGGCACTGGACGTGGTGCACGCCCCGGACGCCTTGCGTGGGCCGGTCGAGATCGCGCTGGACCGGGTGGCGGTGGTGGCTGATCTCGACGCTGCGGCCCGACTGGTCGAGCAGGCACCGGATGTGCGCGCGGTGACGGCAGCCGGTGATGTGCTGGGTCGGGGCTGGGCGGTCGGTGGCTCTGCCTCGGCGCCGAGCGCGCTGGAGATCCAGGCCGCCGTCGACGAAGCGGGCATCAACTCCGAGGCAGCCGCCGGGCGGGTCAGTGCCCTGCGCGGGAAGCTCACCCAGGCCAGGGAGGACGAGGCGGGTGCGCAGCGCGAGGTCCGTGCGGCGGTGACCGCGCTCAACGAGTCCGACGCGCGGCTGTCGGCCGTCGCCGAGCGACTGGCCGAACTCGGTCAGGCGGCTCGCTCCGCCCACGCCGAGGCGCAACGGCTGCAGACCGCCCGGTCGGATGCCGAAGCTGCCCGGGACCGCGATGTGGTCGGGCTCTCCGAGCTGGAAGAGCGGCTGCGCGTCGCCGAGGACGAGCACGTAGAGCAGGAGCCGGCAACCGACGACCGAGACCGGGCGGCTGAGGCGGCCGGTGCGGCACGGGCCGGCGAGACCGAGGCGCGATTGGCTTTGCGGACCGTGGAGGAGCGGGTCCGCGCGCTGGCCGGTCGGGCCGAACAGCTGGAGGCCGCGGCTGTCGCCGAGCGCACCGCGCGAGCTCGGTTCGAGGAGGCTCGCCAGACCCGGGCTCGCGCCACAGTGATCGCGCAGGCGGTGCACGGTGTTGCCGAGCGCGGCCTGGCGATGGTCACCGCGTCCGTGGCGCAGGCCGGCACGCACCGCGAGATGTTGCAGCGTTCCCGCACCGAGCGGGAGAGCGAAGCGCAGCAGGTACGGGTGCGGACCCGCGAGCTCGCCGCGCGGCTGGAGACGCTGGTCGACGCGGTGCACCGGGACGAGGTGCTGCGCGCCGAGCAGCGGTTGCGCATCGAGGCTTTGGAGACTCGCGCGGTCGAGGAGTACGGCGTCGAGCCGGACGCACTGGTCGCTGAGTACGGACCGGATCAGCTGACCCCGCCGAGCTCGATCGAGATCGCCGAGTTCGCGGAGGCGAAGGAACGCGGTGAGGACGTCGTCGCTCCGGCGGCCGGACCGTTCCACCGGCCTACCCAGGAGAAGCGCGCCGCTCGCGCCGAGCGTGACCTGGCGCTGCTCGGCAGGGTGAATCCGCTGGCGTTGGAGGAGTTCGCCGCGCTGGAGGAGCGCCATCAGTTCCTGTCGACGCAGCTGGAGGACCTCAAGGACACCCGACGGGACCTGCTCACCGTCATCAAGGAAGTGGACGCCCGGATCCTCGAGGTGTTCGCCGCCGCCTATGCCGACGTGGCCCGCGAGTTCGAGACCGTCTTCGCCACTCTGTTCCCCGGCGGTGAGGGCCGGCTGGTGCTCACCGACCCGGACGACATGCTGCTCACCGGCATCGAGGTCGAGGCGCGGCCGCCGGGGAAGAAGGTCAAGCGGCTGTCGTTGCTGTCCGGTGGCGAGCGGTCGCTCACCGCGGTGGCATTGCTGGTGGCGATCTTCCGGGCCCGCCCGTCGCCGTTCTACATCCTGGACGAGGTCGAGGCGGCGCTGGACGACGTCAACCTCGGCCGTCTGATCAGGCTGATCGCCGAGCTGAGGGCGAGTAGCCAGATCATCATCATCACCCACCAGAAGCGCACGATGGAGATCGCCGACGCGCTGTACGGCGTGAGCATGCGTGGTGACGGCATCACCCAGGTCATCAGCCAGCGGCTGCGCGACGCCGGGGCCGATCGGGCCGATGCCGGTGCAGATGCCGGCGACGGCGCCCGCCAATCCGAGCGCGTCCCGGCCGGCTGACTCGCAGCACCCGGCCCGCCGGACCGTTCCGGAGCCCATCGCGCCGCCACCGCCGATCGTCCTGACAGGATGGGCGCCGTGGAGATCCTCATCATCGTCGCGATCATCGTCGTACTAGCGCTGATCGCCGGCGTCGTGCTCGTCGTGCCGCGGGTCCGTGGCGGCAAGACCCCGCCGGCGCCCCCGACGCGCCGCGCGACGGCGGTCGAGCCCTCAGTGGGCGAGGACGCCGAGCCGCCCCGCGACTCGCCCACGCAATCCATCGGGAGCACCGCGACCCTGCCGGCACCGGAGGTCGAAGCCGCCCCGTCGCTGGACGTCCCGGAGCCGACCGCGGGCCGACTGGTCAGGTTGCGTGCCCGGCTGTCGCGCTCGCAGAGCGTGCTGGGCCGTGGACTGTTGTCTGTGCTGTCCCGCGACAAGCTGGACGACGAGGCCTGGGAGGAGATCGAGGACGCCCTGATCGGCGCTGACGTCGGGGTCGCTGCGACGGCGCAGATCGTGGAGAACCTGAAGGCCCGTACCCGCGTCCAAGGCACCCGGACCCAGGACAAGCTGCGCGCCATGCTGGCCGCCGAACTGGTCACCGCATTGCAGCCGGACCTGGACCGCACCCTGCACACCGTCTCCACCGGCGACCGCCCCGCGGTGCTGCTCGTGGTCGGGGTGAACGGCACCGGTAAGACGACGACCTGCGGCAAGTTGGCCCGGGTGCTCGTTGCCGATGGCCGCAGCGTGGTGCTGGGCGCGGCCGACACGTTCCGGGCCGCCGCCGCGGACCAACTCGAGACGTGGGGCTCCCGGGTCGGCGCGCGCACCGTGCGGGGGCCGGAGGGCGGCGATCCGGCCAGCGTGGCATTCGACGCGGTCAAGGAGGGATCCGACGAGGGGGTCGATGTCGTACTGATCGACACTGCCGGCCGACTGCACACCAAGGTCGGCCTGATGGACGAGCTCGGCAAGGTGAAGCGGGTGGTGGAGCGACGCGGGCCGGTCGACGAGACGCTGCTGGTGCTCGATGCGACGACCGGGCAGAACGGGCTCGTCCAGGCCCGGGTGTTCACCGAGGTGGTGGACGTGACCGGCATCGTGCTGACCAAGTTGGACGGCACCGCGAAGGGCGGCATCGTGATCAGCGTGCAGCGCGAACTTGGTGTGCCGGTGAAACTCGTCGGGCTCGGCGAGGGCCCGGACGATCTGGCGCCGTTCGATCCCGATGAGTTCGTCGATGCGCTGCTGGGCTGAACGCGGGCAGCGGTAGCGTTCGATCCGGCCGTCGAGCGGCTGAGCGCCACGGGGTTGTGGATCGTTCCAGGCTGACCACTTGCCGATCGGCGACGGACCTCGGAGGCGACGGTGTCCATCTACCTCTACCGGCTCGGCCGGTTCAGCTACCACCGGCGGCGCCTGGTCCTCGGCGGCTGGCTGGTCAACCTGCTGGGCGCCATCGCGCTCGCGGTCGGCAGCGGCGGCAAGACCAGACGTGAAGGACTCGACGCTCGATGCGATCAAGAAGGCGGTGCAACCGGCCGTCGACGCCGGCGTGCAGGTCGAGTACTCCGGCTCGGTCTACCCGGGCTCCCGGTTCAAGATCTCCGAGACCCCTGAGCTGGTCGGCATCCTCGTCGCGTTCATCATCCTGATCATCACTTTCGGTGCCGTGGTCGCCGCCGGTCTGCCGGTCATCACCGCGCTGATCGGCGTGGTGACCGCGCTGATGGGCGTGACGGCGCTGGCGGCAGCGGTCAACGTGGCGTCCGCGTCGACCTCGCTGGCGATCATGCTCGGCCTGTCCTGCGGCATCGACTACGCCCTGTTCATCCTGTTCCGACATCGTACGAACGTGCTGTAGGGGACGGAGGTGGCCGACTCGATACCTCGCGCCCTGGGAACAGCCGGTAGCTCGGTGGTGTTCGCCGCGCTCACCGTGATCATCGCGCTGTGCGGACTCTCGGTGGTCAACATCCCGTTCCTTACCGTGACGGGTCTGGCCGCTGCTGGGGCGGTGCTGATCGCGATGCTCATAGCCCTGACACTGCTGCCGGCGCGACCCACAGGAGGCCTTCGGCTCCAGCTGGGCGCCGTTCGTCGTTCGCTTCCGCGGCCCGCTGCTGGCCGGCGGCATCGTGCTGCTCGGGGTGATCGCCCTGCCGGCAACGCGGATGCACCTCGGCCTGCCCGGCGGTGACTCGCAGCCCAAGGGCAGCACCGCGCACACCGCCTACGAGCTGGTCACCGACAACTTCGGCGAGGGGTTCAACGGGCCGCTGCTGATCATCGTCGACAGCAGCAAGGCCACCTCGTCGAGCGCGGCCACCCAGATCGCCGCCCAGCTGGCCACCCTGCCCAACGTCGCGACGGTGGCGCCGGGACTGGCGCAGAACGGCGTCTCGATCCTTCAGGTGATACCGAAGACGGGGCCGAACGACACTGCAACGGCCGACCTCGTCCACTCGATCAGGGATGCCGCCCCATCGCTCGAGTCGAAGACCGGCACCACGAGCCTGGTCGGCGGTACTACTGCGTCCAATATCGACGTGTCCGCCCGGCTGTCCAGCGCGCTGCCGGTCTTCCTCATCGTCGTCGTGGGGTTGGCGTTCGTGCTGCTCACCTTCGCGTTCCGCACGATCCTGGTACCGATCAGTCGATCGTCGGCTTCCTGCTCTCGGTGTTCGCCGCCTTCGGAGCGCAGGTCGCGGTCTTCCAGTGGGGCTGGGGCGCGAAGCTGTTCGGTATCACGCCGACCGAGACGATCAGCTTCCTGCCGATCATCATGCTGGCGATCATCTTCGGGCTGTCCAGCGACTACGAGGTGTTCGTCGTCTCGCGGATCAAGGAGGACCTCACCCAAACCGACGATGCGGTCGGTTCGGTGGAGCGCGGCGTCGGGGTGAGCGCACGTGTCGTGACGGCTGCCGCGTTGATCATGTTCGGCGTGTTCGTGGCGTTCATCTTCACCGACAACGCGATCGTGAAGGCGATCGGCTTCGGCCTGGCCGTCGGTGTGCTGCTGGACGCGTTCGTGGTGCGCCTGACACTCGTACCGGCGGTGATGGCCATCATCAAGGGCAAGCTCTGGTATCACCCGCAGTGGTTCGCCAAGTACGTGCCCGATCCCGACATCGAGGGTGAGCGGCTGGACGAGGCGCTCGAGGCACGGGTCGAAGCCACCGGCTGACCCCGGGCCACTAGGGTCTTGTCCTCGTGAGGGCTCTCTACAAACCGGCAGCGGCGCCGGGACTGGAACTCGTCGACCGCCCCGAACCCGAGGCCGGGCCCGGTGAGGTGAAGATCCGGGTGCAGCGGGCCGGCATCTGCGGCACTGACCTGCACATCGACTCGTGGGACGACTGGGCCGCCGGCGCGGTGAACGCACCGCTGATCGTGGGCCACGAGTTCTCCGGGGACGTGGTGTCCCTGGGCGATGGGGTCCGGGACGTGGAGGTCGGCGACCAGGTATCCGGCGAGGGCCACATCGTCTGCGGTACCTGCCGAAACTGCCGCGCCGGGCGCCGGCACCTGTGCATCCGGACCCGGGGGATCGGCGTCAACCGGGACGGCGCGTTCGCCGATTACGTGGTGCTGCCCGAGTCCAACGTGTGGGTGCACGACCCGACGATCGACCCTGATCTGGCCGCCTTGTTCGACCCGTTCGGCAACGCGGTGCACACCGCGCTGAGCTTTCCGTTGGTCGGCGAGGACGTGCTGATCACCGGCGCCGGTCCGATCGGGCTGATCGCTGCCGCAGTGGCCCGGCATGTCGGCGCCCGCTTCGTCGTGATCACCGACGTGAGTGCGCCGCGCCTGGAGCTGGCCAAGCAGTTGGGCGTCGACCTCGCACTGGACGTGAGCGGCCACCGCATCTCCGACGCGCAGCAGCAGCTGGGGATGCGGGAGGGATTCGACGTCGGGATGGAGATGAGCGGGCACTCCACGGCCCTGCCGGAGATGCTCGCCAATATGAACCACGGCGGACGGATCGCCATGCTCGGCCTGCCCAGTGCCCCGATCGAGATCGACTGGGGCAAGGTGGTCACCCACATGATCACCATCAAGGGCATCTACGGCCGGGAGATGTTCGAGACCTGGTACGCGATGAGCGCGATGCTGCGCTCAGGCCTGGACATCAGCCCGGTCATCACTGACCGGTTCCCGGCCGAGAACTGGCGGGAGGCGTTCGAGGCAACCCGGTCCGGGCGCTCCGGCAAGGTCGTCATGGACTGGAGCTGAGACACGTGTACGGAACCGTGGGCGAGCAGTTGCGCGCCACGCTGGCAGAGATCGAGTCGGCCGGACTGACCAAGCACGAGCGCGAACTCGGCTCGCCGCAGGCGGCCACAGTGCTCGCTCGAGGACAGCGCGTGCTGAACTTCTGCGCCAACAACTACCTCGGGCTGGCAGATCACCCGGACGTGCTCGCGGCCGCGCACCGTGCCCTGGACGAGTGGGGTTTCGGGATGGCCAGCGTGCGGTTCATCTGTGGCACGCAGACTCAGCACACCGAACTGGAAAGGCGTATCTCGCAGTTACTGCGCACCGAGGCGACGATCCTGTACTCGTCTTGCTTCGACGCGAACGGTGGCGTGTTCGAGGTGCTGCTCGACGACTCTGACGCGGTGATCTCCGACGAGCTCAATCACGCCTCCATCATCGACGGAATCAGGCTCTGCAAGGCGCGTCGGATGCGTTATCGCAACAGGGACATGGCCGATCTCGAAGCACAATTGCAGGGGGCGCAGGATGCCCGACGCCGGCTCATCGTCACCGACGGCGTCTTCTCGATGGACGGTTACCTGGCCCCGCTGCCGGAGATCTGCGAGCTGGCCGAGCAGTACGACGCGCTGGTGATGGTGGACGACTCGCACGCGGTGGGTTTCGTCGGCCCCAACGGCGGCGGCACACCGGATCTGCATGGCGTCACCGATCGCGTCGACATCGTCTCCGGGACACTGGGCAAGGCGCTCGGCGGAGCATCCGGTGGGTACATCAGCGCCCGGCAGGAGGTCGTCGATCTACTACGGCAGCGTTCCCGGCCGTACCTGTTCTCCAACGCTGTCGCACCTTCTGTGGTGGCCGGCTCGCTTGCTGCGCTCGACCTGGTTGCCGGCAGCGGGGAGCAGCGCGAAACCCTGCGTGCCAACACGGCATTGTTCCGCAGCCGGATGACCGAGGAGGGCTTCGACGTGCTCGACGGCGAGCACCCGATCGTCCCGGTGATGTTCGGTGACGCCGCGTTAGCCGCCCGGGTCGCAGACGCGATGCTGGCCGAAGGCGTCTACGTGATCGCGTTCTCCTACCCGGTCGTTCCGCAGGGCAAGGCCCGCATCCGGGTACAGCTGTCCGCCGCGCACTCCGCCGCGGACGTCGAGCGTTGTATCTCCGCCTTCGTCACCGCACGCGCGGGCACTAGCTCGGGGTGATCAGACGGACCGTTGGGAAGTAGGTCCGGTAACGGCGCGCGTCCCGAGTCAGCAGATGCAGTCCCCCTACTGCCGCGTGCGCCCCGATGTAGAAGTCAGGTAGCGGCGAGCGACGTGAACCCCGGCTTGCCCGATAGCTGGCGAAGGCCCGCGCGGCCAAGAATCCAGCCTGGTAGGGCAGCGCCGCCCGCGTGAACAGACTTTCCGGCAGCGCGGTGTCGAGATCCTCGATGCGGTCGTAGTTCAGCGACACCTCCGCGTAGACGATCGGGTTGACGAAGAGGGTCCCGACGCGGGCTTGGTCGGCGAGGGCCGCCGCCGACCAGTCGAACCAGGTCTCATCCTCGGTCGCGATGTCGAGGATGACGTTCGAGTCGACCAGACACCCGGCATGAGCAACCGGGTCAGCCACGGGTCAGCGCAAGCAACTCGTCCGTGGTCATGGTTCGGTTGCCGGTTCGGCGCAGGCTCTGCACTGCGTGGTCTCCGCGGTCAGGACGCGTGCTCGCAGCGGCCTCGATGACGACCGCCCCACGTCGCTCCAGGAACTGGACCTCCGTGTCCGGTAGGAGACCGTACTTCGCCCGAAGCCGCTGGGGGATCGTCACCTGACCCTTGGATGTGATTCGCATGGTAGGGATCGTACTCTTACTTTCCGATGTAATACCGCATCCCCGGTCGACGGGTTCACGAACGCGAAACATCTGCGGCGCAACCGCGAAACACTATTAGCACACTCTGTGCGTCGAGTAAGTCGTATCGACGATCTCTCTAACTGGGGGGAATGCGCACAGTGACAACAGAAGTTGTGGCGGCAGCACCGCCGATCTCGCTCGACTCCGGAAACACCGCCTGGATTCTCGCCTCTGCCGCGCTGGTCATGCTGATGACCCCCGGCCTGGCGTTCTTCTACGGCGGGCTGGTGCGGGCCAAGAACGTGCTCAACATGCTGATGATGAACTTCATCTGCCTGGCAGTCGTCGGTGTGCTCTGGACGTTCTACGGCTTCAGCCTGGCGTTCGGCCAGTCCAGGTGGAGCGGTGTGATCGGCTACACCCACGAGTTCATCGGACTGGGCAACCAGGGGGTGATGTCCAGTTTCTGGAGCGCGGCCGGCGTACCCGTCCTGGTGTTCTCGATGTTCCAGCTGATGTTCGCGATCATTACTCCGGCGCTCATCTCCGGCGCGATCGCAGACCGGGTGAAGTTCGTCGGCTGGATCGTGTTCGTCGGGTTCTGGGTGACGCTGGTGTACTTCCCGGTGGCCAACTGGGTGTTCGGCACGGGCTGGATCTTCAACAAGCTGCGCGCCGAGGACTTCGCCGGTGGCACGGCGGTGCACACGAACGCCGGTGCTGCGGCGCTGGCCTTGGTGCTGGTGCTCGGTAAGCGCCGCGGTTGGCGCAAGGACCCGATGAAGCCGCACAACGTGCCGTTCGTGCTGCTCGGCGCATCCCTGCTGTGGTTCGGCTGGTACGGCTTCAACGCCGGGTCCGAAGGCGGCGCGGATGCTGTCGCGGGGTTGGCCTTCGCCACGACCACCGTCGCGACCTGTGCGGCAGTGCTGGGCTGGCTGCTGGTGGAGAAGATCCGGGACGGTAAGCCGACGACTGTCGGAGCCGCATCCGGCGCGGTGGCCGGTCTGGTCGCCATCACCCCCGCGTGTGGCTACGTGTCGCCGATGGGCGGGATCGGTATTGGTCTCATCGCCGGCATCCTCTGCGCATTGGCGATCGGTCTGAAGTTCAAGTTCGGCTTCGACGACGCGCTCGACGTGGTCGGCGTGCACCTCGTCGGCGGCATCACCGGCACCCTGCTCATCGGCATCGTCGGCTTCGACCACGGTGGCCTGGCCGGCGGCGTGGAGGCCAAGCGTGGCCTGCTCTACGGCGGCGGGCTGACCCTGCTGTGGGTGCAGTTGATCGCGGCGGCAGCGGTGTTCGCCTATTCCTTCGTGGTCACCTACCTCATCGGGACCGTGCTGAAGAAGATCGGCATACTAAGGGTCAGCGAGGAGACGGAGTACACCGGTCTCGACGAAGTCGAGCACGCGGAGACTGCCTACACCTTCTCTGACGTGCTTGGTGGCTCAATGATCGGATCCGGGACCGGCGTCGCCAGTCCGTCCAGCCAGCCAGTGGCCGAGTCGGCCGGACAGGGGGCCTGAACACATGAAGGTCGTCACCGCGATCATCAAGCCGTTCAAGCTCGACGACGTGAAGGCCGCGTTGGAGACGCTCGGGGTGCACGGCCTGACCCTCAGTGAAGTGAGCGGCTTCGGCAGGCAGAAGGGCCACACCGAGGTCTACCGCGGTGCGGAGTACACCGTCGACCTGGTGCCGAAGGTGAAGGTCGAGGTGCTGGTCGGCGACGAGGATTCCCTCGACGTGGTCGCCGCCATCGTCGAAGCGGCGCGCACCGGCAAGATCGGCGACGGCAAAGTGTGGGTGACCCCGGCTGATCTGGTGGTCCGGGTCCGCACAGGTGAGCGCGACGCCGACGCCCTCTGACGGGGCGAGCATCGGGCCGGACCGCGCGCAGACGCTGCGTGCGGTCCGGCAGGGCGTCCTCGCCCGGCCGGACTGCACCGGCGTCGAATTGCGTACGGCCCTCGCCGCGGGCTACGACGAGTGGCTGATCGAGGCGCTCCCGCAGCGCCCCGGCGTGGCGCTGATCGCCGTAGGCGGCCTGGGTCGTCGGGAGCTGGCGCCGTACTCCGACCTGGATCTGGTGCTCCTGTGTGCCAAGGGCGTGAAGGACGTCGGTGCAATCGCCGACGTGGTCTGGTACCCGATCTGGGACTCCCGGATCGGGCTGGATCATTCGGTGCGCACGATCGATCAGGCGCTCACCGTCGCGAGCACAGACATGAAGGCGATGCTCAGCCTGCTCGACCTGCGGCATGTCGCGGGTGAGCCGGCACTGTCCGGTGAGCTGAGGGAGCGGGCACTGGGGCAGTGGCGCGGGTCAGCCGCGAAGCGGATCGGCGAACTGGCCGAGCTGTGTCGCACCCGCGGCGCGAGTGTCGGAGAGGTCGCGTTCGCCCTGGAACCGGAGCTCAAGCAAGGTCGCGGCGGTTTGCGCGACTGGCATGCGCTGCGTGCGCTGGCGATGGGTCAACTCGTCGATGTGCCGGAGCCGGTTCGCGCAGCCGGGCAGCTACTTCTGGACGTGCGCGGCGAGCTGCAGCGGATTGTCGGATCGGCCGAGGATGTGCTGCGGCTTCAGGAGCAGGCAACCGTCGCCACTGCCCTCGGCATGGACAGCGATAACGATTTGCTGCGCGCGGTGAATGAGGCGGGCCGCACCATCAGCCTTGCACTGGATCGGGCGTGGCGACGGGTGCCGGCCTCGACCCGCCGCCGGGGGACGCGCCTGCCGTGGCGAGCGAATACTTCGCGCCGACCTGTGGCGCACAACGTCGTGAGCCAGGACGGTGAGATCGTCCTGGCCCTGAGCGCCGACCCGTGGGTGGATCCGGTGCTGCCGTTGCGGGCTGCGCGGGCAGCGGCCGAGCACAACGAGCCGCTCGCCCCCTTCACCTTGGACCGCTTGGTCAGCGAGACCGCGCCGCTGACGCTGCCGTGGCCGGGTGAGGCGCGCGCCGAGTTCGTCGGGTTGCTCGGTGCGGGTCGACGAGCGGTGCCGGTGCTCGAGTCTCTGGATCAGGCCGGGCTGATGACCCGGATGTTCCCGGAATGGGAGCACGTCCGGTTCGCCCCGCAGCGCAATCCTGTGCACCGCTTCACCGTGGAGCGCCACCTGATGGAGACCGCCGCGCAAGCCGCGGAGCTGACCCGAAGCGTGCTCCGCCCGGATCTGCTGCTGGTCGGCGCACTGTTCCATGACATCGGCAAGGCACTGCCCGGGGACCATTCCGTCGTCGGAGCTCGTCTCGTCGAATCGATCGCTCCGCGCCTCGGCTTCGACGCCGACGATTCCCGGCACATCGCCACCCTCGTTCGCCATCACCTGTTGCTGGCGCACACCGCCACCCGACGTGATCTCGATGATGAGAAGACCATCGACATTGTCATCGATGCGCTCGGCGGGTCGGCCGAGGTGCTGGACGAGCTGGCCGCGCTGACCCGGGCCGACGCGGCCGCCACCGGGCCCGGCGCCTGGAGCGACTGGAAGGGTGCGTTGGTGGCGGACCTGGTGGGCCGCGTGCACGCCGCGATGGCCGGCGAGCCACCGCCCGATCCGACCTCCGAGCTGGACGAGAGCCGCGCCGCGTTGGCTGCCGCGGGAGTCTTGGGGATCGAGCGGACGGGTGAGCAGTTGCTCGTCGCGGCACCCGACGCGCCCGGCCTGCTGTCGACCACCGCCGGCGTCCTCGCGCTGCACTCGCTGGACGTCCGCTCGGCCACCGTGGCCACCCATCACGGGATGGCGATGAATGCCTTCGTCGCGATCCCGCGGTTCGGTTCGTTCCCGGAGATGGCGACGCTGCGTGGCGACCTCGCCCGTTCCCTGGACGGCACACTGCCGCTGGCCGAGCGGCTGAGCACGAAGGACGCGTCCTACGCCGACCCGGCTCGCGGACACGGCCCGCCGCCGAAGGTGCTGTGGTTCGACGACGAGGCCACCGAAGCAACCATTGTCGAGATCCGCGCCGAGGACTCCTTCGGCCTGCTGCATCGCCTCACCGCTGCACTCGAGGAGTGCGCGCTGGACGTTCGGTCCGCGAGGATCTCCACTCTCGGCGGGTCGGTCGTCGACGCGTTCTACGTGACGGGCGGCGACGGTGGCCCAGTGTCTGCTGAGGTGCGTCGCACCGCGAGCCGGCGGCTCCTGGCTGCTGCTGGGTAGGAGCGGCATCGTCTCGTGGAGCGGGAGGTTTTCGCCGCCGAGAGGGAGCTTTTGGTCACCTCCATCGGCGTGTCGCTACGGAAGCCTCCCTCTCGGCACAAGGAAGCGACCCAACCCAGAACGCGATGAGCGCTTGCGCGAGCAACCGACTAAGGGATCGATGAGCACAGTAGGGTCCGTCCGATGACCGATCCGGCTGGGCTCGACCTCGCGGCGTTGCGCGCCTGGGTGGACCGCGAAGCCCCGGTCGGGTTTGCTCCCGCCGGGCCGCTGCGCGCCGAGGTGATCACCGGCGGTCGCTCGAACCTCACCTACTGCGTCACCGACGGCACGACGACGTGGGTGCTTCGCCGTCCGCCGCTGGGTCACGTGTTGCCGACCGCGCACGACATGGCGCGGGAGTTCCGGGTGATCTCCGGCCTGGCCGGGACCAATGTTCCGGTGCCCACACCGATCGCGTTGTGCGCCGATCCGGACGTGCTGGGGGCGCCGTTCTATGTGATGGATTTCATCGATGGCGTCGTGCTGGACACCTCCGAGCGCATCGCCGACCTCGATGAGGCGCACGCCCGCACTGTCGGGACCGAACTCATCGACACGCTCGTGGCGCTGCACGCGGTGGATCCCGTCGCCGTCGGGCTCGGCGACTTCGGCCGCCCGGACGGATTCCTGAGGCGGCAGGTGGAGCGCTGGCACAAGCAGTCGCTGGCCTCGCAACAGGCTCCCCGCAAACTGGAGACCGAAGTCATCGACGCGCTGCGGATATCAGCGCCCGAGTCGCCCGAACCGGCGATCGTGCACGGCGACTACCGGCTGACCAATGTCCTGTTCGACGCGGCCGCCGACCGGATCCTGGCGGTCGTCGATTGGGAGATGGCCACGCTGGGCGATCCGCTGACCGACGCCGGACTGCTGTTCGTCTACCACCGGCTGTCCGAGCAGGACAGCGGTGTGATGCCCGCGATGCGCCCGGCCGACGGATTCCTGTCGGCCGACGAACTGCTGGCCAGGTACGGCGCGCAGTCCGGGCGGGACCTGGACGCGATCGCCTGGTACATCGCGTTCGGCTTCTACAAGCTGGCCATCATCTCCGAAGGCATCGCCGCACGATTCGCGCAGGGGTTGACGGTAGGCGCGGGCTTCGAGCAGTTCGGCGCACGGGTGCCCGTCCTGCTCGGTCAGGCGAGGGACGCGTTGCGGGACCGGCCTACCGGCTGAGATTCGCGGCTGGCACCATCCGGAATAGCAACGGGCATGGACGGCGAAGGAGAAGTGACGGGATGGCGGGAGTGCAGGATCGGGTCGCGCTGGTGACCGGCGGCGCGCAGGGCATCGGGGCGGCGATCGCCGCGCGGCTCGCCGACGGCGGTGCCAAAGTCGCTGTGGCCGACCTCAACGCCGAGGCCGCAGCGGCCACCGCCGCGAGCATCACCGAGGCGGGTGGCAGCGCGATCGGCATCGGCTGCGATGTGTCCGAGCGCGACCAGGTGCAGGCTGCGGTGGACCGGGTCGCCGCCGAGTTCGGCGGACTGCACATCCTGGTCAACAATGCCGGCGTGCTGCGCGACAACCTGTTGTTCAAGATGTCCGACGACGACTGGATGACGGTCATGAACGTGCACCTGCGTGGCGCCTTCCTCGCCACCCAAATCGCGCAGAAGCACATGGTCGCGGCGAAGTACGGCCGGATCATCTCGATGTCGTCCACGTCGGCGCTGGGTAACCGCGGCCAGGCGAACTATGCAACAGCGAAGGCCGGGCTGCAGGGGTTCACGAAGACGCTGGCCATCGAACTGGGCCCATTCGGGATCACCGCCAACGCGATCGCGCCGGGATTCATCGAGACCGCGATGACGAAGGCGACGGCGGAGCGGATCGGGGTGACCATCGAGGCGATGCGGGAGAATGCCGCGGCGGCAAACCCGGTGCGCCGCGGGGGAGTGCCCGACGACATCGCCAACGCGGCGGCGTTCTTCGCCGCCGAAGAATCTGGTTACGTCACCGGGCAGGTGCTCTACGTGGACGGTGGCCGCGGTCTGCACTGACCCCGCGCGGTCAGTCTCGGGTGAGTGCCTCCTTGCCTTTGGCCCGGGTCCGGTACCCGTGCTGCCGGTGAGAAAATTGGGCTAGCGTGATGTGGACGTTTCCTGCAACCGAAAGGGCCATGCGCAGTGTTCGACACGCTCTCCGATCGCCTTTCCACGGTCTTCAGCGGGTTGCGCGGCAAGGGCCGGCTCTCCGAAGCCGACATCGACGCCACCGCCCGTGAGATCCGCATTGCTCTGCTCGAGGCCGATGTCGCGCTGCCGGTGGTGCGTGCGTTCGTGGCTGCCGTCAAGGACAGATCCCGTGGCGAGGAGGTATCCCGTGCACTCAACCCGGCGCAGCAGGTCATCAAGATCGTCAACGAGGAGCTCGTCACCATCCTCGGTGGTGAGACCCGCAGGCTGACCTTCGCGAAGAATCCGCCGACGGTAATCATGCTGGCCGGCCTGCAGGGTGCCGGTAAGACGACGCTGGCCGGCAAGCTGGCCCACTGGCTGCGCGAGGAGGGCCACACCCCGCTGCTGGTGGCCTGCGATCTGCAGCGACCCAACGCCGTCACCCAGCTGCAGGTCGTCGGCGAACGGGCCGGAGTCGACGTCTACGCCCCGGAACCGGGCAACGTCGAGGGGAGCTTGCGACCCGAGCATGATTCATTCGGCGACCCGGTCAAGGTCGCCCGCGGCTCGATCGACTCGGCGCGGCGGTCCCAGCACGACATGGTCCTCGTCGACACCGCCGGCCGGCTGGGCATCGACGCGGACATGATGGCCCAGGCCGCCGCCATCCGTGACGCGGTGCAGCCGCAGGAAATCCTGTTCGTCGTCGATGCGATGGTCGGCCAGGATGCCGTCACCACCGCAGAGGCATTCCGCGACGGCGTCGGATTCAGCGGCGTCGTGCTCACCAAACTGGACGGGGATGCCCGCGGCGGGGCTGCGCTCTCGGTACGTGAGGTCACCGGCCAGCCGATCATGTTCGCCTCGAACGGCGAGGGCCTTACCGAGTTCGATGTGTTCCACCCCGACCGGATGGCCTCCCGCATCCTCGGGATGGGCGACATGCTCACGCTCATCGAGCAGGCCGAGAAGAACTTCGACCAGGCCGAGGCCGAGAAGATGGCCGCCAAGCTGTCCGGCCAGGGCCAGTTCACGCTGGAGGACTTCCTCGACCAGCTACAGGCGATCCGGCGGATGGGTCCGATCGGCAACATCCTCGGCATGCTGCCGGGCATGGGTCAGATGAAAGAGGCTGTCAGCCAGATCGACGACAAGGATCTCGACCGCACCGCGGCGATCATCCGTTCGATGACGGCCGAAGAGCGGGAGAACCCGAAGCTGATCAATGGTTCGCGGCGGTTGCGCATCGCCAACGGTTCGGGCGTGATGATCAGCGAGGTGAACAACCTCGTCGACCGGTTCTTCGAGGCCCGCAAGATGATGACCCAGATGGGCGGCGCGATGGGCATGCCCGGCGCCCGGCGGTCGAACTCCAAGCGCAAGGCGGCCAAGGGAAAGAAGGGCAAGAAGGGCCGCGCGACGGGACGCGGTCCGACACAGGCCAAGGTCCCCAGCGGCTTCCCGACCATGCCGACCGGGGGTATGCCCGGCGGATTCGGTGGCGCTCCCGGTCAACTGCCGCCCGGTATGACGATGCCTGACCTGAGCAAGCTCAACCTGCCCAAGAAATAGCGCGCAGGAGCCGTTGCATGCAGATCGTTCCAGGCGGTCGCGGAGCGTGTCGCCGCTGCTGGTGAAAAACTGGCTAGCCGACCCGCACTTTCGTATCGGCGACACCGATCACGTCACCGCGCTGTAGTTGCTTGCCGCGGCGGACCTCGGGCCGCCCGTTGACCGTCACGATGTCCTGGGCCAGTATCGCCTTCGCGTCGCTGCCGCTCTCGATGAAGTCGGCGAGCTTGAGGAACTGGCCGAGGCGGATCGTGCCGTCCTTCACCACGACCTCGCGCATGCTGCTCATCCTTCGCGGAGTAACCAGCTGAGGGCGACGATCCGCGGCGGCCGTCGCCCCGGCGTGGGCGGCCTCATGCGGTGGCGTACCGCTTCGCGGCGCGCGCCCGAGCCTTCGCGGCCTCCTCGTCCCGATCGCGTGGCTCAGCGGTCGTGACCAGATCCTGAAGCAGGTGGCCGGTGATGTGGGCGATTTCTGCCACGGCAGCGTCGAACGCTTCTTGATTCGCCTTCGACGGTTTGGTGCTGCCGCTGACCTTGCGGACGTACTGCAGCGCCGCAGCATGCACCTCCTCGGAGGTGGCGGCAGGCTCGAAGTTATGCAGGGTTCGAATGTTGCGGCACATGCCTCCAGCTTTGCAGGCGGTCGTTGCCTTCGCCAGCGACCCGCCTGTTCTACGCTATCCCCGCCGGCGGCGGTCGCTGCCGAACGCAGGTGTGAGAGGACGTCCCGATGGCTGACGATACGAAGACCGTGGGGACGGGTGCGGCGGCCCGCATCGCCGCCGGATACACCACCGATGGTTCGGCTCTGGCGCTCGGTGCAGTGGTACTCGAGGGCACCGCGCATCCTGACGCGCAAGTGAAGCTGCCGCTGGCGATGATGAACCGGCACGGCCTGGTCGCCGGTGCGACCGGCACCGGCAAGACCCGCACCCTGCAGTTGATGGCCGAGCAACTCTCGGCAGCGGGAGTGCCGGTGGTGCTCGCCGATATGAAGGGCGACCTGTCCGGTCTCGCGGCGCCGGGTCAGTCGAACGACAAGATCACGTCTCGCGCGGGCGAGACCGGGGCACAATGGGCGCCGACCGCGTACCCGTGTGAGTTCTTGGCTCTCGGCGGCCTCGGCAACGGCGTGCCGGTGCGCGCGACGATGACCGCATTCGGCCCGACCCTGCTGTCGAAGGTGCTCGGCCTGAACGGCACCCAGGAGTCGTCGCTCGGACTCGTCTTCCACTACGCCGACGGTGCCGGCTTGCCGCTATTGGATCTCAAGGACCTTCGCGCCGTGATCAGCTACCTCGTCAGCGACGAGGGCAAGGGTGATCTGAAGAATCTCGGCGGCCTGTCCTCCTCGACTGCGGGGGTGATCCTGCGATCCCTGATCACCTTGTCCGACAACGGCGGCGACGCGTTCTTCGGTGAGCCGGAGTGGGAGCCTGCCGACCTTATCCGGACCGCACCCGACGGCCGCGGGGTCATCTCCGCAGTCGAGTTGGCGTCCGTGCAGGACAAGCCTCAACTGTTCTCGACGTTCCTGATGTGGCTGTTGGCCGACCTGTTCCACGAGCTACCAGAAGTCGGTGACGCGGACAAGCCGAAGCTGGTGTTCTTCTTCGACGAGGCGCACCTGCTCTTCAATGGAGCCAGCAAGGCATTCCTCGACGCAGTGACGCAGACTGTCCGGTTGATCCGGTCGAAGAGTGTCGGCATCTTCTTCGTCACGCAGGTGCCCGGTGACCTTCCGGACAGCGTCCTCGGCCAGTTGGGCAACCGCGTCCAGCACGCCCTGCGCGCGTTCACCCCGGACGACGCAACCGCGCTGAAGCAGGCTGTCCGCACCTACCCGAAGACCGATGACTACGACCTGGCCACCCTGCTCACCCAGATGGGCACCGGCGAGGCAGTGGTGACGGTGCTGTCGGAGAAGGGCGCGCCGACGCCGGTCGCCTGGACCCGGCTGGAGCCGCCGAAGGCCGATATGGGCGCGCTGGACGCGACCGTGCAGCAGCAGGCGGTGGCCGCCTCGACCCTGTTGCCGAAGTACGGCCAGGCCGTCGATCGCGAGTCGGCGTACGAGAAGCTCGCGGCCAGACTCGCTCCGCCCGCGCCTACCCCGCAGGAGCAAGCGCCGGCCCAGCAGGCCCAGCCGAAGCAGGCACCACCACCCAAGGCGACACCGAAGAAGAAGGATGACGACGGGCTCATCGGCGGCATCATGAAGTCGACGGCGTTCAAGTCTTTCGCCCGCTCAGCCGGGACCTCACTGGCCCGCGAGATCACCCGCGGCGTGTTCGGCATCGGCAAGCGCAGCCGCTGACCTCCATGGGCGCACTGAGGGTCACGGGTGTGTTCCTCCCCGACGAGACGGTGCGCGATGTCTGGATCGTCGACGGCCGGCTCAGCTTCACGCCGATCCCGGACGCGCACCTCATCGCCGACGGTGGCTGGATCATCCCGGGATTCGTGGATGCGCACTGCCACATCGGCCTGTCCCCGGAGGGATTCGTCGACGATCCGGACGGCCAGGCAGCGCAGGCGATGCTCAGCCGGGACGCCGGTGCGCTGCTGTTGCGCGATGCCGGCTCACCGGTGGACAACCGCAGCGTCCAGGCGCGTGCGGACCTGCCGCGACTGGTTCGGGCGGCCCGGCACATCGCGCGCACCCACCGCTACATCCGCCACCTCGGTATCGAGATCGAGCCGGATCGCCTCGTTGCCGAGGTCGAGACGCAGGCCGGGCTCGGCGACGGTTGGGTGAAGCTGGCAGCCGACTGGATCGACAGGGACGTAGGCGATCTCACCGCGACCTGGCCGGACGACGCGCTGGCTGCAGCGATCGGCCGCGCTCACGAGCTCGGGGTTCGAGTGGCCGCGCACGTCTTCGGCGAGGCGGCATTGCCCGGGCTGATTCGCGCAGGCGTCGACTCCATCGAGCACGGCACCGGTCTCACCGACGATCTCCTGGACGACGTTGCGCGATCGGGCGCGGCTGTGGTGCCGACGCTGATCAACATCGATACGTTTCCGCAGATCGCCGCGCAGGCGGCGGAGAAGTTTCCGCAGTACGCCGCGCACATGCGCTCGTTGCTGGCCACCTCCCGGCAACGGATCCGCGCGGCCTGGGAGGCGGGCGTTCCCGTCTTCGCCGGTACCGATGCAGGTGGCTCTCTGCGGCATGGGCTCGTCCAGGACGAGATCCGGGCTCTCGTCGAGGCCGGCATCCCGCAGCCAGAGGTGATCGCGCAGGCATCGTGGCGGGCGCGTGAATGGCTGGGCTGGCCCGGTCTGACCGAGGGCGCGCCGGCCGATCTGGTCGTGTACGACGCCGATCCGCGGGTTGAGTTGGCGACGATCGTCGAGCCGCGTCGCATCGTGTTGCGCGGTGCGGTGGTGGGGTAGCGCAGCGTCGAAAGTCGATGCCGCCCGGCCCGTAGCATTCCGGCTATGGCCCGCAGCCCAGTGCTAACCCCGCAGCAGGACGACTTCCCTCGTTGGTATCAGGACGTCATCGCGAAGGCGGAGCTGGCCGACAACGGCCCGGTCCGGGGCACCATGGTCGTCCGGCCCTACGGCTGGTCCATCTGGGAACGGATGCAGGCAGCGATGGACGAGCGGATCAAGGCAGCGGGCGCGGAGAACGCCTACTTCCCGCTGTTCATCCCGGAGTCGTATCTGAGCCGGGAGGCCGAGCATGTCGAGGGGTTCAGCCCTGAGCTTGCAGTCGTCACGCACGCCGGCGGCAAAGATCTGGACGAGCCGATCGTGGTGCGGCCCACGTCCGAGACGATCATCGGCGAGTACATGGCCAAGTGGGTGCAGAGCTACCGCGACCTGCCACTGCTGCTGAACCAGTGGTGCAACGTGGTGCGCTGGGAACTGCGGCCTCGGATGTTCCTGCGCACCACTGAATTCCTCTGGCAGGAAGGCCACACCGCGCACGCAACGTACGACGACGCGCGTGACTACGCCGAGCGGATCGCGCGCGAGGTGTACCGCGACATGGTCGTCAACGTCCTGGCGATCCCGGTCGTGGTCGGCCGTAAGACGAAGCAGGAACGCTTTGCCGGCGCCATCAACTCGACTGCGTTGGAGTCGATGATGCGTGACGGCAAGGCGCTGCAGATGGGCACCAGCCACGAGCTCGGGCAGAACTTCGCGAAGGCGTTCGACATCCGCTACCTCGCAGCCACTGGTCAGCAGGAGTTCGCCTGGACGACGTCGTGGGGCACCTCATGGCGGATGCTCGGCGGCCTGATCATGGTGCACGGTGACGACGACGGCTTGCGCGTCCCGCCGGCGCTGGCTCCCACCCAGGTCGTGGTGTTGGCGATCAAGCCGGAGGTGGCGGAGGTGGCCCACCGCCTCGGTGCCGAGCTCACTGCGGCCGGCGTGCGGGTCAAGGTCGACGACCGCGATCTGCCGTTCGGTAGACGCGCGGTGGACTGGGAGCTCAAGGGCGTCCCGCTGCGCGTCGAGGTCGGACCGCGGGACCTGGCCGTGGACACCGTGACGCTCGTGCGCCGATTGACCGCCGCCGGGAAGTCCTCAGTACCCCTTTCGGCGCTGACCGAGACGATCACCGCGGCGCTCGCCGAGGATCAGGCGACGATGCTCGCCGCCGCAACGGATCTACAGAACTCGCGGATCACGCCGGTGCGCACGCTCGACGAAGCGGTCGAGGCGTGTGCGGCCGGTTGGGCGCGGATGGCCTGGTCGGATCTCGGCGAGGAGGGGGAGACCACCCTCGCGCAGTCCGCGATCAGCGTGCGCTGCCTGCAGCGTGCGGACGGCACCGTGCCGGAGCGTGACGACGAGGCGGACCTGGTCGCCTTCGTCGGGCGCAGCTACTGACCGGTTACCGAAGCTGTCCGGCCGCCCGATCCCACTCAACATGATGGGCGAGCCGCGACGATCTCGAGCTCGTAGCCGTCCTCGTCGGTAAGGAACGCGGCGTAGTGGTCCGGCCCGCCGGCGTGCGGGTACGCATCGGCGAACAGGGGCTGCCAGCCGTGCTCCGGGGCTGATCCGGCGATCGCGTCGACTGTCTCGGTGTCTGCAGCGGTGACCGCCAGATGGTTCATCCCTGGTGCGGTACGCAAGTGCGCCTCGCCGGTGAGGTCGGGCGACTGCTCCACGACGACATAGCTGCCGTCGGGTGCACGCCACGAATGCCCGCCCGGCCAATCCTGGAAATCGGCCCACCCGAGCGCGTCGAACAACCAGCCCCACGCCGTCCGGGCTCGGTCGAGATCAGGCACCCAGATCTCGACGTGATGCACGGCAGCCACCGTTGCATCGTGTCACCTCGCCACGCGGGACAATCAGCGCCGTGACGATGCTGGGTTGGCAGCCGAGGCGAAATGTTGCCGTCCGGGGCTGGCTCGTCGCAGTCCTCGTCTACTTCGCCGCGGTGTTCAACCGCGCATCGCTCGGCGTCGCCGGTCTGCAGGCGCAGCATCGGTTCGGGATCTCGCCGGGCCAGCTCAGCACGTTCGTGTTGCTGCAGCTCGGCGTCTACGCGGCGATGCAGGTCCCGACCGGCGTCCTGGTCGATCGGTACGGACCGAGGCGGCTGCTGCTCACCTCAGCGGCGCTGATGGGCGCTGCGCAGTTGATCTTCGCGGCTGCGCCGAGCTATCCGATGGCGCTGACCGCACGGGCCCTGCTCGGCTGTGGCGATGCGATGGCGTTTATCAGCGTGTTGCGCTACGCCGCCGGCCAGTTCGCGCCTCGCCGCTACCCGGTGGTGGTCGCGTTGACGGGAATGGCCGGTGCCGCCGGGAACGTGCTGGCCACGGTTCCGCTATCTGCTGCGCTGGCCCATCTGGGGTGGGCACCGGCTTTCGTGGGTGCGGGCGTGGTGACGTTGCTGACCGGTGCGCTGGTCTTCGTCGAGCTGCCTCGGCCGGCCCGCTTCGAGACACCCGAGCTCACCGTTGCGCAAATGCGGGCGCGGGTCGCGCGGGTGTTCGGCCGGATGCGCGAAGCGTGGCAGCTGCCCGGCACCCGGGTCGGGTTCTGGCTGCACTTCGACTGCATGGGTGCAACGACGACCTTCGGCGTGCTCTGGGGCGTTCCCTACCTAATCGACGGCGCCGGATTCTCCCGGGCGAGCGCGAGTGCAGTACTGCTGCTGTCGGTGGTCGTCACAGTGGTGGCCAGCCCGCTGATCGGTTGGGCCACGGCACGCTGGCCGCTGGTCCGGATCCCGCTGGCCATCTCCGTGTGTGTGGCCACCACCGGCGGTTGGATCGCGATGCTGGCTCTGTCCAGACCGCCGCAGGGGATGCTCATCGTGCTGGTCGCGGTGATGGTGATCGGCGGGCCGGCGTCGGCGATCGGGTTCGCGCTGGCCCGCGACTACAACGGCGCCTCGACGCTGGGTACTGCGACCGGGGTGGTCAACGTCGGCGGGTTCGTCGCAGCTGTGCTGACGTCGATGGCGGTCGGCGTGCTGCTGGACGCAGTAGGGACGACCGTCGACGGATACCGCGTCGCGATGGCGGCGCTGCCGGCCGTCCAACTGCTTGGCCTGATCCAACTGGTCCGCTGGTGGCGGCGCGCGCGGCACCGGGTGCTGGAGCACTTGGCCCGCGGCGAGCATGCGCCCGTGCGGATCGTGCGCCGGCGCTGGGATCTCGCCGAGCGGTCCGGGCCAACCGCCGGAACGGGCGGACACTAAGGTCGCAGATATGCCTGAGAACTCGACCGGAACCATCGCCGTCCGCGGCGGCTACGTCCATCCGATCACCAAGCGCGCCGTGCGCAACGGCACGGTGCTCATCGAGGACGGGGTGATCACCAAGGTCGGCCGCGACGTGCGGGTGCCTCGCGGCGTGCCGGTCATCGACGCCACCGGAAAGTGGGTGCTGCCCGGGTTCGTCGAGTCACACGGCCACGTCGGTGTGCACGAGGAGGCCGACGGCTGGGCCGGCAACGACACCAACGAGATGACCGACCCCAATGGTGCCCGGTTCCGTGCGCTGGACGGCATCAACCCGGCGGACGAGGGCTTCCGCGATGCGCTGTCCGGCGGGGTGACCACCGTCGTCGTCAAGCCGGGCAGCGGTAACCCGATCGGTGGGCAGACCGTCGCCATCAAGACGTGGGGCCGGATCGTCGACGAGATGCTGGTGCGCGAACCGGTCAGCGTGAAGAGCGCGCTGGGCGAGAACCCGAAGCGCGTCTACGGCGACAAGAAGCAGACGCCCTCGACGCGGTTGGGCGTCGCCGCGGTGATCCGCGAGGCATTCCTGAAGGCGCAGGACTACCGGGCCCGACGTGACGAGGCGGTGCGCGAGGGCAAGCCGTTCGAACGCAATATGACCAGCGAGGTGCTGGTCCGGGTGCTGGATGGTGAACTGCCGTGGTGTCAGCACACACACCGCGCCGACGACATCGCGACGGCAATCCGGCTGGCCGACGAATTCGGCTATCGACTTGTGGTGAACCACGCCACCGAGGGCTTCCTCATCGCCGACGTACTCGCCGAGCGCAACATCCCGTGCATCGTCGGCCCGATGTTCACCAGCAGGTCGAAGGTGGAGTTGCGGCAGCGATCGCTGGAGACGCCAGGGAAGCTCGCGAACGCCGGCGTGCTGGTCGCGATCACCACCGACCACCCGGTCGTGCCGATTCACTTCCTGGTGCACCAGGCGACGTTCGCGATGAAGGAAGGCATGACCCGCGAGGACGCGCTGAAGGCGATCACCGTCAACCCGGCTCAGATGCTCGGCCTGGATGACCGGGTGGGTGCACTCGAGCCCGGCCTGGACGGCGACTTGGTGGTGTGGAGCGGCGACCCGCTGGACGTCATGAGCCGCGCGGAGCAGGTCGTGGTGCGCGGCCGGCCGGTGTACCGCTACGAGGACGGCGTCGGCGTCACCGAGATTCCTTACGCCACCCGCTGAGCCCCGCGACCACCCGCGATTTCCCGCCTTGATCATCAATGATGGGGGCGGGGTGGTTGGGCGGCGATGAGGTCGCGGTACCAGTAGCCGGAGTCTTTGATGGTGCGCTGCTGCGTTGCGTAGTTGACGTGCACGATGCCGAACCTCTTGCCGTACCCCCAGGCCCACTCGAAGTTGTCCAACAACGACCAGACGAAGTAGCCGCGGATGTCCGCGCCGGCGGCGATCGCATCGGACACCGCGCCGAGGTGCTGGCCCAGATACGCGATCCGCGCGGCGTCGACCACCCGATCGCCATCGACCTCGTCGTTGTAGGCGGCACCGTTCTCGGTGACCACCAACGGTAGGTCGGGATACTCTCGGCTGACCCGCAACAACAGGTGGGTGAAGGCCTGCGGGTCAATCGCCCACCCGATGTCCGTGACCGGCGGCTGCGCAGGCAGGGTGTACGAGCTGGTGGTGCCCGGCCAGACTTCAAGTAGGTCGCCGGCCGAGGCAGTGATGACCGCCGGCGTGTAGTAGTTGATGCCGAGCACATCGGGACGAGCGTGGATGGTGCGCAGGTCGCCGTCGGCCACGAACGACCAGTCGGTGAGCGCAGCGGTGTCGGCCAGCAGGTCTTCGGGGTAACGACCGGCGAGTACCGGCTCGAGGAAGATCCGGTTCGCCACCGCATCCGCCCGCCGCAGCGCGTCAAGATCATCGCTGGAATCGGTGGCCGGACGCATCGAATGCAGGTTCAGTGTCAGTGCGACGGTGGCCGAGCCAGGGAGCGCAGCGCGCAGGGCGGCGGTCGCAGTGCCGTGCGCCAGCATGAGGTGGTGCGCGGCACGCAACGCCGACACGTCCTCCGTGCGGCCCGGGGCGTGCACGCCGGTCGCATAGCCGAGGAACGCCGAACACCACGGCTCGTTCAACGTCGTCCACGAGGCAACCCGGTCGCCGAGGGCGGTGCCGAGCGCCGTCGCGTACTCCGCGAAGCGCAGCGCGGTGTCCCGGTTCGCCCAGCCGCCGACGTCCTCGAGTTCCTGCGGCAGATCCCAGTGATACAACGTCACCAAGGGGGTGATGCCGGTGGTCAGCAGTTCGTCGACGAGTCGTGAGTAGAAGTCGACACCCTTGCGATTCACCGGTCCGCTGCCACCAGGGATGACGCGTGACCAGGACGTCGAGAAGCGATATGACTGCAGCTCGAGCTGAGCCATCGTGGCGACGTCGTCGCGGTAGCGGTGGTAATGATCGGCAGCGATGTCGCCGGTGTCGCCGCTGACGACCCGGCCGGGCGTATGACTGAACGTGTCCCAAATGGACGCGGTCCGGCCGTCCTCGGCTACTGCGCCCTCGACCTGATAGGCGGCGGTGGCCGCGCCCCAGACGAACCCCGCCGGAAACAGGCCGACAGCATGAGCAGCGGTCGGCGCCTCGGAAACACTCATCGCTGCTCGTTCGCTCCGCAAGCGTCGCTCATCGCTGCTCGTTCGCCGCAAGCTTCGCTCATCGTTGCTCGTTCGCTCCGCAAGCGTCGCTCATCCTTTGACAGCTCCCTGCATGATCCCGCCGACGATCTGCCGGCCGAGCAGCACGAAGACGATGAGCACCGGGATGGTGCCGTACAGGGTGCCGGCCATGATGATCGACTGCTGCGGCGCATACCCGGTGGCCAGGCTCTGGAAGGAGACCTGCACGGTGGGGTTCTGCGTGCTGAGCGCGATGATCGGCCAGAAGAAGTCGTTCCAGGCCATCAGGAACGTGAGCATGCCGAGCACCGCCATCGCCGGGCGCACCGACGGGACGATGATCGACCGGAAGATGCGGAACGTGCTGGCGCCGTCCACATACCCGGCCTCGATCAGCTCGTCGGGCACCGCGCCGGAGATGTACTGCCGCATGAAGAACACCCCGAACGCGGGGATCAGCGTCGGCAGGATGACCGCCTGCAGATGATTCGCCATGCCCAGCCGGGCCATCATCATGTACAGCGGGATGATCCCCATCTGCATCGGTACCATCATCGTGCCGATACAGAACGCCAGCAGCGGAACGCTGCCACGGAAGCGCAGCTTAGCGAAGGCGAAGCCGGCCAGCGTGCAGAAGGCGATCGTGCCGATGGTGATGCAACTGGACACGACGACGGAGTTGATCAGGCCCTTGTTCAACGGAGCCAGTTTCAACGCAGCACGCATGTTGGTGAAGAAGCTGCCGTTGGGCAGCAGCGGCGGCACCTTGGCGGCCATCTCGCTGTTCGTGTGCGAGGCCATCACGATCGTGTAGTACAGCGGCAGGATCGAGATCACCGCGACGATCGAAACCAGGACGTAGGTAAGTGGTCCGGCTGCGTCCTGCCGACGGAATCCGCGGCGACGGGCCGGAGCCGCGATCGGCGCGACCTCGGCCGGCTGGGCCGTGACCTGCTCGGTGCGGTGTGCGGTCGCGGTCATCGCACACCCGCCTCGGTCGCGGCGGCGGTTCCGGCTCGAGTCGCGTCGACCGGCACCAACTGCCCGCCGCGCTTGACCCGCATCCGCGACAGCATCAGGTTCACCCCGACCGCGGCGACGATGATCACGAACATCGTCCAGGCCGTCGCTGAGGCGAGCCCGAGCCGGCCGTACCCCCAGCCCTGCTGGTACATCAGCACCCCGAGTGTCTGGTAGTAGCCCGACGATCCGCCGTCAGGCTGGTGAGTGGGGGAGTACAGCAGCGGTTCGCCGAACAGCTGCGTGGCACCGATTGTCGACACCACGATGGTGAACAGGATGGTCGGGCGCAGTCCGGGCAACGTGACGTTGCGGAACTGCTGCCACCGTGACGCGCCGTCGATGGCCGACGCCTCGTACAAGGTCGAGTCGATCGCCTGCATACCGGCGAGGTAGATGAGCGCGTTGTAGCCGGTCCAGCGCCAGATGACGACGGCCGACACGGCGAGCTGGCTGGGCCACTTCGACGCCTGCCAGTTCGTCTTCGGCAAGTGGAGCACGGTGTGCAGCACGAAGTTGATCAGGCCGTAGTCCGCGCTGAACAACTCGATGAAGATGACCGTGGCAGCGGCGAGGCTCGTCGCGTAGGGCATCAGCAGCGCGACGCGGAAGAACGTCCGGCCGCGCAGCTTGTAGTTGAGCAGATGCGCGATGCCCAGAGCCATCAGCAACTGCGGGACCGTCGCGATGATGCCGATGCTGATGGTGTTCTTGAAGGCGTTCCAGAAGTACTGGTGGGTGAAGAGGTTCTGGTAGTTCGCGAAACCGACCCAGTTCGACTGGTTGTACGTCGTCAGCTGGGTGTCGTGCAGCGACGTCCAGGCCGTGTCCAGCCAGGGATAGATGCTGAAGGCCGCGAAGACGAGGAAGAACGGCGCGATGTAGGCGTAGGCGATCCGACTGCCCGGCCGGCGTTGCTTGTGCCGCCGCAGAGGCACTGCCGACCTCGTTGCCCGCGCGGTGCTCGCCGTGGCTGCCGTTGTCATCGCACTCCTCCTCCTCCACCTCCACCTGCGACCGATACCGGGCCGGCCTTCTGTGACCAACACCCCGCCCGGGCTGCGTTCGAAGGCGGACGAACGCGACCCGGGCGAGGTGGTCTGCAGAGCCCTGCGGCTATCCGGTGATCTGGTCGATCTGCTCGAGCGCTGCCTGGAATGCCTTGTCGGCGGCGACGCCCTTGGTCTCGACGTTGGTGAGCTGGGTCGTCAAGGCGTTCTGGATCTGCGTGTCGTACAGCCCGATCGGCGGGATCTTCATGTCCTTGGCGATACCGCCGAAGATCTCACCAACCTTCGCGCCGCTGAAGTAGGCGCTGGTCGCACCTGCCACCGAGGGATCGGCTGCCGCGTCGCTATTCGACGGCCAGTGGCCGCCCTGAGCCTTGGCGGTCCACATGGTGACCTCCTGCTCCTTGTTCGTCGCCCAGATGACGAAGGCCTCGGCGGCTGCCTGGTGCTTGCTGGCCGTCGGGACGCCGAGCCATGAGCCGCCCCAGTTGGTTGCACCACCGGGCAGCACGGGTGCGATGTTCCAGTTGCCCGCGCCCTTGGCGTCCTGACCCTGGATGTAGCCCATCATCCACGTCGGGCAGGCCAGTGCGGCGAACGTGCCGGCGCTGAAGGCCTTGTTCCACGGGTCGCTGAACTGCTGTAGCCCGGCGGTGATCTTCGCAGACGCGGCCTGAGTGGCCAGCTTCCAGGCGTTCTGCACGCCGTCGCTGTTCTTCACGTCCGGCTTGCCTTCGGCGTTGTCGTAGGCCTCCTTGCCCTGATACACGGCAGTGGAGAAGAGGCTCGCGGCACTGTCCAGGAAGTACGAGCCGGACTGCTTCCCAGCGGCGGCCTGGTACTGCTTACCGAAGTCGATGAAGCCGTCCCACGTCGACCACTTCTGCGCGAGGGTTGCGGGATCACTGGGCAGCCCGGCCTTCTTCAGCAGGTCCGGCCGGTAGCAGAGCGCTTCGGGACCGGCGTCTGTGCCGAGCCCGACCGTGTCGCTGCCGTCCTTGCTGGTGGCCTGCTGCCACTTCCACGGGTAGAACGACGACTTCAGCGCGCTGGCGTTCGGCAGCGAGTTGAAGTTGACGAACTGGTTGGCATGGTTCTGCACGACATCGGCGACGAATCCGATCTCGATGCCCTGCACATCGTCGAGACCGCTACCCGAAGCGAGCCGGGTCTTCAGCTTGGTCCAGTAGTCGGCCGACTGTTGGACGTCGTCCTCCTTGATCGTGATGTTCGGGCAGAGCTGGTGGTACTGGTCGTACAGCCCGTTCTCCTTCATGCCGAACGTGCCGAACAGCCCGACGGTGAGGGTGGTGGGGTCCTTCGTGCCGCAACTGCCCTGCGGCACGGCGGCTTTCTTGGTGTTCTTCTGGCCCTGAGTACCGCTCGACGAGCACGCGGTGGCGAGCAAAGCCGCCGCGGCGACGATGCCGACCGCGGCTGTTAAGCGCGAAGCCGTCCTTCGGATGCGATGCATTGATCCTCCTGCTGGATTCGTGGTGCGGTACGTCGGGACCCGCCGTGGACATCGACGGCGAGAGTCGTGAGAGCGCTCTCACAGCTGCGCAGCAAAAGAGTGTCTCAGATCACGCGGGCTGTCAAGAGGAGCGAGTCAGGCGGAGAGTCGGCGGACCGTTTCGACCGGCAGCACCTGCGCGTGCTGGATCGACTCACCCGCCGTGAGCCGCAGCAGCGACTGGGCCATGAGCCGGCCGAGCGCCTCGACCTGCTGGCGCATCGTGGTTAACGGCGGTGCGGTGGAGGCCGCGTCCCTCAGGTCGTCGAAGCCGACCACAGCGACGTCATCGGGCACCTTCCGGCCGTGCTCGTTGAGCGCCTGGACGGCACCCATCGCCATCAGATCGGAGGCCACGAACACACCGTCGATGTCTGGCGCGTGACGCAGTAGCCGAGTCATCGCATCGGCGCCGCCCCCAGCAGTGAAATCGCCGCCGACGATCAGGCGTTTCGCCGTGCGTCGCCCCGCGTCGGCGAGAGCATCGCGGTAGCCGTCGAGCCGGTCGATGCCGGCGCACATGTCCTGCGGCCCGGTGATCGTGGCGACCCGTCGGCAGCCGCGGGCGATGAGCAGTTCGGTAGCCGTCCGAGCGCCGCCCCGGTTGTCCGAGTCGACGTAGAACAGCTCCGGATCACCGCTGAACGGGCGACCGGACAGCACTGTGGGCACCCCGATCCGGGCCAGATCCTGGGGGAGTCGGTCGTCGCCATGCAGGGAGATGAGCAGCACACCATCGACGTGCCCACCGCCGGCGTAGTGCAGGAACTGACTCAGCTCGGTCGGTGACGATGCGATGACGAAGACCAGTTGTTTGCCCGCCGAGGCAAGCTCCGCGTGCGCGCCGCGCAGCATCCGGGAGAAGAACGGGTCGCCGAACAGCCGGTCCTCGTTCTCACTGACCAGGAACGCGATCGAGTCGCTGCGCCGGGTGACCAGCGAGCGGGCGGCCCGGTTCGGCGTGTACGCGGTCTCCTCGGCGGCGCGAAGCACGGCGTCCCGGGCGGCTTCGCTGACATTATGGGCGCCGGCCAGCACCCGGCCCGCGGTCGCGCGGGACACGCCGGCCCGGGCAGCGACCACCTCGAGCGTTGGTGGGGTCGCGCGACGCGGATCGGTGTGCTCAGGTCGCACCACCATGCGCTCTGCCCCCTTCCGGCTCCGCAGGATCGGCAGTGTAGGACCTCGGCCCGGCCAACGGCGGTAGTCGGCTCGCCGAAGGCCGGAAAGTGCCGCGCGTCGCGGGCTCCGGGTGATGTCTGGCAGAATGTCTAGCCGAGTACCGGGACACCCTGCGGCCCTCTCACCGCAGGCGTGTTCCAGTCCACCCGGGACGCCAGCGCGAAGACCCCACCTCGTGACTGCCTGCCCACCCGAACGCATCGTCTGGAGTACCTGACCTCGTGGCAACAAAGATCAAGCTCACCCGTATCGGCAAGATGCGCGAGCCGCATTACCGAATCGTCGTCGCGGACGCCCGCACCAAGCGGGACGGTCGCTCGATCGAGACGATCGGCGACTACCACCCGAAGAACGACCCCTCGGTCATCCGGGTGGACGGCGACCGGGCCGCGTACTGGCTCGGCGTCGGCGCACAGCCGACCGAGGCCGTCACCGCGATCCTCAAGGTCACCGGTGACTGGCAGAAGTTCAAGGGCCTGCCGGCGCCGGAGCCGATGAAGATGGCCGAGCCCAAACCGGACAAGAAGGTGCTGTTCGAGGCGGCCGTGCATGATGCCGGTGGGGGGCCCGAGGGCGAGGCGACCACGCCGCGCAAGCGGGCAGCCAAGTCCGCGCCGAAGGCCGAGAAGCCCGCAGCGGAGAAGGTTGCGGACGAGAAGCCCGCGCAGACTGCTCCAGCTGAGGCCGAGCCGGCGGCCGCTGAGGCCTCCGCCGACCAGTCCGCGAGCTGACGATGCTGGAAGAGGCGCTCGAGCACCTGGTGCGCGGCATCGTCGACCACCCGGACGATGTGCAGGTGCAGCGGGTCAGCAACCGCCGCGGCGACCGGCTCGAGGTGCGGGTGCATCCCGACGACCTCGGCCGGGTCATCGGCCGCAGTGGGCGCACCGCGAAGTCGCTGCGCTCGGTCCTGAACGGGGTGGCCGGTCGTGGCATCCGGGTCGACGTCGTCGACGTGGACCGCTGACCCGATCGTTCCGGTGAGCGATCCGCAGTCCGCTGGCGAGTTGCTCGCCTGCGGGCGGATCGGCAAGCCGCACGGGATCCGCGGCGAGGTGACCGTTGAGGCCTGGACCGACGACCCCGCCGGCCGGTTCGTCCCGGGCGCGGTGCTGCGCACCGACCGGCCCACGGCAGGTCCGTTGACCATCGCCACCGCCCGCGATCACAGCGGGCGGTGGGTGGTGGGCTTCGAGGGGATCGCCGACCGCACTGCTGCCGAAGGCCTGCGCGGCACCATCCTGCAGATCGCCGCGGCGGACCGCCCAACCATCGATGATCCCGACGAGTACTACGACACCGATCTGGTCGGACTGGCCGTGCGCACCGTCAATGGCGCGGCGGTGGGCACCGTCACCGAGGTCATACACGGTCCGGCCGGCGACTCGCTGGCCGTGCAGGCGGTTGACCGCGAGCACCTCATTCCGTTCGTCACTTCGATGGTGCCGACCGTGGACTTGTCTGCCGGGCTCATCGAGATCGACCCTCCCGACGGGTTGCTCGATCTGTGAGCGGGCCTGACCTCACGATCGATGTCATCACGATCTTCCCGGACTACCTGGCTCCACTACGCCAGTCCCTGTTGGGCAAGGCGATCGACCGCGGTCAGGTCATCGCCCGCGTCCACGATCTGCGGCAATGGGCCGACGGCGTGCACCGCAGTGTCGACGACACTCCGTACGGCGGCGGGCCGGGGATGGTGATGACCCCGGAACCGTGGGGTCGCGCCCTGGATGAAGTGGTACCAGTCGATGCCAGCCCGCGTCTGGTGATTCCGACTCCGGCGGGTCGGCCGTTCACCCAGGACGTGGCAGCGGAGCTGGCCACCGAACCGTGGCTGGTGTTCGCCTGCGGCCGGTACGAGGGGATCGACGCCCGGGTAGCCGAACACGCGGCCACCCGGATGACCGTCGACGAGATCAGTCTCGGCGACTACGTCCTGGCCGGCGGAGAGGTGGCCGTGCTGGTGATAGCGGAGGCGGTCGGACGACTGCTTCCCGGGGTGTTGGGCAACGCCGAATCGGCCGTCGACGACTCGTTTTCCGGCGCGTCGGCCGGCCTGTTGGAGGCGCCGGTCTTCACCAAGCCACCGTCGTGGCGGCAGTTGGAGGTGCCTTCGGTGCTGCTCTCCGGCCACCATGGGGAGATCGCCAAATGGCGGGCCGAGCAGTCCCGCACCCGCACCCGGCAGCGTCGCCCGGATTTGATCGACCGGCAGCAGTAGCGCCTGTCACCGAGGTCCGCCGGACTGCGGTTTCGGGTTCGCGGCGCGGATATGGCACCATGGACAGGTTGGGCGTTGACGCCGAACGTGCCCGGCGAGACAACCTGCAGGACTGATCGCGACTATCTGTGCGCTCGCACATGTGAGGAACTGAGGAATGAACACCCTGGATTCGCTCGACGCCGATTCGCTGCGCGACGACGTCCCGGACTTCCGCGCCGGCGACACCCTCAAGGTGCACGTCAAGGTCGTGGAAGGCACCCGGTCGCGTGTGCAGGTCTTCCAGGGCGTCGTGATCCGTCGCCAGGGTGCCGGGCTACGCGAGACCTTCACGGTCCGCAAGGTCAGCTTCGGTGTCGGCGTGGAGCGCACCTTCCCGGTGCACACCCCGGTCATCGAGAAGATCGAACTGCTCACCCGCGGCGACGTGCGTCGCGCCAAGCTCTACTACCTCCGCGATCTGCGTGGCAAGGCCGCAAAGATCAAGGAGAAGCGGGAGAACGTCGCCCGCTGAGGCGCGCACGCTAGCCTCCCCCTGTGCCTGACCGCGACGAATCTTCCGACGCCGAGAGCCGCGACGAGGCAACGTCCGCGGAACCGTCAGGATGGCGGCAACGCCGCGCCGCCCGCAAAGAAGCGGCCAAGCGCAAGCCGGCACGCTGGTGGGAATTCCCGGCGCTGATCATTGCCGCGATCGTCATCGCGGTCGTCATCAAGACCTTCGTCGTGCAGCCGTACTACATCCCGTCGGAGTCGATGGAGAAGACGCTGCACGGCTGCACCGGGTGCTCCGGCGACCGGATTCTGGTCAACAAGCCGATCTTCCACCTGCGCGACCCGCACCCCGGCGACATTGTGGTGTTCAAGGCGCCGTCCGGGTGGGACGAGGTGACCCCGCAGCCGACCCGCAATCCGTTCGTCAAGGTGGTCCGTGGTTTCGGGCAGCTCGTCGGCGTCATCCCGCCCGACGAGAAGGACCTGGTCAAGCGGGTCATCGCGATCGGCGGCCAGACGGTGCGCTGCTGCGACGCGCAGGGCCGTGTGCAGATCAGCGAGAACGGGCCGAACGGTCCGTGGCGATCGCTGGACGAGCCCTACCTGTTCGAGGACAATCATCAACCCTTCGGCCCGGTGACCGTGCCGCACGGGCGGCTCTGGGTGATGGGCGACCATCGCGGCGACTCGGCCGACTCGCGTGCGCATTGCGACACCGGGCCGGCCCAGGCCTGTGACCCGGTGCGAAGTACCGTCTCGCTCAGCCTCGTCATCGGCAAGGCTGTGGTGATTGCCTGGCCGCCGTCGCGATGGCGCACTCTGGGCACTCCCGACACCTTCAAGAACACCGCGGCCGCAGCCGGTTCGATCGTGCCACTGGGTAGCGGTGTGGTGGCGATGTTCCCGCTGTTGCTGTGGCGTCGCCGGCGTCGGGCGACGCTTGCGGCGCGAGCATGCGACCGCACCCGGTGACCGCGCCGGTCCGGCGCACCGGCGCACGCGTCTTCCTCTTCGACGACAGTGACCGGGTTCTGCTCATCGAGGAGCGGTTCGTCGAGGACGGCCGGCAGCTGCATCACTGGCTGACCCCCGGTGGTGGTGTCGAGGCGGGTGAGGATCTGGTGACGGCCGCGCTGCGCGAGCTGTTCGAGGAGACCTCCATCCGGGTGGAGCTGTCCGCCGATGCGCCGCAGGTGCATCACCAACGCCGGGAATGGTCCTGGGACGGCGTCACCTACGACCAGGACGACCACTTCTTCGCCGCCCGGGTCGGTGCGCCCTGGGAGGTACGCCCGGCCGCGCTGACGCCGATGGAGCAAAGCACCGTGGTGGGCAACCGGTGGTGGACGCTGGAGGAGTTGCGGGCCAGCACGGACACCTTCCTTCCACCGGACATCGTGGCCGTCGTGGAAGTTGTGCTGGCCGGGGGATACGGCGCGCTGGTGCGCCCGCAGCGGCGACTGGCCGGTCGCGCGCTGTTGGTCGACCCGGCCGATCGCGTCCTGATGATCCGCAGCGTGTCGCCCGACGGTGAGATCAACTGGGTCTCGCCAGGGGGCGGGTGCGACCCGGGCGAGACGACCCGGCAGGCCGCCCAGCGGGAGCTGTCCGAGGAGACGGGTCTGGCGATGCCGATTGCGGAGGGCGCCGAGGCCGTGCACACCGAGCGGGCGGTCTTCAGCTTCGGCCCCTGGATGCTGGATCAGACCGATGACTACTACGCGGTACCGGTGGGTGCTGAGGTTCCCGCGGCCCCGATCTCGCGAGCTCGGCTCAGCCCCATCGAGGTGAACTCCATCGTGGAGTATCGCTGGCTGTCGGCACCGGAGATCCGGGCGATGACCGAGCGAATCTGGCCGTTCGGATTGGCCGACCTGCTGGATTCACTCGCCGCCGCACCGGGTGCCCGGGGGTAGCGTAGGTCGGCGTCATGGCTGCTTCCTCCCGCCGGGTTCCGCCCGGCCCGTTCCGGCCGGCCCGGCCGCCGCTGGTCACGGCCAGCGGCATCTGGCGGTACGAGGGCGCGCTGCGACGCAGCGGCTTCACCGCTATCGCCGGCGCGGACGAGGCGGGGCGCGGTGCTTGCGCCGGTCCGCTGGTGGTCGCCGCCTGTGTGCTTCCCGATCGAGGCCGCATCGACGGGCTGAACGACTCGAAGCTGCTCACTGCTGCTGTCCGAGAGCGGTTGTTCCCGCGCATCCAGCGGCGGGCCGTTGCCTGGTCGGTGGTGGTCATCCCCGCGACAGAGATCGACGCCTACGGGCTGCATGTGGCGAACTTGGCCGGGATGCGCCGGGCCCTGGCGCAGCTCACCCCCGGCCCGGACTACGCGTTGACCGACGGGTTCCCGGTCAGCGGCCTCGGCATCCCGGCGACTGCGGTGTGGAAGGGGGACGCTGTGGTGGCCTGTATCGCCGCGGCGTCGATCCTGGCCAAGGTCACCCGGGACCGGATCATGACCGAATTGCACGAGCACTGGCCGGAGTACGACTTCGCCCAGCACAAGGGTTACATCACTCCGGAACACTCCGAGGCGCTCACTCAGCACGGCCCCTGCCCGCAACACCGCCGCCGGTATGTGAACGTCCGGAGGGCGATGGGGGAGAATGATCGGGACATCGCTGCGCTGGCAGCAGAGCAGGAGATCGCGTGACGCTGAACAGTGGCCGGGTACGCAGATGAGTGCCGAGGACCTCGAGAAGTACGAGACCGAGATGGAGCTGCAGCTCTATCGCGAGTACAAGGACATCGTCCGGCAGTTCTCGTACGTGGTGGAGACCGATCGCCGCTTCTACCTCACCAACGAGGTCGACGTGCAGCCTCGCAATACCGGCGGCGACGTCTACTTCGAAGTCACGATGCGCGATGCATGGGTGTGGGACATGTACCGTCCGGCGCGGTTCGTGAAGACGGTGCGTGTCGTGACGTTCAAGGACGTCAACGTCGAAGAGTTGGACAAGCCTGAGCTGGAGCTCCCCGACGATCCGGGTTCGCCGCCGTTCGGGCTGTGACGATCCAGCAGAACATCGCTGCCAACTACGTAGAGATCGCCGACGCCTATGACGGGCCCTGGGCGAACTTCCTGTTCGAGCACGGTCGGGCGCTGGCCGATTCGGTGCCGCTGGCTGCCGCTTCTCGGATCGTGGAGCTCGGCTGCGGCCCCGGTCGGCTGTCCGGCTACCTGGCCGGCCGGCTGCCTGAGGCTGAAGTGGTCGGCGTCGACCTCACCCCGGAGATGCTCGCGCGCGCACCCAGCGGTGTGCGTCGAGTATGCGGCGACGGTGAGTCCATTCCGCTGCGGACGTCCTGCGTCGACGCGCTGCTGGCACCGTTCGTGCTGTTCCACCTGCCTGATCTGGCCCGCGGCCTGCACGAAAGCCGTCGGGTGCTGCGACCGGATGGGCTCTTTGCGGCGATCACCTGGAGTACGCCGAACCCGCATCCGGCCTACGAGGTATGGATGCAGGCAGTCGAGGCGAGTGGCGCACCGGCCGATCCGAGCCCGCAGATGCCGTCGGGTGTCGTCACCGCCGACCCGATCCTGCTCGGCGACGCGGTGACCGAGGCGGGCTTCGACGCGGTCGAGGTGGCTCGCCATCCCTACGCCTGGCAGGTCGACGCCGAGCACTTCCTACGGCACTCCGCGGTGATCGGCTCGGCCGCGCGACGATTGCGGCTACTGCCGGCGGCCGACCGGCGCGCTGCGCTGGACCTCGCTGCGCACCGGCTCGCCGATCTTCCACCCGACGCGTTCATCGAGTCCGGGCAACTGCTCTACACGGTGGCGCGCCGCCGCTGATCGCTTGGTGGCTTGTCCACAGGCTGCGCGCTGTGCACAGGTACCGCCTGCCGCGACCGAGCTGCGATCATCGGGACCAGTCTCGGCCAGGTGAAGGCCAAGGATGCGATCGGGAAGTACGGGGAACGAGTAGCCGCGCGCTACCTCGCTGATTCCGGAATGGAGATCCTCGACGTCAACTGGCGGTGCCGGTCGGGCGAGCTGGATCTGGTGGCGCTGGATGGCGAGATCATCGTCTTCTGCGAGGTGAAGACCCGCTCATCGACGGCCTACGGCTATCCCGCGGAGGCAGTCGGTCTGGCGAAGGCCGCCCGGTTGCGTCGCCTCGCTGCGCAGTGGCTGGACGAGCGGGTCGGCGGGTTCGCGGAGGTGCGCTTCGATGTCATCAGCGTGTTGCGTCAATCGTCCGGCGCGGCGCAGGTGGATCACATCCGCGGGGCGCTGGCGTGAGCCGACCACACCGAAGTGCATCGCCACTGCCCGTCCGGTCCGGTGCGGGTTTGCCGGCATGACCGTCGCCCGGACCTTCGCCGCCACCCTCGTCGGCGTGGCCGGCTATCCCGTGGAGGTCGAGGCGGACCTGTCGCCCGGGCTACCCGGCCTCACTTTCACCGGCCTTCCGGACACCACCGTCGTCGAGGCCCGCGACCGGGTGCGCGCAGCGATCCTCAACTCCGGCGCAGACTGGCCGAATCGGCGGATCACCCTCGCGTTGCTACCGGCTGACCTACGCAAGTTCGGGTCCCGTTTCGACCTCGCTTTGGCCGTCGCAATCCTCGCCGTGTCCGGTGCCGTGCCGGCCGAGGAGCTGTCCGGGTGCGCCTGGATCGGGGAGTTGGGGCTGGACGGCAAGCTGCGGCCGGTGCGTGGTGTGTTGCCAGCGGTGCTGGCCTTGCAACGGGCCGGCATCACCCGGGTGGTCGTACCGCGCGCGTGTGCCGCCGAGGCTGCGCTGGTTCCCGACACGGACGTGCGCGGGGCTGACACGCTGCGCGAGGTGATCGAGTGGCTGCGCGGCGAGGGCCCGGCACCGCAGCGCGCCGAGCCGGGCGAGGATACCGACCCCACGGACGTCCCCGACCTGTCGGACGTGCTGGGCCAGGTCACCGCCCGCCGAGCCCTGGAGATCGCCGCAGCGGGCAGCCATCACCTGTCGATGAGCGGCGCGCCGGGTGCCGGCAAAACGATGCTCGCCGAGCGATTGCCCGGCATCCTGCCCCGGCTGGACGATGAAGCCGCGCTCGAGGTCACAGCGGTGCACTCGGTAGCCGGCATGCTGCCGGAAGGTGCGCCGCTGCTGCGCCGCCCGCCGTTCCAGGCGCCGCATCACACCGCCACGGTTGCCGCACTGGTCGGGGGAGGGTCGGGTATCGCTCGGCCGGGTGCCATCTCGCTGGCCCATCACGGCGTCCTGCTGCTGGACGAGGCTCCAGAGTTTCCTCCGGCGGTCCTCGACGCGTTGCGGCAGCCACTGGAGAGTGGTCGGGTGGTGTTGCACCGCAGCGGAGGAGCGGTGAGCTACCCGGCGCGATTCCTGTTGGTGATCGCATCGAATCCGTGCCCGTGTGCTGCTCCGCGCTCCCGGGATTGCAGTTGCGTGTCGAGCGTGCGGCGTCGCTATCAGCAGCGGCTGTCCGGGCCGCTGCGGGACCGGATCGACCTGCGACTGGACGTCGACCCGGTCTCCCGAGCCGATCTCAGCGGCGCACTGCCGGCAGCCGAGTCGAGCACGGTGGTGGCCCAGCGGGTGCAGTCTGCTCGCGATGTCGGGGCGGACCGATGGCGATCGCTCGGCTACACGATCAACTCCCAGGTGGCCGGCTGCGTACTGCGCCGCACACCATGGCGACCGGGGCAGCAGGCGTTGCGTCCGCTGGACCGTGCACTGGAGCTCGGCCTGCTCAGTGCCCGTGGATTTGACCGGGCGCTGCGCATCGCGTGGACGATCGCAGATCTGGCTGGTCACTGCGCGCCCGACGCCGGCGACATCGCGGAGGCGTTGTTCTTCCGGTCCGGCCGATCGCCGGAGCCGCCAGCATGACCGGCCCGATCGCAGCGATCTCTTTTTCCCGCCGCAGCTGCACCACGCCGGACATCTCCGAGCCGCTCATGCTGGCTCGGGTCTACCTGAGCCGGGTGGCGGAGCCGGGGTCGTTGGCGGTCGCCGATCTCGTCGCCCGGGTCGGTCCCGAGACCGCAGCTGAACGGATTCGCTCCGGCGTGGTGTCCGAGCAGGTCGAACGGGTGACCGCGGCGCGCCGCTATTCCTGCGATCCGCGGGCCGACCTGGAGGCAGCCGACCGGCACGACATCCGCCTGGTCTTGCCGGAGTCTGACGACTGGCCGCACTTCGCGTTCGCCTCGCTCTACGCGGCCGAGGCACGCCGCCTAGACGAGTGGCGAAACGGGCAGCGCGCGGCCCGTTACGGCGGCGAGCCGACTGTGCCGATCGCACTCTGGGTACGCGGTCCCGGTGATCTCGTCGAACTTGGGCCGCGGTCGGTCGCGATTGTCGGAGCACGGGCCGCGACCGGGTACGGCGAGGCTCTGGCCGCCGAGTTGGGTCACGATCTCGGCCGGCAGGGCCTGGCGGTGATCTCCGGCGGCGCGTTCGGAATCGACGCAGCGGCGCACCGCGGCGCGTTGGCAGCGGAGGCATCGACGGTCCTGGTCGCCGCCAACGGGCTCGACACGGCGTACCCCCGCGCGCATGCCGCGTTGTTCCGCAACGTCGCGGAGGCCGGGCTACTTATCTCGGAGAGCCCACCGGGCGCCACCGCACAGCGGCATCGATTCCTGTCCCGGAACAGACTGGTGGCTGCGCTATCCGCGGGGACGGTCGTCGTCGAGGCGGCGGCGAGGTCCGGCGCACTGAACACTGCCGGGCATTGTCTTGCCCTCGGCCGGCCATTGATGGCGGTCCCCGGCCCGGTTACGTCAGCGATGTCAGTGGGCTGTCATGCGCTGTTGCGCCATCCGACGAGCCCAGCCGTCCTGGTCACCGGCGCGGCTGATGTGCTGGCGCTCATCGGCCCGCTCGGAGCCGATCACCCGAGCCGGGTGGCGGGCGACGAGCCCGACGGCCGCCGCCGGGTGCTGGACGAGTTGGATCCGGTCGCCCGTGCAGTCGCCGACGGCCTGCCGACGCGCGGCTGGGCAACCGAGGAAGAGCTCGCGGTCCGCAGTGGCGTCGACGTGCTCTCCGTGCTGCGGGCGTTACCGGTGCTGCAACTGGCCGGCGTGATGGAAGGCGGACCGGACGGCTATCGATCGGTCCGGACGTCGCCGGCCGGCCGCCCGAAGGACAATGCCGGATGAGCCCTGAATACCGAACGGGCAATCGACCGTGCTGTCGATCGACGGACGACTCAGACCGTCCCGGCGAAGAGATCCGTTTCGTGTTCGCCGGCCGCGCACACCGGTGCGCCCTTGGCGATTCGGAAGAACTCCACCCCGAAGGCCTCGGCGCCGACCTGCTCCGTCATGGAGAAGAACGGGCTGTCGTCGGGGATCTGGGTAGCGTGTGCGCGCATCGCTGCCATCTTCTGGTCGAGGTACCCGCGACCGTCGATCACCGTGGAGATCAACTCGTCGGGCGTGACGAACGGCGGCAACTCGCCGTCCGGGTCCCAACCCTCGAAAGATGTCGTGTCGCCGGCCGCACGCATCCGTCGGATGCCCGCACGCATCCGGCTCTCGGAGACTGCGCTCCAGTAGATCTTCGGGACGTCCCACGCTGCGCCCAGATCGGTCCGGTAAGAGTCAACCGCCGCCAACGCCGCCGCGTAAGTGGCGACCCGATGCGCCTGCACATGGTCCGGGTAGCCGTAGCCGCCGAACTGGTCGTAGGTGATGAGCACCTGTGGGCGGACTTCACGGATGACCTCGACGAGCAGATCCGCGGCCACACGTAGGTCCGCGCGCCAGAAGGTGTCGTCCCGGACGACTTCGGGGACGGCGGCGGCCCGGTTGTCACCCCACGCCATCCCGGTATCGCGGTAGTGCCCAGCTCCGCCGAGGAAGCGATGGTCCTCGACTCCGAGTTCCTTCATCGCCGCGGCGAGTTCATCGACCCGTCGTTCGCCCAGGGTGTCGTCTCGATCCGACGCCAGATGCGCGAGATCCGGCACCAACACCTCGCCCTCCTCGCCTCTGGTGCACGTGACGAGGGTGACGTGGGCGCCTTCGGCCGCGTACTTCGCCATCGTCACGCCCTGCCCGATGGATTCGTCGTCTGGATGCGCGTGGACGAGCAGCAGGCGGCGGGCGGCCAGCCTGGCTGCGGGGTCACCGGAACGGGAGGTCATGCGTTTGAGCCTAGGGTCCGCAAACGACAGACCCGCACCGGCCCGCGTGGCGACTTGACCGCTGTGGTCGGTGCGAGCGACCGTCAATGGGTGAGTGCAGCCATTCGCCCGGATCTGCTTGCCCTGCGAGAGCAGCTACCGAATGGTTTGGCGCGCGCCCTCATGGATTTCGAACGGCATCTCCGCATGGAGGCGGGCCGATCACCCCACACCGCCCGCGCCTACGTCGGGGACGTGGTGAGCCTGCTGGATCACGCGGCCCGGCTCGGCGCCCGCGATGTCGGTGACCTCGACCTCGCGGTCCTGCGCAGTTGGCTGGCCCGACTCCGGAGCACTGGGTCGGCACGCAGCACCTTGGCCCGGCGGGCTGCCGCGGCCCGGACGTTCACCGCGTGGCTGCACCGCACCGCACGGGCAACGGCAGATGCGGGGGAGTTGCTGGCCAGCCCGCGCCCGCATCGAACCCTTCCCGCAGTGCTGGCCGCCGACGAAGCCGTCGCCCTTGTGGAGGGGGTGGCCGGTTCAGCCGACGAGCCTGCCGATGCTTGCGCAGAGACCGCTCCCGCCGACTCCGCCGAGTCGCTGCACCGCGCTCTGGTGACGGCGCTGCGGGACCGGCTGACCGTGGAGCTGCTGTATGCGACGGGAATGCGAGTCGGTGAATTGGTGGGCCTCGACGTCCGCTCGATCGATCAGGGCCGACGGTTGGCGCGGGTGATGGGCAAGGGCGCCAAGGAGCGCACCGTGCCTTACGGCATACCGGCCGAGCACGCTCTACGGGACTATCTCGACCGTGGTCGGCCGGAACTGGCGACCGAGAAGAGCGGGGAAGCGTTGCTGCTGGGCGCTCGCGGCGGACGGATCGATCCACGGGCAGTGCGACGCATCGTGCATCAGCGCGTTGCCGCCGTCCCGGGTGCTCCGGACATCGGTCCGCACGGCTTGCGGCACAGTGCAGCAACCCACCTCGTCGAGGGCGGCGCAGACCTGCGCGCGGTGCAGGAGCTGCTGGGGCACGCCAGCCTGGCCACTACTCAGATCTACACGCACGTCTCCGTCGAGCGGCTGCGCAACACCTACGAGCAGGCGCACCCCCGCGCGTAGCCGAGCTGGGCGCGCTCAACCGCCCTCCAGCCGGACTCCCGCGTAGGCGACGGTCGCCACCAGCAGCCAGGACACCAACCCGAGCAACACCGCCCGGCCGCCGGTGCGGCGCAAGGTGGGCAGATGGATGCCGGTACCGAGCCCGACGAGCGCAGCAACCAGGAGCGCGCCTTGCACCATCTTGGCCAGATGAAGCCAGCCGGAGGGGACCAGACCGGTGCTGGCGATCGCGACAGCGATCAGGAAGCCGAGAACGAACAGCGGCATCACCGGCGGGCGGTGCGCAGTACCGGCCGACTGTCGGCGTCGGCTCATGGCGACGCCGGTGACCAGCGGTGCCAGCAGCACCACCCGGGTGAGCTTGACGACCACGGCGGTCGACAGCGCCCCGGGCACCCGGTTCGCGGTGGCCACGGTCTGGCCGACGTCGTGCACGCTCGCACCGACCCACGAGCCGAACGACGAGATGTCGAGGCCCAAGGGCGATCGCAGCAACGGCAACACGACGATCGCGAGGCTGCCGCACAGCGTGACCAGTGCGATCGCGACGCCGGTGTCCTCCTCGTCACCATCGGCTACCGGCGCCATCGCGGCAACGGCTGAGGCGCCACAGATCGAGAACCCGGTCGCCACCAGAAGCCTGCGTGCCGGCGAGACGCCCAGCGCCCTGCCGATCAGCTGCGTCCCCGCGAACGTCACGGCGATGGTGACCACCACGACCGCCAACCCGTCCGCGCCGAGCCTGGCCAATTGCCGGAGAGAGAGCTGCAGGCCGAGCAGGACGACCGCGATCCGCAGCAGCCGGTGACTTGCGAAAGACGTCCCCGGCCGCAGCGCCGGACGATGCAATCCGGTGTTCACGATCACCGCGCCCAGAACGACACCGGCGGTTGACGGGTTCACCGCCGGGACGGCTGCCGAAATGAGGTAGGCAGCCACGCTCGCCGCGCCGACCAGTGCCAGTCCGGGCAGCAACCGGAGCACGGCCGTCGGCACCCGACGGACAAGGTTGGCCACCACGGCTTCACTGTCGGCGCGCGAACCTTGCAGCGGTAGCCTGCCCGGTGCTGTATGGATACAAGCCGATCTTGTAGCACGCGAAGACTCACGGGTCGCCGGTCCAGGGCAGCAAGCGCACCGGACCCAGGCGACGCAGCAGCGTGAGCGGATCGAAATACTGCCCACCGCGGCGGGCGCCCCAGTGCAGGCAGGCTCCGGCGGCGAGAGTGCCGTGCCGGCCGAGCACCGTCGCGATGACGGTCCCCACGATCACGGCCTGGCCGACCCGTACCTGCGGATGTACCGGCTCGTATTCCGTCGTGATGCCGTCCGAGTGGGCCAGCACCACCACCCCACGGCCGGCTACCGAGCCGGCAAAACGCACCACTCCGGCGCGGGCGGCAAGTACCGGAGTGCCCGTCGTGGTGGCCAGATCGACGCCGCGATGGCCTGCGGCGTACGGCGTCGGTGGCGGTTCGAAGGGGCGCAACACCCGCAACGGATCGGTGGGCGACCGGTATGTCGCGGCGGGTACGGGTGCTGGCCCAACCCGCGGCGTGGCAGTGGCCGAGACCCGAACCACCGGTGCTACGGCAAGCACCACCGCTACGGCGCACAGCAGACCCGCCTGAACCCGACGCATCCGATCAGGATCACCGCGCGGGCCGCGCCGCGAGCTCGCCAGTCGCTACCTGTGCACAGCGCGCGGCCTGTGGACTGCTCAAGTCAGATGGTGGGCAGCAACCCGTCCCGGCGTGCGATAGCGGCGGCCTCCGTGCGGCTGCCGGCGCCCAGCTTGGCCAGGATGTTCGACACGTGCACGCTCGCCGTCTTCTCACTGATGAACAGCGCACGACCGATCTGACGATTCGTTCGGCCGGCCGCCACCAGGGCGAGGACCTCCCGCTCGCGGGGTGTGAGCGCATCGGAGGTCGCCTTTGCACCGCGCCGCGCGCTGCCACCCAGTTCGCGTAGCTCGGCCAGCAGAGGTTGCGCGCCCAGTCGTTTTGCCGTCGCCCGAGCCGTGTCGGCCAGTGTCCGCGCCTCGTCCACTTCTCCGACTGCGCGCAGCACCGCCGCCAGCCGAGCCTGCGTTCGCGCGTGCTCGTAGGCGTACCTGTCGACGCTGCTGTCCAGCGCAGCACGCCACGCCGAGATCAGCTCCTGCTCGTCCGGTGCGTCGATGCCGGCCAACCAGCGCAATCGCAACCACTCCGCGTTGAGTCGGACGAACCAGGCCAACCCCTCGGGGCCGAGGGGTCGCGCTGCGTTCGGCCTGACGCGGTCGCCGGCAGCCTCGCGTGCAGTCGCGACGATCGGGGTCAGTCGGGTGACCACGGCGCCTCGCTCGGCCTCCGTCCAACCCGATGCGGCCGACGCGGCGACGCCCACCGCCAATGCGGTGAGCCTGATCCGGCCGAGGAACAGCGGGTTGATCCAGTGTTCGACGACGACGTCGACGATTTCGTCGAACAGATCCAGGGCGCGCGTCGGCTCGCCGGTGGCCAAGTACATTTCCATCGCCGGGCCGGCGAAGTTGACCGCGATCATCGGGTCCTTGTCCCACCACGGGCGCACTTCGGACAGCAATTCGAGCAGCGTGGCGTTGCCCCGCCCGGCCTTCACATGGGTCGAGGCGGCGTCCAGCGCCGCCTCGGCGAAAGGAGGCGGCGACTCGCCGGTCACCGAGCCGACCCGGGCCGCCTCGTCCCAGTTCCCCCTGTTGTACTCGACGAGGGTGAGCAGCACCCGCGCGTCGAGCGGGTGCACCGACCACGGCATGCCGGCCGCCGACCCGCGATCGATCGCCTCGTGCAGCTGGACGGTCGCATCATCGATCCGGCCCAGGTCGTAGTACAGAAAGGCGAGCGCGATCCTGCTGCGCAGCTGTGCATTGAGGCTGCGGCTGCCGCCGGTACGGGCCCGATCGACCGCTTCCAGCAGCCACCGCTCCGCCTCGTCGGGGGAGCCGGCCCGCTGCCCGATCCGGGCCAGAGTCTCCCGGGCACTCGCCTCGGTCTCCGGCAGTCCCAGCTCGCGGGCCATCTCCAGCGCGGCGTGCGCCTCTTCAGTGGCCAATTCTGCGCGGTTCAAGGCGATCGCGGTGCGGGCGTGTTGGGCCAGCGCTCTGGCGCGAGACTCGTTGGGCACGGACGGGTCGGTCAGTGACAGCGCTTCCTCCGCGCGCAGGAGGGCCTGCGCGTCCATCCCGATGGACAGTTCGGTGGTCGCCGCTTCGTGCAGCAAGACCTGCCGCACCTTCGGATCGGCAGTGCGCGGCAGGCTGATGATCGCGGCCGCCAGCAGTTGCTGCGCGCGGAACGGATGCCCGGCCGCGGACATCGCCTCCGCCGCCGTGAGCGTCAGATCGATCAGGCCTTCATCAGTGGCATCGGCGTCGGGATGTACCGACGGCCAGAGCGCGAGGGCGGTGTCGAAGTGCAGCATCGCTTCCCACGGCGCGGCGACGGCGAGCGCGTCATCGCCGGCCCGGATACTGGCCTGCAATGCGGTCGGTTGGTCGTAGGAGAGTCGGGCGTGCCGGGCCAGTTCGGCTGCGGTTCCGGGGATCTCGCCCTTCGCCAGCACCGCCGCGTAGGCGGCGTGCAGCCGGACCCGCTCGCCGGGCAGCAAATCCTCGTACACGACTTCGGCCAGCAACGCGTGCCGGAAGGCGTAGTCGGCATTGCCGCGAGGAATCAGCACGTTCGCCTCGACGGCCGCCCGTACCGAATCCTCGAGAAGTTGATCGGGCAGATCGACCACTGCAGCCAGCAGCGCGTGGGAGACCCGCCGACCGGCCACCGACACCGCGCGAACCACTTGCCGCGTCTCGCCGGACAATCGTTCGACGCGTACCAGCAGGAGGTCCGCCAGGTCTGTCGGCAGCGCGGCGGAGTCGTCCATCACGGCGACCAGTTCTTCGGTGAAGAACGCGTTGCCCTCGGCCCGGTCGACGATCGTCTGGATCGAGCTTGCCGGGATCGGGCCGGGATGCAGTTGGAAGATGAGCGTCCGCACGTCGGCAGCGCCGAACGGGGACAACGGCATGCGCTCGACGTCGTCCAGCCGGGCCCACTCGGCGGCGGTTGCTCGCAAGGGGTGGCGACGGTGCAGGTCTTCGGAGCGGTAGGAGACCACGAAGTGCAGCTGTGCTCCGGATTGTCGGGCCAGCAGGAAGCTGATCAGGTGACGCGACGATTCGTCGGCCCAGTGCGCGTCCTCGATCACGAAAACCACGGGTTGGTCCGCGGCCAGCGCGGTCAGCGCGGTGTGTACTGCCTCATAAAGCACGCTGCGATCGACCCGGTGGTCAGCGGGTTCCGCGCCGCCCATCGTGCGTCGGGCCGGGAGCAGTCGAGCGATCGCGGGGGCTGCCTCGAGGGCGTGTTGGGCAGCGTCCGGGCGCTCCCGGGACAACCGGCCGAAAGCGTCGCTGAACGGGAGGTAGGGTAGTGCGCCGCCGTCCAAGTCCAGGCAATGCCCGACCAGGACGAGGGCGCCTTCGCCGGTCGCCCAGCCACCGAATTCGCGTAGTAGGCGGGACTTGCCGACGCCCGCGTCGCCGGTCAGCAGGACCGCGTGCGATGCCGGCTGATCGCCCCTGGGGTCGAGCAGCTCGTGCAATCGGGTCAGCTCGGAGCTTCGTCCCACGAAAGGGGCACTCGCCGCTCGAGAGGTTGCCACATCGTCCATCATGGCCGACGCGTCTGACCGGATATCGGTAGTGCCCGGGTGCGCCCGCACAGTGGTCGAGTCAGGCAACTCGTGCATGCTCGGCACCGGGCTGGCCACCGCTGGCTTCAACGGGCAGTTGGCTGAGCGTTGCCGCCTGCCGGGCCGGTCCGCGGTGGCGGCGCAGCCAGCGCCATCCGTGCCGCCGATGCGAACTATTCGCTGCGGCGAACTCGCGGGTGAGCACCTCCCGCCGGTAGTCGAGTTCGGCGTGCGCGGAATCGAGCCTGAACTGCGTCATGGTGAGCTCCTCGTCGTCCTCGTCGGGCAGTGGCCCGCTACTAGTGACGGTTTCCACCGGCGTGAATCGACAGTGCGCGACTGAGGCCGCCGCAGGCATCAGGAGTACGCCCTAGATCGGTCGACTGACTACCGCGCAGGCCTTAGTTCACGGGGGACGCGATTGGTCCCGGGCCCGGCAGACCAGGTAGAGTCAGCGGCGTCTTGCCAATGGCTAGGCGCGCACCAAGAGCACCACCAGCACTGGGCGAGAGCCCAGTGACTTCGCGTGTCCGTCCGGCGATGTCTGTCGGATCGGCGGCGCTCCTCGGTCCGTCCCGATTTCGGGAACGGCGTGAGTCGTCGCGACACCGGGCACCAGGGTGGCGGGTCACCGATCCGCCGCGACAAACCGAGAACGCGTTCGCGCGTGGCCGTGGCAGCTCAGCCTGCCCGGGCACAGCAACGCACGAGCACAGCAAGGAGGGCGTCGGCATGGCCGTCGTCACGATGAGGGAAATGCTCGATTCCGGCGTGCACTTCGGGCACCAGACCCGCCGGTGGAACCCAAAGATGAAGAGATTCATCTTCACCGAGCGCAATGGCATCTACATCATCGATCTGCAGCAGACGCTCAGCTACGTCGACAAGGCGTACGAGTTCGTCAAGGAGACCGTCGCCCACGGCGGCAGCGTGCTGTTCATCGGGACCAAGAAGCAGGCCCAGCAGGCCATCGCCGACCAGGCCACTCGAGTGGGCATGCCCTACGTGAACCAGCGGTGGCTCGGCGGAATGCTCACCAACTTCCAGACCGTGCACGGTCGGTTGCAGCGCCTGAAAGAGCTGGAAGCACTCGAGCAGAACGGCTGGGAAGGCACCGCCACCAAAAAGGAGCAGCTCATCCTGACCCGCGAGAAGGTCAAGTTGGAGCGGACCCTCGGCGGGATCCGGGAGATGGCCCGAGTGCCCAGCGCGGTGTGGATTGTCGACACCAAGAAGGAGCACATCGCCGTCGGTGAGGCACGCAAACTGCACATCCCGGTGATCGCGATCCTGGACACCAACTGCGACCCGGACGAGGTCGACTACAAGATCCCGGGCAACGACGACGCGATCCGCAGCGCGGCGCTGCTGACCCGGGTCATCGCCGACGCGGTGGCCGAGGGCCTGATGGCCCGCGCCGCTGGGTCTGCGAACGCCGGCCGGGATGGCGCCGACGCCAAACCCGAGCGCGGTCAGCTCGGCGCCGACGAGCCGCTGCCGGAGTGGGAGCGGGAGCTGCTCACCACCAACAAGGCGGCCGCTCCGGCTGCCATCGACGCGCCCGCCGCTGAGGCGCCGGCCGCTGAGGCGCCGGCCACTGAGGCGCCGGCCACTGAGGAGCCGGCCGCTGCGGCGCCGGCTGCCACCGAGGCGCCGGCCGTCGAGGCCGCCGACGCACCGGAAGCAACGGTCTGATCCACCACCGGCGTTGCCCAGATCTGGCCGGGCCACACCGAACCACCCTGCAATCGATGAGCTGAAGGACGAGACGGGAACGATGGCGAACATTTCTGCCGCTGACGTGAAGCGGCTGCGCGAGACGACCGGCGCCGGCATGCTGGACTGTAAGAAGGCGCTGGAAGAGGCCAATGGCGACTTCGACGCGGCAGTCGAGATCCTGCGGGTCAAGGCCGGTGCCAAGGTGCAGAAGCGCGGCGCCGAGCGCACCACCAGTAACGGCCTGATCGCCGCAGCCGAGGGCGCGATGATCGAGCTGGCCTGCGAGACCGACTTCGTCGCCAAGAACGAGCAGCTGCAGACGCTCGCCGGTGACATCGTCGCGCACCTGGCCGGATCCGCGGCGTTCGAGGCGTTGGCCGGGGTGGCGGACCCGATCGGGTCCGCCGCCAAGCTACTCGAGGAGAAGCTCAAGGACGGCCGAACCGTCGGCGAGAACGTCGACGCGGTGGCCGCCGTGATGGGCGAGAAGCTCGAACTGCGGCGCGCGGTGAAGCTGTCCGGCCAGGTCGCCACCTACCTGCACAAGAAGGCCGCCGACCTGCCCGCCCAGATCGGTGTGCTGGTGCAGTACGCCGGTGACGATCTGAGCGCTGCGCGTGCCGTGGGCATGCAGATCTCCGCGATGCGGCCGGTCTACCTGTCCCGCGACGACGTCCCGGCCGAGACTGTCGAGAAGGAGAAGCGCATCGCCGAGGCGGCCGCCCGCGAAGAGGGCAAGCCCGAGCAGGCGATCGCCAAGATCACCGAGGGCCGGCTCAACGGATTCTTCAAGGACAACGTCCTGCTGGAACAGTCCTCCGTGCACGACAGCAAGAAGAGCGTCAAGGCGCTGCTGGACGATGCCGGCGTGCTGGTCACCGGTTTCGCGCACTTCGAGATCGGCCAGGGCTAGCCCTGAGCCATTAGGGCAGGATCGCAGCAGCAGACCGGCTGATACGACGAGGAGGCGGCACATGCCCGACCACGGAACGACCGCCTCCTCCAGGCATTCCGCCGGCTCTGCGGTGCTCCTCCCGGAAGGTCAGTACCGGCGGGTGATGCTCAAGCTCTCCGGCGAGGTGTTCGGCGGCGGCGCGATCGGCGTCGACCCGGCGGTCGTCGAGTCGATCGCCGCAGAGATTGCCGACGTCGTGCATTCCGGCACGCAGGTGGCCGTCGTCAATGGGGGTGGTAACTACTTCCGCGGTGCGGAGCTCAGCCAGCGGGGCATGGACCGGGATCGCGCGGACTACATGGCGATGCTCGGCACGGTGATGAACTGCCTGGCGCTACAGGACTTCTTGGAGAAGCGCGGCATCACCACCCGGGTGCAGACCGCTATCGCGATGGGCCAGGTTGCTGAGCCATACATCCCGCGGCGCGCCGAGCGACACCTGGAGAAGGGTCGTGTGGTGATCTTCGGCGCCGGCGTAGGCATGCCGTTCTTCTCCACCGACACCGCCGCTGCGCAGCGTGCGCTGGAGATCGGCTGCGAGGTTCTGCTGATGGGCAAGAGCGGAGTCGACGGGGTGTATGACGCCGATCCGAAGACGCATCCGGACGCGGTGAAGTACGACGCGATCAGCTACGACGAGATCCTGCAGCGCGATCTGAAGGTTGCCGACGCGACCGCGATCAGCCTGTGTCGCGACAATGCGATGCCCATGATCGTGTTCGGTCTCGGCGCGGGCGCGATCTCTCGGGTCGTCCGAGGTGAGAAGATCGGGACATTGGTTGGCGGCACCATCAGCTGACGGCACGGCCGGCGCATCCGGCCGACGACCCATCCGAAGACGAAGGGGCCCGCGGTGATCGACGAAACACTCTTCGAGGCCGAAGAGAAGATGGAGAAGGCGGTATCCGTCGCACGCGACGATATGGGTAGCCTCCGAACCGGTCGCGCCACGCCGAATGCCTTCGCCCGGCTCACCGTCGACTATTACGGCGCACCGACGCCGATCCCGCAGATGGCGTCGGTGAGCATCTCCGAGGCGCGGATGGCCGTCATCAAGCCGTATGACGCTTCGCAGATGGGCGCCATCGAGAAGGCCATCCGGGACAGCGATCTCGGGGTGAACCCGACCAACGACGGCATCATCATCCGGGTGGTGTTCCCGCAACTGACCGAAGAACGCCGCCGCGAGATGGTCAAAGTGGCGCGCAGCAAGGGCGAGGATTCGAAGGTCTCGATTCGCGCCGTCCGTCGGCACGCGAAGGATTCCCTCGACAAGCTGTCGAAGGACGGCGAGGTCGGTGAAGACGACGTGCACCGCGCCGAGGGTGAGCTGGACAAGCTGACGGCCAAGTACGCCGCGCACGTCGACGAGCTCGTCAAGCACAAAGAAGCCGAACTCCTCGAGGTCTGAGGCGGGTGTCCGAGCAAGAGCCGGTTCGGATCCCGCGGGTCGCGGGAAGACGTTCCCGTCACGGGCACGACGACGACAACGACCTGACTCCAGAGGAGATCGCCGCCATCGAGGCGGCCTATCGGGACGAGGTTCCGAGCGGGCGGCACGGCTCACACTCGCTGCGCGAATCCCTCGACAACGCAACGCTGCCGGCGGCGCTGAGCGGGGTGCCGTTGCGCAGCGATGCGCCCTCGTCGAAGGCCGGGCGGAACCTGCCCGCCGCGATCGGCGTCGGCGTCGGACTCGGTGCGATCATCCTGGCGACCCTGTGGCTGTGGCGGCCAGGCTTCGTAGTCATCGTCTGCATCGCCGTGGTGTACGCCTTGTACGAGCTGACCACAGGCATCGCCACGGTAGAGGCCCGGGTGCCACTGATCCCGCTGGTCGTCGGCGGCCTCGCCATGGACATCGCGGCTTGGTATCGCGGCAGCAACGGCCTGGTTGCCGGGCTGCTGCTGACCGTCATCGCGGTCGCCATCTGGCGCCTGGCCGATGGCTCGCTCGGCTACCTGCGTGACCTGAGCGCGGCCGTGCTGTGTGCGCTGTACGTTCCGCTGCTCGCCGGTTTCGCAGTGCTGCTGGTGCATCCGCACGATGGCGCCGGCCGGGTCGTCGCGTTCATCCTCACCGTGGTGTGCAGCGATGTTGGTGGGTACGCCACGGGTGTCCTGTTCGGCCGGCACCCGATGGCCCCCACCGTGTCGCCGAAGAAGTCCTGGGAGGGTTTCGCGGGTTCGCTGATCGCCTGTGTCGCGTGCGGCTCGCTGCTGATGGCGCTGGTGTTTCATGAGCAGTGGTGGAAGGGCGCCCTGTTCGGTCTGGCGATCGTGGTCACAGCCACGCTCGGTGACCTGGGCGAGTCGATGATCAAGCGGGATCTCGGGCTCAAGGACATGGGCCGGTTGCTGCCCGGTCACGGCGGTCTGATGGATCGGATGGATTCGCTGCTGCCGTGCGCCGCGGTCGCCTACCTGATCCTGATCGTGGCCGTTCCGACCTGATCACTCGATGCGATCGGCCGCCAGAGGCGATCGTTCGAGCATCACCTCCGGGCGCGCGAGGTGGGGGAGCTCGACGATGCCTTCGCGGCCTCGATCGCCGAGGCAAGCGAGGTCGGCGCCGGCGCACCTTCGATAGCCGGCCCTCGACGCATGTCGCTCCCGCGTGTGAGGCTTGGTGGATGGACGAGACTCCTGCCGAACTGACATCACTGCAAGCATTGCTGGACCGGTCCATCGCGCGGGCCAATCCGCATCTGACCGGCATCATCGAACCGGGTCGGCGCACGATGTCCGCAGAACGGCTGTGTCATGACCTCGTCGACATCTGTGTGCTCAACGTTGCAACGGTCACCGTGAAAGGCGAACCCCGGCTGTCTGCGGTGGACGGCCACTTCCGCCACGGTCGGTGGCATTTCACGACATCCGGTGCGGCGGCCAAGGCCGTCCACCTCAGTGCCCGACCCGGCATCAGCGTCTCCTATACGCCGCGGGAGGGTTTCGGGGTCTGGACGCATGGCCGGGCATCCGTGCTGGCGCGCGGATCCGCCGAACAGGCCGACCTGGACGAGTACCTCACGGTTGTGTACGACCAGTCTCCCTCGGATTGGCGCCCGGACATCATCTACTTCACGGTGCAACCGCATTGGATGGTGGGATTCGCGATGACTCCCGAGGAAGATGTCGAGACTGCGGCAGCGGCGGAACGCAGAGCGGCCCGCCTCACTGCGGCGGGCAAGCCGACTGGAGCCGACGCGTGAGCACCACCGAGCTCGAGGTCGCCGACTGGCGGGATACCGTCGCGTCGATGTACCTCTCCGACCTGGATCTGACCGGGTTCCGAGCCGTCCGCGACCAGTTGTTCGCCACCCACGCCCAGTCGCCGATCCCGGTTGCCGAGCGGACGGCGTTTCACGGACTCGGCTACTTCCCGGCGAATCCGGCCGCGGTGCTCGAGGCCGAGCTGCAACCCACCGACGGAACGATCGAGATCGACACCGCCGGCCCGGACGGGGTGATCACCTATCGCCGCGTCGGCACCTGCCCGACGCCGTGGGGACCGCTCACCCTGTGGTGGCTGCAGGCGTACGGCGGCGGGCTGTTCCTGCCGGTACGGGACGGCACCTGCGGCACGGAGAGCTACGGCGGTGGCCGCTACCTGACCGACACGGTGAAGGGGACGTTCGGCCGCGGCGTCGTGGATCTCGGTGCCGGCCGGTTGCGATTGGACTTCAACTATCTCTACAACCCGTCGTGCGCATACGACGACGAGTGGGCCTGCCCGCTCGCGCCGCCGGAGAACCGGGTCGAGCAGCGCATCGAAGCAGGTGAACTGAGTTACCACGCGACTCCCGCCGGCTGACACCACAAAGCGGCAGCCAGGGCTGGCTGCCCTGACCGCCGCCCGTAAGGGACGTGCGCCGTCAGTCGAGTGCGAGCTGCGCCTCGAGCGGGTCCGGTTCGACGAACTCGGGCTCCGGCTGCCGTCCGCGGACCCCGACGGCGACCACCACCACGGCGACCGCCAGCAAGATCGTCGCGACCAGGAAGCCGCGGTCCGCGCCCACAATGAACGCGTGCCGGGCCTGTTCGGCGGCTGACGCACCGGGAAGCGATGCTCCTCGGCTGGCCGAACCGAAGACCGTCACCAGGATCGCAAGCCCGAGCGAGCCACCGACCTGCTGCATCACGTTCACCAGGCCGGACGCGGCACCGGCATCCTCCGGCTCGACACCGGTGAGTGAGGCCGTCGTGAGCGGCACGAAGGCCAGGCCGTTGCCCGTTCCGAACAGGACCAGCGGTCCGAGCAGCGAGAGATAGTTGCTGCTCTCGGACAGCTGTGCGATCCACCACAAGCCGACGGTGGAGAGGATCAGCCCACCGACCATGAGGCGTTTGGGGTCGACCCGTTCGCTGAGCACTCGAGCGGACAACTGCGACGCGGCGAACAGCATCGCGGTGAGCGGCAGGAAGGCCAAGCCGGTCTTGAGCGCGCTGTAGCCCAGCACGTCCTGCAGGAACTGGGTGAGGAAGAAGAACATCCCGAACATGCCGGCGATGAGCAGCAGCCGGACGAGATAGGAACTCACCCGGGTCCGGTCGGTGAACAGCCGCAGCGGGGTGATCGGTGCCTGGGCGCGCTGCTCGACGGCGATGAAGCTACCGAGCATCAGTACTCCGAACGCGAAGGCGCCGACGGTTTCGGTGCTGGTCCAGCCGTGTGTGGCGGCCCGGACGAAGCCGTAGACGAGCGAGGTCATGCCCAGCGTCGAGGTGAGCGCACCGGTGAGGTCGAAGTGGCCCGGTCGCCGAGGGGTCTCGGTGAGTACCAGCCGAGCGGCCATCACCAAGGCGATACCGATCGGGACGTTGACGAAGAACACCCATCGCCAGGAGACCCACTGGGTCAGCATCCCGCCGGCGATGAGGCCCACCGCGCTACCGCCGATGGACACCGCCGTGTAGAGGCCGATGGCCCGGGTGCGTTCCTTGCCACCGGGGAACATCGTCATCAGCAGTGCCAGAGCGGCAGGAGATGCGAATGCTCCACCGATGCCTTGTGCTGCACGGGCCACGAGCAGAGATCCGCCAGAGGTGGCGAACCCGCCGGCAAATGACGCCGCGGTGAACAGGGCGATACCGGCCAGGAAGGTGCGTTTGCGACCGAGGATGTCACCGGCCCGTGCGCCGAGCAGCAACAGACCGCCGAAGGCAAGGGTGTAGGCGTTGATGACCCAGGACAGGTCCTCGGCCCCGAAGTGAAGGGCGGTCTTGATGTCCGGGAGGGCGATGTTCACGATCGTCGCGTCGAGGACGACCATCAGCTGGCAGACCAGGATCACCCCAAGCACGACCGTCGGGTGTGCCGCACGCCTTCTCGGCGGTGCGGCTGGAAGAGTCTGAGTTTCAGTGCTCACGAAATGTGCTCCTACGGGGTACGATTCAATAAGTGGAAGGCGCCTCCGGTAACCATACGGAGGATGCCTCCGGTTTGCAAGTGTATTTGGGATGAACAGAGGAGGTCGGCGTGTCGCGCGCAACCGCACCAGCGGAGCCGGCAGTCGAGTCGGCGCAGCGGGTCCGCCCGCTGCGGGCGGATGCCCAACGCAACCGGGACAAGGTCATGGAAGTTGCGGCCGTGGCGTTCGGCGAGCGTGGAGAGACGGCTTCGCTGGAGGACATCGCCCGCCGGGCCGGCGTCGGCATCGGCACCCTGTACCGGCATTTCTCCACCCGGGAGGCGCTGCTCGAGGCGGTCTACCGCCGCGAGGTCGATCAGCTGTGTGATGCCGCGCCCGAGCTCATCGCCACCCTGCCGCCCTACGAGGCTCTGCACGAGTGGTTGCGCCGATTCGTCGCCTACGCGGCCACCAAGAAGGGCTGGGCCGGCGCCCTCAAGGCCGCGCTGGGGCCTAACTCGGATGTCTTCGCGCACAGCCGGAACCGGATGATCGAGGCTCTCGAACTGCTGATCAATACCAACGTGGACGCCGGGCTGATGCGCGCCGATGTTTCCGCGGAAGACGTGCTGCGCGCGATTGGCGCCCTCTGCCACACCGTCGAGACGCCGGACTGGCAAGAGGTCACCACCCGCTTGGCGGGACTGTTCCTGGACGGGCTGCGCTACGGCGCGCCGGCCGGTCGATAGTCAGCACGACTGCTGCCCATGACCTCGTTGCCGTTGGTGTTCGATGCCCCGCGGCGCAGCCAACCCCCTCGTCACCTGGCTGACCTCGGTGCGGTGGAGCTGCGGAGTGCTGTCACCGAGCTCGGCCTGCCTGCGTTTCGGGCCGACCAGTTGGCCCGGCAGTACTACGGCCGGTTCGAGAGCGACCCGGCACAGATGACCGACCTGCCCGAACCGGTGCGCGCCAGCATCCGCTCAGCCCTCATGCCGGCACTGCTCACCGAAGTGCGCAGCGTGGAGACCGACTCCGGTACGACACGTAAGACGCTCTGGCGCTTGCACGACGGAACGCTCGTGGAGAGTGTGCTGATGCGCTATCCGGAGCGGATCGTCGGTGGGGAGCGCCGGCCGGAGCGGATCACGGTGTGCGTGTCGAGCCAGGCTGGCTGCGGCATGGCCTGTCCGTTCTGCGCCACTGGCCAGGGCGGTCTGCAGCGCAACCTGTCGACCGGCGAGATCGTGGACCAGGTCGTCGCGGCGGCGCGGATGAGTGCCCGCGGCGAGCTCGGCGGTGGACCGGGCCGGCTGTCCAACGTCGTGTTCATGGGGATGGGTGAACCACTGGCCAACTACAACCGGTTGGTGGCCGCACTGCACCGGCTGGTCGACCCCGCCCCGATCGGCCTCGGACTGTCGCGACGCTCCATCACGGTCTCGACGGTCGGGTTGGCCCCGGCCATCACCCGCCTCGCCGATGAAGCGCTCGGGGTGACGCTGGCCGTCTCGCTGCATGCGCCCGACGATGAACTGCGCAACACCCTGGTGCCGGTGAATCAGCGTTGGAACGTCGACGAGGTGCTCGCCGCGGCCGACGACTATGCCGCCCGTACCGGCCGGCGCTACTCCATCGAGTACGCGATGATCCGCGACGTCAACGACCAGGGTTGGCGCGCCGATCGGCTCGCGAAGCTGCTGGCTGACCGGCCATCACATGCTCGCTCCGCAAGCGTCGTTCGGGATCATGCTGGCTCCGCAAGCGTCGCTCGGCCACACGTCAACCTGATTCCGCTCAACCCGACCCCAGGATCGGAGTGGGACGCATCACCGAAGGCAGTTGAGGAGGAGTTCGTCCGCCGCCTCGAGTCGCACGGCATCGCGGTCACGGTGCGGGACACCCGCGGACGCGAGATCGATGGTGCCTGCGGGCAACTGGCTGCCTCCGGCTGACCGGCAGATGGCCGGTCAGCGCCGCTGCACCGGGCGCACGAACGGGAAGGCCAGCGTCGCACGGATGGACGCCCCGGTGAGCAGCATGACCAGCCGGTCGACGCCCAGACCCAGGCCGCCGGTCGGTGGCATGGCGTACTCCAGCGCGGTGAGGAAGCCCTCGTCCAACTGCATCGCCTCGGGATCGCCGGCGGCCGCCCGTAGTGACTGCTCGGTGAGCCGCTCGCGTTGGTCGATCGGGTCGACGAGCTCGGAGTAGGCGGTGCCGATCTCGGCTCCGAAGGCGACCAGATCCCACCGCTCGGCCAGCCGGGGATCGTCTCGGTGCCGGCGGGTCAGTGGCGACGTCTCCACCGGGAAGTCGGTGTAGAAAGTGGGGTAAGTGGTGCTCTTCTCCACGAGATGCTCGTAGAGACGCAGGACCAGATCGCCGCCCGCGGCGTCCGACGGAGTGTTCAGCCCGTGCGATGCGCACAGCCGTTGCAGATCGACCAACGACGTGTCCGGGTCGATGTCGACTCCGGCCGCGTCGCTCACCGCGCGGTGCACCGGGACGATCGGCCAGGCAGCGGTGAGGTCGACGGGATGCACGCCTTCGTACCCGTCGGGCCGCATCGCGACCGGCGCGCCATGCATGGCGACGGCGGCGTCCAGGATCAGCTCTCGGGTCAGCTCCCGCATGACTGTGTAGTCGGCGTACGCCTGATAGGCCTCGACCGACGTGAACTCCGGGTTGTGCGTCGCGTCCGCGCCCTCGTTGCGGAAGTTGCGGTTCATCTCGAAGACCTTGCCCAGACCGCCGACGCAGAGCTGCTTCAGGTACAGCTCCGGCGCGATCCGCAGATACAAGTCGACGTTGTAGGCGTTGATGTGGGTGCGGAACGGTCGAGCGGTCGCGCCACCGTGCACCGCTTGCAGCATCGGCGTCTCGACCTCGGTGAAACCCCGCTGGGTGAAGCCGTCGCGTAGCGCCTTGACCGCGCGGCTGCGAGTCTGCAGCGCATCCATTGCCTCACGGTTGACTATCAGATCGAGGTATCGCTGCCGAACCCGCGCGTCGGGATCGGAGAAGCCGGCATGCACGCCGGGCAGCGGGCGCAGACACTTCGCCGCCATCACCCAACTGTCCAACAGGATGGAGAGCTCGCCGCGCTTGGACGAGACTACCTCCCCGGTGACGCTGACGTGGTCACCGAGGTCGACGGTGCGCTTCCAGAGATCGAACTGCACCTCCGGAGTCTCGGCGTCGGTGAGCATGATCTGGATCGTGCTGCCGGCATCCTGCAACACCGCGAAGGTGACCCCGCCGAGGTCGCGGATCGCCCTGATCCGACCGGCCACCGACACGTGCTGACCAGTGCTCGTGCCCGCGCCGATCTCCTCGTGCGCGGCGCATACCTGCGCGATGGTCGTGGTGCGCGGCACGTCGACCGGATAGGCCGACTGGCCGTGCGCGGCCAGTAGATCGATCTTCGCCCGGCGGACGCGTTGCTGCTCGGTGACCGGTCGTAGGGGCCGGGCTGGTCGCAACAGCTCGTCCTCCTGGCTGCGCACCGCGTCGACGAACGCCACCGCTCCGGCACCGGCCACCGGTACCTCCTCTGCGGCTGCCCGTCGGGGCCGTGGCCGGAACGACGGGAGGAATCCCTCCGCCATGCCGGCGGCAATCGCCGCGCGGGTCAGGTTGAGCGACGAGTCGTAACACATGAACCGCGGCACCCAGCCGGGCAGGTACTTCGCGTTGGACCGGTACAGCGTCTCGATCTGCCAGAACTTGGACGCGAAGGTCAGCGCCGCGTCGGTCAGCCGGACCACCGGCCCGGCGCCGACTCGGTCGGTAGAGCTGAACACCGAGCGGAACATTGCGAAGTTCAGCGAGACGCGCCGCACGCCAAGGTCCGGGCAGGCATCGACCAGGCCAGCGACCATGAACTCGATCAAGCCGTTCTCGGCGTCCCGGTCGCGGCGCATCACGTCGAGGGACAGCCCGCGAGACCCCCACGGCACGAAGGACAGCAACCCGCGCACAGTCCCGTTGGCATCGTGCGCGGTGACCATCACGCACCGTGCATCGGCCGGATCGCCGAGACGGTTGAGCGCCATCGAGAAACCGCGCTCGGTGGCATCGCCGCGCCAGTCTTCGGTGCGCTGGGCGAGTTCGGCGAGTTCGATCGCGCCGATGTCGCCGTGGCGTCGGGCCAGCACGGTGTACCCCGCGCGCCTGATCCGGGTCACTGCCTGGCGCACCGGGCGCATCGTGTGGCCCTCCAGGCCGAAGCCTTCGACGTCGATGATCGCCTCGTCGCCGATCGTGAGCGCTTTGAGCCCGGCGGCTACATACGCGTTCGCTCCGGCTTCGCTGGCTGAGAGCGCGGCCGGGAACCAGCCGTGCCCGCGCGCCTCGGCCAGCCAGGCCTCGATCGCGGCCGGCCACGAGGCGGGATGACCCACCGGGTCCGCGCTGGCCAAGCTGACGGATGCGAGCACCCGGTAGGTCACTGCGGCCCGCCCGTCCGGCGAGAAGATCACCGACTTGTCCCGGCGGGTCGCGAAGTAACCCAGCGAGTCCCGGTCGGCGGATTCCAGCAACAACCGACGCACGGCCAACTCGTCCGGCGCGCCGAGGTACTGCTTGGCCCGGGAAGAGCGCAGGAACACTCCGGCCGCGGCGAGCACCGACATCGCCGACATCAGCCCGGCCAGCGCCGCGATCCAGTGGTGCCCGTGGTGGCCGTGCAGCCCGACCGCGTTGCTGTCGCCCAGTGCCGTGTGGATCGACCAGCTGACCCGCTCCCGCATGCTGCGCAGCGTGTGCGGGAACGCCTCGGTGAGCAGGGATGTCACCGTCATCGAGACAGCAAGGCCGAAGCCGAGAACGATCAGCGATGCGACTCGCGAACCCTGCGCGAGCCGCGCCGGGAACGCGCCCCGGCACAGCCAGAGCAAGCTGGCCAGCAGGATTCCGGTCGGTACGCTCACCAGCCCGAACACACCCTCGATGCGGGTGAGATCGACGTCGTCGGTCTGCAGGCTGTTCCAGTGCGTGGCTACCAGGAAGAACTCGATCCCACCGAGCCCCGCGGACAGCAGTTGGTACACGACCGCCAGCAGCAGCGCAGCGCGCAGGCGACGACGTAACGCGCTGCCGAGGATGAGAAGGGAGACGACGAGGAAGAGACTGGCGTCGGCCGGCACGTTGATCAGGCCGAAGACGTCGTCGACCCAGTGCGGCCAATGGAAAGCGCGCAGCGGGAAGCTGATCAGCGACCAGATCCCGGCGATGGTGACGATCCGGCCGGTCCAGGCCGCGAATTCGTCGCGGACCGCGGCCGAACGGCGCAGGGATGCCCTTCTGTCGGTGGTGTCGGTCATCGGGCGACGGCTGCGGCAGAATCTGCTCGCCCGCCACCTCCTGTGCTCAGCCGATTGCCTCTCACCCGGGCATTGTCTCCCACCCGCCGGTGCGGTGGGTATGAAGGACCGGTTTCGCGGGGCGGTAGCGTCGGCTGCCATGACCGAGTACCCCGAGAGCCGCCGACCGCGTGCCTGCCCGGGCGGTGCTTCGGCCAGCTGCCCGGAGCCACGCCCGTGACCGCTGCGGACGCTGTCGGAACGTTCGCCGACCTCGCGCGGTACGCAGCGTTGTCGCGGATCACCGCGCTCACCCTCAGTCCGGACGGCAGCCGGCTCGTGGCCACCGTCTCGCAGCCCGACGACAAGGGGGCCAAGTACGTGTCGTCGCTGTGGGAGGTCGATCCGCGTGGGCAGCGGGACCCGGTCCGGCTGACCTGGTCGCAGAAGGGCGAGTCCGGGGCGGCGTTCGCTGCGGACGGTGCGCTGCTGTTTATCTCGAGCCGGCCGGCACCCGGTGGCGACGGCGACGACGAGTCAGCCGCGTTGTGGGAGTTGCCGGCGACCGGCGAGGCCCGGGTCATCGCTCGCTCGCCCGGCGGTATCGGTGGGGCGGTCTCGGCCAGGTCCGCGGCCACCGTGATCGTCACCGGCAGCCGTTTGGTCGCCTCCGCGGACGCGACCGACGATGCGGCCCGCCGCAAGGACCGTAAGGACCGCAAGCTCAGCGCAATCCTGCACACCGGCATGCCGATCCGCTACTGGGATCACGAGGTGGGGGAGGAGTCTCCCCGGTTGTTGGTGCGCGATGACGAGGGTTCGGACTTGCGCGATCTGGCGCCCGATGCGGGGTTCGCCCTGCACAACAGCAGTTACTCACTGAGCGCGGACGGTCGCACCGCTGCGGCTTCGTGGACCGAGCGCCGGCCGGCCGGCCGGTCGGCGTCTGACGTGGTTGTCATCGACGTGGCGTCGGGCGATCGACGAGTGCTGGTCAGCGAACCGGACGTCGAGACATTCCATCCGGTGCTCGCACCGGATGCCACCCGCGTCGCGGTCGCGCGGGAGAGCGAGCCCGACTACGCCACCCCGTTCGACCTCTCGCTGGTCATCCATCCGCTGGACGGTGCCGCTGCGGTCGCCGTCGAGCTCGGCGACCTGTGGCCGACTGAATGGGTCTGGTCACCGGACTCCGCGACGTTGTTCGTCACCGGTGACTGGCACGGCCGTGGTGCGGTGTTGGCCGTCGACCCGGACACCGGTTGCGTCCTGCGCAGGCTCACGTCCGACGCGTCGTACAGCTTACTTCAGCCCGCACCGGACGGTGCGCTGTACGCGATCCGCGCACCCGTCGACGCGGCGCCGCATCCGGTCCGCCTCGACTCAGCGGCTGTCGATCAGACCGCGTTCGCTTTGCCGTCACCGGCGGCCACGCCCGCGGTTCCCGGAACGCTCACCGAGGTCGAGACGACCGTCGACGGCGCCACGGTCCGCGGTTGGCTGTGCCTACCGAGCGCGGCCGACGGTCCGGCGCCGGTGCAGTTGTGGGTGCACGGCGGACCGTTCGGATCGTGGAACGCGTGGAGTTGGCGGTGGAATCCGTGGATCGCGGTCGCGCACGGTTACGCGGTGTTGCTGCCGGACCCAGCGCTGTCCACCGGCTACGGCTACGCCGGCATCAACCGGGCCTGGCCGCATCGGGCCGCGGTGGTCTGGCGCGAGGTCGAAGCACTACTGGACGCGGCGTTGACGCGTGAGGATCTCGACGCCGGCCGGACCGCCTGCCTGGGCGGGTCGTTCGGTGGATACATGACGAACTGGATCGCAGGGCACACCGACCGGTTCGGTGCGATCGTCACCCATGCCGGGCTGTGGGCCCTGGACCAGCAGCACAAGACGACCGACGCCGCGGACTTCAAAACGCACATCTTCGGCACGCCCGCAGAACACCCGGACTGGTACGCGGAGAATTCGCCGAACAACTTCGTCGACCTAATCAACACCCCGATGCTGATCGTTCACGGCAACCGCGACTACCGCGTCCCGATCAGCGAGGCACTGCGACTGTGGTGGGATCTGGTCAGCCACTTCGACGGCGACCCCGCCGAGCTGCCCCACCGCTTCCTGCAGCTGACCGGCGAGAACCACTGGGTGCTCAGCCCGGGCAATGCAGAGATCTGGTATTCGGTGATACTCGGCTTCCTCGACCAGCATGTGCGCGGCGGCACCCCGCTGGACGCGTCACTGGTCTCTGGAAAGGCAGACTCATGAGGATGCTGGGCGATTGCGCCGACCGTAGGTCCAGCTGCGTGCATCCGGCTGAGCTTGCGAAGCGGGGGCGATGAGTATGGACGCAGCGAAGCAAGCCGGCCGAGCGCAACGTGCGATCGAGCCGCTGCACTCGATGGTGTATTTCGCCCCGGACGCTGAGGCCACCTTCGTCCAGGCCGGACTGCGGCCCGGCCGGATGTGCTATTTCGCGCCGCGCGCCGCACCGATGGGGGCGGTCGGCGGCGGTCCGGTGACTGCGACGTTCTACAACTTCAATCCGGCGATCGTCGCGCGCCACGTGCCCCGCTGCTGGGGTCTCGTTGCGCCAGAGCGGTTGATCGAGCTGCGCTTCGAGGTCGCTGAGGCGGCACTGCGCCGGTTGCTCGGCGACGAGGCGATCGACTCGCCTGAACTGGCCGAACTGGCTGAGCTCACCGAACAAGCCGCCACAGGATGCGACGCGGTGGGCCGGCCGATGTACGCAGCGCACGCCGATTTGAGTTGGCCGGACGGCCCGACGCATCTGCGTCTCTGGCACGCCGTCACGCTGCTGCGTGAGCATCGCGGCGACGGGCATGTGGCGGCGTTGGTCGGCCACGGGCTGGGCGGGCTCGATGCGCTCGTGACGCACACCGAGACCGGACGCGGGTTCCTTCCGCAGAGCGCACAGGCGACGCGCGGCTGGAGCGTCGAGGAATGGGACGCAGCGGTCACCGGACTGCGCTCGCGTGGGTTGGTGGGCGACGACGGGTTGACCGAGCTGGGCACCGCGCTGCGCACGAGCATCGAGAACGAGACCGACCAGCTGGGCCGGGCGCCGTGGGACCAGCTTGGCGCAGCGGGCACCGCCCGGGTCATCGAGCTCGGCAAGACCTTCTCCAGGACTGTGATCGGCAACGGCGCCTTCCCGCCGGGTGTCTTCGCATCCCGGTGAGCAAACGACACGATGCGCGCTTGCGCGAAGAGCAGATCGCCGGCGCGCGACGAAAGAGCGCATGCGCGAGCGCCAGCGTCTGCGTTGGCAGCACTGAAGCGGCGAGCCGGACCGGTGCCGGACATGACAACGGTGCCGGGCGGACACCCGAGTTGTCGGCCCGGCACCGCAGGTCGGACGGACTCAGACCTTGTTGGCAAGGGCGACGAGCACGCCGGCGAGCGCGAAGTGCTTGTTCGAGCCGAGGTCGCGCACCGTCTTGATCCCGAGTGCCTGATCTAGCAGCGCCGCATCCGCGTCAGTGACTCCGGACAGGGCGGCTGGAGACGCGCTCAGAATCTCGTCCAGGCTCTTGTCCTCGTACGCCTTGTCCAATCCTTTTGCCAGGTCAACGGAAACCGCCATGGATTACCTCCTCGGGTCCGGGTCGCCTAGTGCGGCCGTCACGGTGCAGCCTGTCCCATCACCGGTCGGCGGGCAAGAGATCCAGAGATGAACGTGTCAGAGCACCTCGGCGAGTGATCGGCCCATGTAGCCGTGCGCCTCGGCCACGGCTGCGTTGGTGATCTCGCCCTCGTGGGTGTTGAGGCCGAGCGCGAGTGCCGGGTCGGCGCGCAACGCACCCTGCCAGCCCTGGTTCGCCAGCTCTACGGCGTAGGGGAGTGTCACGTTGGTCAGCGCGTAGGTGGACGTGTGTGGCACCGCACCGGGCATGTTCGCGACGCAGTAGAAGATCGAGTCGTGCACCCGGAAGGTCGGGTCGGCGTGGGTGGTCGGCCGAGAATCCTCGAAGCAGCCACCCTGGTCGATCGAGATGTCGACGAGCACCGAGCCCGGCTTCATCCGGGAGACAAGTTCGTTGCTGATCAGCTTCGGCGCCTTCGCCCCGGCGACCAGCACCGCACCGATCACCAGGTCGGCGTCGAGCACCGCGAGCTCGAGCTCGAGCGCGTTGGATGTCACCGTCTGGCAGTGGCCCTGGTAGATCGCGTCGATCTGACGCAGCCGCGCGACGTTGCGGTCCAGCAGCAGCACCTCGGCCTGCATGCCCAGCGCGATCGCAGCAGCGTTCTGCCCCGACACCCCGGCACCGATCACGACGACCTTCGCGGCGTAGACGCCGGGCACTCCACCCATCAACACGCCACGGCCGCCACCCTGGCGCATCATGTGGTACGACCCGACCTGCGGGGCGAGCCGTCCGGCCACTTCACTCATCGGCGCCAGCAATGGCAATGAACCGTCGGCCAACTGCACCGTCTCGTAGGCGATCCCGGTGGTGCCGGCGGCCAGCAGTGCGTCGGTGCAGCTCTTGTCGGCGGCCAGGTGCAGGTAGGTGAAGAGCACCTGGCCCTTGCGCATCCGGTGGTACTCCTCGGCGATCGGCTCCTTGACCTTCAGAACCAGTTCGCTCTCGCCCCAGACGGCGTCGGCGGTCGGCAGAATGGTCGCGCCGGCGGTCACGTAGGCCTCATCCGGCAGCGACGAACCCACGCCGGCGCTCTGTTCGATGACGACCTCATGGCCGTTGCGAACCAGTTCGTGCACGCCGGACGGGGTGATGGCCACCCGGTACTCGTGGTTCTTGATCTCTTTGGGGATGCCGACCTTCACTGAAGATCCTCCGGGTGATTAGCGCCGCGCCGTTGCGGCGGCTGAGTGCGATGTCGATGATGATGAATCATCGAGCAGTTACGCGCCAGAGAGCTGAACGATATTTTGTAGACTGCCGGTATGCCCGCACAAACACGTCGTCAAGTGGCATCTCGACGCACGGCATCGAATGATCTTCGGGCCGATCCGGAGGTTGGGGCGGTCCCGCTCGATCAGGTGGACCGGCGCATTCTCGACAAGCTCGCCGAGAATGCCCGGCTGCCGAACAACGCACTGGCGCAGCGGGTCGGAGTCGCCCCGTCGACTTGCCTCGCCAGGGTGCGGGCACTGCACGAGCGGGGCGTCATCCGCGGCTATCACGCCGACATCGACCCGGTCGCGCTCGGGCGTCCGATTCAGGCGATGATCGCGGTACGACTGCAGTCGCATGCCCGTGGGCACATCAGCGAGTTCGCCGGCAAGGTGGCGGACCTGCCCGAGGTGCTGAACGTGTTCTTCCTGGCCGGCGCCGTTGACTTCTACGTGCACATCGCAGCGTCGAGCACACAGGCTCTGCGCGACTTCGTGGTGGTGAACCTCAGTGGCAACCCGGACGTCGCGCTGACCGAGACGAACCTGATCTTCGAGCACGTCCGGGCCAGCCGGAGCCTGTCGTAATCGGACACTAGGGTCAGGGCTGTGATGTCGCCTTCGGCAGCCGGTTCGAGGTCGTCCGGCGTGGGCTCGCTGGCTTCGCGCGGCGGCATGGGAGCGATCCTGGCCGACGTGGTGAGCGCCGCGCGCCGAGGCCCGTCCGCAGCGCCGGTCACCGTGCTGGACTGCGGCGGGGGAACCGGCAGCCTGGCAGTGCCGATCGCCGCCGAAGGTGCCGATGTGACCGTCGTCGACACCAGCGTGGACGCGCTGGCGACGCTGTCGCGCCGGGCCAGCGAAGCCGGCGTCGCCGCTCGGGTGCACGGCATACAGGGTGAGCTGGAGACGCTGTCCACGCATGTGCCGGGCGGCGCGTTCGACCTGGTCCTGCTGCACGACGTGCTCGAGTTCGTCGATGACCCGGGCGGTCTGCTGGCTGCCGCGACCGGACTGACCCGGCCCGGTGCGGTCGTCAGCGTGCGGGTCGCCAACCCGGCGGCCACCGTGCTGAGCAGGGCAGCGGCTGGGGACCTGCCCGGCGCGCTGGCGGTGCTGCGCGGCGCGGGCGGCGCAGGCGTCCGTGGCGTCGAGCCGGCCCGGCTCGCCGAACTCATCACTGCGGCGGGACTGCGGGTGGAGCGGACCGTCGGGCTGGATGTGGTGTCCGGGTGGATCGCCACCGGTCCGACCGGCCGGACCGAACCTGACCTGATCGCGCTGGACCGGGAAGCCGCGGAACGCTCGCCGTTCCGGGAGATCGCGCCGGCCGTCCTGGTGCTGGCGCGACGACCCGCGGACTAGTCATGGGCGCGATAGTCATGGGCGCGATAGTCATGGGACGCGGTAGTTATGGGACGTAGCGCGGACCTTCCCCGGTTCTCCGGCGAGACCGACGGGGACGACGCCGGTTGCCGGATGCTGCACGTCGACATGGATGCGTTCTTCGCCAGCGTCGAGATCCGCCGCCGCCCGGAACTGCGGGACAAGCCGGTGGTCGTCGGCGGCGGTGTCCGCGGCGTGGTGGCCGCGGCCTCCTACGAGGCGCGCCGATTCGGTATCCGCAGCGCCATGCCGATGAGCCGCGCGTTGCGGATGTGCCCGGACCTGGTGGTGCTCCCGCCGGACCGGGCTGCCTACAGCGAGGCCTCCCGTCGAGTGATGGCGATCTTCTCCGACGTCACTCCGCTGGTCGAACCGCTGTCTCTGGACGAGGCCTTTCTCGACGTCTCCGGCTCGATCCGGCTGCTCGGCCGACCCGCCGACATCGCCCGGCACATCCGTTCGAGGGTCGTCGCTGAACTCGGACTGACCTGCTCGGTCGGCGTGGCCGCGACGAAGTTCGTCGCCAAGCTGGCCTCGTCTCGGTGCAAGCCGAACGGCCTGCTGGTGGTGCCCGCGGCCGACACGCTGAGTTTCCTGCACCCGCTCCCGGTCACTGCCTTGTGGGGCGTCGGTCCTAGCACCGCCCAAGCCTTGGCCCGTCGTGGCATCACGACCGTTGCCGATCTTGCGGTGTTGCCGATCGGGCCGTTGACCCGAGCGGTCGGGGCCGCGTCTGCCGAGCACCTCGCCGCGCTGGCCCGCGGTGAGGACCCACGCGAGGTCGATCCGGACCGGGTGGAGAAGTCGATCAGCTCGGATCGCACATTCGACCTCGATCTCACCGATCTCACCGACGTGCGCCGGGAATTGCTGCGGCTGTCCGAAGAGGTCGGATCCCGCTTACGCGGGCAGATGCTGGTTGGTCGCACGGTGGGGATCAAGGTCCGTTACGCCGACTTCCGAACCGTGACCCGGGTGCGGACGCTGGGCGACTGGACCGAGGACACAGGTGAGATCTACGCCATCGCCACCGCCCTCTACACCTCGCTGCGATTGGATCGGCCCCGGATCCGGCTGCTCGGGGTGAAGGTGGACGGGTTGCGTGACGCTGCGAGCACACCACGGCAGTTGACCCTTGACCTCGGTATCGACGCGGCCGGTGAACCGAGCGTGGCCGTGGCACGCAAGGAGCAGGCCAACAACGATGCGCAGCGCGCCTCCGACGCCGCGGCCGAGCGGTTCGGCGCCGGGGCGGTTCGGCCGGCCTCGTTGATCTTGCCTGTGGACCCGTCCCGCGGGACTCGGTGACCACCGGCCGAATCGGTCTCTTTCGGGCGCTGGAACGGTCGGTTGCAGGACTGTGCAGTGCCCGGTGTCATCTCTGTGGGGCGGTTCGCCTTTCGCCATTCATAAACGACTCGTATGCTCGTGATCAACGGGATCACAAGTCCCGCAGAGCAAGGCCCCAGCCACCCGGGCGGCCACCAGGCCGACTCACACCAGAGGAGGGCATGAGATGCCGCTCTCCGAGCATGAGCAGCGACTGCTCGAGCAGATCGAGCAAGGTCTCTACGCCGAGGACCCGAAGTTCGCGGCCTCAGTACGGCGGGTGCGGGCGCGCAGTGGGACTCGACGACGGATCATCCTTGCCGTCATCGGTGTGGTCGTCGGGCTCGGCGTGGTGCTGCTGGCGCTGACGACGAAGCTGATCATCCTGGGTGTAGTCGGATTCCTGCTCATCGTGGGTGCCTGCTTCTACGCGCTGGTCGGACTCACCGACCGCTCGGTGACTGGCCCCGCCGGCGTTGTCGACCCGGACGGCTCGACGAAGTCGCGCCGATCGTCCACCGGTGGCATAAAGGACCGCATGGAAGGCCGCATCCGCCGCCGCTTCGACGAGGAATAGCCGAACCCAGGCCGCCTACTACGTCGGAGCGAGCCGGCAGCAAGCAGCCGGTCGAGCGGGAGGTTTCTGCTGCCGACCGGGAGCTTTCAGTCAGGTTCATCGGCGTGTCGCGACGGAGTCCTCGCTCTCGTCATAGTGAGTCGCGCGGGCCTCCCAGCCACGGTGACTCGACGAGACCACGAACGCGATGAGCGCTTGCGCGAAGAGCCGACGCAGCGATCATGAAGTACAGCGATCATGAATGCAGACCACATGAATACAGCCATCAATGAGTCAATGCTTGCGGAATCGCTTCCTGTCGGTACGCGGTCGCACCGTTGACGTCCGTCGACCGGCCATCGTGGAGCGCGGCCAGAACCGCATCTTCAGCCGAGCCCATCGCGTCATCCGGGTGAGCAGTTCGCGGCGGGACTGCTTGATCGAAGCAATCGCCTGGTCCACGTCGGCCGGTGCGCGCGGTGTGTTCGGATCTGCGTACAGCTCGCGTTCAGTTGCCAGGGCCAGCTCGTCCATGGGCGGCCGCGGCGTGACCCCGTGCTTCTGCAGCCAGCCCGGCACCTGACGGGGGGTCGTCGGCGGTGGCCAGGCGATGCCGGCGTCGGTTGCTGTGGCCTGCAGTTCCTGCCAGATCGGACCGATTCGGCTGCCCCGCCGGGCGTTGCGATACCGATCGGTGCGTTGGCGTCGTCGCAGGCCGGGGGGAATGGCGACCAGGATGAGGACGATCAGCACGGCGAGTACCGCTGCGGTGAACCCGAACGGCAGGTGCAGCCCGCCGCTGGAACCGCCGCCCACCGCGGCAGGAGTGCTGGATTGCGCGCCCGATGCGCCGCCCGAGTTGACGTTCTTGGTGTTGGCGGACGGCTCCTGGTTGGTGTTCGAGGGTTCGGCCGTACCGGTCGAGGTGTTCTCCCACGGCAACTGCTGCGACCGGGTGGCATCCGGGCCGGACAGCGGCGTCGGATCGAAGGGGATCCAGCCGATGCCCTCGAAGTAGGCCTCCACCCAAGCGTGCGCGTCGTGGCTGGTCACGGTGACCTCGCCCGAGCCGTTCAGCGCGCCGTGGGTGTAACCGAGCACAACCCGAGACGGGATGTTCGCGATGCGCAGCATGATTGCCATAGCTGCCGCGTACTGCTGGCAGAAACCCTGTTTCTGGCGCAGGAAGTCCAGCAGCGCGTCGCCGGTGTCGCCGGTCTTCGTCTGCAAGTTGTAGGTGAATCCGTTCGACGGGGAGAAGTAGCTCAGGATCGCCAGTGCCCGGTCGTAGGCGGTGCTCGCCCCGGCGGTGGCGCCCGCGACGATTCCCTTTACGTCGTCGGGCACCAGGTTCGTGCCCGGCTGCGCTTTGCTGTTGGGCGCGGCGCGCAGTTCGTCGACGGTCGGGTTCGGTGCGGAGACGTCCTCCCCGTAGGTCTCGTTGTGCCGGCTCAGGGTGCCGCTGAGGGTTGCGGTCGGGATGTCCCAGCCCCAGTCCTTGCGCAGTCCGTCGAAGCTCTTCGGCAGGCCGAAGAAGGGCAGTGAGTCCTTCAGCTCCAGCACCTTGAACGACGCCGTGTAGTTCGTGGTCGGGATCGACTGCGGCTGCGACTTGACCAGGGTGTTCGGCGTCGGATTCTGCTGGCCGATCGTGCCACCGGCTCGCCATCCGCCCGGCGTGTACAGCGTGAGCACCTTGGACCGCAGGTAGAACGGCGACTTCTGGTCGGTGACCTTGACCTTCAGCAGGTCAATCGGATCCTGACGTCGCAGCTCACCGGCGAGGTCGGCGAATGCGGAGATCGCGGTTCCCTCGCCACCGCCGTCGCCGCCGCCGCCGCGGTGGAAGGCGTCCAGGAAGACGTTGCGACCCAGGCCGGGGAGCACGGACGGGATGATTACCGCGAGCACGACAGCGATCGTCGCGATCCGCGCACCGGACGCGCCGAGGCGCAGCGTCCGCTCGGAGGTCTGCCCGGCCCGCGGCACGATCCGGCCCCACTCGGAGGCGTCCCGGCGCGAAGCGGCGGACAGGATGATCAGGTAGCCGATTGCCGCGATGGTGAACTGCACCCAGCCGACGGCCGAGCCCTTCACGGCGCCGACCACGGTGAAGATCGCGAGGAACCCGATGCCGGCCAGCGCCGGCGCGCGACGGACCACGGTGAGCCAGTCGGTGAGTGCCGCCAGCAGCCCGACGGCCGGTACCACGTACAGCCGGATCCCGGCAGTGGAGTGCAACGGTGTGGTGCCGTTGGTGATGACCGAGCGGGTCTCGTTGTGCAGGTCGAGCAGGCGCTGCCAGGTTCCCGAGCCGGGCAGCAGGCCCGCGATCGAGCCGTGGTGCAGGTACAGCGCAGTGGCGTAGAGGACCAACAGCACCAGGCCGGGCAGCAATTGGCTGGCTCGCGGGGTAGCGCGTACCCGCAGCAGCATGGCCGGCACCGTAACGACCAGGATCGCGCCGATCGACTCGATGAACCAGCGGTTGTCGGTGAACAGCGTCCCGATCGGCAACGCACCGAGGATGCAACCGAGTGCGCTCGCGGCGGTGGTGACCACCCCGACTGTCAGCGCCTTCGACAGCTCCGGGCGGTATCGCGCCCCCGGCGCGCTCACTGCGGTCCGCCCAACGCGGCGGCGGTGCGGGCGTCGTGCAGCATGCCGACTCCGCCTTGGGCGAGTAGCCCGGCCCAGCAGTCGGCGATGTCCGCGGCCGGCGTGCTGATCCGCAGTACCCGCCAGCCGGCTTCGGTGAGCAGCAGCTCGGCGTGCCGCGCCTGCTTCTCGTACAACTCGGCCGACGCGGCGGGGCCGGCCCCCCACTCGTTGGTGTCCAGCAGCAGCGCGAGCGCGCTGCCCGGACTGCGGCGCCCGCTGGACAGCAGGTACGCGCTGGTCTCGTCGAGAACGCCGAGCACGGCGATGACGATGCTGTCCCGGCTCGCCCCGTTGACCGTCTGGGCGACATCGGCCAGATCGGCGCGATCTGAGGACTGCACGGTGGCCAGGTGATCCAGCAGCTGGCCGATTCCGGAGAAGCGGGTGGGCACGCTGCCGACGACCAGGTCGATATCTCGGCCGCGGGAGGACAGGTGCGCGGCAATGCTGGCCACGGCGCTGACCGCCCATTCGAAGCTGTCGGCCGAGCGGGCAGTCTGCGCACCAGCAGCCGAAGTACCAGTGGTGTTCGCCGCCCGATGAGCCGCGCCCCGGGTGTCCAGCAGCAGCGTGGTCCGGCTGTGCCAAGGCCGTTCTTCCTGCCGCACCATCAACTGGCCGGTGCGTGCGGTGGAGCGCCAGTGCACCTTGCGCAGGTCGTCGCCCTCGCGGTACTCCCGGGTGGACGCGTCGTCCGAACCGTGCGCGCCGACCGAATGGCTACCGGTCTGCTCGGCAACGTCCCACGAGGTGGGCAGCGGGCCGTCGGGTAGGCCTTCTACGATCGGCAGCACCAGGAAGTCCGACGTGGCCCGGAACGCTCGGGTCCGCTCCACCAGCCCGAACGGGTCGGTGACGCGCATCTGCAGCGGGCCGATCCGGTACTTGCCGCGACGCATCGGCGGCAGGTGGTAGGCCAGAGTGCGGGTCTCCCGGCCACGCAACGAGTCGAGGGTGAACCTGGCCCGTCCGGACAGCGGACTGGCCAGGGTGTCCTCGAGCAGCAGCGCACCGGTGGGCAGCAGGGACTGGTTCGTCAGCGAGACCGAGACGGTGACCTGGTTGCCACCGGCCGAACGCTCCGGAGTGACCGATCGGGCGCAGCTGATGGTCACCCTGGCTCGGCTGACGATGAACGATGCGGTCAGTGGCGCGGCGATGAGCAATACGGCGACGCGCACCAGGTCGCGTTGCCCGAGCAGGACGCCGCACACCGCCGCGGTGAGCCCGGCGGTGAGCAGGGCACTTCCGCGGGTGGTCAGCCCGATCCGTCTGCGCGTCTGCACTGTTCCTCCGCTGCCTATGCCGCTGGCTACGCCTGAGCGGGGCGAGTACTCCAGTCGGACGAGGGGAGGTCGGTGGGTGCGGGCACCCGGGCCAGCAGGCCGTCGAGTACCTGTTTCGGTCCGCGCCGGGCTATCTGGGCCTCCGGTGTAACGATGATGCGATGCGTGAGCACCGGGCCGGCCAGCCGCTGCATGTCATCCGGCGAAACGTAGGACCGGCCGTCGATGGCCGCCCAGGCCTTGGACGCGCGCACCAACTGCAAGACGGCACGAGGGGATGCGCCGAGCTTGATGTCCGAGGAGGTCCGGGTGGCTTCGGCGATGTTCACCGCGTAGGCCTTGATCGAGTCGGCGACGTGTACCGCGCGCACTGCCTGGATGAGGGCACGCACCTCTCCGGCGTCGGACACCGGATGCAATGAGTCCAGCGGGTCGATCGCGGCGTGCTCGGCGAGCATCGTCGTCTCGGCGCGACGATCCGGGTAGCCCATCGAGATCCGGGCGGTGAAGCGATCCCGCTGCGCTTCGGGCAGGGGGTAGGTGCCTTCCATGTCAATCGGGTTCTGGGTGGCCAGCACCATGAACGGCGTCTCCAGCCGGTAGGTCGTGCCGTCGACGGTGACCTGGCGTTCCTCCATGCACTCCAGCAGCGCCGACTGGGTCTTGGGCGAGGCCCGGTTGATCTCGTCGCCGACCACGATGTTGGCGAACACCGCGCCCGGCCGGAACTCGAAGTCGCGCGCGTCTGCGGAGTAGATGCTCACGCCGGTGACGTCACTGGGCAGCAGGTCCGGCGTGAACTGGATACGGCGCACCGAGCAGTCGATGGACCGGGCCAGGGCCTTGGCCAGCTTTGTCTTGCCGACGCCGGGTACGTCCTCGATGAGCAGGTGTCCCTCGGAGAGGAGCACGGCCAGGCTCAGCCGGACGATCTCCGGCTTGCCCTCGATGACCCGCTCGATATTGGCCGCGATACGTGACGTGGCGCCGGCCACGTCGGGGTGGGGTGCCACGCCCTCCAAGGTGGTGACCGAGCGTGGCGCCGAGCCGTGGTTGGGGGCCACGTAGGTGGTCGACTCGGCGGGGCGACTGTGGTTGCCGAGCATCGACGCGCCGGTGGCGTAGCCGTCGTGCCGGGGTCCGATAGATGGCTGCGGTTCGGGCTGCTCGGTGGGCGCTGCGTGGTCGGGCTGTCCTGCTCCGAACTCGAACTGGCTGCTCACTAAACCGATCGCTCCTGTTCCCCATCGTTCGTTCTGCTGTCATCGGGTTCTCCGATGACACGGCGCCCCGCTGCGTTCCTGCCGTTCAGTATCGCGTACCGGCCGACGTTGTGCGTCGCCGTTGCCGGACCGGTCGGCGCCGCGCGGCTGGCCCGGTCTCGGAGTCTGACCACCGTACGGTGCCAGGCCGCCCTGACCACCGTCCGGCACCGGATCGGGTCCGCTCCGTTATAAGGCCTGGAATGGGGGAGTGTGGGGTATGGTGGGGCAAAGTGGGGGACCTGGCTGCGAGATCCACCGGCGAGAGGGGGCGGGGCGATGTTTCTGGGCACCCATACGCCTCGGCTGGACGACAAGTGGCGCCTCGCGCTGCCGGCCCGCTTCCGGCCCGATCTCGCCGAGGGCCTGGTCATCAGCAAGGGCCAGGAACGCTGCCTGTTCATCTTCCCGATGGACGAGTTCACCCGGGTGACCGCCGCGCTGCGGACCGCTCCGCTCACCCAGAAAGCGGTGCGCGATTACAGCCGGGTGCTGTTCGCGAGTGCATCGCAGGAGAGCCCTGACGGTCAGGGCCGCATCACCGTGCCTCCCCAGCTGCGCGAGTACGCCGGGCTGCACAAGGACTGCGTCGTCATCGGCGCGGACACCCGCGTCGAGGTATGGGACGCCGAGGCCTGGACCCGGTATCTCGCCGAGCGCGAGCAAGGATTCGCCGACGCGGAGGAGGTGATCCCGGGCGTGCTGTGAGCGTCCGCGTTCCGGACCCTGCACCGCATTCCCCACTGAGGCTCACCCGTCCCCATTCTCGACGAGCACCACCCGTGCCACGCGGCGGAGGCTCCGGCGGTTCCGGCCTCCTCCCGCTCGCGTCCTGATGCACCTTCCCCGGTGTCAGGGCGGACCGAGCGGGCGGAGACCAGAGCAACCGGCCGTCCTCCGATCAGGCCGGCACGTCCACATCGCAGCACCGATGCCGAGGAGGGCAGCGTGACCGAGCAGCAGCGACACGTCCCGGTGCTGCGGGAGCGAGTGTTGGCGTTGCTGGCTCCGGCGCTGGACGGCCCCGACGCGGTTGTGGTCGACGCGACTGTCGGACTGGGCGGGCATGCCGAAGCACTGCTTGCTGCGCACCCGGGTGTGACGCTGGTCGGGCTCGATCGCGACCCCGAAGCTCTGCAGCTCAGCGGCGACCGGTTGGCCCGCTTCGCCGACCGGTTGCATCTCGTGCACGCCGTGTACGACGAGATGCCCGACGTACTGCGCCGACTCGGGCTGCCCGGCGTCGACGGGGTGCTGTTCGACCTGGGGGTGTCCTCGCTCCAACTGGACGACACCCGGCGCGGGTTCGCCTACTCCCACGACGCCCCACTCGACATGCGGATGGACCAGGACCGCGGTATCACCGCAGCGGACGTAGTCAACGGCTACTCGGTCACCGAACTCGCAAGCGTGCTGCGCACCTATGGGGAGGAGCGGTTCGCCCTGCGAATCGCCAAGGCGATCGAGCGCGCCCGCGCCGCGGCGCCGCTGCAGTCCACCAGCGAGCTGTCCGAGTTGGTTCGCTCAGCCATCCCCGCCGCCGCCCGGACGACCGGCGGGCACCCGGCCAAGCGCACCTTCCAGGCGCTTCGGATCGAGGTCAACGCGGAACTCGACGCGGTCCGGGACGCGATCCCCGCGGCGGTGGAGTCGCTGAACCTGAATGGGCGGATCGCAGTGCTCGCCTACCACTCGCTGGAGGACCGCATCGTCAAGCGAACTCTCGCGACCGGCGCCTCCGACCGGACTCCGGCCGACTTGCCGGTTCTGTTGCCGGACCGCCAGCCCTACCTGCGGCTGCTCACCCACGGCGCCGAGAAGGCCGGCGTCGAGGAGATCGACCGGAACCCCCGAGCCAAGTCGGTGCGACTGCGTGCCGCCGAGCGGATCGGACAGTCATGAGCGAGGACCGGCAGACCAGGACGAAGGAGAGCGGCGTGGCCGACACGGATCAGGTGACATCGACTGTGCGGACGTCGACGACCGACACCGACCGGAGTGCGCCACGCCGACCGGCGCCAAGCCGAAGCGGTGACGTCCGCCCGCACCGGGTGCCGTTCGCCGTACTGCTGGCGGCGATCCTGGTGGGCGGCCTGCTCGCCCTGCTCGGCCTGAACACCGCATCGGCCGCCGGCGAGGTCGCGCAGCGCAAGTACGACGCGGCCAATGCCTCGCTCAGCGACATCCAGCAACAGCTCACCCGCGATCTCGCGGCCCACCAGTCACCGGCCGAGCTGGCCAAGGAAGCGGCCCGGCTGGGTCTGATCCCGGCAGCCAACCCGGCGTTCCTGCGGTTCAACCCCGACGGTTCGGTGACCATCCTCGGCAGCCCCGGGCCGGTCACGATCCCGGCACCGCAGCCGAAGAAGAAGACGAGCAGCACCACCCACGCGCAGACCACCGACCCGAAGAAGACCGACAAGTCCGACGCCAAGAAGACCGGCACGTCGGGCCGATCGAGCGCCTCCGGGGGCACGTCCTCGTCGGGGAAGCAGACATCCGGCACAACGAAGACCACACCGTCCGGCGGCACCACCCAGACCCTCCCAGGGGGACCCCGATGAGCCCGACACCACCCGGACCCCCGCGGTCGCGACCCGGTCCGCCCGGAGGATCTCGCCGGACGCCGCCAGGACAACCGATTCGACCCCGGTTCACCTCGAGCACTCCGCCGCCGCGTCGCCCCGCACCGACCACCGCGTCCCGGCCGACCGAATCCCGGCCGACCGCGCCCCGGGCTGCGCAGCCCCGCGCGGCGCGACCTGCCGCGGCATCGGGCCGCCCCAAGCCTCGCGCACGACGTCCTACCGCACCGGTTCGCCCGATGCGGCGCAGAAGGTCCGGTCTGCGACTCGGGCGCTCGACGCGACGCCTCACCTTCGGCTTCGGAGTGGTGTGCGCGCTGCTCACCGTCGTCGGTGGCCGCCTCGTCCAGCTGCAGGGGGTGGATCCCGGCGACTATGCGCGCGCCGCCGCTGCGGAACGACTCACCACCATCACCTTGAACGCGGCGCGCGGTGAAATCGTCGACCGCAACGGAGTGGTGCTCGCCTACACCGGCGGGGCGAAGGACGTCATCGCCGACCCGTCCCAGATCTCGGCCGGGGACCGGTTGAACTACGCGATGCAGCTGGCACCGCTGGTCGGTGCGAAGGTCAACGACATCGCCGCGTTGCTGTCCAAGCCGGGCAGATACGCGATGCTCGGCCGGGCCATCTCGCCGGGCAACGCCACCCAGATCGCCAAACTGAATCTCGCCGGTGTCTACGAGGAAGCCACCGCGAAGCGGCTGTACCCGGGCGGTACCACCGGCGCCAACGTCGTCGGCCTGGTGCACTCCGACGGGAACGGTGCCGCCGGCATCGAACAGCAGTACAACTCGCTGCTCAACGGCAAGGACGGTCAGACCACCTACGAGCGTGACGCCAACGGCAATGTCAACCCGGCCGGCTACAACCGCACGGTGGCACCGGTTAACGGTGGGACCGTGAACCTGACGCTGTCACAAGATTTGCAGTACATGGTGCAGACCGAACTGGACAAGATGGTCAAGGCCAGCGGAGCGCGCGGCGGGCAGGTCGCTGTGATGGACCGCAACGGCAACGTGCTGGCGCTGGCGGCGAACAACACGTTCAACTCGCAGGACCCGAGCACGATCGGCCCGAACACCCAACTCGACGCGGCCATCCAACAGCCCTACGAGCCCGGCTCGGTCAACAAGGTGGTCGCCTTCTCCGCGGCATTGCAGCACAACCTGATCACACCGCGCACAGTGCTCTCGGTCCCCGACAGCATCCAGATGGGTGGCATCACGGTGAACGATGCGTGGTGGCACCCGGTGCAGAAGATGACGACGACCGGGATCCTCGCCGAGTCCAGCAACGTGGGGTCACTGAAGGTCGCGCAGAAGGTCGGTCCCAGCGCTTGGGACCAGCAAGCGAAACTGTTCGGACTCGGCCAGCAGACCGGGATCGAGTTGCCCGGCGAGAGCGGCGGTGTGCTGCCGGACATGAAGGACTGGTCCGCGTCGACGTTCGCCAACCTGCCGATCGGTCAGGGCGTCTCGATGACCGTGCTGCAGATGACCTCGATGTACCAAGCGATCGCCAACAACGGGGTGCGCATCGCGCCGCGGATCGTGTCGTCGACGACCGCACCGGACGGCACCGTCTCCAAGACCCAGCAGCCGGCCGGGGTGCGGGCGATCAGCGAGCAGACCGCCACCACGTTGCGGACCATGCTCGAGTCGGTGACCCAGGAGAACGGCGGAACCGGGACGAAGGCCGCGATCAAGGGCTACCGCATCGCCGGCAAGACCGGAACGGCGCAGCAGCCGGATCCGAAGACCGGTCGGTACAGCAACTCGATGTACTGGGACACCTTCGCCGGCATCGCCCCGGCGGACGATCCACAGTTCGAGATCGGCATCATGATCGACAACCCGAAGCACGGTGTGGAGGGTGGCGACGTCGCGGCGCCGCTGTTCCACGACATCGCCACTTACCAGTTGCAGCACGCCGGCATCCCGCCGTCGGGAAGCAAGACCAAGCCGGTGCCGTTCGTCGTGTCGTGACCGACGCCACTTCGGTTACGGCCACTACGCTGACTGCGATGTCTCAAGCCGCGCTGCCGCGCCCGCAGCGTTCCACGGGTCCGGTGTCAGCCGAACGGCTGGCCCGGCTTCTGGCAGCCGAGCTGCACGGCACGGACGCGTCGATCACCGGCATCACCGCTGCCTCCGGACGGGTCGTCCCCGGCGACCTCTTCGTCGCGATTCCCGGTGCCAATGCGCATGGCGTCGCCTTCTTCCCGGCGGCTCGCGCGGCCGGCGCGGTAGCCGTGCTCACCGATTCCGCCGGGGCGCGTCAGATCGACGGCGACCTGCCGGTGCTCGTCGCCGACGACCCGCGCGCGGTGACCGGCCCGGCCGCGGCGCACATCTACGGCGACCCGTCCGCCCGGCTACGAGTGATCGGCGTGACCGGAACGAGCGGGAAGACCACCACCACGTTCCTGATCCGGGCCGGGCTGATCGCCGCGGGCCGGTCGAGCGGACTGATCGGGACGGTCGGGACATTCCTCGACGAGGACGAGGTGAGCACCGGGTTCACCACGCCGGAGGCCGCTGAGCTGCAGTCGCTGCTCGCAGTGATCGCCGAGCGCGGCATGTCCGATGTCGTGATGGAGGTGTCCAGTCACGGTCTGAGTCTCGGGCGGGTGAACGGCACCCGCTTCACCGCCGGCGGATTCACCAACCTCTCGATGGACCACCTCGATTTCCATCCGACGATGGAGGCCTACTTCGCGGCAAAGGCAGCCCTGTTCGACCGGTGGGCGCGCCGGGCTCGGATCGTGATCGACGACGATTGGGGCCGCCGGCTGGCAGCGCGGGCCGTCGCCGACGACCTCCAGACGGTGTCGGTGACCGACCCGACAGCCGGATGGCACGCCGAGTCGATTGCGGTCGGTGCCGACGGCGCGACGGTGTTTCGTGCGGTCGGGCCGGGCGGGGCGGTGCCGGCCGGCTGCCGGATCCCCGGCGCTTTCAACGTCGCTAATGCCCTGCTTGCGCTCTCTTTATTGGACGCGGTCGGTGTGCCACCGGACGTAGCCGCCGCAGCGATCGCGACCGCGCAGGTGCCGGGTCGGATGGAGCGCGTCGACTGCGGGCAGCCGTTCCTCGCCATCGTCGACTACGCGCACAAGCCGGCTGCGGTGGCGGCGGCCGTCCAGACACTGCGCCCTCTTACGCCGGGCCGGCTGATCACCGTGCTCGGCTGCGGCGGAGACCGGGACCGGATGAAACGGCCGGTGATGGGCGCGGTCGCCGCACAGGGCAGCGACCTGCTCATCGTGACCGACGACAACCCGCGCACCGAGGATCCCGCCACCATCCGGGCGGCGATGCTGGCCGGCGCCGCCGAGGCAGCGCCGAGCGCTGAGGTGCGCGACATCGGCGACCGTGCCGAGGCAATCGCCGCCGCGGTGCGTACGGCCCGAGCGGGCGACACCGTGCTGGTGGCCGGTAAGGGACACGAGCCCGGGCAGGAGATTGCCGGCGTGCTGCACCCGTTCGACGATCGGGTGGAACTGCGCCGAGCGCTGGGGTCGTGCTGAATGGCCTCGTCTCCCGCAGCAGAACCCTGGTCGTTGCGTGTCCTCTTGTCCGGAGGTACGCCATGATCGCGACGACGCTCGGCGCGGTGGCTGCGACGACGGCCGGGAAACTCGGCGGTGGCGCCACAGCCATCTCTGTGGTGCCCGGACCGGTCGAGTTCGACTCGCGGCAGGTGACACCCGGCTGCCTGTTCCTGGCCTTGCCCGGCGAGCAGGTCGACGGGCACGACTACGTCGGCGGCGCGATCGCCGACGGCGCTGTCGCCGCGCTGGTCACCCGCCCGGTCGGTCATCCCCACGTTGTTGTCGAGGACGGGTTGCTGGCGCTGGGTGCACTGGCTGCCGCCTCGGTCCGCGGCCTGCCGCACCTGACCACGATCGGCATCACCGGGTCGTCTGGCAAGACGTCGACGAAGGATCTGGTCGGCGAACTGCTCGGCCGGCTCGGCCCGACGCTGGCCCCGCGCGAGTCGTTCAACAACGAACTCGGCCACCCCTACACAGTGCTGAAAGCTGATACCGAGACCCGGTACCTCGTGCTTGAACTGTCCGCGCGCGGCGTCGGCCACATCCGCTACCTGGCCGGGATCGCCCCGCCCCGGATCGGTGTGGTGCTCAACGTCGGTTCCGCGCACCTCGGTGGGTTCGGTAGCCGTGCAGCGATCGCTCAGGCGAAGGGCGAGCTCGTCGAGGCGTTGCCTCTCGCGGCGGACGGTGGCGTGGCGGTGCTGAATGTCGATGATCCCGTGGTGGCGGCGATGGCGGCACGCACCGGCGCGCGAGTGGTGACAGTCGGGGAGTCGGGCACTGCGCAGGTGGCCGCCAGGGACGTCACCCTCGATCAGCTCGGACGGGCGAGTTTCCGGCTCGTCACCGAACACGGTGAGCAGCCGATCGCGCTGCGGCTGACCGGTGCGCATCACGTGGGCAATGTGCTGGCTGCTGCTGCGGTGGCGATGGAGTGCGGGTTGCCGTTGGCCGACATCGCCGAGACCCTGTCGGCCAGCGTGCCGCTGTCTAAATCCCGGATGGCGGTGAGCGAGCGTGCCGACGGGGTGGTGATCGTCGATGACGCGTACAACGCGAACCCGGAGTCGATGCGCGCCGCGCTGAAGACCCTTGTCGCGATGGGACGGGGCCGGCGCACCTGGGCGGTGCTCGGCGAGATGGCCGAACTGGGCGAGGCCGGTGCTGCGGCGCACGACGAGTTGGGCCGGCTGGCGGTACGCCTGAACGTCAGCCAACTGCTGGCGGTCGGCGCCGGCGCCAGAAGGATCGCGCAGGCCGCCGCGTTGGAAGGTTCCTGGGACGGCGAGGCAGAGTGGCGCCCGGATCTGGCCAGCGCGCTCGAGCTGTTGCGGGAGCGACTGACACCCGGCGATGTCGTCCTGGTGAAGGCATCGAACTCGGTGGGCCTCGCAAAGCTGGCGGCAGCGGTGCGCGACGATCTGTCCGAGCGCAGTGATCGACGGTCAGGAGGTGAGAGTTAGTGAAGGTCATCTTCATCCCGGCTCTCGTCTCGCTGATGGCCTCCATCCTGGGCACGCCGTTGGTGGTCAAGTTCTTCCGCTCCCGCGGCTTCGGTCAGCCCATCCGCGTAGACGGTCCGCAGAGCCACCAGGTCAAGCGCGGCACGCCCACTATGGGCGGAGTGGCCATCATTGGTGCGACGGTGCTGGGGTACCTAGTCGTGCATCTGTGGACGTGGATCCGCGGCCAGCCCGGCCCGACTGCGTCCGGCCTGCTCGCCCTGTTCCTGATGGTGGGGCTGGGCGGAGTCGGCTTCCTCGACGACTTCATCAAGATCCGCCACCAACGCAGTCTGGGTCTGCGGGCCCGCGCGAAGTTCCTCGGCCAGCTCGTCGTCGCGGTCATCTTCGGCTTCGGCGCGATGGAGTTCCCGAATCGGCACGGCATCAAGCCGGCGTCCACCCATCTCTCATACGTACGCGACATCTCCGCACTCGGCCTCGGGGTCATCGGCTTCGTGCTGCTCAGCTACCTGATCGTCGCGGCGACCTCCAATGCTACGAACCTGGCCGACGGGCTGGATGGGCTTGCGATCGGCGCGTCGGCGATGATCTTCGGCGCTTACACGTTGATCAGCGTGTTGCAGGAGCGCAACACCTGCGGCAGCAACCCGGTCGGTGGCTGCTACGTCGTCCGCGATCCGCTCGACCTCGCGCTGCTGTCGGCCGCCGCGGTAGGTGCGTGTTTCGGGTTCCTTTGGTGGAACGCGTCACCGGCGCAGATCATCATGGGCGACACCGGGGCTCTGGCACTCGGCGGCCTGATGGCCGGGCTGGCGATCCTGTCGCGGACTGAACTGCTGCTCGTGGTGCTGGCCGGGCTCTTCGCCGCGATCACGTTGTCGAACCTGCTGCAGATGAGCTGGTTCAAGTTCACCCGCTGGAAGACAGGTACACCGCGTCGGTTGTTCAAGATGGCGCCGCTGCATCATCACTTCGAGCTGTCCGGCTGGGACGAGGTGACGATCGTCGTGCGGTTCTGGATCGTCAGCGGCCTGGCAGTCGCGCTTGGTATCGGTTTGTTCTACGCCGAGTTCATCGGGTCAGGGTGAGCGCAGCTTGCCAGCGAACCAGGCAGCGGTGAGGGGCGACTTCGCCGGACGGTCGGTTCTCGTCTGTGGCGCGGGTGTCGCCGGAGTACCTGCGGCGCAGGCTCTGCAGGCCCGTGGTGCGAGCGTCGCCATCGTCGACGATGCACCGACCGAACAGGCTAGCGCCGCGCTCGCCAGTTCCGGCTTGAGTATCGGTCGGTTGCCTCGTCGGCCCGCGCCCGGCACGGATCTGGTGGTGGCCTCGCCCGGGTTCCGTCCGCACCACGCGTTGCTGATGGCCGCGGCCGCCGACGGTATCGAGGTGATCGGCGAGATCGAGTTGGCCTGGCGGTTGCGCGCGGCCGATGCGCCACCGTGGTTGCTGGTCACCGGCACGAACGGCAAGACGACGACCGTTAAGATGCTCGCCTCGATTCTCGCTGCGGCCGGTCTGCGCAGTCGCGCAGTCGGCAACGTCGGAGTCTCGATCATCGACGCGGTCACCGGTTCCGAGCCGTACGACGTGCTCGCCGTCGAGGTGTCCAGCCAGCAGTTGCACTTCACCGGTTCCGTCGAACCGTTCGCCGCCGCGCTGCTGAACCTGGCGCCGGATCACCTCGACTGGCACGGGTCACCGGCGGAGTACTTCGCCGCGAAGGCGCGGGTCTGGCACCGGGCCGGTGTTGCCATCGGCGGGCTGGACGACGCGCGGGTCGCTGCGCTGCTCGACCACGTCGCCGGCCGCACCGTCGGGGTGACCCTTGCCGAACCCGAGCCCGGCCGGTTCGGCATCCGCGCCGGCCGGTTGGTCGACGCCGCGTTCGCGCCATCGCCGGTCGAGCTTGCCGAGGCGGAGGCGGTGCGTCCTGCCGGTGCGCACAACGTTGCCAATGCGCTCGCCGCAGCGGCGCTGGCCCGGGCCTTCGGCGTACCAGCGGACGCAGTGGCCGGCGGGTTGGATGCCTTCGTCCCTGATCCGCACCGCAACCAATTCCTGGCGACCGTCGACGGGGTGGACTGGGTCGACGACAGCAAGGCGACGAATCCGCATGCGGCCGCCGCGTCGCTGCAGAACTATTCGTCGACCGTGTGGATCGCGGGAGGTCAGTTGAAGGGTGTCGACGTCGAACCGCTGGTCGCCGAGATCGCCGGTTCGCTGCGAGGTGCCGTACTGCTCGGTACGGATCGCGCGCTGATCGCCGCGGCACTCGCGCGACACGCGCCCGATGTGCCCGTCGTGGAGGTCAGTAGGACCGACGATAGAGCGATGTCGTCTGTCGTCGAAGCTGCCGCGGGGCTGGCGCACGCCGGGGACACCGTGCTGCTCGCTCCTGCGGCAGCCTCCTTCGACATGTTCACCGGCTATGGGCAACGCGGTGAGCAGTTCGCCGCAGCCGTTCGCGAACTCCGACGGTGAGCGTGGCGTCACTGCGCTCCGCACGCGATCGGCTGACCCGGGCACGGTCCAGCTACCTCGACGGCGCGTACACATCGGTGCAGCTGTTGCTGCTGGCCGGCGCGTTGTTGCTCGGCTTCGGCATCGTGATGGCCGCCTCGACCACCATTTCCGCTTCGCTGCACAACTCCGCGAACGGCGGCACCATCTGGAGCCAGCTGGTGAAGGAAGGCATGTTCGTCAGCTTGGGCCTTCCGGTGCTGTGGCTCGGATTGCGGCTGCCCCCGCGGGCCTACCGGCTGCTCGCCTACCCGATCCTGCTGATCGCGTTGCTGCTCCTGCTCGCGGTGCTGGTCCCGCATGTGGGCGTCACCATCAACGGCGCCCAGCGCTGGCTTGCCATCGGACCGTTCCAGTTGCAGCCGAGCGAGTTCGCCAAGTTCGCGATGCTCTTGTGGGGCGCTGATCTGCTGGCCCGCAAGGAAGACCTGAAGTCGCTGAAGCGCGTGTCACATGTGATGGTGCCGCTGGTGCCTGCGTTCGGTGTCGTGATCCTGCTGGTCATGCTCGAGCCCGACCTGGGCACCACGCTGTGCTTCCTGATCATCCTGCTCGGCCTGCTGTGGACCGTCGGGCTGCCGATGCGCTACTTCGCCGGCATCGTCGCCTCCGTCGCCGGTGCGGTCACCGTGTTGGCCATCACCGAGCCGTACCGCCTCGAGCGGCTGACCTCGTTCACCGATCCTTTCAAGGATGCGCAGAACACCGGGCACCAGGCAGTGCAGGGGTTGTACGCCCTGAGTTCCGGTGGCGTGTTCGGCGTCGGGCTCGGCTCCGGCACATCGAAGTTCGGCTGGGTACCCAACGCGAACTCCGACTACATCTTCTCGATTATCGGCGAGGAACTCGGCCTGCTCGGCTGTCTGGCGGTACTGGCGTCGTTCGGGTTGCTGGCGTATTCCGCCGTCCGGGTGGCGCGGCGCAGCAACGACGCCTTCATCCGCCTCGCCACCAGTGGCACCGCGGTGTGGCTGTGCGGCCAGGCCTTGATCAACATCGGTTACGTCACCGGATTGCTGCCGGTTACCGGCATCCCGTTGCCCTTCGTCTCAGCGGGCGGCACTTCCCTGGTGTTGACGATGGGCGTGCTGGGCATGCTGGTCTCCTTCGCCCGGCACGAGCCCGACGCGGTGCGCGCCGCGCAGCGTGACGCGCGGACCAAGCAGCGCAGTCGGTTGGTCCGGTGGCTGCATCTCGGCGTGCCGCGGATGGCCGGCTCGCGTCGCCCGCGTCCGCAGCGCACCCAGAACCGAAGACCAGCCGTGAACCGACCCGCGGCTCGTCCGACTCCGGTCCGGCGTCCGGCCCCGGCACGGCAACGCCAACCGGCTCGATCGCTCACCGTGCGGACCGTTCCGGTCGCACGTCAGACATTGCGGCCTACTGGCACCGAGGGTCCACGGCGGCGATGATGAGCGCTCGCGCGACGATCGTGTACCAGCGAGGGATCCGCGAGTAACCGAGCAGGCGATCAGAGGGACAGTCGATGAGCACGCACGTCGTGGTGGCTGGGGGGCACTCCGCCGGTCACATCGAACCTATGCTCGCCGTCGCCGATGCGATCCGCCGCATTGACAGTGCGGTGCAGATCACCGCGCTGGGAACGGTGCGCGGTCTGGACACCACGCTCATCCCGGCCCGCGGATACCCCCTCGAGCTGATCCCGCCGGTGCCGATGCCGCGTCGGCCGAATGCCGATCTACTGCGGACACCCGGTCGGGTCCGCAAGTCGGTGCGCGCGGCCGGCGCGGTGCTGGACCGGTTGGACGCGGATCTGGTCATCGGATTCGGCGGGTACGTGGCGTTGCCTGCCTATCTGGCCGCACGCCGCCGCAAGACGACGTTGATGCTGCACGAGGCAAATGCCCGGCCCGGGCTGGCCAACCGTGTCGGCGCGCGATTCACCCGGCACGTCTACACCGCCTCACCGGGTATCCGCTTGCCGCACGCGCAGGTGGTCGGCATCCCGCTGCGTCCGGCGATCAGCCATCTCGACCGGCCCGCGCTGCGAGCGCAGGCGCGCGACCGGTTCGGGCTCGACGGCACCGGCCCGGTGCTGCTAGTCACCGGCGGCTCGCAGGGAGCCCGGTCGGTCAACGCTGCGATCATCGGAGCCCTACCGGACCTCGTCGCGGCCGGAGTGCAGGTGCTGCACGTGCTCGGGCCGCAGAACATGCCCGACGGTGCTGTGCCGCCGCCGGTCGGACCGGGTCGGTATGTGGCCGTCCCGTTCGTCGAGGAGATGCAGTACGCATACGCAGCCGCCGATCTGGTCGTCTGCCGGTCCGGCGCGATGACGTGCGCCGAGTTGGCGGCCGTCGGTCTGCCTGCCGTGTTCGTGCCGCTGCCGTTGCGCGGCGGGGAGCAGCGACTCAATGCGCAGCCAATAGTCGCTGCGGGTGGCGGGATTCTCATCGACAACGACGAGTTCACCGCCGCCCGAGTGATCGGGGAGATCATCCCGTTGCTCACCGATGTCGCACGCCTCGACGTGATGGCCCGCGCCAGCGCCGGCCACGGCAGCCGGGACGCAGACACAGTCCTGGCCACCATCGCCCTAAACTTGATCCAGTGAGCAGCACCGGGGACAGGGACCACTTGCAGCTCAACGTGGACGATGGTCAGGCGCGGAAGGGTCCCACGGTGTCGGATTCCCACTCCGAACGCGATGAGCGCTTGCGCGAAGAGCCGGATCGCAGGGCGCGCGACGAAGGAGCGCTTGCCCGCGAGCGAAGCGAGCTGTCGGTTGAGAGTGGGGTGCCGATGCGAAGCGAGGGGGTCCGCGAGCAACCGACCCGGCGATCCAAGAGTCAGCGATCATGGGCTCGTCCTGCGGGCTGGGCGGCGCCGGGGGAGCGGTTGGTACGCAGTGCGGCGACAGAGCGCATCCCGACCTTGACCGAGTTGGGGCGCGTGCACATCATCGGTATCGCCGGTGCCGGGATGAGCGGGCTGGCCAGGCTGTTGCTCGCCCGAGGGGTCACCGTCAGCGGCTGCGAGGCGCGCGACTCCGACACGGTCCGGGCGCTGCGGGCGCTCGGCGCGGTCGTCTGGGTCGGCCACTCCGTCGACCACCTCGACGCGGTGGACAGCGTCATCTACTCGACCGCGATCCCCATGTCGCATCTGGAGATCGTCGGCGCGCTCGAGCGGGGACTGCCGATCTTCCGGCGAGCCGCTGCGCTCTCGGCAGCCATCGCGGACCGGCGCACGGTGGCGATCGCAGGCACGCACGGCAAGACGACGACAACGTCCCTGCTCACCGTCGCGGCGCAGGCCTGCCGCATCGACCCGTCGTTCGCGATCGGCGGCAATCTTTACGAGACCGGTCGCAATGCGCACTGGGGGTCCGGGGAGTACGTGCTGGTCGAGGCGGACGAGAGCGACGGCTCGTTTCTGTTGCTGCGCCCGGAGATCGCGGTCGTGACCAACGTCGAGGCTGATCATCTGGAGAACCACGGCGATCTCGAGGGCGTGTTCTGGGCGTTCGAGCAGTTCGTCCGGCGGATCTCCCCGAGTGGGCTGCTGGTGGCCTGCGCGGACGATCCAGGCGCAATGCGCATCGCTGAGTACGCCCGCTCCCGCCGCATCCGCGTGCTCACCTATGGCACCGCTGCCAACGCGGACGTGCACATCACCGAGATAGTCGAGGGCGGCGCGTCTGTCGGATTCGCGGTGGTCGGCACCAGCGTCGGCAAGCGTGCTGTGACGCTCGGTGCGTTGGTCGGACAGCACATGGCGCGCAACGGTGCGGCGGCGTTGACCGTGGCAGCTGAGTTGGGACTGGATCTCGACCTCGTCACCGAGGTCTGGGCGCGTTTCCGCGGCGTGCAGCGGCGGTTCGAGTTCCGCGGCGAGGCGGCCGGCGTCCGGGTCTACGACGATTACGCCCATCACCCGACCGAGATCGCGGCTGAATTGCAGGCCGCGCGCGCGGCGGTGGGCGACGGCCGGTTGGTCGCCGTCTTCCAGCCCGGCACCTACAGCCGCACACAGACCTTCGCCGACGAGTTCGGCCTGGCGATGGGCCTGGCCGACATCGCCGTGGTGATGGACGTCTTCGCGGCGCGCGAGGAGCCGATCCCCGGGGTGAGCGGCGCGCTGATCGCCGAGCGCATCCCCCTACCGGCCGACTCGGTCGTGTACGAACCAAGGTGGTCGGCAACCGCTGGTCGAGTGGCCGACTTGGTGCAACCGGGTGATGTGGTGGTGACGATGGGGATCGGCGACGTGCACATGGTGTGCCCGGAGATCCTCGTCGAGCTCACCGCCCGTGCCGGTGAGGCGGGGTCGACATCGTGACGACGGAGGCACCGACCCGACCGCCGCCACTCCGGGCATCAGCCGCGGGTCGGCGCGCCTGGATGTTGATCGTCACGATCGTGGCGGTGATTGTGTTGTTGGTCTGGCTGGTGGCGTTCAGCCCGGTGCTGGGAGTCCGCTCGGTACAGGTCAAGGGGGAGAAGGCGCTGACGGCGCAGGAGATCGTGGCGGTTGCCGCGGTCTCGCACGGCCGCCCCCTGATACGAGTGTCAACGTCGGCAATCGAGAAGCGGATCGAGAAGCTTTCCCGCGTCGCGTCGGCCACGGTCACGGTGTCCTATCCGTCCACCGTCATCATCAGCGTCGCCGAACGGGTGCCTGTCGGGTTCTTCTCGGCAGGCGGCAAGTACACGCTGGTGGACCGCACCGGACGCCAGTACCTCACCGTCACCAAGGCGCCGAACCTGCCGCATCTGGTCGCGGCCGGTGCGGCCGTCGACGACCCGGCCACAGTGCAGACGCTGGCGACCGTCGCCGGCGCGCTCACTCCGGCGCTGCGCAAGGTGGTGACCACCGTCAACGCCAACGACGCGGACCACGTCACCCTGCTGCTCACCGAGGGACGCACGGTGGTGTGGGGGAGTGCCGACCGCAGCGCAGACAAGGCAAAGGTGCTGGCGGCGTTGTTGCACCGCAAGGGCCAGGCCTTCGACGTCAGCGACCCCGATCTCGTGGTAACGCGCTGACCCGACGGCGTGTCTGCACGGCATGCGGCATCTGGTGACCTAGCTTTTCTGCATCAGCGCAGGTTGACATAACTATAACGCTCTACCTAAGGGTGATGGTTGAGTCATCGCCCGCACATCGGCAGACCAGCTGCACGACCACGTCGCACGTCAAGGGAAGCAGGGATCATGACAGCTCCGCACAACTACCTCGCGGTCATCAAGGTCGTCGGTGTCGGCGGCGGTGGCGTCAACGCGGTGAACCGGATGATCGAGGTTGGCCTGAAGGGTGTCGAGTTCATCGCGGTGAACACCGATGCCCAGGCTCTGCTGATGAGCGATGCGGACGTCAAGCTCGACGTGGGCCGTGAGCTCACCCGCGGGCTCGGCGCCGGCGCGATGCCGGAGGTCGGCCAGCAGGCCGCCGAGGATCACAAGGACGAGATCGAAGAGGTGCTCAAGGGCGCCGACATGGTGTTCGTGACCGCCGGCGAGGGTGGCGGCACCGGCACCGGCGGTGCACCGGTCGTCGCCAGCATCGCTCGCAAGCTCGGTGCGCTCACCATTGGTGTGGTCACCCGGCCGTTCAGCTTCGAGGGCCGTAAGCGTGCCAAGCAGGCCGACGACGGAATCGACTCGCTGCGTAATGAGTGCGACACGCTCATCGTCATCCCGAACGACCGGCTGCTGCAGATCAGTGACTCCAACGTCAGCGTGATGGACGCCTTCCGCAGCGCCGATCAGGTGCTGCTGTCCGGTGTCCAGGGCATCACCGACCTGATCACCACGCCCGGGCTGATCAACCTCGACTTCGCCGACGTGAAGAGTGTGATGAGCGGCGCCGGTTCGGCGTTGATGGGAATCGGGGCGGCCCGCGGGGACAACCGCGCCCGGGTGGCCGCCGAGATGGCGATCGCCAGCCCGCTGCTCGAGGCGAGCATGGACGGCGCCCGCGGCGTGCTGCTGTCCATCTCCGGCGGTTCGGACCTGGGCCTGTTCGAGATCAACGAAGCGGCTACGCTGGTCAGCGACTCGGCTCACCCCGAGGCCAACATCATCTTCGGCGCGGTCATCGACGACACGCTCGGCGACGAGGTGAAGGTGACGGTCATCGCCGCCGGCTTCGACTCCGGTCAGCTGCCGTACAAGAAGGTCGAGGTGCATCGCGCCGAGGCGCCCGCGCAAGCGCCTGACCAGCGGCACA
>JBPCMU010000106.1:0-4359 GCA_051001975.1 Jatrophihabitans sp.
GCCCACACGGTGCTTGAGCCCCTTAGTTCCCGGGACAGCCCACGGCCGCGCGAGGGTCTGCGGGTCGCGGACGTAGGGGAGGAACTGCGGGGAGCCGTCGGCCTTGGTCGCGTTCGGCTCCGTCGCGAACTCGGGGTCGATCGCCTCGACCGTGCCGAGGTCGGGCAGGTGCCACGGCTCGGACCCGTTGGCCAGGTAGCCGTCGGAGAGCAGGATCACCGGCGTCCGGTAGGTCACAGCGATCCGGGCGGCCTCGATGGCGGCGTAGAAGCAGTCGCCCGGCGACTGCGGCGCAATGATCGGTACCGGCGCTTCACCGTTGCGGCCGAACATCGCCTGCAGGAGGTCGGACTGCTCGGTCTTGGTGGGCAGGCCGGTCGACGGCCCGCCGCGCTGGATGTCGCAGACGACCAGCGGCAGTTCGAGAGACACCGCCAGCCCGATGGTCTCCGTCTTCAGCGCGATGCCCGGACCAGACGACGAGGTGACGCCCAGCGATCCGCCGAACGCGGCGCCCAGCGCGGCGCCGATGCCGGCGATCTCGTCCTCGGCATGGAAGGTCCGCACGCCGAACCGCTTGTGCTTGCTCAGCTCGTGCAGGATGTCCGAGGCGGGCGTGATCGGGTACGCACCGAGGAACAGCGGTAGGTGCGCGGCATGCGCCCCGGCGATCAACCCGTAGGCGAGCGCGAGATTTCCGCTGATCTGCCGATACGTCCCGGCAGCCAGCGGCGCCGGCTTGACCTCGTAGGAGACCGCGAACGCCTCGGTGGTCTCGCCGTAGTTCCAGCCGGCCTTGAATGCGGTGACGTTCGCCTCGGCGATGTCCGGCTTGCCGACGAACTTCTTGCGCAGGAACGCGATCGTGGAGTCCGTCGGCCGTGAGTACATCCAGGACAGCAGCCCGAGCGAGAACATGTTCTTGCTACGGCTGGCGTCCTTGCGGGACAAATTCGTGTTGCTCAGCGCGTCCATCGTCAACTGCGTGAGGTCCACGGCGTGCACCACGAATGCGTCGAGGGTGCCGTCCTCGAGCGGGTTGCTCTGCCAACCGACCCGAGCCATCGCGCGGGCAATGAAGTCGTGGCTGTCGACGATGATCGTCGCGCCGGGCCGTAGGTCGGACAGGTTCGCCTTCAGCGCCGCCGGGTTCATCGCCACCAGCACGTCGGGCTGGTCACCCGGCGTCAGGATGTCGTGGTCGGCGAAGTGCAGCTGGAAGGACGAGACGCCCGGGAGAGTGCCGGCGGGTGCGCGGATCTCGGCGGGGAAGTTCGGGAAGGTGGCGAGGTCGTTGCCGAAGCTCGCCGTCTCGGATGTGAATCGGTCGCCGGCGAGTTGCATGCCGTCGCCGGAGTCCCCGGCAATCCTGATGACGACGCGATCAAGCTGCTGGACGTCCTTCGCCATGGGCTGGCAGAGCCTCCTCGATCAGCCGCGGCCGCCCGTATCTGCTCACAGGCCCGGCACGCGCAACCCCCAATCCTACGGAGGTGGCAATGCCGGCGGGCAACGGCGTGGCCGATCCGACAGACTGTCTTCTGCGGCGCGCAGCTGCACCGGTACTGTCTGCGTCGTGACGACTTGGGCAGGTAGCACTCTGTGCTGTCGCGCGCGTGTGCATACGCCGCCGCCCGGTCCTGCGCGATCTGATCTGACTCAGCTCGCACTCTCCTGGTCAATGTGACCTTTTCGGTCGGCGGCATCCGGTCCCGCGCCCGCCCCGATCCTGGAGATCACCGATGTCCACAGCACTTGCACTGCAGAACAGCGCGGCCCGTCCTGAGCCGCTCGACCCGATCGAACTGGTCGACTTCACCCGCCTCATCGCCGCTGAGGTCCGTCGCGGCCGGTACCCGTTTGCCTTTGCCGGGGCGACCCGCTGGCACCGCCGCATCTACGGTGACCAACGGGTGGACGTCTGGCTGATCAGCTGGCTGCCCACCCAGGCAACCGAACTGCACGACCACGGCGGCTCCTCCAGCGCATTCGCCGTCGTGGCCGGCACGCTCATCGAGTCCGTCCTCGAGCCGTTCGGCGCGGTAACCGATGTGCTGCGCGATCGCCGTCATCGCACCGGCGACAGCGTCGGCTACGGGCCGCGGCACATCCACGATCTGCGTAACACCTCGGACCAGCCGGCGCTCAGCGTGCACGTCTACAGCCGGCCCCTACAGCGGATGAACTACTACGACCTGCAGGGCGGCGTCCTGGTCCGGATCGCGTCGGTCCAGACCGACGGCCCGAAGACGCCCGGCCCGCGCGCCGCAGCCCGGTCCGCTCGATGACAGCCGTGCGGTATGCGGTGCTCTGAGGCGTTCGTTCAGAGCGGATCCGACCGGGAACGTCCGTCCCCCGGTCGCGCGTTGTCCGGGTATGCATCGGGGCGCCAATGGTGTGAAGACCGCTGTTCTGTTCGGCGTGCTGGCTGCGTTGTTCATCGGGGTTGGTCGGCTGTTCTTGGGAACCACCGGCATGGTCATCGGTTTGGTGCTCGCGCTCGGTCTGAACGCGTTCAGCTACTTCAATTCCGACAAGATCGCGCTGCGGTCGATGAGTGCGCAAGCGGTCACCGAAACGCAGCAGCCGGAGATGTACGCGATCGTCAGGGAACTGGCCACTGCCGCGCACCAGCCGATGCCGCGGCTGTACGTGTCGCCCGCGGCGCAACCGAATGCCTTTGCTACCGGGCGCAATCCCCGGCACGCCGCGGTCTGCGCCACTGAAGGCATCCTCGGCATCCTCACCCGTCGCGAATTGCGCGCGGTGCTGGGCCACGAGCTCAGCCACGTCTACAACCGCGACATCCTGATCTCGTCGGTGGCCGGGGCGTTCGCCTCCGGCATCACCTTCCTCGCCCAGTTCGCGCTCTTCTTCGGTGGCAACGACGACGAGGAACGCAACCCGTTAGCGGCGATCCTGATGCTGTTCCTCGGACCGCTTGCAGCCGCGGTGATCCAGATGGCGATCAGCCGGTCGCGGGAGTATCAGGCCGACAAGTCCGGTGCCGAGCTGACCAACGACTCGCTGGCGCTGGCCAGCGCGCTGCGCAAGCTGGAGGGCGGCGTGCAAGCCCTGCCGCTGCCGCCGGAGCGTTCCCTGCAGAACTCCAGCCATCTGATGATCGCCAACCCGTTCCGTGGCAAGAGCCTGTTCAGCACCCACCCGCCGATGGCCGAGCGGATCGCCCGGCTGGAGGCAATGGCCCGCAACTGCTGACTGGCTCGGGTGCGTTCCCGATGGTGCGGGTGATGTGTCGGGTTACGCCAGTGACGGGGTGTTATCCACAGCTAGTGGCGAAGGGGTTGTCCGTACCGATATTCAGACGATAATCGCCAGATGGATGGTGCGACCCGGGTCGGCGCTGTGCGGCGTCGATGTGTCATCTGGGTGCTCGCCGTGCTTGCGCTGGTGACCGGCTGTACGAACTCCTCTCCCGATCCCGGCCGGTCCACCTCCGCGACGCCGTCGACCAGCCGGAGTGGGTCGTCGTCGAGTTCGGTGCCATCGACGACCGCCAGCTCGACGCCGGTCCGGCCGACCATTCCGCCGGACGTGCCGCGCACCGGGCTCAACCTGCGCCCGGGGGAGAAGCCGCCGGTGATGCCGGTGGCCGCCACCGTGCACTCCGCCGCTGGGGCGCAGGCGTTCGCGGTCTTCTTCGTCAAGACCATCGACTGGGGCTATGCCACCACCAGCTCCGCGTACATGCGGCACTACTACAACCCCAAAACCTGCGGCCAATGTGCGAGCGTTTCGGACGGCATTGACGCAGATCGCAAGGCTGGCCTGCACTACCTGGGCGACAGATTTCACATCAAGCGGCAGTCGGTGATCGGTGGTCCACAGCACTTTGGGAGCGAGCACATTGTGCAGGTCGTCTCCCTCGTCGAGTCGGTCACGGTTGTCGATGCAAAGGGAGATATCCACGGTGCCGATGTCGCGGACTCGGCGTTCACGCTGCAGATTTACCCTGCGTGGATGAATGGGAATTGGGTCATTGTCCTGATGAATCGGCCATGATGGGACCACTGCGCACACCGGTCGTTTGCCTCGCTGTCCTTGTCCTAACCTTCGGGGCGGTCGAAGCCTGGACCGCGGGCACTGCCCTGGCCGGGCCGGGTTCCTGCAGCCGTCCAGGGCCAGGGGGTGTTCGGAACCGAATCGAAAAAGGGAAAGTGACAAGATCCGGCTCGGTCACATGCCCTAACAAATCCAGAGGCACGTCCCAGCCGACCTATCCGGTGAAGTTCATTGATTGTGGGGTGAAGACGGCGGATGGGAAGGGGAAGGCACCGAAGGGGGCGGTGTTCTGCCAGTTCGCTCCGCCGTGCCCGAAGGTCGAGGGCAAGCCCGTCC
>JBPCMU010000107.1:0-8668 GCA_051001975.1 Jatrophihabitans sp.
CGTCGAGCGAGCGCCCGCTCCCGGGCAGCGTCCGGCCCGCAGGTTCGGTCGCAGCCACAACCCGATTCGCGGCCGGGCCAGTCGCGGACCGAGTGGGCCGCGCCGTAGCGAAGCGTGATCCCCCGACCCGCCGAGAGGGAGGTTGTTGCGGCCGAGAGGGAGCTTTCAGTCACGCTCATCGGCGTGTCGCGACGAAATCCTCCCTCTCGGCAAACCCGTCATCGAACGCGATGAGCGCGCGCGAAGTGCTCACGCGATCACGAACACAGCGAGGGGTCCGCAAGCCAACCGATCAGGCGCTCATGAGTCCAGGAGTCAACAGGGGGATTACGAAGATCGCACGTGCGCCTCGACGAACGGCGGCTTGACGAGCGTCGCAGCAGTGCGCCTCCCGCGAACGTCCAGCACGACGGCTGCGCCCTCGCCCAGCCCGGACGCAGTGTCGATCAACGCCAAGCCGATGCCCTGCTTCAGGGTGGGCGAGAACGTCCCGGAGGTGGTCTCGCCGACGGTCGTACCGTCGGGCCCGAGCACGCTCATGTGCGGCCGCGGGATGCCGCGTTCGGTGACCTCGATGCCCCACAGCGTTCGGCGCGGGCCGGCGGCACGCTCCGCGGTCAGGGCGTCGCGGCCCCAGAACTCGTCCTTCTTCCAGCCGACTGCCCAGCCGGCGCGGGCCTGCACCGGCGAGATCTCCAGCGAGAGGTCCTGCCCGTGCAGCGGGTAGCACATCTCGGTGCGCAGTGTGTCCCGAGCGCCGAGCCCGGCCGACCGGCCGCCCAACTCGCGCACCACGTCCGACAGCGCATCCCAGACGACCAGGCTGTCTCGCCATGTCGGGATGAGCTCGTAGCCGTGCTCGCCGGTGTAACCCGTCCGGCACACCCGCACGGGGTGACCGTCGAAGGCGCCGTCGGAATAGGCCATGTAGTCCATGTCGGCGGGCAGGTCGAGGCGCTCCAATACCTCCGCCGAGCGCGGGCCCTGCACCGCGAGCACGCCGAAGTCCTCGTGCCGGTCGGCCACCGTGACGCCGTCCGGTGCCGCCGCGATAAGCCGGCGCACCACCTCAGCGGTATTGGCCGCATTGGGAACGAGGAACACCTCGTCATCCGAGACCAGGTACGCGATCAGGTCGTCGACGGTGCCACCGTCCTGCGCGCAACACAGCGTGTACTGCGCCTTACCCGGCTCGATCCGGCCGAGGTCATTGGTGAAACAGTCGTTCACGAAGGCAGCTGCGCCGGGCCCGGTGACCGACGCCTTGCCGAGGTGGCTGACGTCGAACAACCCGACGGCTTCGCGCACCGCCGTGTGCTCCTTGACGACGCCGCCGCCGGACGCGCCGTACTCGATGGGCATCTCCCATCCACCGAAGTCGGCCAGCTTCGCGCCGAGGTCCACATGCCGGTCATGAAGCGGGGATCGCCGCAGCGTCTGGTGATTCACCCGGCGACCGTACCGGGTCGGTATACGGTGCCCGAATGACGCAGTTACCCATCACCTATTGCCTGACGAGTGAGGTTCGCCGATGAACGTGACACTGCAGGAGCCGGGCCAGCCACTGAAGGTCCTCGCCGTGATCGTGGGCACCCGGCCGTCGTCCCGGGGGGCACGGCTGGTCGCCGGAGCAGGTCCGGCCGACGAGTTGCTGGGTGGCCACCTCGACGACGCGCTACGAGCGTTGAAGGCGTCCGGGGCGCAGGACGAGGTGCTGAAGATCCCGACGGTCGGGCACTCCGACGTCCCGATGGTGGTGGCCACCGGACTCGGCGCCACCGGCCTCGACGCGGACGGCGATCTCACACCGGAGGCGGTGCGCCGGGCGGTCGGTGCAGCGGTCCGTGCATTGGCGGGTACCGCTCGGGTGGCAGTTGCCTTGGGCGACGGCTCGGACCCGGCGGTGGTCGGGGCCATCACGGAGGGCGCGCTGCTCGGCGGCTACCGATTCGACGAGTACCGGACGACCCCGCAGACCAAGCCGGTCGGGACAGTGCGCATCATCGCCGCACGCGCCGAGGCAAACCGGGCGGCACTGACCCGGGCCACTGTGATCGCCGAGGTCGCCTGTGCCGCGCGGGACTACGTCAACTCCCCCGCCAACGATCTGTACCCGGCCAGCTTCGCCGAACGGGCCACCGAACTGGCCGGTGCCGCCGGCCTCGCGGTCGAGGTTCTGGACGAAGCCGCCCTGACCGAGGGTGGTTACGGCGGCATTCTCGCGGTGGGCAGCGGTTCGTCCCGGCCACCGCGGCTGGTCCGGTTGAGCTACCGGCCGGACAGGCCGAAGGCGCGCGTCGCGCTGGTCGGCAAGGGCATCACCTACGACTCCGGCGGTATCAACATCAAGCTGCCCGCGCCGGTCGACATGAAGGGCGACATGGCCGGTGCCGCCGCTGTCATCGCCGCGACGGTCGGCGCCGCTCGCCTCGGACTGCCGGTCGAGGTCGTGGCCACGGTGCCGATGGCCGAGAACCTGCCCTCCGGGACGAGCTACCGACCGTCAGACGTCCTGCGGATGCGCGGCGGCAAGACCGTCGAGGTGGTGAACACCGATGCGGAGGGACGGTTGGTGCTGGCCGACGCGATCGTGCGCGCTTCGGAAGACGAGCCGGACTACCTCATCGAGACGTCCACCCTCACCGGGGCACAGGTCGTGGCGCTGGGCGAGCGAACGGCCGGCGTGATGGGCAGCGACGATCTGCTCAACCGGATTTCCCAGGCCGGCGCCCGGGTCGGCGAGCCGATGTGGCCGATGCCGCTGCCCGAGGAGATGGCCGACCAACTGAAGTCCGATGTCGCCGACTTGAAGCACGTCGGGTCCGGACGGGCCGGTGGAATGTTGGTGGCCGGTCAGTTCCTGAGCGAGTTCGTCCCGGAGGGGCTGAGCTGGGCGCACATCGACGTAGCTGGGCCGGCCGGTCTCAACTCGCACCCGTTCGGCTACCTGCCGAAGGGCGCCACTGCCGTCCCGGCGCGCACCATCATCGCCGTCCTGGAGTCGATCTCGGAGAGCTAACTCAACTCTTCTGTGCTTCGTGGTCCTCGCGCCACCGGGTAGCGGCGAAGCGGAACAACCGCCCGTAGGCCCGGCGGCGGATCAGCTCGGCGTGGTGCGCGGTCCACCAGCAGATTGCCGCTGCCGGCAGTTCCAACAGCGCCGCGGACAGCACTGCAGCGGCCAGTTCGGTGCGGGAGTCCGATGTGACGATGTCGAACCATGCGTCGGTCACCAGCAGCGTTGCCGCGCAGACCGCGAGCGGCTCCGTCCACGTCGAACGGCGGATCGCGGCGATCGCCAGGCCGGCCAGCACCGCCCACATGCCGATGTCGAAACCGACCCACATCAGCTGGTAGTGCGCAGTGCGCGCCCGATCGGGCAGCTGGATGGCGAGGTAGATGATCCACGGCACGAACAGCACCGTGCACAGCCCGGCGGCCGGCCCGAACCAGCGCGGCAGGTTCAACGCGTTGGGAGGGAGCACGCCGGCCAGCCGGGCCGCCTCTTCGGCTGTCTCGGCCTGTTGGATGGCGTCGATCAGGTTCGCGTTCGCCGCGTCCTGCTCGCTGGCTCGGCGGGCCTGCCGGTCGGCCACCCGCGACCCGGGGTCGGAGTCGGGAGCCGGCTGCGCTTCGGGGGAGGTCACCCTTGGCCTTCTGCCTTGCGCTTGGCGTTCCAGTCGCGCATCCGCTGCGGATACCCGACGACACCCACGTCGTACAGGGGCAACTTGGCCTTCTTCGCGAACGTGCTGGCACCCTCTGGTCCGGCCACCCGGCGGCGCGTCCATTCGCCGTCGGCGGCGACCAACAGCACTGTCGTCTCGGTGACGGTGGTCCGTGGCTCGATGAACGCCTCCACCCCGCTGCGGGAGGCGACGAACTGCTCCAGGTGCGCGGTGTCGGCCGAACTCGCACCGCGGGTCTGTCCCGGCTTCTTCTTCCGCCGCAGGAACGGGGCCACTAACATCACCTCTCCCATTGACTGTCTGCCTGGTCACCGCCCGCATGACACTCAGCGACGCTGCAGTGCCAAGATGGTTACGGTACTTGTTAGCCGCCAGTAGCGGCCGTGCGTCCGGCGGTCGCGGGGCACGGCGGCCGACATCAACGCCGACGACCAGTGGAGACGCCTGACACTATGAGTGACACCCAAGCCGACCTCGTCATCCTCGGCGCCGGTAGCGGCGGTTACGCTGCCGCGTTCCGTGCCGCCGAACTCGGGATGTCCGTGGTGCTGGTCGAGAAGGACAAGGTGGGTGGTACCTGCCTGCACCGGGGCTGTATCCCGACGAAGGCGCTTCTGCACGCGGCCGAGGTGGCCGATGCCTCGCGTGAGTCCGAGACGTTCGGCATCAAGACCACGTTCGAGGGCGTCGACATGGCGGGCGTAAATGCCTACAAGGACGGCGTGGTCAGCGGCCTCTACAAGGGCCTGCAGGGGCTGGTGAAGGCTCGCAAGATCCAACTGGTGGAGGGCGCCGGGCGGCTGGTCTCGCCGACCACCGTTGCGGTCGGCGAAGACACCTACACCGGCAAGAACGTCATCCTGGCCACCGGTTCGTACTCGCGTAGCCTCCCTGGCCTCGACATCGACGGTGAGCGGGTGATTGCCAGCGACCACGCACTGAAGCTCGAGACTGTGCCGAAGTCGGCGATCGTGCTCGGCGGAGGCGTCATCGGCTGCGAGTTCGCCAGCGTCTGGAAGTCCTTCGGCGCCGATGTCACCATCGTCGAGGCGCTACCCCACCTGGTCCCGCTGGAGGACGAGGCGAGCTCCAAGCTGCTGGAACGGGCGTTCCGCCGTCGCGGCATCGGCTTCAAGGTCGGCGCCCGGTTCTCCGGCGTGCAACGCACCGACTCCGGCATCAAGGTGACGCTCGAGAACGGCGACACCCTCGAGTCCGATCTGCTGCTCGTCGCCGTGGGCCGCGGACCCACCTCCGCCGACCTCGGCTATGAGGAGGTCGGTATCACGCTGGACCGCGGTTTCGTCGCGGTCGACGAGTACTGCCGTACCAACGTGCCCGGCGTCTACGCGGTGGGCGACCTGATCCCTGGCCTGCAACTCGCCCACGTCGGCTTTGCCGAGGGCATCTTGGTGGCCGAGCACATCGCCGGACTGCCGGTCGTCCCGATCGACTACGCCGGCGTCCCGCGGATCACCTACTCCGAGCCCGAGGTGGCCTCGGTCGGTCTGACCGAGGCACAGGCCGCGGAGCGCTACGGCGCGGACAAGATCAAGACGCTCACCTACGATCTCGCCGGCAACGGTAAGAGCCAGATCCTGAAGACGAAGGGCGCCGCGAAGCTGGTCGCCCAGGTCGACGGGCCGGTGCTCGGCGTGCACATCGTGGGCAGCCGGGTCGGCGAACTGATCGCCGAAGCCCAACTGATCTACAACTGGGAGGCGCTGCCCGGCGAGGTCGCCGCCCTCATCCACCCGCACCCGACCCAATCCGAGGCCATCGGCGAGGCGCACCTCGCACTAGCTGGCAAACCGCTGCACCTGCACGGCTGAGCGCGACCGCCGGACCAACCGAAGAACCCCTAGAAGGAGAAGCCCGCTCATGTCGGTGTCAGTGACCATGCCCCGTCTCGGCGAGAGCGTGACCGAAGGAACGGTGACGCGCTGGCTGAAGAAGGAGGGTGAGCGGGTCGAGGCAGACGAGCCGCTACTGGAGGTATCCACCGACAAGGTGGACACCGAGGTGCCCTCCCCCGCTGCCGGCGTCATCCAGTCCATCAAGGTGGCCGAGGACGAGACCGTCGACATCGGCGTCGAGCTCGCGGTGATCGGCGACGGCGACGGCGACGGTGGCGACAACGCCCCCGCGGCCAAGGCTGAGGAGCCCGCTGCGCCAGAGCCCGCTGCGGCTGAGAAGGATGCGGCTGAGCCGGCGCCGGAGCCGGATGCGGCTGAGCCGGATGCGCCGGCCGCCGAGACACAGTCGGCCGAGCCGGCGGCTCCCAAGCCGGCACCCGCACCCACGCAGCCCGCACCAGTCCAGCAGGAGGCGGCGCCGACTGAGGCGTCCGCCGCGGCTCAGCCAGTGGCCGAGGCGGACGACGACGAGGTCGCCGAGACGTACGTGACCCCGTTGGTTCGCAAGTTGGCCAGTGAGCACGGCGTCGACCTGAGCGCAGTACACGGGACGGGAGTCGGCGGCCGGATCCGCAAGTCCGACGTGCTAGCGGCGGCCGGTAACGATGCAGCCCCTGCCGCGCCCGCCCCGGCAGCCACCGCACCTGCCCCGCAGGCACCGGCAGCTCAAGCACCTGCCCCGCAGGCACCGGCAGCTCAGGCACCAGCAGCTCAAGCACCAGCAGCTCAGGCACCAGCAGCAAGCGCCCCGGCCCCGCTGCGCGGGCGGACCGAGAAGCTGACCCGACGTCGCGCGCTGATCGCCGGACGGATGGTCGAGTCACTGCAAACCTCCGCCCAGCTGACCACTGTCGTGGAAGCCGACGTCACCAGGGTGGCCCGGCTGCGTGCCGCAGCGAAGCAGGACTTCGAGGCGCGCGAGGGCGTCAAGCTGTCGTTCCTGCCGTTCTTCGTGCAGGCCACCATCGAGGCGCTCAAGGCACACGCCAACCTGAACTGCTCGATCGACACCGAGCAGGGCGCTGTGACCTATCACGACGCGGTGAACATGGGCATCGCAGTGGACACCGAGCAGGGCCTCGTCGTACCGGTGATGCACAACGCCGGCGACCTGAACCTGGGCGGGATCGCCCGCAAGATCGCCGACCTCGCCGAGCGCACCCGGACGAACAAGATCAGTCCGGACGAGCTGGGTGGCGGCACGTTCACGCTGACCAACACCGGCAGTCGGGGCGCGCTGTTCGACACCCCGATCATCAACCAGCCGCAGGTCGGCATTCTCGGCACCGGCTCGGTCGTGAAACGCGCGGTTGTGGTCAGCGATTCCAACATCGGCGAGACGATCGCGGTCCGCTCGATGGTCTATCTCGCGCTGACCTATGACCACCGCATCGTCGACGGAGCCGACGCCGCCAGGTTCCTCACCACGGTCAAGGACCGTCTCGAGGCCGCCTCCTTCGAGGGCGAGCTCGGGCTCACCAACTAGTGGACGTCGTCCTCGCGGGTGCGTCCGGGCTGATCGGTTCGGCGCTGAAGGACGCGCTGCGCGAGGACGGGCATCAGCTGCGCGTGCTGGTCCGCCGCCCACCCGCTGCGCCGGACGAGGTGAGCTGGGACCCGGATGCCGCACCGTTGGCCGCGGCCGTACTCGATGGCGCCGATGCGATCGTCAACCTGTCCGGAGCAGGCATCGGTGACAAGCGTTGGACCGCCGATTACAAGAATAAGTTGCTGACCAGCAGGATCCGCCCGACCAGCACCCTGGTCGCTGCCCTCGCGGAAGCCGGCGAATCCGGTCCGAAGGTGATGCTGTCCGCCTCGGCGGTCGGCTATTACGGCGACACCGGCGATAACGAGGTGGACGAGACCGCTCCGGTCGGCGCCGGCTTCCTGCCCGACCTGTGCCGCCAGTGGGAGGCCGCGGCCGAACCGGCGAGCCAACACGCCCGCGTCGTCCGGTTGCGTACCGGCTTGGTGCTGTCCCGCGAAGGTGGCCTGCTGGGCAGGCTGCGGCCGCTGGTCAAGGCCGGCATCGGCGGCAAGCTCGGCACCGGCAGGCAGTTCCAGCCGTGGATCACGCTGGTGGATCACATCGCCGCGTTGCGGTTCTTACTCACCGAGGATGTCACCGGCCCGGTCAACGTCGTCGGTCCGGCGCCGGTGCGACAGTCCGAGTTCGTCCATGAGATGGGCGAGATCCTGCATCGTCCGACGATCATCCCGGCGCCGGCGTTCGGTATCCGTGCGGTGCTCGGTGGATTTGCTGGCGAGGGCGTGCTGATCGGCCAGCGTGCCGTCCCGGCCGCCCTGCAGTCGGCGGGGTTCACCTTCACCCACCCCGATCTGCACTCGGCGCTGGCGTGGGCACTGGACTGACCTCAGCCGTCAATGCAGCGTCGTCACGGTGAGCTGACCGATTCGGTAGCTACCCGAGGTGCGGACCAGTAACAGGGTCATCCGCACCGGGCCGACTCCGGCGCTGTGCCTGGTCTCAACTCCTTGGCACACCAGCGTGGACTCGCTCAGTGTCGCTTGTACGGTTACCTGCACTGCATGGTCGGCGCGAATCACGGCCCGCGGCGCGACGTAGTGGGTGCGCAGATCCATCAGCCCGCACCCGGCTGGCACCGTCCGGTAGAGCGTGGCGGTGTCCTGGGACAGCAGCGTCCCCGGCGCGTACACCTGGGTCAGCACCTGCGCGTCACGGGTGGCGTAGGCATGCGCGCGCCGGGCATCGAGGTCGGCCAGCACGGTGGTGAAGTCCGGCTGCTCATCCGGTTGCGTCCGCGGCGCCGTGGTGCTCGCTTTCGTCCGCGGTGCACGGGTAGTCGGTGCTCGCGTCGGCGCCGAGGCACGGGTGGACGGCGCCGAGTGGGCGGCGTCGCCCGCTGAACGATCTGCCCGCAATGCCAGTCCGGCGACCACCAGCACGGCCACCAGACCCGCGGCAGCGGCCGCGGCGAGCCGGCGGGGCGGTCGTCGGCGGCGGCGAGGTCGGTGCGGGGAACAGCCCGAGGAACTTGGTGGTCGGGGTGGACGTCGGCGACGTGGCACCCGGGGCCG
>JBPCMU010000108.1:0-6344 GCA_051001975.1 Jatrophihabitans sp.
TTCTACGAGGACCTCGAGGCCGATAATTCCAAGTCGTTCTGGACGGCGCACAAGGCCGTCTACGACGAGCAGGTCCGCGCCCCGATGGTGGCGCTGATGGCCGCGCTGGAGCCGGAGTTCGGTGCGGCGAAGCTCTTCCGCCCGTACCGCGACGTGCGGTTCAGCAAGGACAAGACCGCGTACAAGACGCATCAGGGTGCGGTCATCCAGCAGCCGGGAAGGGCCGGGCTGTACATGCACGTCGACGCTGCCGGACTGCTCGTCGGTGGCGGCCGCTGGCGGTTGGAGTCCGCAGAAGTCGCACGCTTCCGCGATCTGGTGCTCGACGACGTTGACGGCGCCAAGCTGGAGAAGGCACTGGTCAAGATCCGCAAGACCGGCTTCGACGTCTCCGACCCGGAACTACAGCGCCTGCCTTCGGGCGTGGCCAAGAATCATCCGCGCGCCGACCTGCTGCGACGCAAGTCCCTGGTCGCGTCGCGCTCGTTCGGCGCGCCCGACTGGCTCGCCACCAAGCGCGCTGCCACGGAAGTCGCCAAGACGTGGCGCGCGCTGGCCCCGATGCTGGACTGGCTGGATCAGGTCAGCCGCTGAGCAGCGGCAGCGTCACGCCGCGGGCAGTCCGTCGTGCATGCGGTTGCGGATGGGTTTGCGTTCCGGATCAATCCGATCTTCTGATCGCTTTGTCGATTCCTCGCGGACCCCTCGCTCCGCGTCGGGGCCTACTCTGAACCGAACCCCTCGCGTCGCTCGGCCGCAAGCGCTCCTCCGTCGCGCGCGGGCGATCCGCTCTTCGCGCAAGCGCTCATCCCCGTGTAGTCGCAGCCGGCCATCACACAGCCGCCGTCTCTGGCGGCCAGGGCGCGGCGTTGCATCGCGGACGCGGTCCGTCTCGCCCGGCCGTAGCCGAGGATGCCGTCGGTGTCGATGACAACCGGGATCACGTCGGCCTCCACGGCGAGGCGGAGGGCTTGGGTGACGGTGAGCTGCCCGCCGTGGCCGGTGGTCACCAGTCCGGTGCGTGACTCGAGCTGCTCGAGGGTCATGGTGAGCAGGACGGTGGCCGGGGTTCCGCCGGTGGTGGCAGCGTCCCGGAGTTCAACAGCCGCCGGGCCATGTCGAGGATCGCGTCGTGTAGCCGCTGACCGGCGGTCCGCTCATCCCGGCCGGTGTCACCAGCGGGTCGGGGTTTGGCCAGGGATAGCACTGCGGCTTGCACGATGGCGGCGACTTCGGGGGTGAAATGCACCCGTAGGTCGCCGGATCCGTCCCGGTTGACCGTCAGGGTCCCGCCGCGGCCGCGCTGGTGTTCACGGTCGTCAGGGAGGGTGCCGTCCGGGTCGATCGATGCGACGATCCGCCTGCCCAGCTTCCCCAACGTGTCGGGGTCGAAGTTCTTCGCCTCCGCGACCAGCGTCTGTTCGATGGAGGCGTGGTGGTGTTGTTGCAGCCCGTTGGGGAGGTCTTCCACCGTTGAGGTGATCACCCGGACCTGCTCCGCCGACAGCTCACCGGCCGCTTGCGCTGCAGCTGCGGCAGGGAACAGCGGTGGCAGCACGTCGCCGGTGACCTGCTCGCGTACCCCGAGGCGTTCCGCTGCGCGGACCCGGCCGGTCGCCTCCCGCGGCGATACCCGCAACACGTCACGCAGCAGCATCGCGGTGGATCGGACGCAGTGCCGCTCCGCGAGCTGCCGGTTCTCCACCTCCGCCACCAGCGCGTGATCCACCACGGGTAGCCGGCGTCGGTGCGCCTCGACCCGGCGCAACACCTCGAGGATCTTCTCATCGCCTAGGCGGTACCACTCGATCTGCGAGAGCAGCGCGAAACCGTCATCGATCAGGCCCAATGCCTGATCGACGTCTGTGTCTATAGCGACTCCCGTCATACATCCGATTATAGAGAGGGCGACCGACACAATCTGTGGAGCGCGGTGGTTGTGGACAACGCCAAAGTCTGTGGATAGCCGTTACGCGATAAGCAGAAACCACCACCCAACAGCGCAGTGCAAGAACCCAACCAGCCACCCGTCGGTGCGCTTTCGTCTGACCACAGAACCACGAACGAACCCGCCACGAGTAACTCACAACCCATCCGCCGCACTCACGAGAAGGGAACAGTCACGACCCTGTCGGCCCGACGAAGTCGTGCTTCTCCACAGCGGTGCGCATCGCCTCCCGAGCGCGGCGCCGGTCGCCGGCAAGGTCGTAGGCGATCGCCAGTCGGTACCAGCCGCGCCACTCGCCCGGATCCGCTTCAACCGCGGTTCGTCGCGTGGCGAACAGCGCATCGGCGGCCGTGCGGTCAACGCGGCCGGACGGACGGCGCGGCAGGTCTTCGGCAGTGAGTTCACTCTCGTCGTCGGGTAACTCGTCGGCGAGTCGTTGCGTTGCCCGGCCGAACCGCAACTCCGCGACGACGACCCAGATGCCGACCAGCGGCAACAGCAAGACCCCGACGCCCAGCAGCGTGAGCTCCCAACGCGACTGCCCGAGTAGGTACACGCCACGCCAGACGATCAACGCGAGATAGACGGCCAGCGCGAAGACCAGGACGATGACGATCGCCTGCGTCCGCCCCGGAAGCTGCGAGCGGCGCGTGCTCACAGCCCGAGTAGCGGTTCAAGCCCGACGGTTAATCCCGGCCGCGACGCAATAGTCCGCGTCGCCATCAGCACGCCCGGCATGAATGACGAGCGGTGCAGCGAGTCATGGCGGATGGTCAACGTTTCACCCTCGGTGCCGAACAGCACCTCCTGGTGCGCGACCAGACCAGCCAGCCGCACCGAATGCACCCGCACCCCGTCGACCGCAGCGCCGCGGGCGCCGGCCATCTCCTGCGTCGTCGCGTCCGGGACGGCGCCGAGCTCGGCATCGGCGCGTACCCGCGCGATCAGTTGCGCAGTGCGCGCAGCCGTCCCGCTCGGTGCGTCGACCTTGTCCGGGTGATGCAACTCGATCACCTCGGCAGACGGATAGAAGCGAGCGGCGATCTGAGCGAAGCGCATCGTCAACACCGCGCCGATCGCGAAGTTCGGCGCGACGATCACGCCCAGCTCGGGCGTGTCCTTAAGCCAGTCGCGCAGGGTGTCGAGTCGCTCGTCGGTCATCCCGGTCGTGCCGACCACCGCGTGGATCCCCTGGTCGATTGCGAACCGGATATTGTCCATGACCACGTCAGGATGGGTGAAGTCGATCATCACCTGCGCGCCCGCGTCGGCGACGCTGAACAGCCAGTCCCCCGCATCGACGACGGCGACGAGCTCAAGATCTTCCGCGGCGATCACCGCCTCGCAGACCTGCTGCCCCATCCGGCCACGCCCACCCAGCACACCGATGCGCAACTGCTCGACCGGACTCACTGGCTCAGTCATTCATCCGCCCTCCATGCGATTCACGTCTTAAGCGTGGCCGTCGAAGTCATGCGCGCCAAAAGGTCCGACCACGGTCAGGCAGCGCGGCCGATTCAGCAGGTACGCGGCAAGCTCAGCCACCGCGGCCGGGGTGACTGCGTCGATCCGGGCCAACAAATCATCGACGCCGAGCACATCCCCGTAGCCCAGTTCGCTCTTGCCTATGCGCGACATCCGCGAGGACGGGTCCTCCAGGCCGAGGACGGTGGCGCCGCGCAGCTGCCCCTTGCCCCGTTCCACCTCGTCAGCCGGCAGACCATGCGCGGCGATGTCGGCCAACTCTTCGTGCATGATCGACAACACCTCGTCTGCCTTGCCCGGTTGGCATCCGGCGTACAGGCCGAAGACGCCTCCAGCGGCGAACTGCGACGAGTACGAGTACACCGAATACGCGAGACCGCGGTCCTCCCGGATGCGCTGGAACAACCGCGAGCTCATCCCGCCGCCGAGCGCTGTGGAGAGCACGCCGAGGGTGAACCGACGCTCGTCGTGCCGGGACAGTCCGGTCATCCCGAGCAGCAGGTTGGCCTGCTCGGTGTCCTGCTCGACGACATGCACCGGCCGAGCCGGACGACCGGGTAACGCGGTGCCGTGCCGGGGAGTGGTCGGCGCGCTCTCGCCGGTGAGGTGCGGCCCGAATGCCCGCTTCACCAACGCGACAGCCGCCTTGTGTTCCACGGCGCCGGCGATCGCGACGACCATTCGCGGCAGCTGGTAGCGGCGGCGGTAGTAGCCGGCGACCTGGCTACGCCGCAGCGACCTGATCGAGTCGTTGGTGCCCAGGATGGGCCGGCCGAACGGGGTGTCTCCCAAGAGCGCTGATGCGAACTCGTCGTGCACCAGGTCGGCCGGGTCGTCATCGCGCATCGCGATCTCTTCGAGCACGACAGCGCGCTCCACGTCGACGTCCTGCTCACTCACCGTCGCGTTCATCACCACGTCGGTGACGATCTCGACAGCAAGCGGCAGATCCCGGTCCAGCACCGTGGCGTAGTAGCAGGTGTGCTCCTTCTCGGTGAACGCGTTCAGCTCACCGCCCACCGCGTCGACAGCTGTCGCGATCTCCAGCGCGCTGCGCGACGCGGTGCCCTTGAACAGCAGGTGCTCGAGGTAGTGACTGGCACCCGCGACACTCGGCGCCTCGTCCGCGGAGCCGACCCCGACCCAGACGCCGACGCTGGCGCTGCGAGCTCCGGCCATCGATTCGGTGACGATGCGCAGTCCGCTGGGCAACACCGAACGGGAAATGACGCCCCCGCCGGACGCACGCAATCGAGTGGTCCGGGTCGCCGTCGACATTCCCCGAGCCTAGTGCCGGCACCCGCCGCGGCAGAATCGACCGAGCGACGCTTGCGGAGCGAGCAGGACACCGAGCGACACTTGCCAAGCGAGCAGGTGGCGAACTAGCTCGTCTCGGCGATCGAGGTCGCTTGCTCGTAGAGAGCGGACGAGAACACCACCAGCCGGCAGTTCAGCTCGCTGGCGGACAGCTCGCCGAGGGCGATGCGCAGTGCATCGTCGTGCGGCCAACCGTAGATACCGGCGGAAATGAGCGGGAACGCCACCGTCGCCGCGCCCAGCTCGACGGCCACCTGCAGCGAGTTCCGGTAGCAGTCGTGCAACAGGTCGCTGCGGTCCACCGCAGGCGAGTAAACCGGTCCGACGGTGTGGATGACCCAGCGGGCGTCCAACTCGCCGGCCGTGGTGGCAACGGCCTGGCCGCTCGGCAATCCCTGTGGGTAGCGCCCGGCACGCAGCTGCCGACAGTCGGCGAGGATGGCCTGGCCACCGCGCCGGTGGATCGTCCCGTCCACACCGCCACCACCCAGCAACGAGCTGTTCGCGGCGTTCACGATGGCGTCCACCCGCTGATCGGTGATATCGCCGCGGCGCACGGTGCCCGTCATGTCCGCGGAAACTACCGCGGTACGGGCAGTGTGCGCAGTGGCGGTTCGCGAATCACTTATCCTGCCCGGTGTGACCGCACCCGTAACGCCAGCCACCACGCTGCGCACTCTCGCACTTGCCTTTGCCACGACGCCGATCGTCATCGGCATAGCCCTCGTCTTCGTCGCCAAGCCCGCGAACGGCGAGTCGGCAAAGGCGTCCGTGGGGATCGTTGCGGCCGAGATCGTCATTGCCGTGCTGGCCGAACTCTTGCTCGAGACGATGGGCTACCGAATCAAACCGCTGGACGCCACGATGGATGCGGAGAAGGCGGCATCGCAGGCAGGCGTGCGATTCCAGGCGTCGATGATTCTGCGCTTTGCGCTGGCCGAGGTCGTCGTGCTGATCTCGATCGCGTTGACCTTCGTGGTGACGCCACTCACCGTGCTCAACTACCTCGTCGGTGCGGCGCTGGGCGTAGCCCTCATCCTCATCCACGTGTGGCCGAGCAGCCGGGTGCTGACCCGGTGCGCGGCCGCCATGGACCGTGACGGCGGCCGATCACAACTGGTGGAACGGCTCGGTAAGAACACCTGACCGCCGCAAACGAGAACTGCCCCCGAGCAATGCTCGGGGGCAGTTCCACGTCGAAGCGGGCAGGTCAGGTGGCCGCCGGTGCCGGCTCGGCCTCGGCCGGCGCCGCGGGGGCGTCGTCGCGAACCGGGACCAGGCTGATCTTGCCGCGACCGTCGATTTCGGTGATCTCGACCTGCATCTTGTCGCCGACGTTGACCACGTCCTCGACCTTGCCGACGCGCTTGCCGTTGCCCAGCTTGCTGATGTGCACCAGGCCGTCGCGACCCGGCAGCAGGGAGACGAACGCGCCGAACGCGGCGGTCTTGACGACCGTGCCGAGGAACCGCTCGCCCACCTTGGGCATCTGCGGGTTGGCGATCGCATTGATGAGGTCGACCGCAGCGGCCGCGGACGGACCGTCGGCGGCACCGACGTAGATCGTGCCGTCGTCCTCGATGCTGATCTGCGC
>JBPCMU010000109.1:0-32275 GCA_051001975.1 Jatrophihabitans sp.
TGTCGAGGTGCTCCCTCCTTTCGCTGGCGTCGACCCCCACCACTTGCGCAACCTTCCTCGTCTGCCCGGGGGGGAGTGTGGCACGATCGGGCTGATTACTAGTGTTCGGGACTGTGACGGACTACGACGCGATCGTGCTCGGGCTCGGCGGGATGGGATCGGCCGCCGCCGCGCAGCTCGCCGATCGCGGCGCCCGGGTGCTCGGCGTCGAGCAGTACGGCCCGGCCCACGACCTGGGTTCCAGCCATGGCGAGACGCGCATCGTTCGGCAGGCCTACTTCGAGCATCCCGACTACGTCCCCTTGCTGCGCCGCGCCTACGTGCACTGGGAACGGCTCGCTGCGGCCCGAGGTGCTCCGCTGTTCGTCCGCACTGGAGCTTTGATGATCGGCGCGGAGGACTCCGCTGTCGTCAGCGGGACGTTGGAGTCGGCCCGTCGCTGGGATCTCCCGCACGAGGTGCTTGATCAAGCTGCGATGGCGAAGCGCTATCCGCAGTTCGCGCTACGGACGGGGGAGTGCGGCGTCTACGAGGACAACGCCGGCTACGTCAACCCCGAGCAGGCCGTCCAAACGCAGCTTGATCTGGCTACGCGGGCCGGCGCCGAGTTGTGGTTCGACACCGTCGTTGACGGCTGGTCGCTCGATGGCGACGTGGTGTCGGTGCGAGCCGGCGGGCAGAGCGTGACTGCCGCGCGCCTCGTGTTGACGGCCGGCGCCTGGACTTCGAAGCTCGTCACGGCGGGGCTTCTGCCGCTGCGCGCGGTGCGGCGGTTGATGTTCTTCCTCGACCCGCCGGACGGGCTGGCCGACTTCGAGCCGGATCGGTTCCCGGTGTACGTGTTCGAGACCGGGACGGGCGATGCGCTGTACGGCTTCCCGCACATCGGCGCGCCCGATGCCGGGGTGAAGATCGGGTTTCACTACCGCGGCCCGGACGTCGACCCGGACGTCATCGATCGCGCGGTCAGCGAGGCGGAAAAGGCGGAGATGCAGGCCGCCGTGCGGGAGCGCATTCCTGGCCTCGACGGGCCGGTCGTCGACGCCCGGGTCTGCATGTACACGATGACCCCGGACGAGGACTTCATCCTCGGCTGGTTGTCGGGGGCCGAGCGGCGTGTTGCCGTCGCGGCCGGCTTCTCCGGACACGGCTTCAAGTTCACCCCGGTGGTGGGCGAGGTGCTCGCCGACCTGGCGCTGGACGGCCGCACTGATCAGCCGATCGACTTCCTCAGCCCGGCCCGCTTCGATTTGCGCGGATCTGGATAGCCAGGGCGCGCTATGCGTGCACTCGGTATCAAGATCGGCGGGCCCCGACGGTAGGTTCGCGGGGACGAGTCAGAGTCGACTTCGCGAGGTGACGTGATGGTGAAGATGCTGCGCAGCTATGCAGCCGGGTCCTGGTACGAGGCGGCCGATGAGGGGGTCGTGCTGCCCGACGCGAGTACCGGCGCGGCGGTGGCCCGGATCTCCAGCACCGGCCTAGACGTGGCCGGCATGCTCACCTACGCGCGGGAGGTCGGCGGCCCGGCCGTCGGTCGGCTCACCTTCACGCAACGCGCGGCGATCCTGAAGCAACTCGCGCTGCACCTCAACGAGCGCCGAGAGGAGCGGTACTACCCGCTCTCGGCAGCCACCGGTGCGACCCTGTTCGACTCACGCTTCGACGTCGACGGCGGCATCGGGGTGCTGTTCGCCTACTCCAGCCGAGGTCGCCGCGAGCTGCCGGACGACGTGGTGTTCTGCGACGGGCCACCGGAGATCCAGAGCAAGGACGGCAGCTTCGTCGCGCAGCACATCTACACCTCGCGGCGCGGCGCCGGCGTATTCATCAACGCCTTCAACTTCCCGGTCTGGGGGATGCTGGAGAAGTTCGCGCCGGCCTTCCTCGCCGGCCTGCCGGTAATCGTCAAGCCGGCGAGTGCGACTGCGTACCTCACCGAGGCGGTCTTCGCGGACATGGTCGAGTCCGGCCTGCTGCCGGACGGCTCGGTGCAGCTGATCTGCGGATCGGTGGGCGAGCTCTTCGATCACCTCACCGGCCAGGATGCCGTGGCGTTCACGGGATCGGCTGACACCGCGGCGCGGCTGCGCTCGCACCCGACCGTGGTGGCCAACAGCGTGCGCTTCACCGCAGAGGCCGACTCGCTGAACTGCTCGATCCTCGGGCCGGACGCGACGCCCGGCACTCCGGAGTTCGACCTCTACATCCGCGAAGTGTTCCGGGAGATCACGGTCAAGGCCGGGCAGAAGTGCACCGCGATTCGCCGTGCGCTCGTGCCCGCCACGCAGGTCGATGCCGTGGTCGGTGCATTGCGCGAAAAGTTGGCGAAGGTCATCGTCGGCGATCCGCGCACCGAGGGCAGCACGATGGGCGCGCTGGCCAGCGTCGCGCAACGCGATGAGGTGCTGCGCGCGCTCAAGGCCCTCGGCGACGTCGCTGAGGTGGCGATCGGTGGCGACGTGGTGGAGGGCGACGGTGCATTCCTCGCGCCGACCGTGCTGGTGGCCCGCGACTCGGACGCTGAGGCGGTGCATTCGGTGGAGGCATTCGGACCGGTGACCACCGTGATCGGCTACCGCGACGTGCCCGACGCGGTGCGGCTCGCGGCGCTCGGCGGCGGCAGTCTGGTCGGCTCAATCGTCTCGTATGACCCTGACGCAGTAAGGGACCTGGTGCGGGGGGCAGCCGCCGCGCACGGTCGGATGCTGGTGCTTAACCGCGACGACGCGATGTCCTCGACGGGGCACGGCTCGCCCACGCCGATGCTGGTGCACGGCGGGCCGGGCCGGGCCGGCGGCGGTGAGGAGTTGGGCGGCATCCGCGGCGTCGAACACTTCATGCAGCGCACCGCGGTGCAGGGGCCGCCGGCGATGGTCGCCGCGGTGACCGGTCGATGGGTGGCCGGCGCGCCGCGCCTCGAGGACGACGTGCACCCGTTCCGCAAGCACCTCGAGGAGCTGCGCGTCGGAGAGACCCTGATCACCGGCACTCGTACCGTGACGCTGGAGGACATCGAGAAGTTCGCCGACCTCACCGGCGATACGTTCTATGCGCACATGGATGAGGCGGCGGCCGCGGCGAACCCGCTCTTCGGCGGCCGAGTCGCGCACGGCTATTTCCTGGTGTCGGCTGCGGCCGGGTTGTTCGTCGACCCGGACCCGGGTCCGGTGCTGGCGAACTACGGACTGGACAACCTGCGCTTCCTCACGCCGGTGTATCCCGGCGACACATTGACCGTCGCGCTCACCTGCAAGGACAAGAAGTCGCGCCAGTCCGAGGACTACGGCGAGGTGCGCTGGGATGTGCAGATCACCCAGCAGGACGGCAATCCCGTTGCCACGTATGACGTATTGACGCTCGTCGCCAAGAAGCCTGCGTGACCGATACGCACGTCTTCCGCAGCCGGGTGAGCTGGGGCGGGTCCACCGGCGTCGGCTACGACCACTACGACCGAGCGCATCGCGCGGAGGTGCTCGACCCCGACGGTCGCCCGGTCGTGCCGACCCTGGACGGTGCCGGATTGCGGCTGTCCGCGGACCCGGCCTTCCGCGGTAACGCCGGTCTGCTGAACACCGAGCAGCTGTTGGTCGTCGCTACGTCCTCCTGCCAGCTGCTGTCGTTTCTCGCGGTTGCCGCCCGGGCCCGGGTGGACGTCGTGGAGTACATCGACGAGGCAGTCGGCGAAATGCCGGAGGATCGGTTGACGGTGATCCGGTTGAGCCCGGTCATCACGCTCACCGGCAGCACCGCTGACGAGCGGCTGGACCATCTCGTTGAGGTAGCGCACCGGGAGTGCTACATCGCCAACAGCCTCAGCACCGAGGTGCTCGCCGTGCCCACCTACCTGCACCGCTGATCACCAGCCGAGCGGGCCACCCCTCACGCGGCGGAGCGACTTCGGCGTAGCCGGTGGACGGTGGTTCGCAGGTCGTGACGGCGGATCTCCAGCAGCTGCCCGTCGTTGAGGTCTTCCCAGTCGGGCGCCGCCTGATCCCATCCGGACGAGGCGACGATGACCGAGTCGGGACGCGACCAGAACCGCAGTGTGTAGGTGTCCGGGTCGTCGCCCTTCGCGGCCACCGCGGCGGCGTCGAAGCGGACTGCCGCGTACAGGGCGTCGTGGGTCAGCAGTAGGCAGTTGAGCGAGATGAACTCGGCGGCGTCGGTGATCGCGGTGATGGTCCGGTCCAGCGCCTCGACCGGCCCGCTGTCGCGCAGCGCTGCGAGGAGGATGTCGAAGTAGCGCTCGCTGTCGGTGTCGCCGATCGGTGCCGGGCCGTGCGCGGTGCCGAGCAGCCCGTCGAGGGTCTCGGTCGGGTGGATGTAGCCGTTGTGTGCAAAGGCGATGCTGCCCGCCTGGAAGGGATGAGTATTCTGCGGGCCGTTCGGCATGCCGACCGATGCCTTGCGCAGGTGCAGCAGCGCCGCGTCGGTGGCGGCCGAGTCGGCTGCGGCGTCGAACGCGGTACTGCCTAGTGCGGCTTCCGGCGCTTTCGCGCTGCGCAGGTTGTCGTGCTCATCCCAGTACGCGATGCCCCACCCGTCGCAGTGCACCTCGGACAGTCGCCGGAACGGATCCAGCTCCGCGCCCAGCAGTCCGACGAGTGGCGCGTTGCGGTTGGCCACCACGCCCAGCAGACGACACATCGAGTCAGTTCCCTTTCGTAAGGTGATGCTCAGCGCATGACTGCGACGGCCGGCTCGCGCGCCTCGAGGTCACCGACGACCCGCGCGGCCCCGGCGCTGCGCCGGCCGCGACGCAGTCGACGTTCGATGTAGTGGGCCAACTGCGACAGCAACGCATTCACCACGACGTACACCAACGCCACGATCAGGTACGTCTGGATCAAGATGTGGGTCAGCCCGGTGAGCGTGGTCGCAGTCTTCATCAGCTCGGGGTAGCTGACGACGTAGCCCAGCGTGGTGTCCTTGAGCAACGACACCAGCCCGGTGATCAGCAGCGGGATCACCACCCGGATCGCCTGGGGGAACACCACCAGTCGCATGGTCTGCCAATAGGTCAGCCCGATCGCCTTGCCGGCTTCGCTCTGCCCGGAGTCCAGCGAGTTCACCCCGGCGCGGAACACCTCGGCCAGGATCGCCACGTTCACCAGGACGATCGGGACCACGAGCTTCCAGAAGATCGGCAGGTTGAAGCCGGACCAGGTGCTGCGGTACCGCGGCAGGGCCAGGAGGAAGGCGTAGATCAGCAGGAGCAGCGGCACGGACCGGAAGATCTCGATATAGATCCGCGCGATCCAGCGCACCACCCTGTTGGGGGAGAGCCGCAGCAGCGCCATCAGCGCACCGAGGGGGAACGACAGCACAGCTGCGACGGCGGTTGCCTTCAACGTCCCCTTGACTCCCTGCCAGAGGAAGCGGATGTACGGGGCGCGGGTGAAGGGCTCCCACCGGTCGGAGTCGAGTTGATGATGCTTGGCGAATTGCACCAGAGCCAGTGCGATCAATCCGGCGATGACCAGGATCGACGCGACTGTGACGACAGCGATCCGCCGGCGGGCCCGCGGCCCGGGCGCATCGAACAGCACGCGGCTGGTGTCGGTCATCGACGGATCGCCAACCTGCGCTCCAGCCAGCTGCCGACGCCGACACCGGCGAAGGCCAGCAACATGTACAGCGCGCCTGCCACCAGGAATCCCGCGGTCGCCTGCGCGTACTTCAGGTTGAGGTACTGCGTCTGGTAGGTCAGATCGGACACGCCCACCGCGGACACCAGCGATGACCCCAGCGCGACGCCGATGAACGTGTTCACCAGTGGCTGCACCATGGTCCGGAACGCCTGCGGCAGGATCACGAACCGAAGCGACTGGGTGAACGTCAGCCCGATGGCTCTAGCAGCCTCGGCTTGCCCGACGGAGACAGCGTTGATGCCGCCGCGCATCGACTCGCAGACGAACGCCGCCCCGGCCAGCGCCAACCCGGCGGCACCGCACCAGAACAGCGAGAACGTGATGCCGATGTCGGGCAGCCCGAAGACGAACAGGATCAGTAGCGCCAGTAACGGGATGTTGCGGAAGAACTCGACGTAGACCGCGCCGATCACCCGCAGCGGGGTGATCGGCGAGACCCGGAACACCGCCATGACGGTGCCGATGATCAGCGCGCCGAGGAAGCCCAGGAAGGCGAGCTCCAGGGTGACGCGGAACCCGGCGAGGATGTCACCGAAATGGCTGAGTACGTCGTGCATGGCGCTGCTGACTCAGCCCGTCAGGAACCGTCAGCGGAGCCGATGGTCGGCGGCTTCGGTGGGTCACCCTTGACGATCGTGCCAATGGTGGCCTGCCACAACTTGGCCCAGGTGCCGTCGCCGTAGATCTTCTGCAGCCAGGCGTTGACGAACTGCTTAGCCGAGGGGTCGTTGAGCGGAAGTCCGATGCCGTAAGGCTCTTGGGTGAACGGCTGCCCGACCACCTTCACCGCCTTGTTGGCGCTGGCGTCACTGATCAGGATGCCCTGGTCGAGTACGTAAGCATCGACGCGCCCCTGTTGCACCGCGGCCACGCACTGCGCGTCCTCCTGGAACAGCTGCACCTTCGCGGTCGGCGCGTACTTCTTCAACGACAACGCAGCGGTGGAGTTGCTCTCGGTGGCCACCTTCTTGCCGGCCAGGTCGTCGACGCTCTTGATGTCGTTGTTCTCGGTTTTCACCATGATCGCGTCACCGGATTCGTAGTACGGCCCGGCGAAGGCGACCTTCTTGGCTCGCTCGGGAGTGATCGTGTAGGTGGCGAACACCGCGTCGACCGTGCCGTTCTGCAGCAGCGTCTCGCGGGTGTCGACCGTGGTGATCGTCAACTTGGTCAGGTCCTTCACGGTGGACCCGCCGGTGATGTAACGCGACAGCATCTGGGACAGGCCCGCGTCGAACCCGGTGAGCTCGCCGGTGCTCAGGTCCTTGATGGAGAACAACGGCCCGGAGTCGGTGCCGCCCACCTTCAGGTAGCCCTGCTTCTTCACCTTGGCCGCCCAGGCGTTGCCCGAGACCGCGCCGGAGTCGGCGACCGGGGCGCCCTTGATGATCGAGTCGTAGGCGCTGCTCTTCTGGCCGGGCACCTGGTCGTTCTTGCCGCCGCTGCCGCAGGCGACGAGGCTCGCGGCGAGCAGGACGAGGCCGGTCACCGCACCGAAGGCGGGCAGCGATCGGCGCCGACGGGATGGAGCGACGGGCTGGAGGGACATGGTGTTTCTCCTTGCGGTTGGGGGTGTTGCTACTGCCAGGCGACTAGTGGGCGAGGATCTTGGACAGGAAGTCCCTCGCGCGGTCGGACTCCGGGTGGTCGAAGAAGGAGTTCGGATCCGCGGTCTCGACGATCTTTCCGGCGTCCATGAACACGACCCGATCGGCGGCCTGCCGAGCGAAGCCCATCTCGTGGGTAACGACGAGCATCGTCATGCCGTCCCGAGCCAACTCGACCATCACGTCGAGCACCTCTTTGATCATCTCCGGGTCTAGTGCAGAGGTTGGCTCGTCGAAGAGCATCAGCTTCGGCTTCATCGCCAGTGCCCGGGCGATCGCAACCCGTTGCTGCTGGCCGCCGGAGAGTTCGGCCGGGTAACTCGACTCCTTCTCCGCGACCCCTACTCGTTCGAGCAGGGCGCGGGCGTCGGTCAGGGCCTGCGACTTGCTGACGCCGCGCACCTTGATCGGGCCGAGCGTGATGTTCTCGACGACACTCTTGTGCCCGAACAGGTTGAACGACTGGAACACCATTCCGACGTCCGAGCGGAGCTTGGCAAGCTCGCGACCCTCCTCGGGCAACGGAGTCCCGTCGATGGCGATGGTGCCGGAGCTGACCGTCTCCAGACGATTGATGCAGCGGCAGAGCGTCGACTTGCCGGAACCGGATGCGCCCAGCACGACGACGACCTCGCCGGCGGCCACGTCGAGGCTGACGTCGTCGAGCGCGGCGAACTGTCCGAAGTGCTTGCTCACGCCGGCGATGCGCAACAGCGGCGCGGCACCTGCCTGGGTAGCGACCATGTTCTCTGACGCTAGCGCCGCAGCGAACTATCGATCAAGACGCAATCTGCACGTCCACATAAAGAATTTCTTTATGATTGCCGGATGTTCGACCTTGCCCAGTTGCAGCTGCTCACGGTGGTGGCCCGCACCGGTTCGTACTCCGCGGCGGCTCGGGAGCTGCAGCTCAGCCAACCTGCGGTCAGCTACCAGATGCGCCGGTTGGAGCGGGCGGTCGGTGCGCCGCTGGCGGTGCGGGTCGGCCGGTCGATGCGGCTGACGTCGGCCGGCGACGCGCTGCTGGAGCACGCCGAGCAGATCCTCACCGACGTCCGGGCCGCCGAGCGGCAGATCGCCGCGACGATCGGCAGTGGCACTGCGACTGTCCGGCTGGCCGCCTTCCCGAGCAGCTGCGCGACTATCGTGCCGTCCGCGCTGGCCAAGCTGCGCAGCACGCATCCCGAGCTGGACGTGCGGGTGGTGCAGGGCGAGCCGCCGCAGACGCATTCGATGGTGCTGCGCGGCGACGTCGACCTCGCGCTCGGCTACCGATTCGCCATCTCGCACGAGCCGGAACCTGAGCCGGTGGTGAGCAGGTTCTGCAGGGTGCAGCTGGTTGTCGAGGACATCCGGCTGCTGTTGCCGGCCGATCACCCGGCCGCCGCGCGCAGCAAAGTGAAGGTAGAGGAGTTGCTATCCGAACGGTGGATCCTCGGCTCGCACCGCTTCGAGGACATGCTGAACCGGGCCTGCCTGCCGATCGGTCAGACGCCCGAGGTGATGCTGGTCGCCGACGACTACGTGGCCATGCAGGCGTTCGTCGCCCACGGGCTCGGCGTCGCGCTGGTGCCGGAGTTGGCGCTACGCGCGCACCAGGACGAGCGGGTGGTAGCGCGCACGCTGGTCGGTTGGCCGGCCCGGCACGTCGGCCTCGAGCTCTGGCCCGACCAGCTTCGGGTGCCCGGGGTGGTCGCCGTCATCGAAGCGCTGCGCGCAGCCCTGCCGGGCAAGACCCCGCGCCGCCGCTGACCGCGAGGTAGCTACAGCTCGGCGAGGGCGGTGATCGGGCGCTCCACGCAGTCGGCGACGAAACGCAGGAACCCGCCGGCCACCCCGCCGTCGCAGGCACGGTGGTCGAAGGCGAGGGTCAGCTCGGTGACCTTGCGGACCGCGAGCGCGCCGTCGAGGACCCAGGGCTTGTCGATGATCCGGCCGATACCGAGGATCGCCACCTCGGGATGGTTGATGATGGCCGCCGACCCGTCGACCCCGAACGGTCCGTAGTTGTTCACCGTGAACGTGCCGCCGGAAAGCTGCCCCGGGGCGATCGTGCCGGCCCGCGCCGCCTCGACGCGCTCGCCGAGGGTTGCGGCCAGCTGCCGGGTGGTCATCGCCTGCGCGTCGCGAACCACCGGCACGACGAGGCCGCGCGGGGTCTGTGCAGCAATGCCCAGGTGGACCGCGTCGAGCACGACGATCTCTGGGTCGTCGGGTGAGCCCTCGATGCGGGCATTGAGCTCGGGGAACTTCTGCAGGCCGAGGACGCAGAATTTTGCCAGCAGGGCGAGCACGCTGATCGGCGCGTCGTCGGTCGTCAGGGCCCGGCGGGCGGCGAGGAACCCGGTGGCATCGACATCCACCCACACCGTCGCTTCGGGGATCTCCCGACGGGATCGGCTGAGCTTCTCCGCGGCTGCTCGGCGAGCGCCGCGCAACGGGATGCGCCGCTCGCCGGCGACAGCCGGTGCGCTGGCAGTCGGCATTGTGTCTGAGGCAATCGCAGCCTCGACGTCGCCACGGGTGATGGTGGCCTGCGCGCCGCTGGGCCGCAGCGCGCGCAGGTCGATGTGGTGCTCGCGGGCCAGCTTGCGGACCAGCGGTGAGATCACCGGCGGGTTGAGCTGTGGGGCCACCGGCTCGTCGGAAGTTGGCGCGACGACGACCCCGGGCTCGTCGAATCCACTACGCGTTCGATGGCGACGCGGCTTCGGCTCGGAGGTGCCATAGCCGATCAGTACGTTGCCGGAGGCGCTGCCAGGTGTCGGTGCCGGTGCATCGGCACTCACGGTGATCAGCGGTGCGCCGACCGCAATGCGCTCCCCGGCTGCGCCGTGCAGGGTGGTGACGACGCCGGCGAACGGCGCCGGTACCTCGACCGCTGCCTTGGCCGTCTCGACCTCGACCACCGGCTGGTCGACGGTGATGGTGTCGCCGACCTGCACGAGCCAGGTGGTGATCTCCGCGTCAGCCAGCCCCTCGCCGAGATCGGGCAACCGGAACTCACGATCAGTCATCGGGACGGTGGGTGGGTGAGTCATCGGGACGGCGGGTGGGTGGGTCATAGCGATGCGCCCGCTATCGCAACCGCGTCGTCCCATTGCAAAGTGCTGATCGCGTCGAGGATGCGGTCGACGCTGGGCAGGTAGTGGTCCTCGAGCATCGGCGGCGGGTACGGGATGTCCAGCCCGGTGACCCGACGGATGGGCGCCTGCAGGTGGTGGAAGCACGACTCGCTCAGTCGCGCGGCGACCTCGGCACCGTAGCCGCCGAACCGGCTGGCCTCGTGCGCGACGACCGCGCGGCCGGTCTTGCGCACGCTGGCATTCACCGTCTCGTCGTCGAACGGGCTGAGCGAACGCAGATCGACGACCTCGACGTCCCAGCCCTCCTCCTGCGCCGCCTCGGCAGCCTCGAGCGCGGTGAGCACCATCGGCCCGTAGCTGATCAGAGTGACGCCGGAGCCGCCGCGACGGACCACGGCGCGGTCCAGCGGCGCGGCCGATGCGGACACGTCCACCGGCTCGGCCGCCCAGTAGCGGCGCTTCGGCTCGAAGAAGATGACCGGGTCGTCGCACGCGATCGCGGCGCGCAACAGGTGGTAACCGTCGGCTGCGGTGCCCGGCGTGATGACCCGCAGGCCGGGCGTGTGGGTGAAGTAGGCCTCGGAGGAGTCGCTGTGGTGCTCGACGCCGCCGATGCCGCCGCCGTAGGGGACCCGCACCACGACCGGCAGCGTGATCCCGCCGGCGGTGCGGTTGTGCATCTTGGCCAAGTGGCTGGTGATCTGCTCGAACGCCGGGTACCCGAACGCATCGAACTGCATCTCCACAACCGGGCGCAACCCGTTCATCGCCATCCCGATCGCGGCGCCGACGATGCCCGCCTCGGCCAGCGGCGTATCGAAGACGCGATGCTCGCCGAATTCCCTGGCCAGCCCGTCGGTGACCCGGAAGACACCGCCGAGGGTGCCCACATCCTCCCCGAAGACGTGCACGGTGGGGTCCTCGCGTAGCGAATCGGCCAGCGCGCGATTCAGCGCCTTCGCCATCGACAGCTGCTCAGCGACCGCGCTCATCACGACGCCAGCTCGGCGCGTAGGGCATCGCGTTGGGCGCGGAGCTGGGCGGTCGGCTCGGCGTAGACGTGCTCGAACAGCGAGTCGGGATCCAGCTGCGGGTTCTCGTTCATCCGGTCCCGCAGATCCGCGGCGAACTTCTCCGCGTCGTCGGCGACCTTTTCCCGGACGGCGGCGTCGAGCAGTCCCCGGGCGGTCAGGTAGCCCTCCAGGCGCTCGATCGGGTCGCGGGCCCGCCAGTGCTCTACCTCCGACGCGTCGCGGTAGCGACCCGCGTCGTCTGCGTTGGTGTGCGCCTCGATGCGGTAGGTGCGGGCCTCGATGAGCGTCGGCCCACCACCGGCTCGCGCCGACTCGACCGCCGAGCTGACCGCCGCGTACACCGAGGCGACGTCGTTACCGTCGACGTACATCGACGGCACGCCGTAACCGATGCCCTTGTGTGCCAGGGAAGGCGCGGCGCTCTGCTTCGCGATCGGCACGCTGATGGCGAAGCCGTTGTTCTGGCAAAAGAACACCACCGGCGACTTCCACACCGCGGCGAAGTTGAGCGCCTCGTGTGTGTCGCCCTCACTGGTGGCGCCGTCGCCGAGGAGCACGAGAGCGACGGTGTCCTCACCCTTGAGCCGAGCGGCATGCGCGAAGCCGACTGCGTGCGGCAGGTTGGTGGCCAGCGGCGTGCACTGCGGTGCGACGTGCTCGGCGTGGCTGTCGTAGCCCTGATGCCAGTCACCGCGCAGCAACGTCAGCACGCTGACCGGATCGACGCCGCGGCCGACGATGGCCATCGAATCGCGATAGGTCGGGAACAGCCAGTCCCGGTCGTCCAGCGCGGCGACCGCGCCGATCTCGCCGGCCTCCTGACCGCGCGCGGACGGGTAGACGGCCAGCCGACCCTGCTTGGTCAGCGCGGTGGCCTGCGCGTCGAAGCGGCGACCGATCACCATCCTGCGGTACAGCTCGCGCAGCGTCGCGGCGTCGGGCATCGGCGTCCACTGCGGGCTCACCGCCGCTCCCGCCGGGTCGATCAGCTGCAGCGGTGTATCGGTCGGCAGCAGTGGCCGGCGCGACGAGCCGGGGTAGTGCGGCAGCTCGGGCAGGTGGCTGGTGGACACGGCAGACGAGGTCATCGTTGATCTGGCCTTCCGATGGTCGGATCGGGTGCAGCCGATTGTCCCCGGCTAGCAGGACGAGTGTCCATCTCGGCATGCTCTCGCCGGACGATCGGCTCGAATCTGTGCAATCATCGGCATTATGTCTGAGAAGCGTACCGATTCACGGGACGAGGCAAGACATCCGGCGGAGCTCGACGACACCGATCGCGAACTGGTCGAACTTCTCCGCGCGGACGGCCGGGCGTCGGTGCGATCGCTGGCCGAGGCGCTGCACATCTCGCGGGCCACTGCCTACGCCCGGCTGGACCGGCTGCGCAGCAGTGGAGTCGTCACCGGGTTCAGCGCGCAGGTGCATCCGGAGCGATACGGCTACGGCATCTCCGCCTACGTCTATCTCAAGATCAGCCAGCACTCCTGGAAGGCGGTGCGCCGCCGGGTTCAGGCAATCGAGGAGGTCTGGCACGCCGCCCTGGTGTCCGGCGAGAACGACCTCATCCTGCTGGTGCGCACCCGCGACGCGGCCAGCCTGCGAGACCTGGTGCTCAACGAGTTGCAGACGATGACCGACGTGCAGTCCACGCAGACCGTGCTCATCCTCGACGAGGTGCGTTGAGCGGACCCGCGCCGCTTACGATGGCGCGCGTGGACACCGATGACGGCGAGCCGACCGAGGCAGGTCGGGTCGGAGTCCTGGTGCACGCCGTCAAGGGAGTCGAGCAGCCCGGCGAGGTGCAGCTGACCATGCACGGTGGCCGGGAGTATTACATCGCCTATTCCGAGGTGCCGCTGGACAGCGGTACGACGGTGCTGGTGGTGGGTAGGCACGGTCCCCGCGGCGTCGACGTCGTGGTGTGGACGGAGGACTTCACGCCCTCCGACGGGAACTGAGACAGGGAGCTGGACATGTTCGGTTGGAATGTGCCATCGCCGGACCAGGCGATGTTGATCTCCGGTGGCAAGACGCGCGGCTCGGACGTGCCGTTCCGGGTGGTGACCGGCCACGGCGCGTACGTGATCCCGATTCTGCGCAAGGTGCGGTACCTGACCTTGTCGATGATCGAGTCGGAGATCGAGGAGCAGTGCGTCACACAGCAGGGCATCACCCTGCAGGTGCGTGCCGTCATCGCGTTCAAGGTCGGCAACGACAACGTCAGCATCGTCAACGCCGGCCAGCGCTTCCTCTCCGACCAGTCGCAGATGTCCGTGCTCACCGGGCGGATCTTCGCCGGCCACCTGCGCTCCATCGTCGGTTCGATGACCGTCGAGGGGATCGTCACCCAGCGGCAGCGGTTGGCTGAGGAGATCCTGAACCAGTCGAAGATCGAGATGGCCCGGATCGGCCTCGTCGTCGACTCGCTGCAGATCCAGTCGATCGATGACCTCGACATCGGCTACATCACCGCGATGGCCGCGCCGCACAATGCCGCGATCCAGCGCGCCGCGCAGATCGCCCAGGCGCAGGCCAACCAGGCCGCCGCGGAGGCCGAGCAGGAATCACAGCGCAAGCAGGCCGAGTACCAGCGGCAGACGTCGGTGGTGCAGGCGCAGTACAAGGCCGAGGTCGATAAGGCCCAAGCGGAGGCGGCGCAGGCCGGGCCGCTCGCGCTCGCGCAGACGCAGCGGGAAGTTCTGAAAGCGCAGACCGAACTGGCTCAGCGCGCCGCCGAACTGCGCCAGCAGCAACTGGTCGCCGAGGTCGTCAAGCCTGCTGAGGCGGAGGCCGAGCGGATCCGCATCCTCGCTGAGGCGGAGGCGAACAGCACCGAGGTGCAGGCCCGGGCAGCGGCGTCGCATGGCCGGGTCGCGCTCGACCGAATGCTCATCGACCAGATGCCGCAGGTGGTTGCCGCCGCGGCGAGCAGCCTGCAGAACGCCAACCTCAATGTCATCAACGGCGCGGACGGCGTCGGCCAGATGATGGCCAGCCTGGCCGGTCAGGGCATGACGATTCTGCAGACGCTCAAGGCCGGGCTGTCCGACACCGAGCCGTACGACGACGAGGAAGACGAGCCGTCGGCGCCGCAGCCACCGGCGATCGGCCCCGGCAGCAAGTAACCGGCTCGCGGCGGATCGGCGAGCGGAACCGTCACCGCGGCGTGAGCGGCGCGTGAGGACGGTCCGACCGGTCCGCTAGCAGGGCGTTGCCTCGAAGAAGCACACGGTGTGCATCTTCGAGGGGGTTCCCGGCGATGACCGATCTGATCTTCGTGCTGCTGACGGTGGCGGTCTTCGCACTGTTGGCACTGGTCGCGAAGGGTGCCGAGCGACTGTGACGGCAGAGAACCTCGTCGCACTCGTGCTCGCCGTGCTCCTCATCGGTTACCTGGTCGTCGCGCTGGTCTTCCCGGAAAAGTTCTGATGGCCGGGGGGATCGCGCAGCTGGTGCTGCTGCTGGTCGCGCTTGGCTTCGCCTACCGATACCTGGGCGGCTACATCGCCCGAGTCTTCACCAGCGAGAAGCACACCCGTGCGGAGCGGGTCACCTACCGGCTGCTCGGCGTCGATCGCGAGGCCGATCAGACGTGGCCGGTCTACTTGCGCAGCGTGCTGGCCTTCTCGGCCATGGGTGTGCTCCTGTTGTACCTGCTGCAGCGTGTGCAGAGCCATCTGCCCCTCTCGCTCGGGCATCCCGGCGTCGCCCCGTCGACCGCGTGGAACACCGCGGCAAGCTTCGTCACCAACACCAACTGGCAGTCGTACGTGCCGGAGACGACGATGGGCCACCTGGTGCAGTTCGCCGGCCTGGCCGTGCAGAACTTCGTCTCCGCGGCGGTAGGCATCGCGGTGTCGATCGCGCTGGTGCGTGGCTTCCGGCGTGCCAGGACGAACCGGCTGGGCAACTTCTGGGTAGACCTGGTGCGCGCCTGCTACCGATTGCTGTTGCCGCTGGCCGTCGTGGTCGCGGTGCTGTTGATGGTCGGTGGGGTCATCCAGAACTTCCACGGCTTCACCGAGATCACCACCCTCGGCGGCGGTCACCAGATGATCCCGGGCGGCCCGGTCGCCAGCCAAGAGGCGATCAAGGAACTGGGCAACAACGGTGGTGGCTTCCTGAACGCCAACGCCAGCCACCCGTTCGAGAACCCGGGCGGGTGGACGAACTGGCTGGAAGTGCTGGCGATCCTCATCATCCCGGTGAGCCTGCCGCGGGCGTTCGGAGTCATGGTCGGCGACAAGCGCCAGGGGCACGCCATCCTCGCCGCGATGACGGTCATCTGGGCGCTGAGCGTGGCCGGTATCTGGGCCGCGGAGTCGGCTCATCACGGCACCGCGCCACGGCTGGCCGGTGCTGCGCTGGAGGGCAAGGAGTTGCGCTTCGGCATCCCGGGCACGGCGCTGTTCAGCGCGTCCACGACGTTGACGTCCACCGGCGCCATCGACGCCCAGCACGACAGCCTCACCTCGCTGGGCGGCGGCGTGACGCTGGTCGACATGATGACCGGTGAGGTCGCGCCGGGCGGTGCCGGGGCCGGCCTCTACGGCATCCTGATCATCGCGGTGCTGGCGGTGTTCATCGCAGGGCTGATGGTCGGCCGAACGCCGGAGTACCTCGGCAAGAAGATCTCCACCCGCGAGATAAAGATGGCCAGCCTGTACATCCTCGCCACGCCGCTGTGCCTGCTCACCGGTGCGGCGACTGCGATGAGCATCAAGAGCGTCCGCGCGTCGATGGAGAACAGCGGTCCGCACGGGCTGTCGGAGATGCTCTACGCGTTCACGTCGGCGTCGAACAACAACGGCTCGGCGTTCGCCGGGCTCTCCGCGAACACGACATTCCTGAATACCGCGCTCGGTCTGTGCATGTTGCTGGCCAGATTCCTGCCGATCGTCTTCGTTCTGGCACTGGCCGGATCGCTGGCCAGACAGGCTCCGGTGCCGGTCACCGCGGGCACCTTGCCGACCCACCGACCGCAGTTCGTCGGGCTGGTCGTCGGCGTCATCGTCATCGTCACGCTGCTGACCTACGCCCCGGCACTCGCGCTCGGCCCGCTCGCAGAAGGGCTGCACTGATGGCCGAGATCGCCGATGGTCCAGGCGCCGGGCTGCTCGAGCCGCGTTTGCTGTGGACGTCCCTGCCCGGCGCGGTGCGCAAGCTCGACCCTCGCACCCTGGCCCGCAATCCGGTCATGTTCATCGTGGAGGTCGGTGCGCTACTGACGACGGCGCTGGCCTTGCGGCACTCCGGCGTCTTCAGCTGGTCGATCGCCGCATGGCTCTGGGTGACGGTGATCTTTGCGAACCTGGCCGAGGCGGTCGCCGAGGGCCGCGGCAAGGCCCAGGCCGCCGCGTTGCGCCGGGCGAAGCAGGACTCCGTCGCCCGTCGGCTCACCACCTGGCAGCCCGGTGACGCGGTAGCAGGCGCCGCCGAGGAGTCGGTGCCCGGTGCGCAACTGACAGTCGGCAACTACGTGGTGGTCGAGGCCGGCCAGCTCATCCCCGGCGACGGCGACGTCATCGACGGGGTGGCCAGCGTCGACGAGTCGGCGATCACCGGGGAGTCGGCGCCGGTCATCCGGGAGTCCGGCGGCGATCGCTGCGCGGTTACCGGTGGCACCCGGGTGCTGTCCGACCGGGTCGTGGTACGGATCAGCAGCGAGCCGGGGCAGACCTTCCTCGACCGGATGATCCAGCTCGTCGAAGGCGCTTCGCGACAGAAGACGCCGAACGAGATCGCGCTGAACATCCTGCTGGCCAGCCTGACGATCATCTTCATGCTCGCGGTGGTCTCGCTGCAGCCGTTCGCGGTCTACTCCGGAGCCGAGCAGTCGATCGTCGTACTTGTTGCTCTGCTCGTCTGCCTGATCCCGACGACGATCGGTGCGCTGCTGTCGGCGATCGGCATCGCCGGCATGGACCGGCTGGTGCAACGCAACGTGCTCGCGATGTCCGGGCGTGCGGTTGAGGCCGCTGGAGACGTGGGCGTCCTGCTGCTCGACAAGACCGGCACCATCACCCTCGGCAATCGGCAGGCGAGCGAGTTCGTTGCCCTCGGCGATGCTGAGCGGGACGATCTGGTGCGCACCGCGCGACTGGCCAGCCAGGCGGACGAGACGCCGGAAGGCCGTAGCGTGGTCGAGCTGGCCGACCGGTTGCTCGGCGACAGCGCGCAGTCGCCCCGCGACGCGCAGATCGTGCCGTTCAGCGCGCAGACCCGGATGAGCGGCGTCGACCTGGCCGACGGCAGCGAGTTGCGCAAGGGCGCGTCCGCAGCCGTGATCGAGTGGGTGCGTGGCCTGCACGGCGAAGTGCCGGCCGACGCACAGCAGGCCGTCGACACGATCTCGCAGTCCGGCGGCACCCCACTGCTGGTCGCTCGGGTCGACGCGGCCGGTGCGCAGGTACTTGGCGTCATCCATCTCAAGGATGTGGTGAAGGCTGGAATGCGGGAACGGTTCGTCGAGCTGCGCCGGATGGGCATTCGGTCGGTGATGATCACCGGCGACAATCCTTTGACCGCAAAGGCTATCGCCGACGAGGCGGGCATCGACGACTTCTTGGCCGAGGCCACGCCCGAGGACAAGATGGCGCTGATCAAGCGCGAGCAGGAGGGTGGCCAGCTCGTCGCGATGACCGGCGACGGGACCAACGACGCTCCGGCGTTGGCGCAGGCCGATGTCGGCGTCGCGATGAACACGGGTACGTCGGCGGCGAAAGAAGCCGGCAACATGGTCGACCTCGACTCCGACCCGACGAAGCTCATCGAGATCGTGGAGATCGGCAAGCAGTTGCTCATCACCCGTGGTGCGCTGACGACGTTCTCGATCGCTAACGACGTCGCCAAGTACTTCGCGATCATCCCGGCGATGTTCGTGGTCGTGTTCCCCGGGCTGAAAACGCTGAACGTGATGCACCTGCACTCTCCGGAGTCGGCCATCCTGTCGGCGATCATCTTCAACGCGTTGATCATCATCGCGCTGATCCCCTTGGCGCTGCGGGGTGTCCGGTACCGGCCCTCGTCGGCTGCCGCGTTGCTGCGCCGCAACCTGCTCATATACGGGCTCGGCGGCCTGATCTCGCCGTTCATCTTCATCAAGCTCATCGACCTGGCCGTGTCCCACGTGCCCGGTATCCGGTAAGGGGAACTGACGCACATGAAGAACCTGCCTGTGTGGGTCCGGCAACATCTCGCCGCGTTGCGCGCGATGTTGGTGCTGACCGTCGCGCTCGGGGTCGTCTACCCGCTGGTGATGACCGCCGTCGCGCAGATAGCAACACCGGGCCGGGCGGACGGGTCGCTGGTCAAGGTGGCCGGCAAGGTCGTCGGGTCGAAGCTGCTCGGGCAGTCGTTCAGCGACGGCAAGGGCAACCCGCTGCCGCAGTGGTTCCAGCCACGCCCGTCGGCGACGAGTTATGACTCGTCGACCTCGGGTGGCAGCAACTACGGACCGGAGGCGCCCGAGCTGATCAAGGCGATCAAGGAGCTGCGGGACAGCGTCGCCAAGTTCGACTCGGTGCCCGGACATCCGGTGCGGCCGGCCGACGTCCCGCCCGACGCCGTCACCGCCTCCGCCTCCGGGCTCGACCCGGACATCAGCGTCGCTTATGCCCAGCAGCAGGCCTACCGGGTCGCATACCACCGTCATCTCGACGCGGGCAGGGTGCTCGCTCTGGTGAACGCGCACATCGACAAGCCCACGGTGGGGGTGTTCGGCACGAAGGTGGTCAACGTGCTGGAGCTCAACCTGGCGCTGAGCCGGATGAACTGAGCGCGGCGGAGCAGACTGTGGGTATGGCGCGCGGTGTGCTGCGGATCTATCTCGGTGCTGCGCCGGGCGTGGGCAAGACGCTGGCCATGCTCGACGAGGGCGCCCGCCGGGCCGAGCGTGGCACCGACGTCGTCATCGCGTTCGTCGAGTGCCATGACCGGGCCCGCACGATGGAGGCGATCGGCGATCTGGACATGGTCCCGCGGCGCGCGCTGACCTACCGTGACGCGCAGTTCACTGAGATGGACGTCGACGCGGTGCTGGCCCGCAAGCCGGATCTGGCCCTTGTCGACGAGTTCGCACACACCAACGTGCCCGGCTCACGCAGCGAGAAGCGCTGGCAGGACGTCGAGTTGCTGCTGGCCGCCGGAATCGACGTCATCTCGACACTGAACATCCAGCACCTGGAGACCCTGAACGACCTGGTCGCAAGGATCACCGGCGTACCGCAGCGCGAAACCGTCCCGGACGGTGTGGTCCGTGCCGCCGACCAGATCCAGCTCGTCGACCAGACGCCCGAGGCGCTGCGCCGGCGGATGGCACACGGCAACATCTACGCCGCCGACAAGGTCGACGCGGCGCTGGCCAACTACTTCCGGGTCGGCAACCTGTCGGCGTTACGCGAGCTGGCGCTGCTGTGGGTGGCCGACCGGGTCGACGAGGGCATGCAGCGGTACCGCACCGAGCACAACATCGACGACACCTGGGAGACCCGCGAGCGTGTCGTTGTGGCACTCACCGGGGGGGCAGAGGGTGGCACGTTGATCCGTCGGGCCGCCCGGGTGGCTGCGCGGGGCGGCGCAGAACTGCTCGCGGTACACGTCGCGCGCGCGGACGGCCTCGCCGGTGTGGACACCGCGGAGCTGGCCGCACAGCGATCGCTCGTCGAGTCGATCGGCGGCTCGTACCACGTGGTGCGTGGCGACGACGTGACCTGCGCCCTGCTCGACTTCGCCCGGGGGGTGAACGCCACCCAGCTGGTGCTCGGCGCGTCCCGGCGCAGCTCGCTGACGATGCGGCTGACCGGCCAGGGGATCGGCGTTCGTACGGTGCGCCGCTCCGGCGACATCGACGTGCACATCGTCAGCCACGAGCACGTCGGAGCAGGTCGCGAGCCGGCGTTGGGACTGGGCCGCACAAGCGCTCGACGGGTGGTGCGCGGCGGCGTTCTGGCGATTGCGTTACTGCCTGTATTGACCTGGGCGTTGAGTTCGTTCCGCAACGAATTGAACCTGGTCAGTTGCGTGCTGCTCTACCTGCTGGCCACCGTCGCCGTCGCCTTGGTGGGCGGGCTGGTCGTCGCCCTGCTCACCGCAATCGCCGCGTCGCTGGTGCTGAACTATTTCTTCACCGAGCCGATCCACCGCTTCACCATCGCCGAGCGGAACAACACGCTCGGTCTGATCGCGTTCGTCGCGGTCGCCGCGATCGTTGCGGTGCTCGTGGACCGGGCCGAGCGCCGCCGCCGCGAGGCTGCCCGCGCGTCCGCCGAGGCAGAGGTGCTGGCGACGGTGGCCGGCAGCGTGCTTCGTGGCAGCGGGCAATTGCCTGCGCTGATGACCGAGCTGGCCGAGATCTTCGGGCTACGCGCGGTGTCCTTGTTGGAGAAGGACGTCGACGGGGGTTGGCGGATCGTCACTGCCACCGGATCGGACGCGCCCTCCCGGCCGGAGGACGCCGACACCGTGGTGCGCGGTGACGAGGGGGTGTTGCTTGCATTGTGCGGGCCGACCCCGGCCGGCGCCGACCAGCGCGTGCTGGCCGCCTTCGCGACGCAGTCCGCGGCGAGCCTGCGCACCCAGCGACTGGCTCGCGAAGCAGAGGCCGCCGTCCCGCTGCGCGAAGCCGACCGCACCCGTACTGCTCTGCTGCAGGCGGTGAGCCATGACCTGCGCACGCCGCTTGCGTCGGCCAAGGCGGCGGTGAGCAGTCTGCGGGGGGGCGGCGACGATCAAGTGCAGTGGAGCGACGAGGACACTGCGGAACTGCTCGCCACCGCCGACGAGTCGCTGGACAAGCTGGCCCGGTTGGTGAGCAATCTGCTGGACATGTCGCGGCTGCAGGCCGGCGCGATGGCCGTGGTCCCGCGGCCGGTGGACATCTCCGGCTTGGTCGCGCGGGCCCTCGACGGGTTGGGCGCCACGGCTGACGCGGTAACTGTCGTCGTCCCACTCGACCTGCCGGAGGCGATCGCCGACGCCGGCCTGTTCGAGCGGGTGCTGGCGAACGTGCTGGAGAATGCGGTGCGCTACTCACCGGCCGACCGACCGCCCACGGTCACCGCGAGCGCGCACTACGACCGCGTCGAGATCCGGGTGATCGATCGCGGCAGCGGCCTTGGCGTTGAGGAGAAGGAACGCGTGTTCGCCCCGTTCCAGCGGTTGGGCGACACCTCGAACACCACCGGCGTGGGCCTCGGCCTTGCGCTGGCCCGGGGACTGGCCGAGGCGATGGGTGGCACGCTGATCCCGGAGGACACCCCCGGTGGTGGGTTGACCATGGTGATCTCGCTGCGCGCTGCACAGCGGGCCGTGCGCGACGAGCGCGTGTCGGCAGCGGAAGGATGAGCATGCGCGTGCTGGTGGTCGACGACGAGCCGCAGATCGTTCGCGCACTGTCCATCAATCTGCGAGCTCGCAAGTTCGAGGTGCACGCCGCCGCAACTGGCGCTGCGGCGTTGGCGATCGCGGCGAAGCATCCGCCCGATTTGGTGCTGCTGGATCTCGGCCTGCCGGACATGGACGGCACCGAGGTGATCGGTGGGCTGCGGGGCTGGTGCACCGCGCCGATCATCGTGCTGTCCGGCCGCGCGGGCGGCCCGGACAAGGTCGACGCCCTCGACGCCGGCGCGGACGACTACGTCACCAAGCCGTTCGGCATCGACGAACTGTTCGCGCGGATCCGCGCGGTGACTCGCCGGGTCGGTACCGCCGTCGAACAGCCCGCGGTACAGATCGGCGAGCACACCGTCGACCTCGCGGCCCGCAAGGTCCTCGCCGCCGACGCAACCGAGGTGCGGCTGACCAAGACCGAGTGGGAGTTGCTGGAGCGGCTGGTGCGCCACCCCGGCGCGTTGCTCACCCAACGGCAATTGCTGACGGAGGTGTGGGGCCCCGCGTATGACACCGAGTCCGGCTACCTGCGCTTCCACTTCGGCCAGTTGCGCCGCAAGTTGGAGGCCGACCCCGGGCGGCCGCGGCACTTGATCACCGAGCCCGGGATCGGCTACCGCTTCGAGACGTAATCCCGCTGCGGGCGGCAGTCGGGCTGGGTACTGTGCGCCGGTGGATCGTGTCGTCGAAGCCCTAGCGCCCGGCCGCCTGGGCGTCGGCTTCCGGTGGCTGCTCGGCTCAGCGGTGGTCAGCAACCTCGGCGACGGCATCACGATTGCGGCCGGCCCGCTGTTGGTGGCCTCGGAGACGTCCAACGCGATCCTGGTGTCGATGGCCGTGGTGCTGCAGCGCCTGCCTTGGTTGTTGTTCGGCCTGCACGCCGGGGTGATCGCCGACCGCCTCGACCGGCGTCGCATCGTGCTGTTGGTGAACCTGGCGCGGTCGGTGGTGTTGCTCGCGTTGACCGCGTCGATCGTCACCGGCTGGGTGAACATCGTCGCGGTGCTGGCGGCGATGTTCCTGCTCGGCACTGCCGAGACGTTTGCCGACACGACGTCGAGCACGCTGCTGCCCATGCTCGTCGACAAGGCCGATCTGGGTGTGGCCAACGCCCGCCTGATGGCAGCGATGCTCGGCATCAACCAACTCGTCGGGCCGCCGATCGGCGCCGCGCTGTTCGCGGTGGGCAGGGCTTGGCCGTTCGCCGGAGAGACGGTCTGCCTGCTCGCGGCGACCGTGCTGATCTCCCGGATCGCGTTACCCGTGCACGGCACGGCCCAGTCCGCGTCCAACCGCATCGGCCACGATATCCGCGAGGGGCTGTCGTGGCTGTGGCACCACTCGGCGATGCGCACCCTGGCGCTGACGATCGTCTCGTTCAACGTGACGTTCGGTGCTGCCTGGTCCGTGCTCGTCCTCTACGCCGCGGACCGGCTCGGGCTCGGCGCGATCGGGTTCGGGCTGGTCACCACAGTCGGCGCGGTCGGATCGCTGGTCGGTACCGCCGTCTACGGACGCCTTGAGCGTCGGTTCAGCCTCGGCAACATCATGCGGGTCGGGCTGCTGATCGAGACGTTCACACACCTGGCGCTGGCGCTGACCACCTCACCGTGGGTGGCGATGCCGGTGTTCTTCGTGTTCGGTGCGCACGCCGCGGTGTGGGGCACTACGTCGACGAGCGTGCGGCAGCGCGCCGTCCCGGTCGAGTTCCAGGGCCGAGTCGCCAGCGTCTACATGATGGGTGTGATGGGCGGGCTCGTCATCGGCGCCGCAATCGGTGGGGTGATCGCCGAGCACAGCGGCCTGGCCGCACCATTCTGGTTCGCGTTCGTCGGCTCCGCTGTCCTAGTCGCGCTCATCTGGCGGCAGCTGCCGCGCATCGCCCACGACGAGTCTTCGGCCGTCCTCGCGCAGTGAATTGCGGGCGGTCAACCCGCCAGAGCGGTGTTGACGATGGCGCCGGCTTCGTCCTGGATCCGGGCGAGGTGCTCGGTGCCGCGGAAGGACTCGGCGTACAGCTTGTAGACGTCTTCGGTGCCCGACGGCCGCGCCGCGAACCAGCCCGCATCGGTGACTACCTTGAGTCCGCCGATGGGTGCGTCGTTGCCTGGTGCGGTGGTGAGCGTGGCGGTGATCGGGTCACCGGCCAGCTCGCTCGCCTGCACCTGCGCGGGGGACAGTTTGCCCAGCGCCGCCTTCTGCTGCGGATCGGCCGGGGAGTCGATGCGGGCGTACGCGGGTGCGCCGAACTGCTCGGTGAGCTCCGCATAGCGCTGGCTCGGGGACTTCCCGGTCACCGCGATGATCTCTGCGGCGAGCAGGCACATCACGATGCCGTCCTTGTCGGTGGTCCAGACGCTGCCGTCGCGTTGCAGGAAGGAAGCGCCGGCGCTCTCCTCACCGCCGAACCCGACCGACCCGTCGAGCAGACCAGGCACGAACCACTTGAACCCGACCGGTACCTCCAGCAGCGTGCGGTGCAGCGACGTGGCCACCTTGTCGATCATCGACGAGCTCACCAGAGTCTTGCCGACTGCCGCCGCGGAAGGCCACTGCGTGCGGCTGCCGAACAGGTAGTCGATGGCGACGGCGAGGTAGTGGTTCGGGTTCATCAGCCCGCCGTCCGGGGTGACGATGCCGTGCCGGTCGGCGTCGGTGTCGTTGCCGGTGGCCAGGTCGAACTCGTGCTGCCGGGCGATCAGCGAAGCCATTGCCGACGGCGACGAACAGTCCATCCGGATCTTGCCGTCCCAGTCGAGCGTCATGAATCGGAACGTCGGATCCGCCAGCGGGTTCACCACGGTGAGATCCAGGTTGTAGTGATCGGCAATCTCTCCCCAATAGCCGACGCTGGCGCCGCCGAGCGGGTCGGCACCGATGCGCACCCCGGCCGAGCGGACCGCGGCCAGGTCGACGGCGCCGGCCAGTGCGGTGACGTACGAGCCGAGGAAGTCGTAGGTCTGCGTGGTGTCGGCCGCCCGGGCTTGCGCGTACGGCACGCGCCGGACGCCGGTCAGCCCGTCGGTGAGCAGTTCGTTGGCGCGGTCCTGGATCCAACCGGTGATGTCGGTGCCGGCCGGTCCGCCGTGCGGTGGGTTGTACTTGAAGCCGCCGTCGGCCGGTGGGTTGTGCGACGGCGTGACAACCACCCCGTCGCCGTCGCCGTCGCCGGCGTTGTGCGTCAGGATCGCTCGCGACACCGCGGGCGTCGGGGTGTACCCGCCGCGTGAGTCGACCAGCACGGTGACCTCGTTGGCCGCGAACACCTCCAATGCGGAGACGGTGGCCGGCTCGCTCAGTGCATGTGTGTCCGCGCCGAGGAAGAGCGGCCCGTCGATGCCGTGGTCGCGGCGGTACTCGCAGATCGCCTGGCTGGTCGCGATTATGTGGTCCTCGTTGAACGAGTTGCGCAGCGCCGAGCCGCGGTGCCCGGACGTGCCGAAGCTAACCTGCTGGGCCGGGTCGCTCGGATCGGGATGCTCGCTGTAGTAGGCGGTGACCAACTTGGCCACGTCGACCAGATCGGACGGGAGCGGTGGAGTACCTGCGCGGCTGGGATCGGGCATGTCGGCGATCTTGCCACCGCCGGGATCGGGCGCGACGCCGGCGGCGGGCCGGATCCGCGCAGTAGGTTTCGGTCATGTCTCTGGTTGCTGGTGTCGACTCGTCGACACAGTCGTGCAAGGTCGTCATCCGCGACGCTGACACCGGGGTACCGGTGCGCAGCGGACGGGCTGCCCATCCCGACGGCACCGAGGTGGATCCCGACGCGTGGTGGACGGCACTTCAGACGGCGCTGGCCGATGCCGGCGGCCTGGACGACGTGGCCGCGATCTCGGTGGGCGGGCAGCAGCACGGCATGGTCTGCCTCGATGAACACGGCGAGGTGGTGCGCCCGGCGCTGCTCGGGAACGACACTCGCTCCGCGCCGGCCGCCGCGGATCTGATCGACGAACTGGGTGGGCCACAGCAGTGGGCCGACGCGGTGGGCAGCGTGCCGGTGGCGTCCTTCACCGTGACGAAGCTGCGCTGGCTAGCCGAGCACGAGCCGGAGAATGCCCAACGCACCGCCGCAGTCTGCCTGCCGCACGATTGGCTGACCTGGCAGTTGGGCGGCGGCAGGCTGGACACCCTGAGCACCGATCGCGGTGACGCCAGCGGCACCGGCTACTGGTCACCAGCCGACGGCGAGTACCGCACTGATCTGCTCCGCCTTGCGTTCGGCGCCGAGCCCGCGCTGCCGCGGGTGCTCGGCCCCGATCAGTCGCCCGGCAGCACGAGCGGGGGCGTGCTGCTCGGTGCCGGCACCGGCGACAACATGGCCGCCGCGCTGGGTATCGGTGCTCGACCCGGCGACGTCGTCGTCTCGCTCGGCACCTCCGGCGTGGTCAGTGCGCGAACGCCGAGTCCGACAGCTGACGCAAGTGGCGACGTGGCCGGGTTCGCCTCGGCGACCGGCGACTTCCTGCCGCTGGTGTGCACCCTGAACGCGGCACGAGTCCTCGATGCGGCGGCGACGATGCTCGGCGTCGACCATGCCCGGCTGTCCGAGCTGGCGCTGGGGGCGCAGGCCGGGGCCGGCGGCCTGGTTCTGGTGCCTTACCTGGAGGGGGAGCGCACCCCGAACCGTCCGGAGGCGACCGGCTCGTTGCACGGTCTCACGCTGCGTGCGGCCACGCCGGCTAATCTCGCCCGGGCCGCGGTGGAGGGGCTGCTGTGCGGGCTGGCGGACGGACTGGACGCGCTGGTGGCCCAGGGCGTCAGTGTGCGGCGGGTGGTGCTGGTCGGGGGAGGCGCCCGGTCAGCGGCGGTCTGCGCGATCGCGCCGTCGGTGCTGGGCCGGCCGGTGCTGGTGCCCCTGCCGGAGGAGTACGTGGCCGATGGTGCCGCCCGTCAGGCTGCGTGGGTGGCCACCGGTCAACCGACCGCTCCGGACTGGCCCAGCGAGGGCAGTCGGCTCGTGGAGTCGGTGGTCAGGCCGGCCGTGCGGGCGCGTTACGCCGAGGTCCGCGAGCTCACTGCATCGCGCGTCCGAGGTTCCAGTACCCCTTGAGGAACACCGCGCCGGCCGCGATCCCGCGAGACTGGACGGTGGGGCGCAGCGCCACCATCACCTTGCTCTCGCCGAGCAGGTAGGCCGCGCCCGGACCATCGGGAAGCGGCAGGTCCGGGAGCGCGGCAGCGAACAGGTCGACGACGCCTGGCGCGGTCTGGCCACGGTGCAGCCAGTGTACGGAGACTTCGGCGGCGGAAGGCAGCGGTAGCTGCTCGGCCGCGTCGGCGACCTCGACCAGCAGGACCGCGCGGCAGCCGGCCGGGGCGGCGGCGAGCAGCTCGGCGAACGCGGGCAACCCGGCCTCGTCCCCGACCATCAGGTGCCAGGTCGCCGCGGTGTCCAGGGCGATCTTGCCGCGCGGGCCGACCAGCTCCGCGGTGACACCGACTGCCGCGTCGTGAAACCAGCGCGCGCCCGGGCCGTGACCGTGCAGGATGCCGTCGAGGACAACCGTTCCGGCCGCAGGATCCGCGTCGCGGATCGTGTACCGCCGCCGCAGCTCGCGGCCGTCGGTGTCCGCGAAGACGAGGCCGACGTCCTGTGCCGGCCGCAGCGGATGCGCGGTCAGCGTCGGAACCCGCAGGGTGACCCGGCGCATCCGGGGGGTCAGATCGACCACGGCGACGACTGTGGCGAGGTGGCGGCCGGGTCCACGCACGGCACTGGTCGTTGAAGTCACGACCAGGACGTTAGCTTTGTGGATGGGAACACCGCGGCGGGGCCACGGTGTTCGACCAGAAGGAACGGACATCTGCCGAACAACATCGAGGAGCACCCATGCCATTGGAACTGACGAAGGTCGCCTACAGCACTGCCGCTACCGCCAAGGGCGGTCGCGCCGGGCACGTGCACAGCGAGGACGGCGTGATCGACCTCGACCTCGCCCAGCCCGGCACCACCCCGGACGTCAAGGCGAACCCGGAGACGCTGTTCGCTGCGGGGTATGCCGCCTGCTTCCAGGGTGCGCTGGAGAACCGGGCCAAGACGAAGGGCGTCGACACGTCGGACTCCACGGTCACCGCCACGGTCTCCTTCGGTGGCACCACCGACGGCGGCTTCGGCCTTGCCGTCGCGCTCGAGGTGCAGATTCCGGGCGTCGACCAGGCGCAGGCCCAGGAACTGGCTGACCTGGCCCACCAATTCTGCCCGTACTCGAAGGCCACCCGCGACAACATCGTCGTCACCGTCACCGCCGTCTGATCCTGTACTTCCCCGATGATAATGGCGAAATAGTCGCTATAGCAGCCATTGCGCCATGATCATCGCTGTTTGTGGGCGCGGAGGATGATGGAGCCGTGGCCATCAGCGTGTTCGATCTGCTCTCCATCGGCATCGGTCCGTCCAGCTCACACACGGTCGGACCGATGCGCGCCGCCGGTACCTTCGCGGCCGGGCTGGCCGAGGACGGCCTGCTCGACGACGTGGCCCGGGTGCGCGCCGAGCTGTTCGGTTCCCTCGGCGCCACCGGGCACGGTCACGGCAGTGAGCAGGCTGTGCTGCTCGGGCTGGCCGGAGAGCATCCCGAAACCGTCGACACCAGCACCGTCCGGGAGCGCGCCGAGGCGATGCTGGAATCCGGCCAGGTCCCGCTGCTGGGCACCCATCCCGTTGCGATGACCGACGGCGACCTGGTGCTGCACCGCCGCACCAGCTTGCCGTTTCACCCCAACGGCATGCGGTTCTTCGCCTTCGACCGGGCGGATGTCTGCGTCCGCGAGCGCACCTACTACTCCGTCGGCGGCGGTTTCGTCGTCGACGAGACGGCGGCCGGCGAGGACCGCATCACCCTCGACACGACTCCGTTGCCGTTGCCGTTCTTGACCGGCGCCGAGCTACTGGCCCGCTGCGCCGAATCCGGCCTGCCCGTCTCCGGTGTGATGCTCGCGAACGAGACGTCCTGGCGTTCCGAAGCCGACATCCGCAAGGGGTTGCTGCACATCTGGGCGGTGATGCAGGAGTGCGTCGCGGCCGGCTGCCGAAACGAGGGCACGCTGCCGGGTGGGCTCAAAGTGCCGCGCCGGGCGCCAGCGCTGCACCAGGCGCTGCTGGCCGACGCGCACAGTATCGACCCGCTGCAGGTGATGGACTGGGTGAATCTGTTCGCGCTGGCCGTCAACGAAGAGAACGCCGCGGGCGGGCGGATCGTCACGGCTCCGACCAACGGCGCAGCAGGCATCCTGCCCTCGGTGCTGCACTACTACACCCGCTTCGTCCCCGGCGCATCAGACGAGGGAGTGGTGCGATTCCTGCTCACCGCCGGTGCGGTGGGCGTGCTCTACAAGGAGAACGCCTCGATCTCCGGCGCCGAAGTGGGCTGCCAGGGTGAGGTCGGCTCGGCCTGCTCGATGGCCGCAGCCGGGCTGTGCGAGGTGCTCGGCGGGACTCCGGAACAGGTTGAGAATGCAGCGGAGATCGGGATGGAACACAACCTCGGTCTCACCTGCGACCCGGTCGGCGGCCTCGTCCAGGTGCCGTGCATCGAGCGCAACGCGATGGCCTCGGTCAAGGCGATCAACGCGGCGCGGATCGCGATGGCCGGCAGCGGCACCCACATCGTCAGCCTCGACAAGGTCATCAAGACGATGCGCGAGACCGGCGCCGACATGAAGGTGAAGTACAAAGAGACCGCCCGCGGCGGTCTGGCGGTCAACGTCATCGAGTGCTGAACGACAACGGACGGGCCGCCAGAGGCGACCCGTCCGTCGAATGGAGCGAGGGAGCTAGCCGGCTGCGGCCATCACCGTCTCCGGTTCGCTCGGCACATCGTCCTTCTTCACGTTGATCAACAGGATCGACGTGATGACGGCGGCGACACCGAAGAACCCGGCGGCGAGGAAGCCCATCCCGGACGCGTGCGCCTGGATGTGCGCCGAGAACTCGTGGAACGCACCGTTCTTGCCGAAGAACTGCATCAGCGCGCCCTGTTGGTCCGGTGATGCCCCGGCGATCAACTTCTTGATGTCGCCGGTCTGCGGACCGTTCGACCCGAACTGCCCCAGGAACTGCCCGACCTTGCCGGGCAGCGGTTGCGGCAGGGTAGCCAGGGCTCTGGTGGTATCAGCCTTGTGGGTATTGGAGTAGTTCCGCCCTGCAGTGGCAGCGACGGTAGCCAGCACCGACAGGCCGATCGAGCCGCCGACCTGCTGCCCGACGTTCAGCATCGCCGATGCGATGCCGGCGTCGGTGTTCTGCACCCGCGCCACCGCGACCGTGGTCAGCGGGACGAAGATGCAGCCCATTCCGATGGCCATCACAATCATGCCCGGCAGGAACAGGTTGAGGTAGCCGGACGAGGCATCCACCCGGGCGTACCAGAACATCGCAGCGGTGAGCAGGATCGTGCCGAAGGTGATCAGCGGCTTCGGCCCGAACCTCGGCATCAGTTTGGTCATCACCTGCGAGGTGATGCCGATGACGAACGCGACCGGCAGGAACGAGAAGCCCGCTCGCAGCGCGCTGAATTGCATGACGCCCTGCACGAAGAAGGTCACGAAGTAGAACATGCCGAACATGCCGGCACCCACGATCAACATGACCAGGTACGCGCCGCCGCGGTTGCGGTCGAGGATGACCCGCATCGGCACCATCGGGTCCTTGCCGTTCACCTCGACGAGCACGAACGCGGCCAGCAACACGATCGAGGCGACGAAGCTCAGCACCGTGATGCTGTTGCTCCAGCCGTTGGTCGCAGCGTGGATGAAGCCGTAGACCAGCGACACCATGCCGACCACCGACAACACTGCGCCAGGGAAGTCGAAGCGACCTTGGTGCCGCTCGGTCTCGCTCAGGTACATGAACGAGCCGACGATCAACAGGATGCCGATCGGCACGTTGACGAACAGCACCCACCGCCAGGAGAGGTACTCGGTGAGGATGCCGCCGAGCAGCAGCCCGAGCGCGGCGCCGGCGCCGGACACGGCCGCGTACACCGCAAAGGCACGCACCCGCTCCTTGCCCTCGGCGAATGCGTTGGTGATCAGTGACAGTGCGGTCGGCGATGCGATCGCGCCACCGACGCCCTGCACGATGCGACCGACGAGCAGGAACTCGAACGAGTTCGCGATGCCACCGAGGAAGCTGCCCAGGGTGAACAGGGCCAGCCCGATGATGAACATCTTGCGGCGCCCGAGGATGTCCCCGGCGCGGCCGCCGAGCAGCAGCAGACCACCGAACGCCAGCGTGTAGGCGTTCAGCGCCCACGTCATCGACGTCTGGGTCTTGTCGAAGTATTCGCCCATCTTCGGCAGGGCGATGTTCACGATGGTGCTGTCCAGCACGACCATGAGCTGCGCGCCGGCGATAAGCAGCAGGATCAACCCCGGGTGTGCGCTACGGCGCGCCGCGGCCGGCGCTGGTGGGGATATTGCAGTCACCACGTACTCCTCTTCGGATCAGTCGTGCGATGAACTTGGGTCGTCAATAGGGAACGTCATCGTTCCTTAGGGGTACGCTAGTACCGACCCGTGAAGAAACGCAAACGTTCACTATCCTCGTCGGGTGCAATAGGTTTACCACCAGGGTGGGACAGCCGGATGAACGCAACATTGGAGGTTGAGGCGGCCGATGACGACGGTGCAGGAGCCCATCACGGACGGACCGAACCGGCGCCGTAGAGGCGAGGCGCTGGAGTCGGCGATCTGCCGCGCCGCGGTCGACGAGTTGATCCAATCCGGCTACGCCTCCTTCACCATCGACGCCGTCGCTTCCAGGGCCCGGACCGGTAAGGCCAGCATCTACCGGCGCTGGCCGAGCAAGGACGAGTTGCTCGCCGATGCCATCTGTCGCTCCATGCCCAAGCCGGCCGGAACCTCGCTCGCCTCGGACCTGCCGGACTCGGTGGGCACCCGGGACGCCCTGGTGATGATGATCGAAGCCATGACGCTCGGTGTCGACAAGAAGGCCGAAGACAGCCTGCGCTACATGATGGCCGAGGTCGCCCGGGACGAGGAGCTGGCTGCCTCGCTGAACGATCTCGTGCTCTGCCCCCGCGAGGAGGGCCTGGCCGATCTGCTGCGTCGCGGGATCAGGCTCGGTGACGTCCGGCCGGATGCGCCGATCGACCTGATCTGCGAGCTGATGCCCGGGCTGATGATGAAGCGGATCCTGCTGCGCACCTCACCGGTGATGGACCGCGAAGGCGGCATCGAGTTGGTCGACCAGATCCTGATGCCGATCGTCACGCCTGCTCAGTCTCGAGCGGCGCGTCGTACGACATGAGAGGCGTCACTTTGGTCGGGACCGATCCGGCCAAGTAGAGTCCTGCGCGGCGCTCAGCTTGTCGCTGATTCGCCAGGGAGGCTTCGCCTAGTCCGGTCTATGGCGCCGCACTGCTAATGCGGTTTGGGTCTAAAACCCATCCCGGGTTCGAATCCCGGAGCCTCCGCACTGTCAGTACGAGATACCCCTGCGGTGGGAGGGGGGGGGGGGGCCAGGGAGACACAGGGGG
>JBPCMU010000110.1:0-6666 GCA_051001975.1 Jatrophihabitans sp.
CCCCTTCCGGACCGCACCTGACTTGTTTTCTTTTTTAAGAAATTTTTCCCCCTGTGTGTCCACTCCCCCGCCTTCTTCTTGTCCCCCGCGGCGATGTGCGATCCGACCGGGCTCGGCGCGTTCTCGAAGCGCTTCCCGGACCGGTTCTACGACGTGGGGATCGCCGAGCAGCACGCGATGACCTCCGCTGCGGGGCTGGCCATCGGCGGGATGCACCCCGTCGTCGCGCTGTATGCGACGTTCCTGAACCGGGCCTTCGACCAGTTGCTGATGGATGTGGCGCTGCACAAGCTGCCCGTCACCGTCGTGCTGGACCGGGCCGGCATCACCGGCCAGGACGGCCCGAGTCACAACGGGATCTGGGACCTGGCGATGCTCGGGATGGTCCCGGGGTTGCGGATCGCCGCGCCCCGCGACGAGCCGACGCTGCGTGCCGAGCTGGCGGAGGCCGTCGAGTGGAGCGCCGGGCCGACCGTGCTTCGCTACCCGAAGACGCCGCTGACCGAGGACCTGCTCGCGCTGCGCCGGCAGGGTGGCGTCGACGTCCTCAGCGAACCCGCACCGGACGGTGCCGTCGACGTGCTGGTGGTCGCCGTCGGATCGATGGCCGGCGACGTGCTCGAGGCGACCGAGCGTGTCAGTGGCGAGGGCTTCACCGTGCGGGTGGTCGATCCGCGCTGGGTGAACCCGATCGACCCGGAACTGCTGGTGCTGGCGAAACGGGCGTCGCTGGTCGTCACGGTCGAGGACGGGCTGGAGGTCGGCGGTGTCGGCTCGCGGCTCGCGCAGGCGCTGCAGGCCGCCGGCAACACAGTGCCGACCCGGACCATCGGCGTGCCAACCCGGTTCCTCGATCACGGCAAGGTTCCGGACGTGCGCAACGCTGCCGGGCTGACGGTGCAGGCGATCAGCCGGCGCATCGTGGAGTGGACGGCGGATCTTGCGCAGGCCGAGCAGTCCGACGACGCCGGATCGTTCTCCGCCGACTGCACCGACTGAGCTCCGCCCGATCCACGCTAAGGAGTGCTCGTGTCTTCCCCTGTGCTGCTCGCATCCCGGGACGTGCACGGTGTCGCCGCGACCGCGCTGGTCGTCGTCCCGGTCGAGGATGGCCTGCCGCGCATCGCCTGGACGGGCGTGGCCCGCGAGGGGCTGAGCGCAGCGGAGATCGCGGTGAGCGTCGGAGTGAGCGGTGCGGCGCTGGGCACCCGCCACGTCACCGGGCGGTCGGTGGCAGTGCTACCCGAGCCCTCGCAGGCCTGGCGCGGCACGCCCGGGCTGGCCGGGTTCCGCCTCGGCGACGAGACGCCTGGCGCCGGCTGGTCGACAGCGTTCCGGGCCACCGCGGTGACCGGCACGGACTCGGCGCTGACGATCGAGGCGGTCGACGACGCCGCGCAGCTGACCCTGAGCACCGAAGTGCAGGCGGTGGCCGGTGGCGGACTGCGGCTGCGGCACACGCTGACCAATGCCGGTGGCAGCCGTTACGCCATCGAGGCGCTGGACGTCGTCGTCCCGGTCGCTGAATATGTCGCTGAGGCGTTGGACTTCACCGGCCGGCACTGCCTCGAACGGGTGCCGCAGCGCCACCGCATCGGCGACGGCACCTGGTTGCGCGCCGGGCACAGCGGCAAGCCCGGTGCTGACTCCCCGACGATGCTGGTAGCCGGCACGGAGGGGTTCGGGTTCGGGCACGGTGAGGTATGGGCGTTGCATGTCGCCTGGAGCGGTAACTCGCGGTACTACCTCGAGCGGCAATCCTCCGGAGTCACGGTTCTCGGCGGTGGCGAGGCGCTGCTGCCCGGCGAGGTGGTGCTGGCGTCGGGGGAGTCGTACGCGACGCCGTGGGTGCACTTCGGCGCGTCGGTCGATGGGCTGGACTCGCTGGCCGCGCAGGTGCACGAGTACCTGCGTGCCGAGCCGGCTCATCCGACATCCCCGCGGCCGGTCAACCTGAACGTATGGGAAGCCGTCTACTTCGATCATGACCTGGCGCAGCTGAAGGCGGTGGCCGACCGGGCCGCCACGGTTGGGGTCGAGCGCTTCGTCCTCGACGACGGATGGTTCGGCGCCCGCCGCGACGACCACGCCGGGCTCGGCGACTGGACCGTCTCGGCAAACGCCTGGCCGGATGGGTTGGCGCCGCTGATCGATCACGTACACGGTGCCGGCATGCAGTTCGGATTGTGGTTCGAGCCGGAGATGGTCAACCCCGACTCCGATCTCTACCGGGCACACCCCGACTGGATCCTCGCCACCGGTGACCGGGTGCCGGCCACGTCACGCAACCAGTTGGTGCTGGACTTTGGCCGCGCCGACGTGCGAGCGCACCTCGTGAAGCAGGTCGACCGAGTGCTCAGTGAGTATCAGATCGACTACGTGAAGTGGGACCACAACCGCGATCTCGTGGACGCCGGTTCCACGCCCCGCGGCGGCGCCGCCGGGGTGCACGAGGCAACGCTCGGCTTCTACGCGGTGCTCGACGAGCTGCGGCGGCGGCACCCGTCGGTCGAGTGGGAGAGCTGCGCGGCCGGCGGCGGCCGGATCGATCTCGGGGTGCTCACCCGCGTGCAACGGGTGTGGACGTCGGACATGACCGATGCGTTGAGCCGGCAAGCGATCCAGCGCTGGACGCAGCAGCTGGTGCCGCCGGAGTACCTCGGTGCGCACATCTGCGCGCCGGTCAACCACCAGACCGGGCGCACCCTGCCGCTGGACTTCCGGGTGGGCACCGCGTTCTTCGGCGATTTCGGCTTCGAGTGGGATCTCACCGACGCGACTGCCGACGAGCTGACCCGGCTGGCCGAGTGGGTGGGGCTCTACAAGACGCACCGCGATCTGCTGCACAGCGGCCGGGTGGTCCGCGTCGACTCGCCGTCCACCGCGGTGTGGCAGCACGCGGTGGTGGCCCACGATCGCGGGGCGGCCGTGGCCGGCTACGCACAGCTGGACTTCGCCTCGTCGGACCCGCCGCCCTGGCGAGTGCCCGGCCTCGACCCGCAGCGGCGCTATCGGGTCTCGCTCGTCTCGCCGGTCCCGGCGGGTGACTGGCGCGGTGCCGGGCTCGAGCTGTCCGGTGCGGCGCTGCGGGACGTGGGCCTATCCGCGCCGGCTCGCGCGCCGCAGAGCGTCACCATTGCCCACCTGCACGCCCGATCCTGATACTCAGCGCACGCCATGGCACGCGCTGAGTATTCGGATCGAAGGCGTGCAAGGCTCGCGCCATGAAGCTCGCCGACATCGATCGCATTCTCACGTCGCTCGAGGGCGTCCGTCCCAACTCGAAGGGTGGCGAGACCGAGTGGCGATTCCACGGCCGGGTTGTGGCCCGTCAGCTGGACGAGTCGCACATTGTGATCCGTGCCGACTTCGATTACCGCGACGCGATCCTGGGGCAGTTCCCGGACACGTTCAGCGTTCCGACCCGATTCGCCGCGCACATGATGGTTGTCGCGGACCTGGAGCGCGGCGACGTCGGTGCGATCGAGGATGCGTTGACCCAGGCGTGGCGGCTGCAGCGTGCCGGGCGCTAGCTGATGAGCTCGCGTAGGTCCCAGTCGGCGAGGCGCTCGGAGTCGCGGTGCAGCGGGTCACGCACCCGGTCGCGGTAGCGCAATCGAGTCAGCTCGTTGCCGGCGGAGCACCAGACCTCGACGACCCTGGTGGCGCCGGTCCGGGCGAGCCCGGCGCGGGCCTGCCCCAGGTCGCGTGGCCGGAACCACCAGGAGTCGAGTACGACGGTGCCAGGCAGCTGGCCGGCGGCCGCCCAGGCAGTGTCCATCGCAATCGGGCCGAGACTCACCGACGGACCACCGAGGACCGGCGCCAGGGCTTCCTTGATGCGGTCCTTGACCAACAGCGGGTAGCCGCCCAACGCGGCCAAGGCGTCGGCGAGCGTCGTCTTGCCGGAGCCGGGCAAGCCGTTGACCAGGATCAGCGACGTGGCCACGGCACGGTCAGTAGCGAACGCGGAAGGACGGCAACTGGAACTCGTCGCAGACGCGGTTGACGACGTCCGCGTCGTCGCGCAGGCCGTACCTGTCGAGGTCGGAGGTCTCGTCCCGGTTGAGCACGAAGTAGTCGACCGCACCGCGTACCGCAGTCTGGGCCGCCGCGTCGCGTTCAGCGGCGACGTCGATGAGCGAGAGCAGTGCGTCGGCGATCCGGGCGGCCAGGCCCAGATCGACCTCGGTGTTGTCGAGCGCCTCGTAGGCGAGTTCGCGCAGGTGCGCGGCGACTTTCTGACGTGGGTCGCGCAGGGCATGGGCCGGCAGGTCGGGAGTGCTCATCCGTCCAGCTTGCCAGGGCGGCGGTCGAGGTGCGTCAGCTGGTCGGCGCAGCCGCGGTCTGCAAGGCGGCGGTCAGTTCGGCGGCGGTGAGTTCAACCTGCCAGGGCCGGGCCCCGAGCTCGGTGAGCGCTCCGGCCACGGCATCGACGGTAAGTTCCGGCGGGGTCCAGCACAGCCGACGCACCACGTCGCCGGCGAGCAGGTTCTGCACCTGCACGACGTGCTTCTCGGCCAGCTCGGCGATGACGGTTCGGGCGTGGGCAAGCCGCTCGGCCGCCTCCGGGTCGCGCTCCCGCCAGCGTGCGGCGGGCGGCACGCCGTCCCCGTCGGACGGACCGGCCGACGGCGGTAGCTCCGACTCGGTGAGTGCGTGGGCCGCGGCCAGCGCGGCGAACCAGCGAGCCGCGTGCTTGCGCTGTCGTGGTCCCTTGAACGTCGGCAGCTTGGCCAGGTCAGCGGCGGTCGCCGGGTTGGCCCGCACGGCGGCGACGATTGCAGAGTCGGGCAGGACCCGTCCCGGAGCGGTGTCCCGGCTCGAGGCCAGTTCGTCACGGGCCTCCCACAACGCGCGGACGCCGGCGAGTTGACGACGTGAGCGCACCTGGTGGATGCCCGACGTACGCCGCCACGGATCGGTGCGCGGGGACGGCGGTGGCGCGGCCAGAACTGCCTCGAACTCCTGTCGCGCCCACTCCGTCTTGCCCTGCCGTTCCAGCTCGGACTCGACCGCGTCGCGCAATTGCAGCAGGAACTCGACGTCCAGCGCCGCGTAGACCAGCCAGTCCTCGGGCAGCGGCCGGGTGCTCCAGTCGGCCGCCGAATGGCCCTTCTCCAGGGTGATTCCGCAGAAGTGCACCAGCATGGTGACCAGGCTGACCCGCTCCATGCCGAGCAGTCGCCCGGCGAGCTCGGTGTCGAACAGCCGGTGCGGCTCGAGTCCGAGCTCGCGCAGGCACGGCAGGTCCTGACTGGCCGCGTGCAGGATCCATTCCTCGTCGCCCAGCGAGCGTTGTAGCGAGGGCAACGCAGCGACGTCTATCGGGTCGATCAGCACGGTGCCGACGCCCTCGCGCCACAGCTGAACGAGGTAGGCACGCTGGCTGTAGCGGTAGCCGGAGGCCCGCTCGGCGTCCACGGCAAGTGGGCCGGTGCCAGCCGCCAGACGGGCGACCGCGGCGTCGATGTCGGATTCGGTGACGCGCGGCGGGTCCAACGGCTCGGCCGGCGCGCTGATCAGAACGGGTTCGGGCGTTTCGTCCGGATCGACAGTGCTGTCGGGGTCGTCGGGCCCAGCCGGGGGCGGTACCACGGGCCTGCTCACGGGAAGACCCTAGGCGATCGGCCTGGGACGTGCCCGGCGGCAGTCGTGATCAGCGCCGCTCGAGCATGGTGACGCCCTCGGGGGGCAACCCAGCCGCAATGGTAAGCAGGTCGACGAACGCCAGCAGATGAGGGGTGAGGTCCGCGTCCAGCGCGGTCCACGATCCGCGTAGTTCCAGTGATGTGCTGGTGGCTGGCCCGTGCACGTCGCCGAACCTGGTCGACGTCGTCTGGGTGACCGTCCCGCCGGCCGCGGTGTACTCCGCACCCCGTTCACCGAGTGAGTCGATCAGCCAACTCCAGCCGACCTGGGGGAGCAGCGGATCGCCGGCCATGTCGGAGCTGAGCTCGGCCTCGGCATAGCCGACCAGGCGCAGGTCGCCGTCCCAGGCTTCCGCGCCGTCCGGGTCGTGCAGCAGCACCAGCCGGCCGGTGGCTCCGTCGCGGTCGTCGCCGCCGCGCGGGGTGATCTCGATGCTCAGCGCGTAGCTGTAGGGCGCGAGCTTCTGCGGCGGCCGGATGGACTCGACGAGTGCTTCGGCGCGCACCTGGGTGCCCTCGAGGGCGGCAACGGCCCGTCTGAACGTATCGGGGTCGGCGCTGGGGTCTCGGGTGTCGGGTGTGGTCGTCACGGTGCTCCGGGATCAGGCGGCCGAGCGGGCGCGGGCCGGGCTCCGGCGGCGCGTCATCTCGGCGATCAGGGGGAACGGATCGATCACCAGGGCCGCGCCGCACTGGGTGCAGGCCCGGTCCGGACAGTCGGCGAGGTTGTGGTCGGTGCACGGCGGTACCTCGACGATCACCACGACTCCGCACTCGGGGCAGGGAGCGAACTCCGCGTCCATCAACCCTCCCCACCTCCCAGGCTGCGGCCTACCGCTGCGCGGCAACCAAGATCCGGTATTCGGCTGTGATCACCGTGACAGAGCCCTCCGACACTTTCCAGGAGGCGCGCCGCCCCCCTTTGTTGAGTGGTGCGAAATCGGGTTGAGTGGTGGGAAATTTTGCACCACCCCAACAGTTCTCGCACCAATCCAAAGGGTTTGGGGCGGGGAGG
>JBPCMU010000111.1:0-67355 GCA_051001975.1 Jatrophihabitans sp.
AGACTTTCCCCATATCCCACAAGGCCAACCGGCGCACTCGCACCGAGCGCGACCAGCCCACCGAGAACCGACACCCGACCGCGTAAGCCAGCGCCCCCCGCATCCGTCGCTGCCGCAGTAAAACGGACCCACGCTGGAACATCCACCCGCCAGCCCAGACCGGGCGCATCCGCCGAGGCCGCAGTGAGCAGCACCGAGAACGCGTCTTTCTGCAACCACGGCGAGACGCCCTCGGGCCGGTCTGCCCCGCCGTGTCAGACTGCGGCTGTGCGTGCGCCCGCGGAGGAACTGCGCGCACGCCAGTTCACCGGTACCTGGCGCCGATACCAGCAACTGGCCCTCGCCGCATTCGATGCCGACCGGTCGTCGGGCGACAACCGCTCCTACCTGGTGCTGCCTCCAGGCGCCGGCAAGACTGTGGTCGGGCTGGAGGCGGCGCGTCGCATCGGCCGGCGCACGCTCGTGCTCGCTCCGAACACCGCGGTGCAGGGCCAATGGGCGAACACTTGGGACGGCATGTTCGGCCCCGCAGGGTCGGTAGCGTGCGGCACCGATCGAAGTCTCGGCGGCACCGTCAGCGCACTCACCTATCAATCGATCGCCGTGATCGACGGATCCACCACCGCGGAGCAGCGTCACGCGGTACTGCGGGCCGGTGACCGAGACGCACTACTCGCGCTGCTGCATCCCAACGGTCGTAATGTGGTCGAGCGCGCCGCGCAGCTCGGACCGTGGACGCTGGTGCTCGACGAGTGCCATCACCTGCTCGCCACGTGGGGCGCCCTGCTCCGCGCGATCGTCGACACGCTCGGGTCCGAAACGGCACTGATCGGGCTGACCGCCACGCCGGCATCGCTGCTGACGGGCTGGCAGGCGCAGCTGCGCGACGACCTGTTCGGCCCGACCGACTTCGAGGTGGCTACCCCCGCTCTGGTGAAGGAAGCCGAGCTGGCGCCGTATCAAGAGCTGGTCTACCTGGTTGCGCCGACCGCGGAGGAGGACACCTGGCTGGCCGCCGAACGCACTCGGTTCGCCGATCTGCAGGTGCAGCTCGTGGACCAGCGGCTGGGCACCATTCCGCTGGCCGGCTGGCTCAGCCGTCGCGTCGTGGACCGCGCCACCGACACCGGCGCTCAGGCCAGCTGGGCGGCGTTCGAGCAGGCCGAACCGAAACTCGCGCTGGCGGGCCTGCGGTTCGCGCACGCCGGGATGATCCCGATGCCGGGCGGCGCCCGGCTACGTGAGCAGCACCGCAGTCCGCCGGACGCCGAAGACTGGGTCACCGTCCTCTCCGACTTCTGCCGCGGCCACCTCGAGCAGAGCGACGACCCACGCGACGAGCAGGCGCTGGCCGCGATCAAGCGGGTGCTGCCGAGCCTCGGCTACCGGCTCACCAAGCTCGGCGTGCGTGCCACCGTCTCCGCGGTCGACCGACTGTGCGGGCTGTCCGAGGCGAAGATCGGCGCCGCCGTACATGCCCTCGATATCGAGGACGCTGCGCTCGGCGCCGCGATGCGCGCGCTGGTGCTCTGCGATTTTGAACAGCTCCGGTCGACGCTGCCGGCCAGCCTCACCGGCACCCCGATCGACGACCAGTCCGGTTCGGCTCGGCTGGCCTTCTCGTCGATCGCCGCGGCCGACGCGCGCGGAGTCGGCGCGTTACGTCCCTTGCTGGTCACCGGCCAGACGTTCGCGTGCCCGGCCGCGGTGGCCGACGAACTCGTCGGATTCTGCGCACAGGTGGGCCAGGCCGTCACCGTCGAGCCGTTGGACGGCGCGCCACAGTTGCGTCGCATCGTCGGCGGTACGTCGTTCACCCCTCGGATCTGGGTGCGCATCGCGACGCAGTTCTTCGTCGCCGGTCGGGCCCGGGTGCTGATCGGTACCCGGGCACTGCTCGGTGAGGGTTGGGACTGCCCGCAGGTGAACGTCACTGTCGATCTGACGACAGCGACGACGCCCACTGCGATCACTCAGATGCGCGGCCGATCCCTGCGACTGGACCCGACCCAGCCGGAGAAGGTCGCCGACAACTGGTCGATCTGCTGCGTCACGGCCGATCACCCGCGCGGGGATGCCGACTACCAGCGGCTGGTACGCAAGCACGACGCCTACTTCGCGTTGACGGCAGCGGGCGACATCGAGTCGGGCGTCACGCACTGCGACCCGCTGCTCTCCCCCTTCGCCGCTCCGGTGCAGACCGATGCGCAGACGATCACGGCGCAGGCGCTCACCCGCGCCGGCCGGCGCAGCGAGGCTCGGACCGGGTGGCGGATCGGCGAGCCCTACACAGGCGTGGACGTGGCCACGGTGCGCATCCGCTCCGACGCCTCGCTGGGTGACGCGGCGACTGCACTGCCGGTAGCTGCGCTTCGCCCGGGCCTCCCCGCTGAGCATGCAGTCTCCAGCCGGCTGGTGCGGGTTGTTGCCGGAGTCGGTGCTGGCGCGCTGGTGGGCGCCGGCATCGGAGTGACGGCCGGTGTCCCGGCAGGGGCGGGCACCGCGGCCGGGCTCATCGTCATCGGCGGCGCCGCGCTCGGCGTCGACTCAGTGCGACGTTCGGCGCGGATGGCCGGCGCACCGACAGCCGTCGAGCAGCTGGCCGCTGCCGTCGCGGATGCGCTGCACACTGCCGGCGGTGCTGACCGCGGCGCCGATGCCGTGCACATCGTCACCACGCCGGACGGATGGCTGCGCTGCGAGCTGACCGGTGTCCCGCTCGATCAGTCACAGCTCGTCGCAGCGGCGCTCGACGAGCTGATGGCCCCGCTCGCCGAGCCGCGGCACCTCGTCGGCCGGCGAGTAGTACGCCGGCCGGTGACGCGCCGCGGCCGGACCATCCTCGCCGCCCGGGCCACACTCGGCCTGCCGATCCCTGGCGCGGTCGCCTGGCACGCTGTGCCGCAGTGGTGCACGTCCAACAGCCGCCGGCTGCGCTGCTTCCTGTCGGCCTGGGAGCACTGGGTGGGCCCGCCGCGGCACCTCGACGCCGATTCGCCCGAGGGCTACGCGGTGCTGCAGCTCTTCCGCGGAGAAGACCCGTTCTCGGTCGTTACCCAGCTGCGCACCGTCTGGAGCTGACCCCCGGGACTCAGCCGGTCAGGTGCGCGAAGGCGACTGCGCCTGCGGTCGCTACGTTGAGCGAGTCCACCCCGCCGGCCATCGGGATACGCACCAGCCGGTCCGCAGCGGCGAGTGTCGCGTCGGTGAGACCGGGTCCCTCCGCACCTAGCACCACGGCCCAGCGCGGCGGCGGGACCATCATCCGCAACGGCTCGGCACCGGCTCGGGGCGTCAATGCCAGCGCGGTGAATCCCAGCGACCGCAGCAGTCCGATCGTCTGTGTCGTCGACCCGGACGTGACGGCGAACGGCACTCGCAACGCGTGCCCCATCGAGACCCGCACACTGCGCCGGTACAACGGGTCGGCGCAGTGCGGGTCGAGTAACACCGCATCGACGCCGAACGCCGCCGCATTGCGGAACAGGGCGCCGAGGTTCTCGAAGTCGTTCAGTCGTTCGAGGACGACGACACTGCGCGCAGCGCGAAGGATCTCTTCCGGGTCGGCGGGAGGTAGCCGATCTGCGGAGGCCAGCACCCCGCGGGTGACCCGGAATCCGACGACATCCGACAGCAGCCACTTATCGAGCACGTAGCCGTCCACACTGGCGGCGGCCAACTCGTCGGCAAGGGCAGTCATCCGGGCGGCGACACCGACCACTGCGCGAACCGAATAGGGCGAGGTCAGCAGACGCTGCACGACCGCGACACCTTCACCGATCACGATGCCGCGCCGGTCCGGGCGCACGTCAGCGTCCTGCAGATCCCGGAAGTCGGCCAGTCGCGGGTCGTCTGCGGCAGTGATCTCGATCAGTGCCAAGGCCGGCTCCCTCCGCCAGGGTCGGGCCGGTCGGGGCTCAGATGAGCAGGCCGCGCTCGCCGAGTTCGAACTCGACGCGGATGCGTTCCAGTTGCCGGGGTCGGCCCTGCGGCAGGGTCAGCAACCGGGTGGCGACTTCGAGCTGCTCGCAGGCGACCGTGAGCATCTGGTCGTAGGCGGTGGCAACGCCGATCCCCCGCACGTACGAGGTGCCCTTGGGCAGCGCGTTGAGCAGCCGCCGCAGCCGCCGCACGTCGGCGGCAACGCTCTGGATCGGCGGATGGACCGGCTCGGGTGCATGGTGGGATCCCCGCTTGTGCCAGAAGGCAGCCGCGAGAGCCGACGGCGTCGAGGTGAATGCACCCACTCACATACGGTAAGCCCGGATCAGGCGACGCGCGAGCGCTGTATGCCGCGTTCCACCCGATGGACCAACTCTGCGCCGCCGAGGTCGCGCCGGCGAGCGATCACCAGGGCCACCCCAGCGGCTGCCAATAACGACAGCACCCCACCGCCGACCATCCCCCAACGCGGGCCGAAATGGTTGGCCGTCCAACCGATCACGGGGGCCCCGATCGGCGTACCGCCCATAAAGCACATCAGGTACAGGGCCATCACCCGGCCCCGCATGGTCGGGTCCACGCCTAGTTGAACAGACGTGTTCGCGGCTGTGGAGAAGGTCAGCATCGCCAGGCCTGCCGGGATGAGCATCAGCGCCGTCAGCGCGTAGTTGGGCATCGAACCTGCCACGATCTCGGCGACTGCGAACGCCATCGCGGCGCCGATCAGGTACAGCGAGGTGGCCCTGCTGCGCCGCCGGGTCGCCAGCAAGGCGCCGCCGAATGCACCGATCGCCAGCGCCGTCGACAGCAGTCCGTATCCGGCCGCGCTGCGGTGGAACACCTGTTTGGCGATGAGCGCCGTGGTGATCTGGAAGTTCATCCCGAACGTGCCGACGATGAACACCAGCAGCATCGCGACCATCAGTTCGGCCCGGCCGCGCACGTAGGTGAAGGTGGCCCACAGTTGCCCGCGAGCACGCTGTACCTTCGGCGACGGCCAGAGCTCCGCGGTGCGCATCATCGACAGGGCGATGAGCACCGCGACGCTGGAGGCAGCGTTGCCGATGAACGCCCACCCGGTGCCGACGGCGCTGATCATTACGCCGGCAACCGCCGGGCCGAGAATGCGCCCGCCGTTGAAGATCGCCGAGTTGATCCCGACGGCGTTGGTGAGATCTTCCCGACCGACCATCTCCACGACGAACGACTGTCGGATCGGCGTGTCGAACGCGCTGATGACGCCGACGATCCCGGCGAGCAGGTAGACGTGCCACAGGTGCACCAGGCCCAGCACGTCGAGCAGCCCCAGGGACAGCGCGGCGACGGCGAGACTGGTCTGCGTCATCAGCAGCAGTCGACGCTTGTCCCCGCGGTCAGCGAGCATTCCGCCGTACAGACCGAGGATCAGCGGAGGCAGGAACTGGATGGCCGTCACGATGCCCAGCGCCGTGCCGGAGTTCGTCAGCTGCAGCACCAACCAGTCCTGCGCGACGCGTTGCATCCAGGTGCCGGTCAGCGAGACCAGTTGCCCGCTGGCGAATAGCCGGTAGTTGCGCACCCGCAGGGAACGGAACATGCCGTCGGCGGCACGGTTCCGGTTCGGGGTAGGGGTCTGGCGATGCAAAAGCGAGGTGATGGATTGAACAGGACTCACCGTTGAGCCAGCTTCTCCAAGATAGGTGCAGCCTCGGCAAGCACGGCACGCTCGTGCGCAGTGAGCTCGGCAAGCCGCTGGGACAGCCATGCGGTACGCAGCTTGCGGGTGGACAGGATGAGTTCCCGACCGGCGTCGGTGGCATCGATGACGACCTGGCGGCCGTCGGTCGGATGCGGCGCCCTGGTGACCAGGCCGCGCTGCTCGAGCGCTGAAATGATCTTGGTCATCGACGGCGGCTGCACCCGCTCGTGCTCGGCCAGCTCGCCGGCACTCATCGGGCCCTTGTGCGAGACGGTGCCCAGAGCCGCGAGCTGCCCCAGAGACACCGAGTTATCGCCGCTCTGCAGCCGGACCAGGCGAGTGAGCCGGAGCAGCGCCGGCCGAAGGGTGGACGCCAGCTCAGCAGGTCGGACCTTCGTAGCTGCTGACATACCGTTAGTTTACCTAACAATCAATCGAAGCGCCAACTCTCTCACGGCCGCGCCGGATGGAGTTCGAAGTCGGTGAATTCGAAGCGGGGCACCGCGTTGTAGTCCGAGCGGCTGAATCCAGCCCGGTCACGTCACTTGATGCCGAACAGGTTCTTCAGCGGTTCGATCGCGAAATAGATCGCGAAGAACGCCGAGATCAACCAGAGCAGCGGGTGCACCTCGCGAGCCTTGCCGGTCGCCACCCGCAGCACTACCCAGGTGATGAATCCAGCGCCGACGCCGTTGGTGATCGAGTAAGTGAACGGCATCAGCACCATCGTCAGGAAGGCCGGCACGGCAACGGTGAAGTCACCGAAGTCGATGTTCTTGATCTGGCTCATCATCAACACACCGACCACGACCAGCGCCGGCGTCGCCGCCTCGGAGGGTACGAATTGGGCCAGCGGCGACAGGAAGATCGTCACGACGAACAGCAGCGAGGTGGTGACGCTTGCCAGGCCGGTGCGGGCTCCGTCGCCGATGCCTGACGCGGACTCCACGTACGTGGTCGCCGACGACGCATTGGCCACACCTCCGGCCACCGCAGCGATGCCGTCGATCAGCAGCACCTCCCTGATCCGCGGCACGTTACCGTCCTCATCGAGCAGATCCGCCTCGCTGGCGAGGCCGATCGTGGTGCCCATCACGTCGAAGAAGTCCGACAGCACCAGCGAGAAGACGATGACTATGCCGGAGATGATGCCCACCGCGGAGAATCCGCCACCGAGGGAGAAGTGACCGAAGAGGCTGAAGTCCGGCGCACCGAAGTGCTTGCCCTTGAAGGACGGGACATTCAGCGCCCAGCCCTCAGGGTTGACCACCTTGCCGGTCGCATCGGTCTGGCTGCCGATCTTGATGGTGGCCTCGAGGATGATCGCCAGCACCGTGGAGAAGGCGATACCGATCAGGATGGCGCCCTTCACCTTGCGGGCCATCAGCACTGCGATGAGCAGCAGCCCCACGACGAACACCAGCGTCGGCCAGCCGTTGAGGTGGCTGTCTATGCCGATGTCGACCGGCGTTCCGGAGCCAGGGCGGACGAAGCCCGCGTCGACGAGACCGATCAGCGCGATGAACAGGCCGATACCAACCGCAATCGCGCTCTTCAGCTGTGGCGGGATCGCCTGGAACACCGCGACCCGGAAGCCGGTCAGTACCAGCACCGTGATGACCAGGCCCTCGATGACCACCATGCCCATCGCCGCGGCCCAGGACATCTTGCTGGCCACCTGGAACGCGACGAAGGCATTCAGGCCAAGGCCGGTGGCCAAGGCGAACGGGGCTCGGCCGGCGATACCCATCAGCATCGTCATGACCGCGGCCACCAGTGCCGTCATCGCTGCGATCGCTGCGATCGCAGGCACCTTGCCGCCACCCAGCAGATGACCGTTACCGTCGGCGACCGTGCCGATGATCAGCGGGTTCAGCACGACGATGTAGACCATCGTCACGAAGGTCACCAGGCCGCCGCGCATCTCCTGGACCAGGGACGAGCCGCGCTCGGTGATCAAGAAGAAGCGGTCCAGCGGGGTGACTGCCTGCTCGGGGGCTTGGCGGGAAGGCCGACTCATGTGGTGTGCCCTTTACGTGATCGGCGCCTGCGGCGCGTGGGGAGGTGACGTGGTGGAGCGGCGGCGCTGCCGGCGCGGGTAGCCTGCCGCATCATGCCACTGCCGACAATCCTCACCGGCTCACGGGAGGCACCGCAGCCGCCGCCGATCCATGCCCGCACGGTGTTCCTGATCGGCACGGCGCTCTGGCTCGTGGGGTTCGTCGTGCTGCTGCCGTTCTGGGGTTGGCTGGGCCGTCACGACCATCGGGTCTGGCTGTGGACCTGCCTGGCCGGCTGGATCCTCGGCATCGCCGGCATGCTGCTGTTCGGCAAGCACCGCAGCGAAGGCCGCGTCGACTAGCTGGACGGCTCTACGAACGGGTCGCAGCGAGCTGACCCAGGCCAGCCATTCCGGGCCCTGTTGCGTTCGTGTCCTGCAAATGCCTGTTCAGGACTCGGGCGTCGACACTCCGTTAGGTGAGTTTCGGCGCCGGCGTCAACCCTCCGACACCTCGACGTCGGGCTCGGCAGGCGGGTCCGCGACGATGTCCAGCGCTTCGTCGTCGAAGACGTCCCCGGTGCGCATCGCGAAGTCGGAGTCGGCCACGTGCGCCTCGGAATGCGCACCGCAGCCGAAGTCGAGCGCGACGACCTGGCCGTCGGCCGGGGCGAACTCGTTGGCGCAGACGCCGAACGCGCCACGCAGCGCGCCGGCGATCTGCAGCAGGAACCCACAGTCGGCGCACTTGCCGGGCGCTTGCGTCGCCATCGGCGAATCCGGGCCGCGGTCTCCGGAGCTCCACCGGTCGGTTGCGTCGTCTCGGCCGTCCGGCGAGAGCACCCGCGGTCGGCTCAGAGCGAGGTCGGTCGCGATTGCCTCGATTGCCGCGGCGTCGACGGAGTCGTCACCGGTGGCGGTGTAGCCGGGGACGAGGCGTGGGTCGTCGGCCGGGGTCGGCAGCAGATCGCCCGCGGCGAGGTCACCCGGTTGCAGCCGCTGCGACCACGGCACCCATTCCGGCGCGAGCAGCGAGCCCTCGCCGGGCAATAACACAACCTCGTCGACAGTCACCGCCTTGCTGCGCGAGAGCCGGCTGAGCGTGACTGCCCAGTACCAGCCGCGGTAGCCAGGCAGGGTCGCCGCGAAGCGATGGGTCACCACCCGCTCGCCGTCGGCGCGGACACCCTCGTGCTCGCCGACACCCTCGCCGCCCACCTCCCGCGCCGCGGCCAGAGCAGCATCGGTGGCCGCGGCGGCGGCACTGTCCAACTTGGCGGGGGGTGCGTCGGCCGACAATGCGCTGGTGGTCACCGCGCCATTGTTCCTCACTTCGTCCCGTGGCGTTCGTCGGGCGTCATGCGGCCGGTACGGCAAGATGAGGGCATGTCCCGTCAAGGCCCCGAGCAGCCCGGCCGCGATCAGCGGCCGCGGCAGTTCGCCCGAGAAGGGCACACCCTCCACCAGCGCGCTGCGGAGCAGCCGCCCGTCCAGCCGCGCGGCGCAGAACAGCAGTTCGACGCGCCTACCTACTACGTCCCCCGCGAACCGGACGAACCGAGTGCGACGCAGACGCAGCGGCTGCCAAATCCCGGCGAAGCAACTACCCAACAGGTGCCGACGACCGCGCCCCGGGACTCACCAGAGCGCCCGCGGGACCCGGTCAACGACGGGCGGCAACACACCGCGCCCGTTCCGCACGCCGCCGCCCCGGCCAACCACGCGCCCGAACAACCCGGCATGCCGCCGCCGATGGAATCACCCGGGGCGGCCGGTGCCCCACCCGGCCCGTACGCCTCACCGGTCGTTCCCGGCGAGGAGTTGAGCAATGTTGCCGGCAAGGTGACGGTCACCCGAGCCGTAGCTGCGCGCAGTCAGCAGGCCGCCCGCTACGTCACGAACAAGGTCGTCGCGGCGAGCAAGGCGGACGGCGCCGGCGAGTCCGGGATGACCCCACTCATCTGGAACCAGGTGCTCTCCTTCGGCGCCGACGCAATGATCACCGTCGCGCTGGCCGGAACCGTGTTCTTCTCCGCGGCGAAGAGCGATCAGCGCGGCAATGTACTGGGCTACCTGCTCATCACGATGGCGCCGTTCGCCGTGGTGGCGCCGGTGATCGGTCCGGTGCTGGACCGTTTCCAGCACGGCCGGCGCGGCGCGATGGCGGTCAGCGCGTTCGGGCGAGCGGCACTGGCCATCCTGATGGCACAGAACTTCAACAACCTGTACGCGCTGTTCCCACTCGCGCTCGGCTCGCTGGTGCTGTCAAAGGCCTACTCCGTGGTGCGCGCAGCTGCGGCGCCGCGATTGGTGCCGCAAGGGATGTCGCTGGTCACCGCGAACGCCCGGCTATCGCTGTTCGGCCTTGGCGCGATGCTGATCGGCGGTGGGTTCATCGGCGCGATCATCAAAGTCACCGGCTCTTACTGGCTCGGGTTGTGGCTGACGGCGATCCCGTTCGCGGCCACCGGCGTGTTCGCGCTCAAGCTGCCCAAACAGGTCGACTCCGCAGCACCCGCACCACGCCATCCGGAGGAACCGCCGCGCCCGGGTGAAGTGGTGAAGGTCCCGCCGATCGGCCGGATCCGCAGCTGGGCCAGCCGCGGTTACGGGCCACCGGTCGTGACGGCACTGCAGGGCGCGTCGATGCTGCGCTTCTCCACCGGCTTCCTCACGCTGTTCCTGGCGTTCTGGATCCAGAACGCTGCACATGGCCTCGAGGCAGCCAGCCAGCTCGGTGCGATCGGCGCCGGTGTCGGCATCGGCAACGCGGTCGGCACGGCGCTCGGCGCCCGGGTGCATCTGGGCCACCCGGACCGGCTGGTCATCTTCTGCTGCGGCATCACCGCGCTGGCCTGCACCGTCACCGCATTGACGTTCGGCCTCATCGCGGCGGTGATCTGCATGTTCTTCGTCGCCGCAGTCAACTCGCTGGGCAAGGTCTCCCTCGACGCGGTGATCCAGCGCGATGTCCGGGAGACCTACCGGTCCAGCGCGTTCGCCCGGTCCGAAACGTTCCTGCAACTGGCGTGGGTGATCGGCGCGACCATCGCCATCCTGCTGCCGATCGGGCACGGCGCGCTCGGCCTCGGCGTCGCCGCCGCGGTGACCTGCTCGTCGGTTGCCTACATCGTCATCCGCAGCCGGGCTACCAACGGCAACTCGATGCGATCGCCAGGGGTCAACCCAGGTACCGTGTGAGCCATGCTGCGCCGCTTCGTCACACCTGGGCGGCGCGCCCGGATCACCCTGTTGGCACTTGTCGTTGGCCTGTCGTGCACGCTTACCGCCTGCCGTAAGCCGGCGCCGCAGATCACCGTCTACGGGGCGCACAAGAGCATCCAGGTCGGCGCCGCTTTCTACATCCAGTCCGGTGGCCCCAAGCGCAACTTCCTGACCGACTTCGGCAAGGCACCGTCGATCTCCGTGCCGCAGGGCACCAAATTGCTGGTCGACGTGCCCCGGTCGGTCTCGGTGAGCTGGGTGGTCGTGGCGGTCACCGTCAGCAGCGACGGCGCATCGACCCCGATCCCGAACGTGGCGCCGACGGAGGTCCTGCGCGACCGGCACACCGTGATCCTGGCGGCCGCACCGGCCACCACCGGCGACTACTACATCCAGGTCGCCCAGCTGCGCGGGAGTGTGCAGGCCGGCGGCTGGATCTTCCACGTCAACCCCACCGGCTGAGCCGTGATGATCACGCGAAATCTGCTGCTATAGCAACCAATTTCGCGTGATCATCGGGTGGGTAAGTACGGGGCTCAGGCGTCCAGGTTGTCGGCGACGGCGCGCAGCACGGCGGCGATCTTGTGGCCATCGGCGCGCTCCGGGTAACGCCCCCGGCGCAGCGAGTTGGACACCCCGTCGAGCAGCTTGATCAGATCCTCGACGATCGGCGTCATCTCGTCGGCGGGCTTACGTGACGCGCGCGCCACCGACGGCACCGGGTCCAGCATCCGCACCGACAGCGCCTGGTTGCCCTTGCGGCCGGACACCACGCCGAACTCGACGCGGGCGCCGGGCTTGAGCTCGCTCACGCCTTCAGGCAGCGCGTCACGATGGACGAAGACCTCTTCGCCGTCGTCATCAGCGAGAAAGCCGAAGCCCTTCTCCGCGTTGAACCACTTGACCTTGCCGGTGGGCACTACGTCACCTCAATTGCTGCCACGCCCAGTACCTCCGGGCATGTGAACCATTCTGCGAACAACACAGAAGGCACCGCACGCGCGGTGCCTCTGTCTCCAGGCTACCGGTCCGGCACGGATATGACACCTACCTTCCGCGGCTGGGAGGATCGTCTTGTGCCGACCCGTGACCGCCGAGCCGCGCTGCCGTCATTGCTGCGCTGGGGGGTGGCCCTGTTTGCCGTCGGGCTGGTCACGATCGTGATCACGCTCATCCAGTTCGGGCTCGGCGATCACAACCGCCCGCTGGCACAGAACCTGCTCTGCGTGCTCGCACCGGTCGGCCTCGCACTCGCCGTCTACGCCGCGGTCCGCGACGGTCGCCAAGCCCAGCGCGACGCGGCTCGGGAGATCACCGGCTGAGCTCAACCGGTTGACGTAGCAGGAGACCCGGCCAGCCAGACCCGGGCCCGCTGATGTGCTTGGGCCGGCAACTCCGGCGCTTCCAGCAGTCGATGCGCGAGCGAGCGGTCTCCGGTCAATGCGCGGAACGTCTCACGGATGGTCACGCCGTGTTCCGGACGGTGCTCGATCCGTACCTCGTCGCCAGCTTGCAGCGCACCGGCCTGGTGGATGCGCAGGTACGCGCCGGGCCGCCCTTCGACGGTGAACCGCTTGATCAGGTCCGGCACGTCCCAGAACCCGGCGAACACCCGGCACGGAATCCGCGGGCAGCTCACCTCGAGCACCGCGCTACCAACCGACCAGAGCTCGCCGATCACCGCCTGGCTGAGGTCCATACCTTCGGTGCTGAGGTTCTCGCCGAACATGCCCGGCGGTAGTTCGCGGCCAAGCTCGTCGGCCCACCATCGCGCGTCCTCGCGGGAGTAGGCATAGACGGCCTGATCCGGCCCACCGTGATTGGCCAGGTCACAGATGGAGTCACCGGCCAACTGGTTGTGACCGGTCTGCACCGGCCCGTCCACGGGAAGCTTGCCGATGCCGGTGCGCTGCTTCGACCCCGTCCACGGACCGGTCAGCACCTGGTCAGGACGGGCTACATTCACCGAGACGACGCAACCGGACACGGCACCGAGGCTACCGACGTGGCAAACTCCTAAGTTCGACCGACGATGACCTGCTCGCGAAGGAGCCTCCGCTATGGCCGCCAAGGAACACCAGTCCGGGTGGACGACCCCGGAGACGTCCGTGTCCGAATTGGCCTCGCCGACGTCGGGCGCGTCCTCGCCCTTCGGCGAGGAGTCGGAGTTCCCGTTGCCGGTCGAGACCCTTCGCTACGAGCACCCGACGGCTGCCGAGCGGCCGAATCTGGCTGACGGACGCTGACCGGCCCGACCGCCGCCGCCGTGCGCAGCGTCACTGAGTGGCTGCGCAGCCGCACTGACGACGAGCTGGTGACGCTGCTGCGGCACCGTCCCGATCTCGCGCTACCCGCCCCGGCAGACCTCGCTGTGCTGGCCACCCGGCTCGCGGTGCGCTCGTCGGTCGCCCGTGCCACCGACGCCCTGGACGCGTTCACCCTGCGGGTGCTTGAGGCGGTCGCCCTGCAGCCGACGCCAGGCAGCGCCACTGTTGTCGCCGACCTGGTCGGCGGGACCGGCGACGAGGTGAGGGCAGCCGTCGATCGGCTCGGCGACTGGGGGCTGGTGTGGCGCGACGAGGACCGGCTGCATCTCATCGGCACTGCGCGAGAGGCCCTCGGCCCACATCTCGCCGGTCTCGGCCAGGCCGCCGTCGACCTCTGGACCACCGTGCCCATGCTCGCCGCCCGCGACACTTTGACCCAGCTCGGGCTCGAGGCCGTCCGGCAGCCGGAGGCCGGCCTGCTCATCGGCGAAACGCTGGCCGATCCGGATCGGGTCACCGAACTGCTCCGCGGCCTCGCGCAGGATGAGCGGGCGCTGCTGGCTCGAATCGACGCGGCCAGTCCTGTAGTGCTGCTGCGGCCGGGGCAGACCATCGCGGACGAGGACTCCCCCGCGGCGCGACTGACCCGGCTCGGCCTATTGGTCCCGCTGGACCCATCGACCGTCGAGCTGCCGCGGGAGGTCGGCATCGCGCTGCGATCCGCGCCGCCGCTGGCCGGTGTGGCGGCCACCCCGCCGCCGATCGAGCTGGCCGAACCGGACGTCTCCATGGTCGACGGCACCGGCGTCACCCAGGTATTGGAGATCACCCGGCAAGTGGCGGCGCTGATCCGGGACTGGACAGACGAGCCACCGGCCATCCTGCGCGCGGGCGGTCTCGGAGTGCGAGAACTGCGCCGCACTGCAAAGGCGTTGGACCTCACCGAGGACCAGACTGCATTGCTCGCCGAGGTTGGCACCGCCGCCGGTCTGATCGCGATGACCTCCGGCGTGCAGCCGGTCTGGTTGCCGACCACCGACGTCGACAGCTGGCTGGCGATGCCGGCCGAGGCGCAATGGCGACGGTTGGCCGAGGCCTGGCGGGACATGCGCCGCCAGCCGAGCCTGGCCGGCGCGCGGTCCGAACGCGGTCGGCTGATCTCGGTACTGAGCATCGATGCGGAGCGCGCCAGCGCCGTCGCAACCCGGCGCACCGTCCTGGAGTTGCTGAGTTCGCTGCCCGCGGGTGCGCGGCCGCGTCGCGCCGAGGAGGTCGTGGCCCGGCTCGGCTGGCAGGCGCCGCGGCGCGCCGAAGGGCTCCGACCGGCCGTCGAGGCGACGCTGACCGAGGCCGAAGTGCTCGGCATCACCGGCGGTGGCGCGTTGACCACGTACGGCCGACACGTCATGCATGGCGAGGGCCAGCAGGCGCAGCTGGCTCTGGCCGACGCGCTGCCCGCTCCTGTCGATGAGTTCCTGCTGCAACCGGACCTCACGATCGTGGTGCCCGGGCCGCCCAGTCCGCCGCTGGCACAGGCGCTGGCGGCCACCGCCGAGCTCGAGTCCAGCGGCGGCGCCCAGGTCTGGCGAATCACGGCTGATTCGATCCGCCGGGCGATGGACGCCGGCTGGTCAGCAGCAGACATCGACCGGTTGCTGACGAGCCGATCGCGCACGCCGGTCCCGCAGGCGCTCACCTACCTGATCGAGGATGGTGCTCGTCGCCACGGTGTATTGCGCGCCGGAGTCGTCGAGGGTTACCTACGCTGCGATGACGAGGCACTGCTAGACCGGGTGCTCAACGACCGGGACGTGGCCTCACTCGGACTACGCCGGCTGTCGGCCACCGTCGCCGTGGCGGCTGCGCCGTTGGACCGGGTACTTTCCGCGCTGCGGGCCGGCGGCTATGCCCCCGCCGCCGAAGACGCCACCGGCGCCGCAGTGGTCGTCGCTCCCGATCCGCCGCGCTCGCGGGTACCGAACCGGCGGGATCGGTCCGTCGTGACCACCCGCCTCGGCGACGAGACACTGACCGAGACCGTTCGGCGACTGCGCCAAGGCGACGAGCTGGCCCGCACCGCCCACCAGATCACGGTGACGCAGTCGGTGCCCGGCGTCACGTCGGCCACCACGCTGGGCGTGCTGCGCGATGCGATCCGCTCCGACCGCCGAGTATGGGTGTCCTACGTCGAACAGGCCGGCACGACGGCGACGCGCATCATCGCCCCCCTGTCCCTCGGTGGAGGCTTCCTACGTGGCCACGACGCCGACACCCAGGAATTCCGCAGCATCCCCCTGCACCGGCTCACCTCGGTGAACGTGCTGAGCGACTGACCTCGTCGCAGATGCGCTCGGCGGCCGCGCCCGGCGACTCGACCGGGGCCGGACCGGACCGCTTGGGGGGCGCGAGTGGGTCGGATCAGGGCTGGTTGGACATGCCGCGGAACTGCTGCTCTTCCGCGTCGTAGCGGTTCTGCAGTCCGTGGTCGTAAGCCGTCCACCAGTTCTCGTGCTGCCCGTTGAGGTTGGTGGTGGTGGTGCCGTACGCGTCCTGGTCGTAGGCCTCCCGCGCGGTACGGACCGACTGCTGGAACTGGTCGGGCGTCATGTTGTGCACCGTCTGCAGGTCCCCCGGCGTCGCTGCGGTCTGCGCGTCGACCTGGCCGGTGACCATCCCATGCAGGATGGCGGATGTGCCCTGCACACCGGTACCTCCACCGGTTCCGCGCATATGGATCGCGGAGGCAACAGCGGCCGGCTCGCCGGGATCGGTGAAGTCGCCGAAGTTGCCGCGGTTGTATTCGTTCTGCATGACCTGGGCAGCAGCGGCCTGCTCGCCGGCACTGCCCACGCCGTACTGCTGCTGCGCGGCGTGCAGCGCGGTGTATCCCGGGTTGCCCTCACGAATCCCGTAGATCTCGTGCAGCCCCCCTGATGAACGGGATGGACAAGGTCGGCAAACTCATCGGCGACGTCGCCAAGGCGTACTCCGATGCCGATCAGACCGTTGCGCAGGGGCTGCTCAACGCGGAGGTCTGATGGTCCTGCATGGTCGTGCTCGCCGCACCTACAGTGCTGCCGATCTGCATGAAGGCCATCACGTCGACGATGACCTGCTCGAACTCCTGCACGACGGACACCGTCTGGCCCACGGTGCCGAGCAGGTTCTGCGAGGTCTGCTGCATCGCCGGGACGTTGACGGAGTATGCGCCGCCGGTCATGAGGGCAGCATCGTCGGCTGGCATGGGCCGCGCGACGGCAGAAATACCGATGCGCGGGGAGTGGCAAGTGCCGACAGCGGCACGCGAGGACGAGCGCACGTCGGCGTCGCCTGGAAGAATGGATGGGTGACCGACGGCCCCCTGATCGTGCAATCGGACAAAACCCTCCTCCTGGAAGTCGACCACCCCGACTCGGCCGAGGCGCGCGCCGCCATCGCTCCGTTCGCCGAGCTGGAACGGTCCCCGGAGCACGTGCACACCTACCGGTTGACTCCGCTGGGGCTGTGGAACGCTCGGGCGGCCGGGCATGACGCTGAGCAGGTCGTCGACGCGCTGGTCCGCTTCTCTCGGTACGCGGTGCCGCACGCGCTCCTGGTCGACGTCGCCGAGACGATGGACCGCTACGGCCGGCTGCAACTGATCAAGCACCCCACTCATGGCCTGTTGCTGGTGTCGCTGGATCAGGCAGTGCTCGAGGAGATCCTGCGACACAAGAAGATCGCGCCCATGCTTGGCGACCGGATCGAACAGGACACCGTCGCGGTGCACCCGTCCGAGCGGGGCCGACTCAAGCAGGCGCTGCTCAAGGTCGGTTGGCCCGCGGAGGACCTGGCCGGCTACGTCGACGGCAAGTCCCACCCGATCGAACTGCGCGAGGACGGCTGGGTGCTGCGCGACTACCAGAAGGAGGCCGTCGCCAACTTCTGGGCCGGCGGCTCCGGCGTGGTCGTGCTGCCCTGCGGGTCGGGCAAGACGCTGGTCGGCGCCGCGGCGATGGCCGAGGCGCAGGCCACCACACTGATCCTGGTCACCAACACCGTCGCCGGTCGGCAGTGGAAGCGCGAGCTGCTGGCCCGCACCACTCTCACCGAGGACGAGATCGGCGAGTACTCCGGCGAGCGCAAGGAGATCAGGCCGGTCACCATCGCGACCTATCAAGTGATGACCACCCGGCGCAACGGTGAGTACCGGCACCTCGCCCTGTTCGACGAACACGACTGGGGCCTCATCGTCTACGACGAGGTGCATCTGCTGCCCGCACCGATCTTCCGGCTGACCGCCGACCTGCAGTCCCGTCGCCGCCTCGGGCTGACCGCCACGCTGATCCGTGAGGACGGCCGAGAGGGTGACGTCTTCTCCCTCATCGGTCCGAAGCGGTACGACGCACCATGGCGCGACATCGAGGCCCAGGGGTGGATCGCACCGGCCGAGTGCACCGAGGTCCGGGTCACCCTGACCGACGCCGAGCAGATGAACTACGCGACCGCCGAGCCGGAGGACCGGTACAAGCTGGCCGCTACGGCGCGCACCAAACTGCCGGTGATCTCAGCCATCCTCGATCGCCATCCGGACGACCAGGTGCTGGTCATCGGCGCGTACCTCGACCAGCTGGACGAGGTGGCCGAGCACCTCGGCGGCGTGCCGATCATCCAAGGCTCCACCACCAACAAGGAGCGCGAGCGGCTGTACGCGGAGTTCCGCACCGGTGAGCAGCGGGTGCTGGTTGTCAGCAAGGTCGCCAACTTCTCCATCGACCTGCCCGAGGCCGCCGTGGCCGTGCAGATCTCCGGGACGTTCGGCTCACGGCAGGAAGAGGCGCATCGGCTCGGGCGCATCCTGCGCCCCAAGGCCGACGGCCGGCAAGCGCACTTCTACACCGTCGTCGCGCGCAACACCCTCGACGCCGATTACGCAGCGCATCGGCAGCGCTTCCTCGCCGAGCAGGGCTACGCGTACACGATCGTGGACGCTGACGACCTGTTGAATCCCATCTAGCGCCCTCTCGAATCGCGCAGGGCCCATCCTGCCCGCCGTCATTGCCTGGATGTGAGAGGACATCGTGCGCATCCTGCTCCCCCCGAGCGAGGCCAAACACCCGGCCGGTGCCGGGCCTCGCCTGCTGCCGGATCGGACCCCGTTGGGCGTCGCTCGGCGCCGGATTCTTACCGCACTTGCCGAGTTCTGCCGAACCGACGCAGCCGCAGCAGCGCTGGCGTTGCCGGCCAGGAGCGCCGCAGATGAGCTTGCCGCGAACCGGGCCGTGCGCCGTTCGCCGACCACGGCCGCCCTCGACCGCTACGCCGGCACCGTCTACCTGGGCCTCGACGCCGGGACGCTTTCGGCTGCCGGCCGGCGCAAAGCGCTGGAGTCCGTGCTGGTCTTCTCCGGCCTGTTCGGTGTGCTCAGCGCAGCCGAGCCGGTGCCGGTGTACCGGCTGCCGGTCTCCGCGGTCCTGCCGCCGGTCGGCCCGCTCACCCGTTACTGGCGGTCGGTGCTGGCCACCGAATTACCCGCACTGCTCGGCGACGGATTGATCGTCGACCTGCGCTCGTCGGACTACACGGCCATGTGGCGCCCGGCCGGCGAACTACGTGAGCGAACGGTGCAGGTACGCATCCTGAGCGAGCTGCCGCACCGCTCGCCGGCCGTGGTCAGCTACCCGAGCAAGCTCGGCAAGGGCCGGCTGGCCAGAGCCCTGCTGGCGCGCCGAACTCCGGCTCGCACCGTGGCCGATGTCCTCGGCGCGTGGGCCGCGGCAGGTGAGCGGGACGGCGTCGAACTGACGCCGGGGAAGCTCGAACTGCTCAGCTGAGCCGCGTTGCGTACTGGTGAATCTTGCGCGGAGATGTTGACTAATGTTGGGCGCTGGGCAAGGGTAACCGCCAAGATCACGACAACCCGACATCAGCTCGGTACCCGCACCCTCGTCACGGATGGAGACCGCCATGCTTGCCAGCCAGCGGCAGTCCCTCATCATGGACGGCATCCGACGCAGTGGCGCGGCTCGGGTCGCTGACCTGACCGACGAGCTCGGGGTATCGGACATGACGATCCGCCGCGATCTCGAGCAGTTGGCTCGGACCGGGCTGGTCCGCAAGGTGCACGGTGGGGCCGTCCTCACCGGCAACGCGACCGAGGAGCCCGGCTTCGAGGCGAAGTCCAGCCGCGAGCAGCCGGCCAAGGAAGCCATCGCCCGGCTGGCCTGCGGCTTGATCCGACCCGGCACCGCGATCGCGTTGTCCGCCGGTACGACGACCTGGTCGCTGGCCGGCGAGCTGACCCAGCTGCCTCGGATGACGATCGTCACCAACTCCACCACCGTCGCCGATCTCATCGCAGCGCGGTCCGAGCCCCCAGCCCACGTCGTCATCCTGACCGGCGGGGTACGCACTCCGAGCGCGGCATTGGTGGGGCCGGTCGCGGACCTGACCATCCGTTCGCTGCATGTGGACCAACTGTTCATCGGCGTACACGGGATGGACGCGATGGCCGGGCTGACCACGCCGAACCTCGCCGAGGCAGAGACGAACCGGACGCTGATCGCGTGCGCCAAGCAGGTAGTGGTGTGCGCCGACTCGACGAAGTGGGGCACGGCCGGCCTGGCGAGTTTCGGGCCGCTGTCGGCAGCGGACGTCCTGATCAGCGACAGCGGGTTGCCCGCCGACGCGCGTCGGCTGATCGCAGCCGAAGTCGGCGAGTTGATGATCGCGGACGTACCGGCATGACGACCCGCACCGCGACGACGCTGGCCGATGGCCGTGAGCTCATCTATTTCGACGACGCCCCGGGGCGGCGCCACGATGCTGCTGACACCCGTGACCTGGACGCCGCAGTGGGTACCTCGGAGATCCGATGGGACCCGCTGTTCGAGGAGTGGGCGGCGATCGCCGGACACCGCCAGCAACGTACCTACAAGCCACCGACGAACGACTGCCCGCTCGACCCGAGCACTCCAGGTCACCCGACCGAGATCCCCGACAGCGAGTACGACGTCGCAGTGTTCGAGAACCGATTCCCGTCGTTCAGCCAGGACGCCGCGGAGTCCGTGCCGGTGCTCGATGATCCGCCGTTCCTGGCGAAGCCCGGCTCGGGCCGGTGCGAGGTGGTGTGCTTCACCAGCGACCACACCACCTCCTTCGCCCAACTCTCGCCGCAGCGCGCCCGCACCGTGATCGACGCGCTCGCCGACCGGACCACCGCGCTCGGCGCGATCGCAGAAGCCGAGTACGTGTTCTGCTTCGAGAACCGCGGCGAGGAAATCGGGGTCACGCTCTCCCATCCGCACGGCCAGATCTACGCGTATCCGTTTGTGCCGCCGCGCATTGCCACTGCAGTCCGCGCCGCGGAGACCTACCGCAACGAGCACGGCGAGTGCCTGCAGTGCACGCTGACCGCCGCCGAACGTAAGGCCGGGCTACGAGTGGTGACCGAGACCGAGCACTGGGTGGCCTACGTCCCGTTCGCGGCGCGCTGGCCGTTCGAGGTGACGCTCACCCCCATCCGCCACGCCCCGGATCTGCCGGATCTGGACGACGTCGAGCGCGATGACTTGGCCCGCATCTACCTCGAAGTGCTGGGCCGCTTCGACCGGCTCTTCGACACCCCTGCGCCGTACATCGCCGCGTGGCAACAGGCGCCGGTGCGCCACGGCCGGGAGGCCTGGCATCTGTCCACGTCGGTGTTCACCATCCGACGGGCCGGCGGCAAGCTCAAGTACCTCGCCGGGTCCGAGTCCGGCGCCGCCGTCTGGGTGAACGACGTACTGCCCGAAGACGCAGCCGCACGACTGCGCGACGCCTGATCCGTTCGACGTCGGCCGGGGCCGCTGAACGTCCGGCGAGCGGGCGGTGTCATCCACGTCGGCTGCACGCTAACCGGGCAGGTCCCGGCAACCTCGCGAACATCGCTACCCGCGCAACCGTTGCCAACGTGGCCACGGGGGGAGCAGCATGCGCCTCAGGCAAACGTCTACAACGGAGGCGTGCATGGCTGCAACAGTCGAGAGTGCTCAGAGCGGTCCTGCCGGCCTCAACCGGACCATCGGGTTCTGGGGGCTGACGTTCGTCTCGCTCGGATCGATCATCGGGTCGGGCTGGCTGCTCGGTGCGTTGGGCGCTGCCACCGCGGCCGGCCCGGCGTCGCTGATCTCATGGGTGCTGGCCGCGATCATCATCTTGATCCTGGCGCTCATCCATGCGGAGTTGGCGGCTGCCTATCCGGTCGCCGGGGGCACCGCCCGCTTCCCGTACTTTGCCTTCGGCGCTCTGGCCGGTTTCACCGCCGGGTGGGCGGCGTGGTTACAGGCCGTAGCCGTGGCGCCGATCGAGGTCGAGGCCAGCCTGTCGTATCTCAACAGCGTGCACTTCATCCACGAACACTTGAACATGCTGAAGCCGAACGGCTCGCTCAACGGCACCGGACTGGCGGTGGCGACCGTCTTCATGGCGCTGTTCACCGCGCTGAACCTGATGGGCGCGAAGTTGCTGTCGGAGAGCAACTCGATCATGGTCATCTGGAAGGTCGCCGTACCGCTGCTCGCCGTCGTCGTGTTGATGACGCTGAACTTCCACGCCTCGAACTTCACCGCCGGCGGCGGCTTCGCACCGTACGGAGCGCACGGGGTGTTTGCCGCACTTCCGCTGGGTGTCATCTTCGCGATCCAGGGCTTCGAACAGGCGGTGCAGATGGCCGGTGAGGCCAAGAACCCGCAACGCGACCTGCCCCGCGCGATCATGACGGCGATGGGCGTCGGCGCGGTTCTCTACATCTTGCTCGAAGTCTGCTTCATCGGAGCGCTCGATCCCGCCAATCTGGTGCGCGGCTGGTCGAACCCGATCGGGCTGGCCGACTACGGGCCGTACTACACGCTGGCGACGGCGGCCGGAGCCGGTTGGCTGGCGACCATCCTGGTGATCGACGCGTTCATCTCCCCCGCCGGAACGGGTCTGGTCTATGTCGGCACCAGCGCGCGGTTGTCCTACGCGCTCGGCCAGGAAGAGGTGCTCCCGAATCAACTCACCCAGGTGAACAAGCGCAGCGTGCCGGTCTACTCGATCGCGCTCGCCTTCATAGTCGGCGAGATCTTCTTCTTGCCCTTCCCCAGCTGGAGCAAGCTGGTCGGCATCATCACCTCGGCCACCGCGATCATGTACGCCTTTGCGCCGGTGTCCCTCGCTGCGCTGCAGAAACGCGATCCCGATCGGCCTCGCGGCTACCGCCTGCCGATGCCGAAGGTGATGAACCCGGCTGGATTCTGCGCGGCGAACCTGATCATCTACTGGAGCGGTTTCGACGTGATGTGGAAGCTGCTCGGGATGATCTTCGTCGGCCGCGTGCTGTTCGAGTTCGCGCTACGCCGGGCCAACACCACGCGCACCGACATCGACTGGCGGGCGACGTCGTGGATCTGGCCTTGGCTGATCGGACTGACCGTGATCAGCGTGCTCGGCCGATACGGCCATGGGCACAACGTCCTGCCGGACTGGGTCGACCTGGCGGTCGTCATCCTGTTCAGCCTGGGCATCTTCTACTACGCGGTCGAACTGTCGATGAGCACGGAACAGGTGCAGAAGGCACTCGACTCCGAGGACTGGCAGATCCCCAGCTCGATCGAGGCGGTGGTGCCCCGATGACCGCGCGGTGGCGGCGACTGACGGTGCCTCGACTGGTCGGGGCGGCCTGCTGCGCGCTGCTGATCGGCACCGGGCTCACCGCTTGCTCCAGCGATTCGTCCAAGACACTCTCCTTCTGTACCGACCCGACCTACCCGCCGGCCGAGTTCTACCAAGTACAGAAGGTCGGCACCGCCGATCTCAAGCGGGTGCTGGTCGGTGCCGACATCGACATCGGTCGCGCCGTTGCCAAGAGGCTGAAGAAGACCGCCAAGTACGTCGACACCAAATTCGAGAAGATCATCCCGGCGCTGCAGGACAAGAAATGCGACGCGATCATCTCGTTCATCAATGACACGGCGCAGCGGCGTACGCAGATGACCTTCGTGAACTACCTCGGTGCCGGCCAGGACGTCATGCTGAAGAAGGACGCGACCCCGGTGAACGCGGTTGCCGACCTGTACGGACGGACGGTGTCGGTCGCCACCGGGACCACCGAGGAGGACTTCCTGAAGGCACAGAACTCTTCGGCGCCAAGCGGTAAGCAGATCACCATCAAGTCGTTCGCCAGCGAGAACGACGCGATCCTGGCGCTTACCAAGGGCACCGTGCAGGTGTATTTCGGCGACGCTCCGATCGTGCAGAGCGCAGTTGCCGCAGACAACTCCTTGGTGCAGGGCGCCGAACTGGTGAAGCCGGTGCCCATCGGTATCGCCCTGCGTCCCGGCGACGAGCTGATCGGCCCGATCCAGAAGGCCATCAAGGACATGTACAACGACGGCACGATGGGCAAGATCCTGTCGACCTGGAAGTTCAGCCGGTACGCCATCACCCCGTCCTGACCACCCGACCCGGCGAACACCTCCGTCAGTGCCGCCAGGGATGATTGCTGGGTGATACTGGCGACGATGTGTGGCAGTGCCGACCCGCGGTCCAGCAACGCGGTGCTGCTGGCGGCCGCGGTGGGCAGCCTGCCGAGCGGCACCGAAGTGCGTGAGGTCGGCCCGCTCACCGCTGTTCCCGGATTCGAGCCGGGCTCGGCGGGCGGCGATTCAGTGGGCGCGATGCGTGCCGCTCTGGACGGCGCCGACGGGTTGGTCATCGCCACCCCCGAGTACGCCCATTCGGTGCCCGGCGTGGTCAAGAACGCGCTCGATTGGCTGGTCGGCACGGGCGAACTCGCCACGATGCCGATCGTGCTACTCAGCGCGTCACCGCTGATCACCGGTGGGATCAACGCACAGATCGCCCTCACCCGCACGCTGCTGGCACAGGGCGGCGAGGTCGTCGCGACGCTCACCGTCCCCGAGTCGAAGCGCAAGATCGTCGACGGTGCAGTCGCGCATGAGCCGACCCGGCGCAGAGCCGCCGAGACGATGCAGGCCATCATCGACGTCATCACCGAACGTGCCGAGCTGACAGGAGAACACGCGTGAGCCAACCGGTCCTGCCCGAACCCGACGCGAAGGACTGGACCTGGACGCTGAGCCGCGCCTGCCCGGAGTGCGGGTTCAGCGCCGGCGAGGTGTCCGTCGCCGAGGTCGCCGACATCGTCGAGGACACCGCGGTTCGATTCGCGGCTCGACTGCAAGCACCGGACGCGGCGGCCAGGCCGGAACCCGCCACCTGGTCGCCGGTCGAGTACGCCTGCCACGTCCGTGACGTCTGTGCGATCTTCGACGGTCGGTTCCGTCAACTGCTCAGTGATGACGACCCGATGTTCACCAACTGGGACCAGGACGAGACAGCCGCGCGGGATCGATACTGGGAGCAACTGCCGCCGCGGGTCGCCGACGAGCTGACCGGGTCGGCGGGTCCGCTGGCGACGATGCTGCGGGCCATCCGCGACGATGAACTGCAGCGCCCCGGCCGCCGCGACAACGGCTCGGTGTTCACCGTGGCCACACTGGCGCAATACCTGGCGCACGACTTCGTGCACCATCTGCACGACGTCGGCGCCTAGCCCGCAGACAGCGCTGAGGGCGGCCCCGGTTTCCCGGAACCGCCCTCAGTGTGAAGCGGAACAGACTTTTCCGATCAGCTGATGCCGATCAGAAGTCCATGTCACCGCCGCCGGGCATACCGCCGCCGCCGCCGGCCGAAGCCTTCTCCGGCTTGTCGGCGACAACTGCCTCGGTGGTCAGGAATAGCGCGGCGATGGACGCCGCGTTCTGTAGTGCCGAGCGGACGACCTTGGTCGGGTCCGGCACGCCAGCGGCGAGCATGTCCTCGTACACGCCGGTCGCGGCGTTGAGGCCGTGTCCGACGGGAAGGTTGCGCACCTTCTCCACCACGACGCCACCCTCGAGACCGGCGTTAACCGCGATCTGCTTGAGCGGAGCCTCGAGCGCGACCCTGACGATGTTCGCGCCAGTGGCCTCGTCACCTTCGAGGTCGAGCTTCGCGAAGGCGTTCACCCCGGCCTGCAGCAGCGCGACGCCACCACCTGCCACGATGCCCTCTTCGACGGCGGCCTTCGCGTTGCGAACGGCGTCCTCGATGCGGTGCTTGCGCTCCTTCAGCTCGACCTCGGTGGCCGCGCCGACCTTGATGACCGCAACGCCGCCGGCCAGCTTGGCCAACCGCTCCTGCAGCTTCTCGCGGTCGTAGTCGGAGTCGCTGTTCTCGATCTCGGCACGGATCTGGTTGACCCGACCCTGGATCTGGTCGGCGTCGCCGCCACCTTCGACGAGAGTGGTCTCGTCCTTGGTGGTGGTGAACTTGCGCGCCTTGCCCAGCAGATCGATCGTCGCGTTCTCCAGCTTGAGACCAACGGTCTCGCTGATGACCTGGCCACCGGTCAGGATCGCCAGGTCCTGCAGCATCGCCTTGCGACGGTCACCGAAGCCGGGCGCCTTGACGGCAACGGACTTGAAGGTGCCCCGGATCTTGTTGACGACCAGAGTGGCCAGCGCCTCGCCCTCGACGTCCTCGGCGATGATGGCCAGCGGCTTGCCGGCCTGCATGACCTTCTCCAGCAACGGGAGCAGGTCCTTCACGTTCGAGATCTTGTTCTCGACGATCAGGATGTACGGGTCGTCGAGAACGGTCTCCATGCGCTCGGAGTCGGTCACGAAGTACGCGCTGAGGTGACCCTTGTCGAAGCGCATGCCCTCGGTGAGCTCGAGCTCGAGACCGAAGGTGTTGCTCTCCTCGACGGTGATGACGCCTTCCTTGCCGACCTTGTCCATCGCCTCGGCGATGAGCTCGCCGACCGAGGTGTCAGCGGCAGAGACCGAAGCGGTCGATGCGATCTGCTCCTTGGTCTCGACCTCCTTGGACTGGTTGCCCAGCTCCTCGGACACGGCTGCCACAGCAGCCTCGATGCCACGCTTCAGCGACAGCGGGTTGGCCCCGGCCGCCACGTTACGCAGACCCTCGCGGACCAGCGCCTGCGCCAGCACCGTTGCGGTGGTGGTGCCGTCACCGGCTACGTCGTCGGTCTTCTTGGCAACTTCCTTGACCAGCTCTGCGCCGATCTTCTCCCAAGGGTCCTCGAGCTCGATCTCCTTGGCGATGCTGACACCGTCATTGGTGATCGTGGGGGCGCCCCACTTCTTTTCCAGCACGACATTGCGGCCCTTCGGGCCCAGCGTCACCCGTACTGCATCGGCGAGCTGGTTCATGCCGCGCTCAAGGCCGCGGCGGGCCTCTTCGTCGAACGCGATCATCTTGGCCATGCGGTGTAGTCCTCACTACTAGATGGACACATGTGTTGTAGGCCGGGCGTGCGTGGCCAGATGCCCGCGACGGACGGAGCACTCAGCTCCTCATCGAGGCCGGCCCGGTTAGCACTCAGAGTACCCGAGTGCCAATTCGAGTCTGGCACTCACCTGCCACGAGTGCAAGGAGCGCTACCCATAGCGCCCTTCGCTAGTGACGTTCGGCCATGGGTAGAGCGAGCAGCTGATCGCCGGTGGCGGTGCGGCTGTAGACGACCCGGCGCCCGACTCGGGCGCCGCTGACCAGTCCGGCCTCCCGGAGCACACCGAGGTGGCCGCCGACGGTGCCCAGTGACAGCTCCAGGCCGGTGGCCAGCTCGGTGCTGGTGGCCGGGCGCCCGAGCTCGCGCAGGATCCTCGCCCGACCCGGACCGATGAGGCGGTCCACCGGCGCAACGGCGTCCGTCGCCGGTTCGGCGGCGGCTCCGCGGGCCGGGTAGACCATCGCATAGTCGGCACCGTCCGTCTCGCACAGCCACGTGCCGCGGATGAGGCTGACCGGGACGAACAGAATGCCTTCCGGCCCGATCGTGCGATCGGCCCCGGGCCGGCTGGTGAACCTGATGCCGTCGGCACCGACCCAGGCGCTGTGCCGGCTCATCCGGTCCAATGCGCGCGACCAGCCGTAGGCCGCCAACAGACCGGCCCGATACATGACGTCGCGCTCGAGCAACGCGCTGCGACGCGGCCAGTCCGGTGCCACGTGTGCCCGCCACGTCTCGGCGAGCAGCTCGGCGGCGCGCTCACTCCAGTTCTTGCCGACCAGCCACGACAGACTGTGCTGCTGCCAACTCTGCCTCCGTGACTCCTCGACTTCGGCCCGGAAGTCGGCGTCGGACCATCTCGCGACGGCGGGCAACTCGTCCTCCAGCCGGGTGCGCATGCCACCCTGCGGCGGCACGGTCAGGAAACCGGGCAGCCACTTCGTCGACGAGACCAGCTCGACCAGTCCGCGCGCGAACGGGTCGGCGTCAAGGGTGGCGGTGAACGCCGAGTGGTGCCGCTCGTGCCAATCGGTCAGCCACGGATCGCTCGACCGTGCCCGGAGCACCATGAGGGCGCCCAGGGTCTCCGCGAGCGGGGATAGTGCGAAGCGGGAGCGGGACAGCGCGATCGGTGACACTCGCAGCAGAACCATCTTTCGCCTCCTGCCGAAACATTACCTGGCGCGGCGGCGCGCAGCGACCCTCCTCCCGTGAGTTCCCCTCTGCGAAACCGCGACTTCCGGCTGTTCCTGGTCGGCCGCCTCGTCTCGCTGCTCGGCAGTTCGATGGCTCCCATCGCGCTGGCCTTTGCCGTCCTCGATGCCTCGAACAGCACGAACGACCTCGGCATTGTGGTGGCCTCGCACATGATCCCGTTGCTGGTCTTCCTGCTGGTCGGCGGCGCCGCGGCGGACCGGTTCTCCCGCCGCACCGTGCTCGTCGTGTCCAACCTCGGCTCCGGGCTGACTCAGGGTGCGGTGGCCGCGCTACTGCTCACCCACCACTACAGCCTCGTTGCGGTGGCCGCGCTCTCCTTCGCCAACGGGGCGCTCGACGCTTTCACCATGCCTGCACTGCGCGGCGTCGTCCCCGAACTCGTGCCCGCCGCGCAGCTGCAACGAGCCAACTCGGTGCTCGGGTCCAGCCGCAATGCGTCCAAGATCATCGGACCCAGCGCGGCCGGCATCCTGGTCGCGACGGCCGGCAGTGGTGCGGCGATCGCAGTCGACGCGGCAACCTTCCTGATCGCCGCCTGCTGCGTCGCGCAGCTCTCCCTGCCCGGCCGGGTGAGGGCAGCCCGCTCGACCGTGCTCGCCGACATCCGAGAAGGCTGGTCTGAGTACCGACGCATCCGGTGGGTGTGGATGGCCACGTCGGCGTTCTGTGTGATGAACCTCGTCCAGGTCGGCACTTGGCAGACCCTCGGTCCAGCGCTGACGAAGCAGCAGAGCGGCGAGGCGACGTGGGGATTCGTGTTGAGCGCTCGTGGCATCGGGCTGCTGGTGATGAGCGTCGTGATGTATCGCGTCGTGGTGCGTCACCTGCTCCGGCTCGGGCAGTTGATGAGCGCGTTGGGCGCCGCTCCGCTGCTGACGCTCGGCCTGGGGTTCGGTGCGCCGTGGCTGATCCTGAGCGCGTTCGTCGCCGGGATCGGTTCGTCGGTGACGGCGATCAGCTACGACACCTCCCTGCAGGAACATGTGCCGCCGCAGGTGCTGTCCCGGGTCTCGTCCTACGACGACCTGCTCTCCTACCTGGCGATCCCGATCGGCCAGTTAGCGGTCGGGCCGCTCTCCCACGCGATCGGCGCGGGCCGGGTGGCCGCCGGCGCGGGCGTGATCTACGCCGTCGCCGGGGTTGCCCCGCTTGCCTCGGCGGCAGTGCGCCGACTGCCGCACTCCCGGTCGCAACCGGAGCTGACGCCAGCCTGATCGAGCCGGTTCGCCAAGGCTCGTCAATGCCCTGCGCCGTCTCGGTGTTCGGGCTCGCTGCTAGCGCGCGGCGGTCGCGCGCAGCGACGAGCAGCCCGGGTCGAGCCGGTTGGCCAGCCGCGCCTGGCGCCGTGCAGTGGAGCGCAGGAAGGTGACGACAGCCGCACGCAGTCGCGGCGTCCGCACAGTCCGGCCCAGATCGGCAACGATGGGTGCGTCCGGTCGCGCCGAGAGTGCCTCGTCCGGGTCTTCTCGGCTATCTCACTGAGGCCGGCCAGCATCCCGACCGAGTACGGGTCGGAAAATGCATAGGACAACTGCTCGGTGCCTGTTCGTCCCGCGTGCTGGCTTCGTACGGCGCGGGCTCACCGACCCATGTATGTAGATCTAGAACGTGTTTGTCAACCCACATCTCGTCGACTACCGGCTCACCAACGGATCATTCAGAGCAGGCCGGCTTCGCGCATGCCCTTCAGGGTCGGCGGAATGAGCGCAGTCGGCTGCGCGCCCCCGGCAACCGCGTCGAGGGTCTTCAGCCCGTCGCCGGTGTTGAAGATGACCGTCTCCTTCGAGGTGTCCAGCCGACCGGCCTCGGCCAGCTTCTTCAGCACCGCCACGGTCACCCCGCCGGCCGTCTCGCCGAACACTCCGGTGGTCCGTGCCAGCAACCGGATGCCCTCGCGGATCTCGTCATCGCTGACCGCGGCCATCGCTCCGCCGCTGGAGCGCACCGCGTCCAGGGCGTACGGCCCGTCCGCCGGGTTGCCGATGTTCAGCGACTTGGCGATTCCAGTCGGCTTGACCGGGATGACCTCGTCGGTGCCACCGTCGAACGCTGTGGCGATCGGCGAGCAGCCCTGTGACTGCGCGCCGAACACCGCCCAGGGCGCCTCGTCGACGAGCCCGGCGCCGACCAGTTCTTTGAACGCCTTGTTGATCTTGGTGAGCATCGACCCGGACGCCATTGGCGCGACGTACTGAGCGGGCAGACGCCAACCGAGCTGCTCGGCGACCTCGAAGCCGAGCGTCTTCGATCCCTCGGCGTAGTAAGGGCGCACGTTTACATTGACGAATCCGGTCGACTCGAACTCGTCGGTCTCCGACAGCTCGCTGCACAGCCGGTTCACGTCGTCGTAGGAGCCCTCGACGCCGACGAGTGTGCCGCCATAGATGGCCGACTGCACGATCTTCGCCGCTTCGAGGTCGGACGGGATGAACACGATGGACCGCATCCCGATCCGGGCGGCGTGGGCGGCCACCGAGTTGCCGAGGTTGCCCGTCGACGCGCAAGCGATCCGGTCGAAGCCGAGTTCGCGGGCCGCGGTGATGGCCACCGAGACGACACGGTCCTTGAACGAATGAGTCGGGTTGGCCGAGTCGTCCTTGACCCACAGTGCCGCGGTGAAGCCGAGTTCCGCGCCGAGCCGGTCAGCGCGGATGAGAGGGGTCATCCCGGTGCCGGAATCCACCCGGGTCTGCGGATCCTGGCCGACCGGCAGCAGGCCGGCGTATCGCCAGATGGAGTGCGGCCCGGACTCGATCTGCTCCCTCGTCACCGACGCAAGCGCGGTGGTGTCGTAGCCGATCTCCAACGGGCCCCAACACTCGAGACAGGCGTGCTGGGCGCCGAGCGGGAAGGAGGCGCCGCAATTGCGGCACACCAGGGCGCGAGCCGGGGATGACGCCGCCGTCGGGCGGTCTAGAACTGTGCTCATGGGGATCGGAGGCCTCTCTCCTCATCTGTCCCCGGTGGATATCACCGGGGCCGGAGTTGGCACCTCCCACTGTCGGCCTCGCAAATGCGGGCACATCGTGGCGGTTGCCGGGGCGTCATCGGGCCGGTCCCTCAGCCCCTCTTGATGAAGGGGTTCTTCAGTTGTGGCTCTTATCTTGCCACACAGCATGGGTGGGTTTACGGCGAGGATCTGCGCTGATGACCCGCTGCGATGCTTGTCGCTCGCGCGGCTGTGGTTTCGTGATCAACTGCGGGGCGCGCGACGATCGCCACCGGGCCTAGCGTCTCCGTTCAGGCTCCCCCTGGGCGTGCTTCTATGGGTAGTCGTCATTGAGGATGAGGACGATGGGCGCATCGGGGAGTTGCGCGAAACGCTCGACGACGCGCTTGATGCCCGGGAACTCCTTCTGCAGTTCCTCCGCCGCCGCCCGATTCGCCGACCTGCTTGGGTCGTAGTACGCCGTGCTGGAGACGATGTCGTTCGAGTAGTTCTCGGTGGCCAGCACCGTCCACCCTTGGGCCTTCAGTGCGGCCGCGACGGTCGCGGCCAGACCCTGCCGGTTGGTGTTGTTGAGGATGTAGACCGAAGCCCGCGCCTTGGCCGGCGCGCTGGATTTCGTGGACTGCGAACTCGACGACGTCGACTTCTTCGTGCTGGGCGACGACTTGGGTGTGCTCGACACGGGCGTGGACGACACCGGCGTGGACGACGCTGACTGGGTCACCGTCCGGGTGGCGTCGGTGGACCGACGTCCGTGCGGATGGCCCAAGCTGATCACCGCGACGACGAGCACCGCGACGCCCAGCAGTACAAGTAGCGTGCCGACGACCCGGTTGCGGCGCTGCCCCCCGGGAGGCGTGGGTGCTGCGTGAGCCATGGGCGACAGGATAACGGGCTGGTATCGACGGCCCGACGGCCGACGGGACCGGCGCGGAGTGTCCGGATCAGACTGAAGTTAGACGTCGATGCCGAGTCGACGAGCGGAGCGCTGCCGCTGCCGGGTGGCCCGCAGCCGACGCAATCGCTTGACCAGCATGGGGTCTGCGGCCAACGCATCGGCGTTGTCGATGAGCGCGTTCAGCACCTGGTAGTAGCGCGTCGCCGACATGTCGAACAGCTCGCGGATCGCCTGCTCTTTAGCGCCGGCGTACTTCCACCACTGACGTTCGAACGCGAGGATCTCCCGGTCGCGGCGGGTCAGGCCATCAACGACGTCGCCGGAATCGGCTGCCTCGTCGTGGCGGGCTGCTGCGTTCGAGCTGTCCATGTCAGCGTCGGCCTCTCGTGGTGCTCAACAGTCTGTGACTCGGTGATTCGTCGTGCTGCGTGCGTCTGCGAAGGGTGAATCCCAACGATGTGATTCACCTGCTGCATTCAACCACGGACGGCCAGCGAACGCCGTCAACGACTCATCCACAGCCGCCGCGATATACACAGCCCGACCCGACCTGGCCCGAGCCGGGCGGTACCGGCGCAGCCTCGGGCTATGACGCTCGGCGATCCGGACCGGTTGGAACAGGTGGCCCACCACCTCGAAGGGCATGCCGACCAACTGCGTGTCGCCGCGTCGCGCCTGGCTCAGGCCAGCGCCGCCACCCGCTGGCACTCACCCGCGGCTACCCAGTACCGCGCCAGGGTCGAGCATCTGCTCGACCGTGTCACCCGGTCTGCGCACGACGTGGATCACGCCGCAGCGGTACTACGCCATCACGCCCGAAACGTTCGGCGGATGCGCCATGTGCTCGACGCTGCGCGCAAGGCGCTCGGTGTGCACAAGGTCGTGGGCCGGTTTCCCCCCGGCGTTCTCGGACCGGCGGGTTCACGATGACGGCGCCGGGCGGGCGGCGTCCGATCACCGTGCACGGCGGCAGCAACGGCATCGAGGCGCACTACGACGACATGGTCTGCTCGGCTCGGCTCTTCGCCCGGGCCGGCCTGGACTGTGCGGATCATTCGCTCGCGCTGCACGGCTACCTCGCCGAACCCGACGTGCTCGCCAGCGTGCCCTTAGACCCCGGTGGCGCGGCGTCCTTCGAGACGGCGTTGCTGGCCGCTCTCGACGGCCCCCACGGGCTGACCTGGATTGCCGCGGAATGCGGCGGGATCGACGTCCAGTTGCGCGCCGCCGCCGCCAGCTATCTGGCCGTCGATCGGCTCAAGGAGCGGTACGGGCCGGAGGTGGTGGGCGCAGTCAAACTGCTGCGCGCGGAGGCGGCCGGCGCTGGCGCCGCGTTGCACGGGAAGAGCTGGAAGGCCGCCATGAGCAAGGCGGCGAGTGCCGATCCCGAGCTGCTGGACGCAATGATCGGGTTCTGGTCGCAGTTTCACTTGACCCGGTTGCTCGCCGCCTATCCCGACGGGCGGCCCAGGTTGACCGCGACCGGCACCACGGCAGGCACCGCGCCGCGCAGCCTGCAGGACATCATGGCGGGTCTGGCCCAGCGCGATCTCGGCAAAGGCGGCGACATCGACGTCAAGATCATCACCGACGCCGACGGTCATCGTCATGTGCTCGTCGACATCCCCGGCACGAAGAGTTGGAGCCCAGACCCGAGATCCGGTGATGTCACCAGCGTCGGTACCGACCTCAGGGCGATCAGCGGCACCAGCACCACCTATGAGAAGGCCGTCATCGAGGCACTGCGCCGCGCCGGGGTCCGACCGGATGATCCGGTGATGCTGGTCGGGCACAGCGAGGGCGGGATGATTGCGGTCAACACTGCCGAGCAGCTCAGTCACACCCACGAGTTCCAGGTGACTCACGTCGTCACAGCAGGCTCGCCGATCGGCCACCTGCACGTCCCGGCCGGCGTCTCGGTGCTCGCGCTGGAGAACGACGGAGACGTCGTCCCGCACTGCGACGGGACGGACAACCCGGATCACACCAATGTCACTACCGTCGTGCTGCACCGCAACTCCGGCGACATCGGCACCAATCACCGACTGGCAACCAGTTACGTCCCCGGCGCCGGCGATGTCGATGCGTCCGACGATCCGAGTGTCCGTTCCTACCTGGAGTCGATCCGCGGGTTCCTGCAGTCGGGCCAGGTCGAGACCCACACCTTTCACGCCGAGCGGTTGCCGTGACTACTGCTTGCGTCTCCCGAGGGTGACATCACTGAGTGCTACCGATTGCCCGCGGGGCCAGGGTGCGGTTCGATCTGGCCATGAAGGCGCTGATGCAGGACCTGCCCCTGAACACGAACATGATCTTCCGGCGCGGGGAGCAGATCTTCCCCACCCGCACGATCGCCACGAAACGAGCGGACGGGCAGACCGAGCACATCACCTTCGCGGAGTTCGCCGCGCAGGCCCGCGGGATGGCCGGCGTGCTGGACAGCCTCGAGCTGTCCGCACCGGACGCCCGGGTCGGCACGTTCGGCTGGAACACCGGCAACCATATGCTGGCCTACTTCGCGGTGCCCGGCACCGGCCGAGTCATGCACACCATCAATATCCGGCTGTTCGCCGAGCAAGTGATCTATACCGTCACCCACGCCGAGGACGAGGCAATCCTCGTCGACCGCTCGCTGCTGCCCCTGCTGGCCAAGTATCTGCCTGAGCTGAAGGCCGTTCAGCACGTGCTGGTCTTTGATGACGGCGCCGCGACCGAGCTCCCGGACGACTCGCGGATCAGGCTCTACTCCGACGTGGTGAGTTCGGTCGAGCCGATCGACTTCGCCGACAATCCGCTGGACGAGTGGTCGGCCGCAGCGATGTGCTACACCACCGGCACCACCGGCAACCCCAAGGGCGTCGTCTACTCACACCGCTCGACCTACCTGCACTCGTACGCATCGCTGACCGCCGCAGCGCTGAATCTCGGCGACTCCGACACGATCCTGCCGGTCGTCCCGATGTTCCACGCGAATGCCTGGGGCATCCCGTACGCCGCCTACCTGGCCGGAGCAAACGTCGCGATGCCCGGCCCCGACCTCAGCCCCGACGGACTGCTGAACTTCATCGCCGACGAGCAGGTCACCGTCGCCAGCGGTGTGCCGACGATCTGGATGGGAATGCTCCCGAAGCTGGCCGAGCACGACACGTCCTCATTGCGCAAGGTGATGGCCGGCGGCTCGGCGGTGCCCCGGTCGCTGTCCGATGGGTGGCGTGAAGCGATCGGCATTCCCATCACGCAGGGATGGGGGATGACCGAGACGTCGCCGGTCGCGTCGATGACCTGCCTGCGCGCAGAGGTCGCCGATGCCGATGAAGATACGAAGGCGGTCATCCGAGCGTCGGCCGGAATGGCATTGCCAGGGCTGGAGATGCGCATCGTTGATGAGGAGGGCACCGTGCTCCCCTGGGACGACGACGCAACCGGCCAGGTGGAGGCCCGCGGGCCGTGGGTGGCCGCCGCGTACTACAACAACGAGGAGCCGGGCACCCAGTTCTCCCCAGATGGATGGCTGCGCACCGGCGACGTCGGCGCGATCTCCCCGTTGGGGTACATGCGGCTGGTGGACCGGACCAAGGACCTGATCAAGTCCGGCGGCGAGTGGATCAGCTCCGTCGACCTGGAGAACCGGATCATGGGCCACCCCGACGTTGCCGAAGCCGCGGTCATCGCGCTGCCCCACCCGAAGTGGATGGAGCGCCCGCTGGCCTGCGTGGTCGCCAAGGAAGGCACGTCACCCAGTAAGGAGGACATCCTCGGCTTTCTCTCCGACGCGGGAGTGTCGAAGATGGGCCTGCCCGACGACGTGGTGTTCCTCGAGGAGATCCCGAAGACCAGCGTCGGCAAGTTCTCCAAGCGCCTGCTTCGCGAGCAGTACGCCGACCACGAACTGCCCACTTAGGCTCGCCTGGCACGCTCCGCCCTAGGCTGAGTCCTCGTGCCCACTGTCGACCCGCCGCAGCCACAGTTGCGGCGGGGGCTGCTGGTGGTGGCGATCGTGCTTACCGGCTTCTCGATGCGCACCGCGGTGACCAGTATCGGGTCGGTGCTGGAGAGGCTGCAGGATGGACTCGGCGCAACAGGTGCCGGCGCTGGTCTCATCACGACGCTGCCGGTGCTGTGCTTCGCCGCGGTGGGTTCGTTCGCGCCACGGCTGAACCGGCGGTTCGGGCCGAACCGGGTGCTCGTGGTCGCAATGGTTGCCGCTACGGCCGGACTGGCGACTCGAGCGCTGGCGGGTTCACTCTGGCTGTTCGCCCTGCTGAGCATCTTGGCGCTGACCGGCGGCGCGATCAGCAATGTGTCGATGCCCTCGCTCGTGAAGAGTTATTTCCCCGACCGGCTCGGCGCCATGACCGCCGTCTACACCACCGCCCTGGCGATCGGTGCGACCGCCGCGGCCGGACTCACCGTGCCCATCAGCGATCTCTCCAGTGGCGCAGACTCCTGGCGACTGGGCATCGGCTCGTGGGCACTGTTCACCGCCGTCGCGGTGCTGCCGTGGTTACCGATGGTGCGCCGCCGGGACGCGTCGTCCGGTCCGGTCCGGGCGATCCCGGTGCGGGCGCTGATCGGCAGCCGGACCGCGTGGGCGCTCACGATTTTCTTCGCCTTCCAGTCCTTCCAGGCCTACATCGCCTTCGGCTGGTTCGCCCGGTTCTTCGAGGACCACGGTGTCAGCGACGGAGGCGCCGGCGGGCTGGTGGCCTACTACTCGGCACTGTCGATCCCGATCTCGATGGTGGTGCCGGCCCTGGCCGTGCGCGGGCAGCGGCGCATCATCCTGAGCCTGGGCGCCTGCTACGCGGTCGGCTACGCGGGACTGATCATCGCACCGGTCGGTGGTGCCTGGCTCTGGCTGATCCTCATCGGCATCGGCAGCGGTGCGTTCCCGGTCGCGCTGACGATGATCGGGCTGCACACCAGACACATCGAGGTGACCGCCGCGGTGTCTGCCTTCGTGCAGAGCGTGGGGTACGTGCTGGCCGGCAGCGGCCCGCTGCTCGTCGGCGCCCTCATCGGCGCGACGCACAGCTGGACCGGCCCGTTCATCGCGCTATACGTCGCGCTCGCCGTGTCGACGGGTGCGGGAGTCATCGCGGCGCGGGACACCACCGTCGACCAGGAGATCGAAAGCCGACGCCGGTCATTGGCCGCGCAGATCTCCGGATGACGCCGGTTCGCAGCAGGCCACCGGCTCGGGCATAGTCTCCGCCATGGCCCGACTGCACAAACCCAAAGCGGGTCTCTGGATCCGGTTCTGCGTGCTCGTGATCTATCCGCTGGACGGGTTGTTGTTCAAGATCCGGTGGTGCAACCTGCAGCGGGTACCGGCCAAGGGCGGTGTCATCCTCGCGGTGAACCACGTCTCCTACGTCGACACGATTCTGATCGCCCGGTTCGTCTGGCAGTCGGGGCGCATCCCGCGCTTCCTCATCAAGGCGAGCATGTTCGAGAAGCCGTTCATCGGCGGCGTGCTGCGTGGCGCGGCGCAGATTCCGGTGCGCCGTGGCACCGCCGACGCATCACAGTCGCTGCACGCGGCGAAGGAAGCGCTGGACCGCGGCGAGTGCGTGATCATCTATCCCGAGGGAACGATGACGCACGACCCGGACTGGTGGCCGGCCCGCGCCAAGACCGGCGTCGCCAGGCTAGCCCTGCTCGCGCCGCACGCACCCGTCGTTCCGGTCGGCCAATTCGGCGCCCAGTTCACCTTCGACTCATTGCGAAAGACTGTCCGGCCCTTCCCACGCAAAGAGGTCACCGTCTCTGTCGGCGAGGCGGTGGATCTGGCCCGGTTCCGCGACAAGGAGCCGACCTCCGAGCTGCTGCACGAGATGACCGACGAGATCATGTGGTCGATCACCGAACTCGTCGGCGAGATCCGCAACGAGCCGCCACCTCCAAGACTGCGCTGAGCTTGCGCGGCCGACGTCATAGGTAGAGCGGGCACGTTCGGCCGAGCCTGCGAAGCCGGCGCCATGGAGTCAGTATCTGCCGCCGGTGCCGAACGGTGCGACCACGGTGCTGCCGTCAGCGGAGCGGATCGTCACCGGCAGATGACCGGTCGGCTGGGCGCCGAAGACCGTGTCGCTGATCGCCTGCAACGAGACCGGCTGGTAGCCGTAGGAAGCCAGGAACGTCGCCGTGCCGGGCAGGTAGCCCAGCTCGTAAGGCGCACCCACCGCAACCACCACGATCGGTTTGCCGGTGGCCTGCAACTGCTGGACGAGCGAGACCTGGCCCGGATCGCTCCAGGCGTTGTTGGTCATCACCACGGTCACGTCGTTCTGTTTCGCCGCGGCGACGGAAGCCGCAATGGCTGCCGCGCTCGGCGCCGACCCGGTGTAGACGCGTGAGGTGGCGACACCCCGGGCTGACATCGCAGTGGCAAGCGTCTGGGTGCCGGTCGCGCCCCAACCGGTCACCAACACCGACTTGCCCGAGTTCGCCGCCAACGGCAGCACGTGATCGGTGTTGCGCACGAGGGTCATGCCGTGTTGCGCGGCCGAGGCCATCGTCGCCTTCTGCTGCGACGTGCCCACCGTCGACGCCACCTTCGACACATCAACCTGGCTGTTCTGGAACAGCCCGAGGTGCGACTTCAACGTCAGGATGCGCGTCACCGACTGCTCGAGACGCGCCTCGCTGATCGCACCGGACTGCACCGCCGCCTCGACAGCCGCGATCGAACCGGCCAGGTCCTCCGGCATCAAGAGTTCATCGTCGCCGGCCTCGACTGCCAGCACGCTGCGCTGCGGCACCGGGTAGGCCTCCAACGCGGCGGCACCCAGCGAGTCGGTCACGACGACGCCGTTGTAGTGCAACTGGTCGCGCAGGATCCCGGTCACCATCGGCTTCGACAGGCTCGCCGGCGCACCCGACGGGTCCAGGGCCGGCGCGACGATGTGAGCGGCCATGATCTCGCCGGTGCCGGCCGCGATGGCCGCCCGGAACGCCGGGATGTCGTTGGCGAAGAACTGCGCTCTCGTCTCGTCGGAGACCGCGATCCCGTTGTCGGTGTTGACGCTGGTGCTGCCCAGTCCCGGGAAGTGCTTCGCCGTCGCCGCGACTCCAGCGCCCTGGTAGCCGAGCACTGACGAGGCCCCCATCACCGCGGTGAGCACGGGCTTGTCACCGAAGGCGCGTGGACCGTCAGCCGCGTTCGCCGGGTTCGTGTTGGTGTCCACGACGGGTGCGTCATCGACGTTGATGCCCATTGCCTTGAGCTGCTGACCGGTGGCCCGCGAGGTGTTGTATGCGATGAGCGGGTTCAGCGTCGCACCGATCGCCATGTTGCCCGGCGACACTGCTGCCGGGCTGCCGATCCGGACGACGTTGCCGCCTTCCTGGTCGGTGCTGATGAGCAGCGGCGCGCCGTTCGAGACGGAGGTGGCCGCGGTCTGCAGGCCGTTCGACAGCTGCGCAATCTTGGTCGGATCAGTGAGCCCGTTGGCCCAGGTGAAGTAGATGACGCCGCCGAGGTGGTACTTGCTGACCAATTGGGCGCCGTTGTCGACGCCGTACAGCGTCTGATTCTGCGACGTGTCCTGCGGATCGGTGGTCGTGGCCGTGTCGCCGTAGGCATAGGTGACGAACAGCTGACCGACCTTCTCTGCCAGCGACATCTTCGCGACGTGTTGCGCGATGCGCTTCGCGTCGGACTGCCTGCCGCTGGACGTGGGCGTGGCGCCGGCCGGAACCGCAAGGCCGAGCGCCGTCACGAGGGCTGCGAGTACCGCGACGATCCGGCGGGTCGCCCGTGCTGGGGGGAGCATCCTGTACATCGACATCCTCCGAGAGCTGGTCCAGAAATGGTCTAGACCTGTCCTGCCTACCGCATCTCCTCCACAAGGTCCAGCACTTCTTTCGCACATCCCCACGACAACGTCATCCCGGCACCGCCGTGCCCGTAGCAATGCACGATCGACGTGGCGCCCGATCGATCTTCGCGTTCCAGCCGAACCGACGGCCGTCCCGGGCGCAGCCCGACGCGATGCGCGAGCACCTTCGCGTGCGCGATGTCGGGCACCATCTGCGCGGCACGGGCGAGGATCTCGGCGGCAGTCTCCGGCCGCGCTTCGGTGTTCCAGTCGCCGATCACATCCGTCCCGCCGACCACGATGTCCTTACTGCGCGGCACCAGGTAGGTCGGACCGGCGCTGTCCACCCACCAGTTCGTCAACCCGATCTGCTCGACCCAGACGACCTGACCGCGAATGGGGAATCCAGTGTCGTCCCCGGTCAGCGCAGCGCCCAGCAACCCGGTCGCGTTGACGATGGCGTCGAACCCGGTCGGCCATTGCATGACCTCGGCACGCACCAGCTGAGCACCGGCTCGTTCTGCGCGGGCCGCCAGCCAGGGCAGGTAGATCGGCATCTCGGTGATGGCAGTGCGCAAGCCGTAGCTGTCCTTGTATCCGGGCAACAGGAACTCCGCGCGGCGCAGGTCCGGTACCGCCGCAGCCCACCAAGGATCCGGCCCGGGCTCGCGCAGCAGCTCGGCACCTTCGCGCATCACGATGCCGCTGGCCGGCTCACGCTCAGCAAGATCGCGGAGCACCGGATAGGTCCCCGCGGCCCACGCGGTCACCCGCTCGAACGGCAACGCGTGATAGGGATGCCAGATCGCGGCGGCGACTCCCGATGTCGTGTTCACACCGAACTCCCGTGCCTGCACGGTCACGTCGTGACCGGCCTCGGCGATCATCGTTGCGCACGTCAGCCCGATGACGCCGCCGCCCACCACTGCAATTCGCACGCGGTGAACGCTAGCCGCCCCGGCTGCCGCTACGGCAAACGGCCATCTCATCGGTCGTCCCCGGGAATGACACGCATGTGATTCGAAGATCGATTCGGCCGGACACGCCAGCCGACACGCGCAGCCGCTGAGTGATCGTCATCGAAATGTTACCCAGTCCCTCTAGTCACACCTGCCCCACGAGTTAGTCTTTGGCTGCCCTCGAGTAGTTGGGGGTGCGCGGAGCTCGGGGGAGCCGCGGACTCGCCCCAGTCCCGCCACGAGACGAGCCCCTCCCATGACGCCACCAGTTCGGCCCACCTCCGCCACCCGCATCCGATTCCGGCACGCCGTCCCCCGTCGGCTGGCCGTCCTCGGCTGTGCGTTGGCCCTGGTCGCCGGCGGACTGGTCGCCGAGAGCGCCACGGCCGGAGCACTCGTTCCGGCCGTGGCGCCAATCGGCGGCATCAACACGATCACGCCGTATGCCTATGGCGTCACGGTCACCGGTTGGGCCGGTGACCCGGACACCCGGTCACCGATCAACGTCTCGTTGACGGTGGACGGCATCACCCGCTGGACGATCGCGGCGAAGCTGCCCCGCGCCGACGTCGCGCGGGTCTACCCGAGGCTCGGCGCGAACCACGGTTTCAGTGGTACGAGTCGGATCGTCTCTGGCACGCACCGGATCTGCCTGGTCGCGCACAACGTGGGCACCGGCCCGAAGACGAAGACCCTCGCCTGCCGCACCATCGTGCAGAAGGACTCCCCGTGGGGATACCTGGACAGCGCGACGAGCACGAGCAATGTGTTGCGGGTAAAGGGCTGGGCATTCGACTATGACAAGACCACCACCCCCCTGCAGGTCCGGATCACCTCCGACGGCAAGACGATCGTCACCACCACGGCGAACCGCAGCCGGCCGGACGTGGCGAGGGTGTACGGCAGCTACGCCCTGCTGCACGGGTACGACGTGAGCGTCAAGATCCCGTACGGAAAGCACACGGTCTGCGCCATCGCGAAGAATGTCGGCGGCGGCTCGGACACGACCCTCCGCTCCTGCAAGCAGGTGAATGCCTCGGCGGTGGCACCCAGCGCGCCGATGTCTGTGAAGGCTGCTGTGAGTTCGACATCGGCGACGGTCACCTGGGCTCCACCCGTCGCCAACGGCGGTTCGACAGTCATGACCTACACGGTCAGTTCCACGCCCTCGGGACTCACCGCGAAGGTCACGGCCTCGATGCGGACGGCCACGCTCACGAAGCTGGTTCCGCAACGCAAGTACACCTTCACCGTGCGCGCCACCAACGCAATCGGCACGTCTGCGGCGTCCAAGGCTTCGAACACAATCACCGGCCCCCCGCCGGCGATCGGCGCGGTCACCACGCCCGCGCTGGTCTCCACCAGTCGCTACATCCGCAACATCCACGGCAAGCCGACCGACGTGGCGATCACGAAGAAGATGGGCGCGACGGACGCCAGCTACAACCCGTCGAACCGTCGGTATCTGGTGCTGCTCGACATCGGTGGACAGACATCCACCCTGATCGGACTGTCCGCCACGAGCATCTACATCACCTACCCGCAATTGGTGACCGCTCTGAAGGGCTACATCGACGGGTACGCCAGTACGCAGAAGTACAACGCTCCGGCGATGATCGCGGTAGGCGTCAACAACGACATCGACGTGCGTGCCCTGACCGGCAAGATCTGGGCGCAGCAGGTCATCAACCCGCTGGTGGCCTACGCCAAGAAGTACCCGAACATCACCATCGCGGGCGCGAACGACATGGAACCTGGCTTCATCGGCACCGCCGCGCAGACAAGGGACTGGTTGTCGGGCTACCTCGCCGCGACATCGGCCAAGTTCGTGTTCAACGGCTCCGCTGACGGGTGCAACTGGACCGCGGTCAACGGAAAGTGCAACAACGGGTGGAAGGCGGCCGACCTGCAATGGCTGGCCGGTGGCGCCGCACCGACCCGCATCATCAACCTGCCGCAGATCTACAACACCACGATGGCCAAGCAGTGGAAGTACATCTCGCTTACCGGCGTGGTCGGACACAAGGCGAAAATCAACTTCGGCGGACCGCTGACAGAATGGACCGCGTGCTACTCCCAACACGGCGGCTGCGGCAGCATCACCAACAACTCGGCGTGGTCCGCGCTGTGGGTACAGCTCCGATCCGACTCCCGCATCTCCCAGTCGAGCCTGCCCTATGGCACCGATCTGCGGATCAACTGATGCGCCGCCGGGTCCTGCTCCCGGTCCTGCTCACCGCAGTGCTGGCGATGCTGCTCGCCGGGTGCACGTCCGGGAAGTCGGAGTCGGGCAAGTCGTCCAGGAACACCGGCACCGCGGGTTCGGGTGCCAGCACTGCGACCACCGGTGAGAGCTCGCCGAGCAGCACGGACTCGACGAGTCCGTCGGGTTCCGGGTCGACCTCGGCGGGGTCGTCCACCCCCACGGGATCGAAGACGTCGTCGGCGTCGCTGCCCGGCGGCGTCCGCGCCTGTACGACGGCAACACTGCAGATCGGAGCGCTGCGCGGCTCCGGGGTGAGCCAGCAGCAGTTCGCCACCCTGACGTTCACCAACAAGTCCGGGTCGACGTGCTCGCTCGCCGGGTACCCCGGGGTGCTGTTGCTGACCGGCAGCGCCGCCCTGGGCAACCCGGCCAGCCCTGGTGGCGCACCGGTGCCGGCGATCGCGTTGGCGCCGGGGAAGGGGGTGACTGCGCTGCTGCACGGGCCGAGCACCTGCGACGCGCCGGTGTCCACGGCCGTGCGGATCACACCACCGCATGACTCCGGACACGTCGACAGGGCGTTGCCGATGCGGGCCTGCCCGCTGGTGATCGACCCCTTCAAGAAGTCCTGACAACCGACGCACCGGGTCACCGGTGTTCTAGGCTGCCGGGCGAAGGGGGAAACGGTGGCCGTCAAAGAACTCGAACGATTCGTCACCGACGAGGTGCGGGCTTCTGCACCCGTCCTTGGCAAGGGCTCGTTGGCCGCGATCCGCGCCCGCAACCGGCTGGGCGTCGGGCGCGGCAGGATCGTCGAGCGCCGCGAGACAGTGTCGAACAATTCCGAATCACCGCTGCCGGCATCCTCCAGCGGGCTGGCCGGCGGTCTGCTGGTCCTCACCCCGGCGACGCTGTTGCTGGTCGGTACCCGAGCCGCCTGGATCGGGCACCGGGCTACCGAGTTGATCTGCACCATCCCGCTCGATCAGGTGGCCCGTGCCCACCTGAACTACGAGGGCGGCCAACTACGGGTCACCTTCGTCGATGCCCCCCCGTGGGAGTTCGAGATCGTCAAACGGGACCGACCGGAAGCCCTGCTGCTCGCGACGGCGCTCGGTTAGCTCGTCATTGCACCTGTATCAAACCAGGCCCCGGAACCCAGAGCCGACGGGGAGACTTGAACTCCCAACCCCTTCATTACAAGTGAAGTGCGCTACCAATTGCGCCACGTCGGCATTGCAACAGCGCACCCAGTGTGCCCGATCGCGCAAGTCGCCGAGGCGTCAGATCCCGGTCGGCCGGACGATCGACGGCGCAGCATCTTCGTAGGCGGCGGCGATGCGCAGCAACATGGGTTCCGACCACGCCGACGCGGTCAGCGCCAACCCCACCGGTAACGGCGCGACCGGCCCGGGGACGGTGCCACACGGCACGCTGAGCAGTGGGTAGCCGGCGACCGCAGGAAGCGTGGAGCAGCCGCCGGCGATCTTGTCGCCGAGCACGAGGTCGCTGACCCAGGCCGGCGAATAGCTCGGCATGGCGAGCGCGTCCAGCCGATGTGTCTGCAGCGCCCCGTCGATGCCGTCGTCCCGACCTGCCTTGATGCACTTGGCCCGCGCTTCGCGATACGCAGCCGTCTGCAATCCATCGGTCGAGACCGCGCGTGCGAACACCTCTTGGCCGAACCAGGTCAGCTCCTCGTCGGCGTGTTCCTGGTTGAACGCGATGAGATCGGCCAGCGAGCGAGGCCCGTCCGGTCGGGTGGCGAGGTAGCGGGCCAACCCGTCCTTCAGCTCGTGATCCATCACGGTCAACTCGGCGCCCTCGATCTGATCGATCCCGGGCAGATCGACCTCGTCGATGATCTCGGCACCGAGGTCGGCAAGCACCTCGATAGCCGCGAGCACGACCGCGTCCATCCCGCGGTGGTAGCCGAACAAAGACGTCGCGCTGGGCACGCCGATCCGCAACCCGTCGAGACGTCCCGGCCGTGCCGCCGCGACGTAGTCGACCTTCGCCGGGCGGCCGGGCCTCGACGTCATTTCGTCGGCCGGGTCGCTGCCTGCGATGACGGCTAACAGCAGCGCGGCATCGGGCACCGAGCGGGCGATCGGGCCAGGAGTGTCCTGCGAGACCGAGATCGGCACGATGCCGGTCCGCGAGGCCAGTCCCACGGTCGGCTTCACCCCGACGACGCCGTTCAGCGACGCCGGGCAGCTGATCGAACCGTCGGTCTCGGTGCCGATCGCGAGGGGCGCCAGGCCTGCCGCGACGGCCGCTCCGGACCCGGACGACGAACCTCCCGCCGACCGGCTCAGGTCATGCGGATTGGCCGTGAGGCCGCCGACCGCGCTCCACCCGGAGGTGGATCCGGCCGAGCGGTAGTTGGCCCACTCCGACAGGTTCGCCTTGCCCAGGATGATCGCCCCGGCAGCCCGGATCGCCGTGACGATCGGGGCATCAGCTGCGGCGAATCCGTCGGCCAGAGCGAGCGATCCGGCGGTCGTGTGCATCGGCGCCATTGTGTCGACGTTGTCCTTGAGCAGCACCGGGATGCCGGCCAGCGGGCCGTCGTGCGAAGCACTGGCGTCCGCGTCGGCCAGCGCTTCGGGGTTCAGCTCGATCACCGAGTGCAACCGGTCGTCGAGCCGCTCGATGCGATCCAGCGAGGCCGCAGTCAGCTCGCGAGCGGAGAGCTCCCGGCGGTCGAGCATCCCGCGCAGCTCGGCAACTCCGAGGTAGCCGAGCTCGTCCGCGCCGGTCATCGTGCCGCCGGCCCGGACGAGCCGCGCACCACAAGCTCGGTCGGCAGGATGACCACACGAGCACCGTCGGTGGCCGGCTCGTCCAGCAGGGCCACGGCGCGACTACCTTTCTCCCGGGTCGGCTGGTGCACGGTGGTCAGGTTAGCGGCGGCGGCGGTCGGGACGTCGTCGAAGCCGGTCACCGAGAGGTCGGCCGGCACCGAGAGGCCCCGTTCCCGCGCAGCCTGCAGCGCCCCCAGAGCGAGCGCGTCGGACATGCACAGCAACGCGGTCGGCGCGGGATCGTCGGCCAGCAACGTCCGCGCACCCTCCAAACCGTTGGCCGGCGAATGCGCGGCGCACACCCACGCCCCGACCTGGACGCCTGCCACCAAGGCATCCCGCAGGCCCAGCGCGCGCTCCCGGGCGACACTGCTCACGTCTGTCATCAGCTCCTCCAGACTCACGCTGCCACACTCGGCAGACACCCCGCACCGCGCGGCAATCAGTCCGATCTGCCGATGCCCCAGGGCGATGAGGTGCGCGGCCACCGCGTGGAACGCGGCCCGGTCGTCGATGCCGACGAAGTCCAATCCAGTCGCCTCCCGCGGCGAGTCGACGACCACCACCGGCTGACCTCGACCGACCACCGACGTGATGTGCGGGTCGTCGCGCGGCATGGAGTAGGCGACGAAGCCGTCCACCGCCGCGCGCTCCACCGTCTCGGTCTTCGTCCCGGGCGCACCGGCCGGTACGAGCAGCAACGAACGGCCGCTGTCCTCGCAAGCCTTGCCCACGCCCTGCAGGAACTCGACGGCGGCCGGATCACCGAACGCGGCGGCGAGCTTGTCGGCAAAGACGAGACCCAGCGCGCTGGCGGTGCGAGTGCGCAGCGATCGGGCCATCGGGTCAGGACCCATGTACCCGAGCTCCACCGCGGCTGCCAGGATGCGCTCGCGCAGCTCCACCGACAATTGATCGGGCCGGTTGTACGCGTTGGAGACCGTCGTCCGGGAGACGCCGACCAGGTCAGCGACGGCAGCGAGTGTGGGACGTGCCCGCACCCCCGAGGCCATACCTGAAAGGTAGTACGCGCAGCTCAGCGGTCGGTCAGGCCGCCGGGCGCATCGCCCACCTGATCGTGCTGGTGAGCGCGACGCCGGACGCGCGCACCGCGGTCGCCTCCGCGAGTGGCAGGTACGGGAGGCGCAACGGTCGTCGGGCCCACCGCGGCAGCGACCCGACCGCAGCAGCGGACAGCACGCCGTACGGGACGCGCAACGCCAGCGGCACCGGCGGGTGCACCAGCAGGAACCGGGCGGCTTGCTGCGCGGTCGGGGTGCCGGCCAGCTCGGCGCGGAACCCGTCGACGCAGTCGGCCAGTTCGGCCTCGGTGGTGGGCGGCTCGAGCGCACCGAGCGCACGGGCCACCCCGGCGCTCTGCGCCACGTACTCGTCCCGCTCGCCGCCGACCAGCGCCGTTGCGCCGTAGCGGTCATGCGCGGCGAGGAAGCTGTCGATCTCGGCGACGTGCACCCACAGCAGCAGCCGCGGGTCTGCGGCGCGGTAACTGCGACCGTCCGGCGCGACACCGGCGATTCGCGAATGCACCGCACGCACGATCCGCACCGCGCGATCGGAGTCGGCAATGGTGCCGAACGTAGTCTCGGCGAGGAACGTGCTGGTGCGCTGCAGGCGTCCCCACGGATCGGACCGGAAGCCGGAATGCTGGTCGACGGCGGCCATCGCCAGCGGATGTAGGGACTGCAGTAGCAATGCTCGCAGCCCACCCACGAACATTGACGCGTCGCCGTGAACCCGGTGGATCGCGCTGCCCGGCTCGAATGCGCGCGGACCTTCGGCGGAGTGGATGCGCTCGCGGCGGGCCGGACCTTCGGCGCCGGCGACCCGGGCAAACAGCACCGAGCCTATTCGGCGCCGGGTGACATCCAGTCCGGCAGAGATCGGAGAGCGCATGTTTCGATCATCCCTGCCGACCTGTCGATGCGCCGCCTGAGTGCCGGCCGGCGTGCCCGACTTCGCCCTGAAGCTGCCCGAGCGGTGCCGCGGGGCTGCCCGAAGAGGGTCCGGCGCTTGACGTGTGAGCTGGGTAACGATCAAATGAACAGGTCACGACCGCTACGCCGGTCGTCGGTACCGCCTTGTGCACTCGGTGGGGCGGAACGCATGCCGACGCTCGGAAAGCCGTGAGGTCGCGAAGTGGATGTGCTTAGCCAGCCGCCACGGAGCGACCCGTACCCGGCGCGGTCACCTACACCGAAAGGGGCTCCACATGGCTGACGTGCGATATGTCCAGGCAACCCGCCTTTACCCGGGTAACCCGATACCGGCAGTGAACAAGCTCGACCTCGACGTCAAAGACGGCGAGTTCATGGTGCTTGTCGGCCCGTCCGGATCCGGAAAGTCGACCGCGCTGCGGATGCTGGCCGGGCTGGAGGACGTGGACGAGGGCTCAATCGAGATCGGCGGCACGGACGTATCCCGCAAGCCGCCGAAGGACCGCGACATCGCGATGGTCTTCCAGAACTACGCGCTGTACCCGCACATGTCTGTCGCCGAGAACATGGGCTTCGCGCTGAAGCTGAAGGGCGTCAGCAAGGAGGCCCGCCGCGCCAAGGTCGTCGAGGCCGCCAAGCTGCTGGACCTCGAGCCGTACCTCGACCGCAAGCCGAAGGCGCTCTCCGGTGGTCAGCGCCAGCGCGTCGCGATGGGCCGTGCGATCGTCCGTGAGCCCAGCGTGTTCCTCATGGACGAGCCGCTGTCCAACCTCGACGCGAAGCTGCGCGTCGAGACCCGCGCGAACATCGCGGCCCTGCAGGCCCGGCTCGGCACCACGACCATCTACGTCACCCACGACCAGGTCGAGGCCATGACGATGGGGCACCGGGTGGCGCTGCTGAAGGATGGTTTCCTGCAGCAGGTCGACACTCCGCGCAATCTCTATGACAACCCGAAGAACGCCTTCGTGGCAGGGTTCATCGGCTCGCCCGCGATGAACCTGGTGAACGCCAAGTTGGTGCCCGGTGGCGCTCAGCTCGGCAACATCACCGTGCCGCTGCACAACGAGGTGCTCGAGGCGGCGCAGAAGGCGAACCTCTCCGAGGTCACGCTCGGCGTGCGTCCGGAGTCGTTCACTGCGTCGGAGACCGGCAGTGGCGGTCTGACACTGAAGGCCAACCTCGTCGAGGAGCTCGGCGCGGACGCATTCGTCTACGGCGATCTGCCCGGTTTCGAGACCGACAAGCAGTTCGTGGTCCGTTTCGACGGCCGGACGCCGCCGCGCATCGGCGACACGATCACTGTCGACGTCCGACAGGGCGAGGATCACGTGTTCGACCCGGAGACCGGTGAGCGTCTCGGGGGTGCGGCGTCCGACCCGTTCAAGCGGGCCGAGGCGCAACACGCAGCGGGGGCAAAGCAGGCCTGATCGGCCGGCAACCCACACGAACCCGGAAGGGGCGCATTGCTTCGGGCATGCGCCCCTTCCGGCTTTCCGGCCGCTGGTCACTGAGGGTGTCCGTGGCGCTGCAGCGCCAAAGTCGCACTGGCTACCTCTCGTACGATCGACGGATGAGTCTCCCCGAGCCCGCCGAGTTCAGCCAGGCTTGGCTGAACGCCTCAACGCGCACGACATCGAGGCTGTGCTGGCCCACTTCGAACTGGTCGAGGTATACGCCGGCGTCGACACCATCGTCATAACTCATCGGGATCCAACCGGTCGGGTGGTGGCCGAAGTGCTGACCTTCGAGAGTGACCTCGTGGTCAACGGACACGGCACTTACCCCGTGTAGCCGACGGATTGTGACTGTCAGAGGTAAGTGGCGCAGTTCCGTCAACGCCATCTGGCGTGCCCGACGTCCCGTAGAGGATTCTGGGCGGGCACGGCGGGTACGTACTGCCGTCAGTGGCGCTAGCCCGCGCCGTGGTGGCCGATGTTGATCAGATTGCCGTCTGGTGCTCGGCCCAGGAGCCTGCGGTGACCCCATTGCTCCGTAGGCGACCCGGGCGCTCGATGCCTCCAATGGAGAACCGAAGTCCGCGAACAACTGGCTGAAAGTCGATCCGTGATAGCGCGGCACTCCTCGGCGCGAAGCCGGCGGCGTTACCTGGCAGGTAATCGACGGGCCCAGCGCCGCGGGCAACAGTATGGAGCACCGAGGCCGGAACGCCTGGCCCACCAACCCGAAAAGGGGCACGACCATGACCGACTTCGACGACCTGGCCCGGCGCTACATCAACACCTGGAACGAGACAGACCCGGTCGTCCGGCGTGCGGCGGTGGACGCGCTGTTCAGCGAGGACGCCCGCTACATCGACCCGATGGTGGCAGCCGAAGGCCCGGCGGCCATCGCTGCCACGATCGGCGCGGTGCAAGGCCAGTTCCCCGGGTTCGCGTTCCGGCTGGCCGGCCCGGTCGACGCGCATCACGAGCAGGCACGCTTCGGCTGGGAGCTCGGACCGGCCGGCCAGGAAGCACCCATAGCCGGATTCGACGTCGCGCTCACCGACGCGTCCGGCCGGCTCCAGATGGTGCTCGGATTCCTGGACAAGATTCCCGCCGCCTGATCATCCATCGTGCGTTGCGGGTGCAGGGCCAGCAGGCCAGCCGTGAGCTGTTGGCCCTGCTGCCCTAGGCGGACGCGCTCGGCCTCCCTCGAACTGGCCACTGCCGAGCGGGCCGTCGGGCACCATGCGCGGCCACAACAACACCCCAGAATCCGAGCCGTCGATCGACTTCGCCTCGGCCGCGAACGCGGCGGGTCGTCCGACGATCATCGTCGTCCGTAGATCGCCCGACTACCGGGGTTCGTGCTCGAGAAGTGCGCCCGTTCACTGCCCAACCGTCATCTCGTCGGCCGGGCTGCGACGCAGCAGGGCCTGGGCCGGGCGGAAGAGGGCGACCGAACCGAGCGCGACGGCGCCGAGCACGAGACCGGCGTAGGTCAACCGCTCGATCGAGGGTGTCGCCTCGCCGGTCATGCCGATACTGAACCCGGTGAGCGTCGACCAGGATGCGATCGCGGCGAGTCCGACCGCGATGGTGTCAGGGGGCCTTGACGGCTTGGATGAGCAGGTTGCTGAGCGTGTCGGCGTAGCCGTGGATGTCGGTGGCGGGGTGTGATTCGAGGTACCCGAGCATGGTGTCGATAGCGCCTTGATAGGTAACGGCCATGACGCGGGTGTCGAACTCGCGCAATGATCCCTCGTCCTGGCCGCGGCCGAACAGCCGCTCTTGGGCAAGATAGGTCTGTTCGTAATAGGTGTGGTCCAGTCGCAGCGTTCCGTCGGTGTCGCGCAGGTTCTGCACGATCTGGCTCACGGCGCGTAGCTCGGCGGGGTGGGTTCGGCCGAGATCCGCGGCTCGGTGGATAGCCGCGTCGATCACAGCAGGGACGGGCGCGGTGAGGTCGATGTCGGCGGCGACCTGGTCGCGAAGCATGGCAACGGTGGCGACGGCGACGTGTTCCATCAGGGTGTCGCGGTCGGAGAAGTAGTGCCAGATCAGGCCCTTGGATACGCCGGCAGCAGCCGCGATGAGCGCGAACGACGTCTGCTGGTATCCGTGCTCAGCGAGCACCTGGACGCACCCGGCGATGATCTGCTCCCGTCGCTGAGCCTCATCCAGACGCTGACGACGCCGCGGCTGGGCAGCTGCTGACGCGGGCGAACTCACCGCTTCACTCTCACTGGAGCCTCCCTTCGACGCAACCCTGGGCTGATCCGTCAGTGATGCTGCGCCGCGAACCGCGCGACCAGCACAACCGACAAGACCATTAGGGCGACGATGCCGATCATCTCGATGCGCATCCACGCAGGCAAGAAACCGGGAATGAGGATCTCGACGACGTTTACCAGCAACAGCACGGCGCTGATGATGCCGACGGCACGCCATCCACCGCGATTGCCCGCCCGTGCTGACCGCAGCCGTAGTGGCAGCAGCACCGCGAACACGGCCACGATCACCGCATGCCCCCAAGCGTGGTCAGTAGCCAGGTGCGGTGAGACCACCGACATGACGATGAGCGCGGCGATGGTCGCCAGAACAACGAGCACGTACAAACGCAAAACCGCGGTGAGCGATGCCAGCTGGACGTTATTGGTCATGCGGGCAATATTATTGGCCGCATGACCAATAAAGCAAACCGAAGCGCTCAGGCTGCCGACACGTCGCGGCCGAGGAACGCAACCAACCTGACGATCGCCGGTGCGGCGGCGGCGACGTGCCTGGGCGGGCCGAAACAGCCGCCGCCGGGACGTACTGCTCGCCCATCCGCGCGGGCGAAGGTCAGCGACTCCTCGGCAGCATCCTCCGGCAAATCCGCCTGACGGCCTAGAGCCTGGGCGAGGTCCCAGCCGTGGGCCAGCAGGTCATACATCCGGATCTTCAGCCGCTGCGCGCCGGTGGCGGCGCCGAGCGGGCCTTGGTAAGAGCGATCGAGGACGTCTGGTTGCCCAAACGCGTCGAGCAAGGCGGCCGCCGATTCGCGATAGAGGCGGGCGAGCTGGTCGCTCGCCAGCCCGTCACCTCGCTGCGGTGGCGGTTGCTCGGCGAGCACCGCGCTGAACACCAGATTCTTGCCGACCAGATGCTCGACGAGCCGGTGCACCGTCCAGTCCATGCACTGAGTCGGTACCGACCACTGGTCGGACTGGATCGCATCGATCAGCACGCCGACCGCGGCGAACGAACGAGCGAGTTGGTCGAGCTGGATTTCGTTGTCTACGGCCACGAGGCCACCTCTCACAGGCGGCGCCACCGGGCAGGCTGCCCTCGGGTCAGCAAACTCCAGGAGGCACGGAAACGGTCATGGACACGAACGTCGCAACCCCTTCCAACTCGATTGGTCGAACCTGAGCCTGCCACACCAGCCGCGCGATCGGCCAACACTTATTGATCTCGAGGCGGATTCCGCCACTGCGCGCTTCGGAACGCGCCGCGAGGGCGCGAACGGCAGTTCTGGCCGAGCGTCAGGTTCGCGCGACTGTGTACAGAAAGCACCGCGGCGCGTGGGTCCGCACGTGGACTGTTGCGACGCCGCTTTCAGCGAGCAGGCTCGTGATGATCGGCTCGAGATCGACCTGTTCGGTGACGACGGTGTTGTAGTCATAGTTCATCGAGTCGTCTGCCCGATAGGTTGCGAAGCAGGCACGGGCCAGTGGCTAATTGTCGGGGCAAGGCTGTTGGTCGGGGTATAGCCGTCACAGCGCGCAGCGTGGATGTAGACGGGCCCCACCTCCGTCCGCACCGACGGGTGATCGAACGGCGCCTAGGAGATCCGCGTGATTTCCTCACTCGATTCGGCGTAGCGCAGGCAGTAACGCAGTGGTTCACCCTGGCCGTCCGCGGTGAATGAACGAAGTTGGTTGCCGTGACCGTCCCGGCCGCAGCTGCGAATCGTGTCGAGACGGGTCGGGCTGGGCGCGCACCGGTGCGGTGGCGCGCGGTGCCGGCCACAACTGATGGCCTGCACGAAGAGGCGAGTTGCGGTTTGTCATGTCAGCGATCGTCGCCTGCTGCCACGAACCACGCTGGCGAGAATCGGACCTGGCGTTCGAGTGGGCGGCCCAGCGCTCGGATCGATCCGCCGAGCCGCTACTGGGACCAGCCGCCCATCACCCGGTGACCGATCGCCGACTCGCGGTTGGTTCCATTTGCCTGCGGGCGAGTGTGACCTGACCCGCGCCCGTCTGTCGGGTGGTGACGCGGCACGCCGTGATCGACGGGCCTATCAGTCGATCGCGAGCGAGACGCACTCGCCACTATCGGTCGTACACGTCGCGTCGATGGCCAAGCCTCACCACCGCCACCAACAGCACGTCGTCCTCGACCGTGCAGACGATCCGGTAGTCGCCGACGCGGACCCGAAGACCCGGCCGACCTTGGAGGGCGCGAGCGCCCGGCGGTCGCGGATCCTGAGCGAGCAAAGCGATTGCACCTTGGATCCGACGGCGAACCTGAGGGTCGAGCTCGCGCAAGGAGCGGACTGCCGCCGGGCGAAGCTCGATGCGATACGCGCTCACTCCCAGCCGCGGTCAGCCTTGACCTGCTCCCACGGGATGTTCGGTCCCTCCTCGGCCATCGCCGCGTCGAAGGCCGCGACATCCTCGGCGTCTTCCAGGGCCGTCATCAGCTGCTCGTATCGCTCAGGACTTACCAGCACCCCGGCCAGACGACCCCGGCGCTGCACGAATACGGCTTCGGTACGTGCGGTCTCCATCGCATCGGGCAGATGGTCCCGTACCTCGCTGATGTTCATCGTGGCCATACCCGAACCGTACGATTCAGCGCCTGGGTTGTACAAGTGAGTCCGGATCGCGGACGGGGCGTGCCGGTGCGCCACCCGTTGCTGCTGCCCAGCGTCTTCGGGCAAGTCTCACTTCTGTGTCCGGCCGCTGATACCTGGAGTCATCGCCCGGAACAACCGGTGCCCGGAGGAGGTTGGCGTTGGTATGAAAATCGGACTGATCGGCAGCGGCAACATCGGCACGGCGGTAGCGCAGTTGGCGATCGCCCAGGGTCACGATGTGGCGTTGAGCAACTCGCGCGGCCCGGACACCCTTGCCGATCTCGTCACCCAACTAGGGCCGCACGCATCGGCGGCGACGGCGACCGAGGCCGCCGCGGACGGCGACATCGTGGTCGTGACAATCCCGTTCAAGGCCTACCAGCAGGTCCCGGTCGAGCCGCTGGCCGGCAAGGTCGTCATCGACACGAACAACTATTACCCGCAGCGCGACGGTCACGTCGCCGAGCTAGCCGACGACAGCACCAGCAGCGCAGAACTGCTCGCGGCACATCTCCCGACATCACGCGTAGTAAAGGCGTTCAACCACATCGAGAGTTCGCAGCTACGCGACCAGGGTCAGCGCGCGGGCGCACCGGGGCGGCGCGCGCTGGCCATCGCCGGTGACGACGCCGAAGCGAAGTCGATCGTCACCGACCTCATCGACTCGTTCGGGTTCGACGTTGTGGACGCGGGATCGCTCGCCGATGGGCGCCGTTTCCAGGTCGGCACGCCCGCGTACGGACCGCGCCTGGACGTAGCGAAGATGCGCGCCGCGCTCGGCTAACCGATCGGGATCGCCCCGTCGACCGGCAGCGTCTGCAGATCGACCGGCACGGTCTCCGGGTACTTCAGGCCGGTGCCGGTGTTCAGCACCACGACTTCATCGTCGGCCGCGAGCCAGCCTCCGTCCCGCAGTTGCCGCGCGGCAGCGAAGCACGCCGCTCCTTCCGGGCAGACGAACATGCCTTCCCGGCGTGCCACCAGCGACTGCTCGTCGAGCAGCGCCTGGTCGCTCACCGCGATGGCGGTACCCCCGGTGGCCCGGATCGCTTCGAGCATCAACCGGTCGCCCAGCGGTTTGGGAACAGTGATGCCGAATGCGACGGTGTGTGCATCGGGGAACGCGGTGGTCTCCTCCGCGCCGGACTCGAACGCCTGCACCACCGGGGCGCAACCCTCGGCCTGCACGGCCACCAGTCGCGGCAGGTCAGCGCCGATCCAGCCGAGTTCCTGCATCTCCAGCAGCGCCTTGTAGATTCCGATCAGCCCGACACCGCCGCCGGCCGGGTAGAGAATCACGTCCGGTACCCGCCAGCCGAGCTGCTCGACGATTTCGTAGCCCATCGTCTTCTTGCCCTCGATGCGGTACGGCTCCTTCAGCGTCGACACCTCTTGGTAGCCGGGCAGCTGCGGCATCGCGGCGTTGACCAGCCGGCCGGCGTCGCCGATCAACCCGTCGACGAGGTAGACCTGTGCGCCGGCCACCACGCACTCGGCGCGGGTAATCGACGGAGCATCCGTCGGCATCGCGATCAACGCGCCCATCCCAGCCCGCGCTGCGTACAGCGCCCAGGCCGATCCGGCGTTTCCGTTGGTTGGCATGGCTATCCCGCGCACGCCGAGCTCCGCGGCGCGGGAGACGCCGACGGCTGCGCCGCGTGCCTTGAACGTTCCGGTCGGGACGAGTCCCTCGTCCTTCATCAGCAGCCGGGGCAGCCCGATGTCGGTGCCGTAGCCGGGCATCGGCAGCAGTGGCGTCATACCTTCACCGAGCGTCGTGACCCGCGCCTCGTCCCGTACCGGCAGCACCTCGTGATAGCGCCACAGCGTCGGTGGACGGGCCGCGATCTGCGCCGGACCGACGGATTCGGCAACTCGAGCGAGGTCGTAACGGGCCAGCAGTGGCGCGCCGGAATCGCTCAGCCCCTGGATCACGTCCGCGTCGTAGCGCACGCCAGTGCGCGAGCACTCCAGGTGACTGAGCATCGAGTAGGCCATCAGGCGGTGGCGCGGCGTCGGCGCGCGATCTCGGCCAGGGTGACCGCACCGGCAACTGACGCATTCAGCGACTCGGCAGCCTCATGCATCGGGATCGAGACGGTCATGTCGCAGGTCTCGCCGACCAACCGGGACAACCCGCGACCCTCCGAGCCGACTACGACCACGATCGGGTCGACGGCGATCTCGAGTTCGTCGAGCGACACGTCACCGTCCGCGTCCAGACCGAGCACAAACATGCCAGCCTGCTGGCAGTCCTTCAGCGCACGCACCAGATTGGTCACCCGGGAGACCGGCATCCGGGCGGCGGTACCTGCCGACGTCCGCCAGGCCGCCGGCGTCACTCCGGCCGCGCGGCGCTGCGGGATGACGACGCCCTGCGCGCCGAAGGCGACCGCGGAACGGATGATCGCACCAAGGTTGCGGGGGTCGGTCACCCCGTCCACGGCGACGAGCAGGCCGGCTCCGGGCGCCTCGCCGACGCGCTCCAGCAGGTCGGGCAGTTGCGCATAGACGAACGGCTGCACGGACAGCGCCATGCCCTGGTGGATCAAGCCGCCGGTCATCCGGTCCAGTTCGTTGCGGCTGACCTCGAGCAACGGCAGGTTCCGGTTTCCCGCGGTCCGGATCGCTTCGGTGACCCGCTCGTCGGTGTCGATGCCGATCGCGACGTAGAGCGCGATCGCCGGCACCTTCGCCCGCAAGGCCTCGGCGACCGGGTTGCGGCCGAGCAGCAACTCCGGCGCGTCCGCGGCCCGGCGCGAGCGGTTGCGACCTGCATCGTCCCGCTTCGCGGCGGCACCCGCCCGGCGCGCAGCGGGGTGGTGCGGACGTTCTTCGGCGCGCGGGGTGGGGCCCTTGCCGACGAGGCCGCGGCGGCGTTGCCCACCGGAGCCGACCGTCGCACCCTTCTTGCCCTTGCGGATCGCGCCTCGACGCGATGAGTTTCCGGCCATCGTCATGCTCCCTTGATCGTCCACCGCGGGCCGGCCGGGGTGTCTTCGACGACCACCCCGGCAGCGGCAAGCTGGTCGCGCACCGCGTCAGAAGCGGCGAAGTCCTTGCGTTCCCGGGCAGCGGCGCGCTGCTGCAGTGCGAGGCTGACCAGCGCGTCGACGACACCGGTCGCAACCGCGCCGCCGGCCGCCGGCCATTGCTGCGGGTCGAGGCCGAGAACATCGGTCATTGCGCGCACCGACGCCGCTGTCGAGCGCACCGCCGCGGCATCGCCGGCGTCCAGCGCGGCGTTACCGGCGCGGACGGCGCTGTGCACCACAGCCAACGCGGCGGGCACCCCGAAGTCGTCGTCCATCGCGGCGGCGAAGTCGTCGGGCATCGAGCCGGGATCGAGCGCACCGAGCGCGCTCTCGGCCCGCTCGAGGAAGTTCTCGATGCGTCCGTATGCAGCCGCGGCCTCGTCCAGCGACGACGGCGAGAACTCGATCATCGAGCGGTAGTGCGCCGCGGCGAGGTAATAACGCACCTCGACCGGGCGCCAGTGCGCAACCACCTCCGAGACGAACAACCCGTTGCCCAGCGACTTCGACATCTTCTCGCCGGCCGCGGTCACCCACGCGTTGTGCATCCAGTACTGCGCGAAGCCGTCGCCGGCCGCACTCGACTGGGCGATCTCGTTCTCATGGTGCGGGAAGATCAGATCGAGGCCGCCGCCGTGGATGTCGAACCGCGCACCCAGGTAGTTGCTGGCCATCGCCGAGCACTCCAGATGCCAGCCCGGCCGCCCGTCACCCCACGGCGTGGGCCAGGTCGGCTCACCCGGCTTGGCTGCCTTCCACAGCGCGAAGTCCCGCGGATCATGCTTGCGGTGCTCACCGACGGAATCGCCGGCCGGCTGCATGGCGTCGAGCTTCTGCCCGGAGAGTGCGCCGTACTGCGGGTAAGTACGCACGTCGAAATAGACGTCGCCATCGCTGGGATAGGCATGCCCACTCTCGATGAGGCGCTGGATGAGGCTGACCATCTGGGTGACGTGCCCACTGGCCCGTGGTTCCAGCGTGGGCGGCAGGCAGCCGAGCACGTCGTATCCAGCGGTGAAGGCACGCTCGTTGGCCGCCGCCCAGGCCCACCACGGCACGCCGGCCGCAGCGGACTTGGCGAGCACCTTGTCCTCGATGTCGGTCACGTTGCGCAGGAAGGTGACGTCATAGTCGCGATGGGTCAGCCAGCGGCGGACGATGTCGAAGGACACCCCGGACCGGATGTGCCCGACATGCGGTGGCGACTGAACGGTCGCGCCACACAGGTAGATCGATGCCTTGCCGGGTTCGAGCGGGACGAACTCCCGCAGCGACCGGGTCATCGAGTCGTAAATGCGCAGCACTGCACGATCCTACGGTCCCGGCGTACGGCCGAATGCCGCTCGTCGCCGAACCGGCGGCGGGTCAGCCAGCGGCGACGACGTGCTCCGGGGTGAGGCGGACTACGACCCGGACGTTGCCGGTGCCGTCGTCGCCGGTGTATTCGGCGCCGTTGTAGGCCAGCGACAGGTCGTTGATCAACTTGTCCCCGCCCTCCTCGGAGAGCGTCACCGATCCCCGCACCTCCGCGTAGCTGTAAGGGTTCGCCGCATCGAGGATCAGCAGACTTGCCCGCGGGTCGCGGGTCAGGTTGCGTTCCTTCTTGCGGCCTCGCACGGTCGACAGGAGGACGGTGTCGCCATCCCGGGAGGCCCACAGAACGGAGGTCTGCGGGCTGCCGTCCTCGTTCACCGTGGCGAGCACGACGAACGACGAGGCATCGAGCAGATCCTTGGCTTGCTGCGGAAGCTCAGTGGTCATGCCGCAATCATGCCTGGACCCGCGGCCCGCTGCCGGCCAGCACGGGCAAGTCCAGTTGGACGGCCTGACCACCATCTGCCGGATGGACCGTCTGACCCGGTCCGTCCGGTGACATCATCGAGTGCATGGATCACTCCGAGGAGCACTTGCACCGGGAATCACTGGCTGTTGCCGCCGGGCGGCCGGAACCCGTTGCGGGTAGCGCGCTGAACACCCCGCTGGTGCCCGCATCGTCCTATCACGCCGGGGCCGAGCGGTTCTATCAGCGGCAAGGAAGCCCGACCAGTGACTCGTTCGAGGCGGCGCTCGGCGCTTTGGAGGGCGGCACCGCGATCAGCTACGCAGCCGGCGTCGCTGCGGTGGTGGCAGTGCTCGACCTCCTCCCGATCGGCTCGGTCGCTGTGCTCCCGAAGTCCCAGTACTGGGGCGTCGTCGAGCTGTTCCACGAGGCGGCGGAAACCGGCCGGCTGCAGCTGCGCGAGGTGGACATCACCGATACCGCCGCCGTGCTGACGGCCCTGCCCGGCGCGCAGCTCCTGTGGCTGGAGGCAGCCAGCAACCCGCTGCTGGAAGTAGCCGAGCTTCCGGCGTTGTGTGCCGCCGCTCGGGATGCCGGCGCGCTGAGTTGCATCGACTCGACGTTCGCCACGCCGATGCTCCTTCGGCCGCTGGAGCACGGCGCGGATCTGGTGATGCACTCGGTGTCGAAGTACCTCGCCGGGCATACCGACGTCGTGCTCGGCGCTCTCATCACAGCCGACGGCGCACTGATCGACCGGCTGCGCGCGCACCGGTATCGCACCGGCGCTATCCCGGGAGTGCTCGAGTCCTACCTGGCGTTGCGGGGAGTCCGGACGCTGGCGCTGCGCGTCGAGAGGCAGCAGGCGAATGCGCTCGACCTGGCCGGCCGACTGGCCGAACATCCCGCTGTGCACCGGGTGCGCTACCCAGGTCTGTCCGGAGACCCGATGCACGAGCGGTGGACGGCGATGGCCTCCGGGCCTGGTCTGATGCTCAGCTTCGATCTGGCCGACGCGGCCACCGCAGACGAGTTCTGCGAACGCGTCCGGCTGATCACCCACGCTAGTAGTCTCGGCGGCGTCGAGTCTCTCGTGGAGCGACGGGCTCGCTATGAGGGCGAACGCATCATGGGTACCCCGGACGGCCTGATCCGGTTCTCGGTCGGCATCGAGCACGTCGAGGACCTGTGGGCCGACCTGAAGCAGGCGCTCGGCTGAGCCGCCGCCGCCGACCGATCCGTCCCGGCTCCCGGCTCCAAACCCGTTGAGTGGTGCGCAAGACCGGGGCAAGTGAGCTGGGGCCGGGGTGCAGCGGGTCAGGCGGGGACGACGATGGCGGTGGCCACCGCGGCACGGCCCTCGCCCCGACCGGTGAGACCGAGCCCGTCGGTGGTGGTGCCGGAGAGGGCCACGGGCGCCCCCAATGCGGCGCTCAGTGCCGTCTCGGCCTCATCGCGGCGGGCCGCCAGCTTGGGCGCGTTGGCGATCACTTGCACGGAGACGTTCCCGACGGTGAAGCCGGCTGCGTATACCTGGCGCGCCACTTCGGCGAGCAACACCGCGCCGGACGCGCCGGCCCATCGCGGATCGTCGGTGCCGAACACCACGCCGAGGTCGCCGAGTCCGCAGGCGGCGAGCACGGCATCACAGACAGCATGGGCAGCAACGTCGCCGTCGGAGTGACCGGCGCAGCCATCCGCGTCCGGCCACGACAGCCCGGCCAGCCAGCAAGGCCGGCCGACCTCGATCGGATGCACGTCCATGCCGGTGCCGACCCGGGGCAGCGCCTCGGTCATGGCCGCGACTGCATCGATCGCAGGGTCAGCTCGGCCAGCGCCAGGTCCAGCGGGCGAGTGATCTTGAAGGCCTCCGCGTCGCCGTCCACCACTACCACCCGGCCTCCATGGCGCTCGATCAGACCGGCATCGTCGCTGACGTCGTGAAGGTTGGCCATCCGGGCGAACTGGTGCGCCGCCGCCAGCGCCGTCCGGCGGAATCCCTGCGGGGTCTGCACGGCGCGCAGTTCGCCTCGGTCCACGGTGCCCACCACCGCGCCGTCGGCTGCAATTCGCTTTATCGTGTCGGTGACCGGTACGGCGGGCACCGCGGCATCCGCGCCGGCTTCCAGAGCGGCCAGCACCCGGTCGATGCAGGCGCCGGTGATGAATGGTCGGGCGGCGTCGTGCACAAGCACCACGTCTGCCTCTTCGGCGAGGACGCCGAGCCCGAGCCGAACCGAGTCCTGCCGGGTACGGCCGCCGGAGATAACCGTGACGAACGGGTCGCCGGCGGTCAGTTCGACGATCCGTTGGGCGTGGTCCGCGGGCGCGGTGACGACGATCGCGCCGATCGACGGATGCGCCCGCAATGCCGAGAGCGAATGCTCCAGCAGCGTGCGACCGCCGACCTCGCAGAGCGCCTTGGGACGATCTCGGGCAAGCCGTTCACCGGCCCCCGCTGCCAGCAGCAGCGCGCCAACGGTCATCGTCGGACTGAGCCCCGGTGTGACTAGGCGACGGCTTCGGCGAGAACCTCGTCGAGCACGATCTCGGCCTTGTCCTCGTTGGTGCCCTCGGCCAGAGCCAGCTCGCTCACCAGGATCTGCCGAGCCTTGGCCAGCATTCGCTTCTCGCCGGCGGACAGGCCGCGGTCCTTGTCACGCCGCCACAGGTCGCGCACGACCTCGGCCACCTTGTTCACGTCGCCGGACGCGAGCTTCTCGCCGTTCGCCTTGTAGCGCCGCGACCAGTTGGTGGGCTCCTCGGTGTGCGGTGCGCGAAGCACCTCGAACACCCGGTCCAGACCCTCTTGGCCGACCACGTCGCGTACACCGACGATCTCAGCATTGTCCGCAGGCACGAGGACCGTCAGATCCCCCTGCGCAACCTTCAGAACGAGGTATACCTTCTGCTCGCCCTTGATGGTGCGCTTCTCGATTGCCTCGATTTTCGCTGCTCCGTGATGCGGATAAACAACGGTCTCGCCGACCTTGAACGTCATATGGGGCAACCCCTTTCGCTTTTCTCAGGATATCACGGCAGACCGGTCCCGGTTCCGGCGTCGCCGGTCGGCCGGCCCCTCTGGTAGATGCACAAACTGCCGTCGAACGCAAGCAAAACAGCGATGGCCGGTGCCCACCCGGTGCGCACCGAGGGCCGGTGACCGGCTCCTCCGCCGCCACTTGCACGGCCGATGATCGGCCTTCGCCCGAACCGCACTGCACGTCGCCGGGTCGGTGGTCTGGCACTGAACTGGGGCCACTAGTGTGTCGGCTGTGACGGCACGCAGCCTGCTTCGGCACCGCCTGCTGACGGCGGCTGCCGTCGCATGCGTCGCCGTCGTCGGACTCACCGGATGCGCCGCCGGGCAGCGCGCCCAGACCGCCAAGGAAGTTTCCGTCGTCGACGGAGTCAACGCCGATATCGGGTCAATGGCGTTGCGCAACGTCGGTCTCGCTGCGCCCACGTCGCCGACATACCAGGTAGGTGACGACGCGCAGCTCGTGCTCGCCATCGTCAACAACAGCAACACCTCACCTGACGAACTCACCTCCGTCAGCACCAAGGTGGCCGCCACGGCCAGTTCGACACTGCCCGGTCAGACGGTCGAGACGCCCGGGTCCACCGAGTCCTCGTCCAGCGATGGCACGACGGCGAGCTCGGGCGGGACCACGGACAACGGCACAGATTCATCGACGGGCGCCGCACCGAGCACCACCCCGCCGGTCGAGCTGCCGTTCGAGCCGATCACCGTGCCGGCCGGCGAGCTCGTCGCAGTCGGCTACGGCGAGACCGACTTCGCCACGATCACGTTGCACGGCCTGACCGAAGCGCTGGCACCCGGCCAGACGCTCTCGGTGACCTTCACCTTCACCCACGCCGGCAGCGTTACCGTCACGATCGGCGTGCGACTGGCCCAAGGCGACACCGGCGGCCCCACGATCGACATCGCGCCCTCCGGCGAATAGGCGCGTCGCGCCGCAGAGCATTGATCGATCGGCGTGCTCCCTGGGCACAGTCCACAACCCGCGTGGCTGACCCGTTTGTGTCGGCCCCCGCGGCTAGCGTTCCCGACATGACCGCTGCGCCGTCCGGCAAGACCAAGACTCCGGCCCAGCATCGCTGCGCAGAGTGTGGCGCCACATCAGTCCGCTGGGTCGGCCGCTGCCCGGAGTGCCAGGCCTGGGGAACGATGGAGCAAGCCGGCGGCGGCTCGCCGCGCCGCACCGTTCCAGCTGCCGGTCCGGTCCGTCAGCCGGCGCAGCCCATCGGCGCCGCAGATCCGGATCAGGCCCGCGCGGTGCCCACCGGAGTCGCCGAGCTGGACCGGGTGCTCGGTGGCGGCCTGGTCCCCGGAGCAGTCGTCCTGCTCGCGGGTGAGCCCGGCGTCGGGAAGTCCACTCTGCTGCTCGAGGTGGCACACCGCTTCGCCGAGTCCGGCACGATGTCATCGCTGGTGGTGACCGGTGAGGAGTCGGTATCGCAAGTGCGGCTGCGGGCCGAACGAACCGGATCGCTGCACCCCAACCTCTACATCGCCGCCGAGAACGACCTGTCGGCCGTCCTCACCCACCTCGACGAGGTCTCCCCCGGCCTGCTGATCGTCGATTCGGTGCAGACGATCGGGACCGCCGAGGTGGACGCAGCGGCGGGCAGCGTCACCCAGATCCGGGCAGTTGCTGCGGCGCTCATCGAGGTGGCCAAGCGGCAGGGCATCGCCACCGTTCTGGTCGGCCATGTGACCAAGGACGGCAGCATCGCCGGGCCACGGCTGCTCGAGCATCTCGTCGATGTGGTGCTGCACTTCGAAGGTGACCGGCACTCGTCCCTGCGGCTGCTGCGGGCCGGCAAGAATCGTTACGGCGCAGCAGACGAGGTCGGCTGCTTCGAGATGCGCGAAGACGGCATCGAGGGGCTCACCGATCCGTCCGGGGCGTTCTTTTCCCACCGTGCCGTTCCGGTGGCCGGAACGTGCGTCACGGTCACCGTCGAGGGGCGTCGGCCACTACTGGCCGAGGTGCAGTCGCTGGTCGCACCGAGCCAGAACGGCGGATCGCCGCGTCGGGCGGTGACCGACCTGGACCAGTCGCGGGTGGCGATGGTGCTGGCCATCCTCACCCGGCACGCTCGGATCAACCTCGGTGACCGTGAGGTGTACGCGGCCAGCGTCGGCGGGCTGCGGGTCAGCGAGCCGGCCGCCGACCTCGCCATCGCTCTCGCGGTGCACTCTGCGATCACTGAGCGACCAATTCCTTCGACGGTCTGCGCGGTCGGCGAGCTGTCCCTGTCCGGGGATGTGCGGCGGGTGGGTGGCCTCGAGCAACGTCTCGCCGAGGCCGCACGGTTGGGCTTTCACACCGCCCTCGTTCCCGCTTCGGCACTACCGCTGCGCAACACGTCGCTGACCACCATCGGCGTCGATTCGCTGGGCGACGCCTTGCGAGCTGTGCAGCGGCTGTCAGCCCGGCACGGCATCGCCGCGGTCCGGTCGAACTGAAATCGGGTTCGGCAACCTACACTTGCGCGGACGCGTACCCCTGCGTCGATGCAGACCGACGAGGATGCCCCGTGCCCGTAGTCGACCGTGACGATTCTCTGCGCAGCGTGCTCGCCTCGCTCGCTCCCGGAACCAACCTGCGAGACGGGCTGGAGCGCATCCTGCGCGGTAACACCGGCGCCCTGATCGTGTGCGGCTGGGATCGCACCGTCGAGTCGATCTGCACCGGTGGGTTCCCGCTGGACGTCGCGTTCTCTGCGACCCAACTGAGGGAGCTCGCCAAGATGGACGGCGCGGTGGTGCTCAGCAGCGACGGCTCCCGCATCCTTCGCGCCGCCACTCACCTGATGCCCGACGCGGACATCCCCACCGAAGAGTCCGGTACCCGGCATCGCACCGCGCAACGCGTCGCGGTGCAGACCGGTCTCCCGGTCATCTCGGTCAGCCAGTCGATGCGCATCATCGGGCTGTACCTGGGCAATCGACGGTTCCTGGTCGAGCACTCGGCGGCGCTGCTGTCCCGAGCCAACCAGGCGCTGGACACGCTCGAGCGGTACAAGCTGCGCCTCGACGAGGTGGCAAACACCCTCTCCGCGTTGGAGATCGAGGACCTCGTCACCGTGCGGGACGCGGCCAGCGTCCTGCAGCGGCTGGAGATGGTGCTGCGCATCGAGGATGAGATCAGCCGTTACGAAGTCGAGCTCGGCGTGGACGGGCGACTGCTCGCACTGCAACTCGAAGAGCTGATGGCCGGGGTTCGGATCGATCGAGACCTGATCGTCCGCGACTATCTGCCGAGCGGGCGGCGCGCAGCCACTGTGGAGCAGGCCCTTGGCGCGCTCGACGTACTCGACTCCACCGATCTACTCGATCTCACCGGGGTGGCCCGCGCGTTGGGCTACCCGCAGACGCCGGAGGCCTTGGAGTCGGCGGTCAGCCCGCGCGGCTACCGGATGCTCAGCCGGGTTCCTCGATTGCCCGGCCTCGTGCAGGACCGGGTCGTCGACCACTTCGGGAACCTGCAGAAACTGCTGGCCGCTACGGCCGACGATCTGCAGCAGGTCGAAGGAGTCGGGGACACCCGGGCCCGCGCCATGCGCGAGTCGCTCTCCCGGCTGGCCGATGCCTCGATCGTCGACCGCTACGGCTGAGCCAGCCAGGATCTGCGCAGCCGACAACGCGGCCCAGCCATCTCAGTGAGACAGGCTGTGACCGGCTACACGATGGCGACCGGCGCCGAGTCGCCGCCGCCGGATCGCATACGTGCCCCAGCGGATCTCCACAGGCGATCCGAGCCTTCGAGCCGGACCAACATCGATACCGTCACGTCACCGTGAAGGTCACCGGCGGACTCTTCTTGCCGGCGAGGGTGGCGAACAGCTGATAGGTGCCGGCCTGCACCTGCAGTCGGGTGCCACCGCAACCCGGCTTTGACGTCTTGCTGGACCAGGCCACCTCGAGGCGTACCGGCTTGTTGCGGGCCAGCTTCTGCACAGACGTGCCGGGTTGCACCTGGCAATCGTGGCTACCCCACACCCGCACGTCGCCGGTGAACACGGTGAGCTCGACCTGCTTGTCGGCCAGATCCTGGTTGCATGCCTTGGTACCGACGTTCGTCACGACGAGGAACAGCGCGGCCTGCTGACCCACCTTGTAGCTCGGCGCGCCGGTGGCCGCCCGGACCTGCAGGGCGGCCGGCGCGCAGGTCACCGATCCGGTCGAGGCGCTGCTTGACGACGAGCTCTGCGAACTCGACGACTGCTGTGTGGAGGTCTTGACCGAGCTCGACTTGCTGCCCGGCGGTGTGCTCGCACCGCTGTCGGTCTTGCCGCTGCCGGAGAAGAACACCACGTACAACGTGAGCACCAGCAGGATCGCCGGCACGCCGAGAACGAACAGGCGACGACGCCAGTAGATGTTGGGTGGCAACGACCCGACAGGCTGGAACATAACGGCACCGACGGTAGTCGAGTCCCGGCAGCTGCCGCGGGAGAAACGCGCCACCGGCGGCATACGTCCGCACGACCCGGGTCCACGCTCCGGCGGGGACTGGCCCAGTAATACGCTCGCAAGGCCATGGATCTGACCGCGGAGCTGCTCGACTGGTACGCCGGCAATGCCCGAGAGCTGCCCTGGCGTGAGCCCGGAACGACGCCCTGGGCGGTGCTGGTGAGCGAGGTGATGCTCCAGCAGACCCCGGTGGCCAGAGTCGCGCCGGTCTACTCGGCCTGGCTGGGTCGCTGGCCGACCCCGGCCGACCTCGCCGCGGACTCGGTGGGTGCGGCGGTCCGGATGTGGGCCAAGCTCGGCTATCCGCGTCGGGCGATGCGGTTGCACCAGGCGGCGGTCGTCATCACCGATCGGTACGGCGGCGTCGTCCCGGACACGGTCGAGCAACTACTCGAACTGCCGGGGATTGGCGACTACACCGCCCGCGCGGTCTGCGCGTTCGCATTCGGGCAGCGCCAGCCGGTCGTGGACATCAACGTGCGTCGGGTGCTGGCTCGGCTGGTGGTCGGGCAGGGCAGTGCCGGACCGCCGTCCACGACTCGCGATCTGGCCGCAGTCGCCGCGTTGCTCCCGCCGGACGATGCCACGGCGGCCCGGTTGAGCATCGCTCTCATGGAACTCGGTGCGACAGTGTGCACTGCGACCAGCCCGGCCTGCGGTCGCTGCCCGGTTGCTAATGGCTGCGCCTGGCGGCTGGCCGGGTCGCCGCTCTACGAGGGGCCGACCGTGCGCCCGCAACGCTTCGCAGGCACCGACCGTCAGGTGCGGGGTCTGCTCATGGACGTGCTGCGGGGCACCGATCGTCCGGTCACCATCGTGGACCTGGGCGCCGCCTGGCACGAACCGGTGCAACGCGCTCGCGCCCTGGACTCGCTCATCGCCGACGGGCTGCTCGACCCGCTGCCAGATGGCCGCTTTGCCCTGCCCGGCTAGGGCTCTCCCGCAATCAAAAGGTCGGGGTGCGGGCATCGAAGCTGGTCACGCACCAGCGCCCCGACGACTTGCCCATCGTCAATTTGCCGTCGAAGGTACTGATGACGTTGCGCTGATTCGGCTCGGTCGAACCCGAACTCGGCGGCAGGTTGGCCACCAACGTCGCGGTGATCGACAGCATTGCTGTCGCGCTGTCGGCGGACTCCGACGTGCTACGGACCGACGCGGCCTTGACCGATCCGATCAGCGATAACGCATCGTTCTGCACGGATCCGCCGCCGCACAATGTCCGGTCAACCTCCGTCGCCGAGTTGCCGGCGAGGGAGGACGCGAACTTCTCCGCCAATGCCTGCGCCGAACCACCGGAACTGCTGGACCGGGTGACCACCACGATCGAGACGACAACGGTGATCAGCGCAGCGATACCGACCACCGCGAAAGCGATCGGAACTCTCGAGCGCGGGGACGAGGGCGTGACGGGCAACCGCGTCCCGCCCCGCACAGTACCCACCCCCCGGTAAAAAGATGCCGGATCCTGCAAGCAGGGACCAGCATCCGCGACGT
>JBPCMU010000112.1:0-61796 GCA_051001975.1 Jatrophihabitans sp.
GCGGGTGAGCTGTCCGCGGAGCAGGCCCGGGTGATCACCTCAGCGGTGGAAGACCTCCCCGACGGGCTGCAACAGGCACACCACGCGCAGATCGAACGGACCCTGGTGGCGGAGGCACGCACCTTCGACCCGGACACCCTCAGCAAGCTCGGCCGACGGATCGTCTCCACAGTCGACCCGGACGGCACCCTGCCCGACGACCGTGAACACCAGCGGCGCCGCGGTGGGACGTTCACGGTGCACCGCGACGGGTCCGGGGACCTGAAAGTCCATTTCACCCCCGAAGCGGTCGCCATCGTGCAAGCCGTCGTGGTGCCGCTGGCCAAACCACGACCGTCCGGCGAGGGCGGCCGGGATGAGCGCAGCGCCGGTCAGCGGCTGCACGACGCGATCCTGGACATGGCCCGGCGGCTGTTGAACTCCGGGACGCTGCCCACCACCGGCGGCACCCCCGCCACCGTGCTACTCACCATGACGTTGGAGCAGTTGGAGTCGCGGACCGGGCTGGTCACCACCGGCCACGGCGGGCAACTCACCGTGAATCAAGCCCTGCGCCTGGCCGGCGAGGCCGACGTGATTCCTGTGGTGATCGACACCGACGGTGTCCTCGGCTACGGCCGGACCCGCCGCACCGCGTCGGCGATGCAACGCCGAGCGCTCACCGCCCGCGACGGCGGGTGTGTGATGGCCGGCTGCGACTACCCACCCGACTGGTGCGAAGTCCACCACACCATCCGCTGGGAAGATGGCGGCACCACCGACCTGGACCACCTCGTCCTGCTATGTGGATTCCATCATGACCACCACGAGGCGCAAGGCTGGACAATCGTTGTCCGAGAAGGACAAGCGTGGTGCCTACCACCACCCTGGATCGACCCCGCCCGAACACCCATCCGCAACCGCATGCACGACGGACTGCCCGCCGCCTGACGGCGCGATCTCACCAACGCGATGAGCGCTTGCGCGAAGAGGCGAGCGCCAGCGAGCCTGCGGCCGAGCGGAGCGAGGAATCGAGTGCGAGTGGGCCCCGATGCGGAGCGAGGGGTCCGCGAGTCAACCGATCGGCGATCGATAGACACAGTCGGGTAGCGTCGCGAGCGATCCCGCAAACGCGTCGAGGAGGACGGTTTCGTGAGCACAACGCCAGTCAAGGTCGCTGTTACCGGAGCTGCCGGGCAGATCGGCTACAGCTTGCTGTTCCGCATCGCCAGCGGCGAACTGCTCGGCCCGGATACCCCGATCGAGCTACGACTGCTGGAGATCACTCCGGCGCTCAAGGCACTTGAGGGCGTCGTCATGGAATTGGACGACTGCGCCTTCCCGCTCGTCTCGTCGGTGCAGACCGGTGACGACCCGAATGTGATCTTCGACGGGGTCAACATCGCGTTGCTGGTCGGCGCCCGCCCACGTACCAAAGGCATGGAACGCGGCGAGCTGCTGTCCGCGAACGGTGCGATCTTCACCGTTCAGGGTAAGGCGCTCAACGACCACGCCGCGGACGACCTGCGGGTGCTGGTACCCGGCAACCCGGCCAACACCAACGCGCTCATCGCGCTCAGCAACGCACCCGACATCCCCAGCGAGCGCTTCACCGCGATGACCCGACTGGACCACAACCGGGCGCTCGGCCAGCTCGCCAAGAAGACCGGCACGCCGGTCTCGGACATCTCCAAACTGGCGATCTGGGGCAACCACTCGGCCACCCAGTATCCGGACATCTTCCACGCCGAGGTAGCCGGTCGGAATGTCGTGGAGGCGATCAACGATCAGGCGTGGCTGGAGAACGACTTCATCCCGACCGTCCAGAAGCGCGGCGCAGCGATCATCGAGGCGCGTGGTGCCAGCTCGGCCGCCAGCGCCGCGTCCGCCGTGATCGACCACGTGCACGATTGGGTACTAGGCACCCCGCCCGGCGACTGGGTCTCGATGGCCGTGCTGTCGGACGGCTCCTACGGCGTTCCGGAAGGCCTCGTCAGCTCGTTCCCGGTCACCACGAAGGACAGCACCTGGGAGATCGTCCAGGGCCTGGAGATCGACGACTTCTCCCGCGGGCGGATCGACGCCAGCGTCGCGGAGCTCGGCGAGGAGCGCGACGCGGTGAAGGAGCTCGGCCTGATCTAGTCGTCGGTCGCGGGTTCGGGCCGGGTCCGATCTGCCCACTCGGCAATCACCCGCGCCCATTCCTCGCCCGCCGTTGGGATGAGGTCGTTGTGTCCGACCCCTTCGATGAGATGTAGTTCCTTCGGCTGCGCCGCTGCAGCGAACAGACTGTGCGCATGGTCGACGGGGATCAGGTCGTCAGCCGTGCCGTGAATGAGCAGTACCGGCGCCTGCACCGATGGGATCCTGCTGAGGCTCGGGTAGATGTTTGGCACGAGACGGGTGGGAAGTGCCCGGTAGTGATCGCGGGCGACCGCCCGAACACTGGCGAACGCGGACATGAGAACCACGCCGGCCGGTGCGTGTTCAACCGCGAGTTCCAGCACGATCCCGCTGCCGAGCGACTCGCCCAGGTAATACAGCCGATCGAGGTGGACACCCGGCTGGTCGAGCAGCGCGGCGCGGGCGGCGCGCGCGTCCAGGTACGTCCCCTTCTCATCGGGACGGCCAGTGCTTCGTCCGTAACCGCGGTAGTCGAAGAGGAATACGTCGAACCCCACGGACGTCAACAGCGCAGCGTGCTCGACCCGGTCGCCGATGTTCCCCCCGTTGCCGTGGGCGAGTAGGACATGCCCGCGGTTGGGTCCGACATGAGGAATCCACCAGGCATGCAGATCGACACCGTCGTCCGTCCGGACGTCGACATCTGTGAACTCCAGCCCTGCCGCTGCGGGCGTGCGGAGGATCTTCTCGGACGGGTGATACAGCGCATTGGTGAGGAGACGACCGGCCATCGGGGAGACGCTACCCGCGAGCGGTCGTCGTCGAAGTTCGGGCGCCCCGCCTCGCCGCAGGCGACCGACCCAACTTCCGCTGTACCCGTCAGTAGAGCCTGCTGTGCTGGGAGATAGGGTCAGTTACATGGCGAAGATCAAGGTGACGGGAACGGTTGTCGAGCTCGACGGCGACGAGATGACGCGAATCATCTGGCAGTTCATCAAGGACCGTCTGATCCATCCCTATCTCGACGTCAACCTCGAGTACTACGACCTCGGCATCGAGCACCGCGACGCCACCGACGACCAGGTCACCATCGACTCGGCGAATGCGATCAAGCAGCATGGCGTCGGGATCAAGTGCGCGACGATCACGCCGGACGAAGCGCGCGTAGAGGAGTTCGGCCTCAAGCAGATGTGGCGCTCGCCGAACGGCACCATCCGCAACATCCTCGGTGGCGTTGTCTTCCGCGAGCCGATCATCATGAAGAACGTGCCCCGGCTGGTGCCCGGCTGGACCAAGCCGATCGTCATCGGCCGGCACGCCTTCGGCGACCAGTACCGCGCCACCGACATGAAGGTGCCCGGCAAGGGCAAGCTGACCCTGAAGTTCCAGCCCGAGGGCGGCGGCGACGCCATCGAACTCGACGTCTTCGATTTCCCCGGCGCCGGAGTCGCGTTGGCGATGTACAACCTGGACGACTCGATCCGCGACTTCGCCCGCGCCTCGCTGCGCTACGGGCTCGACCGCAACTACCCGGTCTACCTATCAACGAAGAACACGATCCTCAAGGGCTACGACGGCCGCTTCAAAGACCTGTTCGCCGAGGTCTTCGAGGCCGAGTTCAAGGCCGACTTCGAGGCCGCCGGCATCACCTACGAGCACCGCCTCATCGACGACATGGTCGCTGCGGCGCTGAAGTGGGAGGGAGGCTACGTCTGGGCCTGCAAGAACTACGACGGCGACGTGCAGTCCGACACCGTCGCGCAGGGCTTCGGCTCGCTCGGCCTGATGACCAGTGTGCTGATGACGCCGGACGGCAAGACCGTCGAGGCCGAGGCGGCGCACGGAACGGTCACGCGGCACTTCCGCCAGCACCAGCAGGGCAAACCGACCTCGCCCAACCCGATCGCCTCCATCTTCGCGTGGACCGGTGGTCTCAAGCACCGCGGCAAGCTCGACGGCACCCCCGAGGTCACCGCGTTCGCCGAGACCCTCGAGCGGGTCTGCGTGGAGACCGTCGAGTCCGGCCAGATGACGAAGGATCTCGCGCTACTGATCAGCCCGGACGCCCCGTGGCTGACCACCGAGGACTTCCTCGCCGCGATCGACGCCAACCTGAACAAGGCGATGGCCGGCTGAGCGCCCACCCGCCTCGGGAGACGGTCGACGCCGCGGACTACCAGCGCCGCGTGGCGGCCGTGCAGGACCAGCTTGCCCAAGTACCGCCGGACCATCCTGTTCGGCTGCGGAAACGCACCTCGAACCTGTTCCGGTCGCGCGCAGCGGCGCCGGGCACTCTCGACGCGACGCCCTTCGAGGGCGTCATCAGCATCGACCCGCAGGCGCGCACCGCGGATGTGCTCGGTATGACGACCTACCGCGACCTCGTCGATGCAACGCTGCCACACGGCCTGATGCCGCTGGTGGTGCCGCAATTGAAGACGATCACGCTCGGCGGTGCAGTTACCGGGCTGGGCATCGAGTCGTCGTCGTTCCACGCCGGCTGCCCGCACGAGTCGGTGCTCGAGATGGACATCCTCACCGGCGACGGACGGGTCGTCACCGCAGCACCGGACGGTGAGCACGCCGACCTCTTCTACGGTTTCCCGAACAGTTATGGCTCGCTGGGGTACGCGCTGCGGCTGCGCATCGAGCTGGCGCCGGTCAAACCCTACGTCCACCTCCGCAACGTCAGGTTCGCCGACGCGGGCCAGTGCGCGGCCGCGATTGCGACGATCACCGCCGACGGCAGCTACGCCGGCGAGCCGGTCGATTTCGTCGACGGCACCTGGTTCACCCCGACCGAGTGCTATCTCTCGCTGGGTACCTTCACCGACTCGGTGCCCCGCATCTCCGACTACACCGGCCAGCAGATCTACTACCGCTCGATCCAGCAACGTGGCGAGGACTGGCTGAACATCCACGACTACCTGTGGCGCTGGGACACCGACTGGTTCTGGTGCTCCCGTGCGTTCGGTGCGCAGCAGAAACTCGTCCGCAGACTCTGGCCGAGCCGATGGCGCCGCTCGGACGTCTACTGGAAGCTGATCGCGCTCAACCGGCGTACTGGATTCTCCGACTGGATGGATCGGCGCAAGGCGATCGCCGGCCGGGAAGACGTCGTCCAGGACATCGAGGTCCCGGTCGACCGGATGACCGAGTTCATCGACTTCCTCGACGCGGAGACGCACATCGAACCGGTCTGGATCTGCCCGTTGCGGCAACGCGATCCGGGCGCGACCTGGGATCTGTACGCCCTCGATCCGGACGTCACGTACGTCAACGTCGGATTCTGGTCGAGCACCGAACTAGCGGCCGGCGAATCGGACGGTACGCACAACCGCGCGATCGAGAGACGCGTCGCCGAGCTCGGCGGGCGCAAATCGCTGTACTCCACCTCGTACTATTCGCGCGAGGAATTCTGGGAGACCTACGGCGGTTCGGCCTACGAGAAACTCAAGGTCAGCTACGACCCCGGCGGGCGGCTGCTGAACCTCTACGACAAGACCGTTCGGGGAAGGTAGGAGACACCGTGCCGCGCAAGCCCATCGCCCAGGTACTGGCAGACGTACTCGGCAACGTGCCGATTCGTATCGACGCCTACGACGGCAGTTCCGCCGGACCGGCGGAGTCTGCCGAGTCGCTGGTCATCAAGAGCCCGAAGGCGCTGTCGTACCTGGTCTCCGCACCGGGGTCACTGGGACTGGCGCGGGCGTATGTCAGCGGCGAGCTCGAGCTGAACGGCGACATGTACCAGACGCTGTCCTACCTCTGGTCGGACGCGGTCGGGTCGGTGTCCTGGACGCAACGCTTCGACGCGCTGCGCAATCTGGATCCGAAGGCGATCCGCTGGGTCGAGCCGCCGGCCGAGGAGTACGGCGTGCGTCGGCTGAAGCACGGGTGGCGGCACTCGAAAGAGCGTGATGCCGAAGCCATCCAGCACCACTACGACGTGTCGAATGCCTTCTATGAGCGGGTTCTCGGCCCTTCGATGACCTATACCTGCGCCTGCTATCCCGAGGCCGACTCCACGCTCGAAGAAGCGCAGGCACACAAGTACGACCTGGTGTGCCGCAAGCTCGGACTGCAGCCGGGTATGCGGTTGCTCGATGTCGGCTGCGGATGGGGCGGCATGGTGCGCCACGCCGCCCAGCATTACGGCGTCGAGGTGCTGGGCGTGACGCTGTCGCGTGCGCAGGCCGAGTGGGGCGCGAAGGCGGTGGCCTCCGCTGGGCTGACCGACCTGGCCGAGGTGCGCTACGGCGACTATCGCGACGTGGCCGAGTCGGGCTTCGACGCGGTGTCGTCGATCGGGCTGACCGAGCACATCGGGCTCAAGTCACTCCCCACGTACTTCGACTTCCTGCACTCCCGGCTCAAGCCGCACGGCCGGTTGCTCAATCACTGCATCACCCGGCCCACTACCCGCGAGGGCGTGAAGAGCAAGGGATTCATCGACCGGTACGTATTTCCGGACGGCGAACTCGAGGCGGCCGGCACGATCATCTCAGCGATGCAGGACCATGGTTTCGAGGTGCGGCACGAGGAGAACCTGCGCGAGCACTACGCCAAGACGTTGCACGGCTGGTGCGACAACCTGGACAAGCACTGGGACGAGGCGGTGTCCGAGGTAGGGGAGGCACGCGCCCGGATCTGGCGGCTCTACATGACCGGCTCGCGGCTCGGTTTCGAGCAACACTTCATCGAACTGCACCAGGTGCTCGGGGTCCGCACTGATGACGGTGATGCGGCAATGCCGCTGCGTCCGGACTGGGGCGTCTGAGACCGAAACGGCCGAGCAGCTGCCGACGCTGAGGGGATACCCTGAGCGCCACGGTACGGAGGTGTCGATGTCACCACGGTCGGTGCTCAATTTCGTCGACGGTCGCTACGTCGATGCCGGGGCGCTGCGCACGTTCGAGCGGATCAGCCCCGTCGACGGCAGTGTCAGTGCGGTAGTCGACGAAGCCGATCGCGCGCTGGTCGACCGGGCTGTGCGCGCTGCCCGAACTGCGCTCGACGGGCCGTGGGGCAGCAGTACGGTCGGCGGACGGGTTGCCGTGCTGCGCCGTACCGCAGACCTGATCGAGGCGCGGGCCGAGGAGTTCCTGGCCGCCGAAGTCGCCGACACCGGCAAGCCCGAGGCGCAGGCCCGGGAGCTGGACGTAGCCCGAGCGGTCGCCAACTTCCGCTCGTTCGCCGACACCGCCGCGAGCGCGGGCGTCCCCTCGTTCATGACCGATCTCGCCGACGGCCGGCAGGCGCTGAACTACGCGGTGCGCAAGCCGCTCGGCGTGGTGGCGGTGATCGTCCCGTGGAACCTGCCGCTGCTGTTGCTCACCTGGAAGGTTGCGCCAGCGCTGGCCTCCGGCAACGCGGTGGTCGTGAAGCCGAGTGAGAACACGCCGTCAACCGCGAGCCTGCTGGCCGAGGTGCTCGACCAGGCCGGGCTACCTGCTGGTGCGTACAACGTGGTGCACGGCTTCGGCCCGAACTCGGCCGGGCAGTTCCTCACCGAGCACCCGGGCGTGGACGGCGTGACGTTCACCGGATCGACGGCAACCGGTGCTCGGATCATGGCCACCGTCGCGTCCCGGGTTCGTCCCGTCTCGTTCGAACTCGGTGGGAAGAACGCAGCGATCGTCTGTGCGGACGCCGATCTCGAGCTGGCCCTGCCGGGTCTGGCCCGGTCGGTGTTCGCGAACACCGGTCAGGTCCGCCTGTGCACCGAAAGGGTCTATGTGCAAAGGCCGACCTTCGACGAGGTGGTCAAATGGCTGACCGAGCACGCTCGATCACTGCGCCTGGGCCGGCCGGGTGATCCGGCCACCACGACCGGTCCGTTGATCAGCGACGAGCACCGCGAGAAGGTGCTCTCCTACTACCGCCTCGCCGAAGAGACCGGCGCCAAAGTCCTGATCGGCGGCGGCATCCCGTCTATGCCGAACGACCTCGCCGGCGGTTCGTGGATCGAGCCGACGCTGTGGACCGGGCTGACCAATGCCGACCGGGTGATGCGCGAGGAGATCTTCGGGCCGGTCGCCGGGCTGGTGCCGTTCGACACCGAGGAGGAGGCCGTGCGGCTGGCTAACGACACCGAGTACGGGCTGGCCGCAGCGGTCTGGACGACCGACCTCGCTCGCGGGCATCGGCTGGCCGCGCAGATGCGGGTCGGGATGGCCTGGGTGAACACGTGGTTCCTGCGTGACCTGCGCTCGCCGTTCGGTGGAGTCGGCCTGTCCGGGATCGGCCGCGAGGGTGGTCAGTTCTCGATGGACTTCTACACCGAACCCACCAACATCTGCGTGCAGTTGTGAGCGGGAAGATATGAACGAATCCTTTACGGTGCAGGGGAAAGCGACGCCGCGCGGACGGTTCCCGCATGTGAAGCGGGCCGGCGATGTTCTCTACGTGTCTGGCACGTCGTCGCGTCTACCCGACGACTCGATCGCCGGCATCGGCGACATCCGGGTGCAGACCCGCATCGTGCTGGAGAACATCGCCGACCTGTTGGCGGCGGCCGGATCGAGGCTCACCGATCTCGTCCAGATCAATGCCTACCTCATTACGATGGACGACTTCGCCGGGTACAACGAGGTCTACGCCGAGTTCTTCGACGAGACCGGCCCCGCCCGCACCACCGTCGCAGTGCATCAGCTACCGCATCCCGATCTGCTCGTCGAGATCCAGGCCGTCGCCCATCACCGGCAAGGCTGAGTCCCGCCCACCCACCCCACGAGAGGTACCGCGCACATGAGCCAGCTCGCCCAGCCGATCAACTTCGCGCAGTGGATCGAGGAGAACCAGCACCTGCTGAAGCCGCCGGTGAACAACAAGACGCTGTACGCGTCGAACGACTTCATCGTGCAGGTGGTCGGCGGGCCGAACCAGCGCACCGACTTCCACGTCGACCCGTACGAGGAGTGGTTCTACCAACTCAAGGGCACGATGCACGTCGACGTGATGACGACCGACGGACCGGAGTCGGTCGAGATCAGCGAAGGCCAGACCTGGATGTTGCCGCGCAACACCCCGCATTCGCCGCAGCGCCCCGAGGCCGGCTCGATCGGAATGGTTGTGGAGCGGGTCCGCGAGCCCGGCACGCTGGAGAAGTTCCAGTGGTACTGCCAGAACTGCGGGAATCTGCTGTACGAGGTGGAACTGCAGGTCACCGACATCGTCAAGGACCTGCCGCCGGCGTTCGAGCAGTTCTACGCCGACGATGCCGCCCGCACGTGCGCGAACTGCGGCACGGTGCACCCGGGCAAGGGATGACCGCCGCGGATCACCCCGCGCAGCGCGTCGTCGACGTGCACACGCACTTCGTGCCGAAGGGCTGGCCGTCGTTGACCGATCGGCTCGGCGGCGATCCGTGGCCGAGCCTGCGGCTGGATTCCGACGACGCCGGGATGCTGATGGTCGGCGATCGTGAGTACCGGCCGGTCGGCAGCGAGTCGTGGAACGTCGAGAGACGGCTGGCTGACATGGACGCTGACGGTATCGACGTACAGGTGCTCTGCCCGACCCCGATGTTCTTCGGGTACGGCCGGCCTGCGGACAAGAGCGCCATCGCCGCGGCCGTGTTCAACGACCTCGCCGTCGAGCTCAGCCAAGAGGCACCGGACCGGCTGATCCCGTTCTGCCAGGTGCCGTTGCAGGATCCGGACGCGGCCTGCCACGAGCTCGATCGAAGCATGGCCAACGGGCATGCCGGCGTGGAGATCGGCAACCACGTCGGCGACCGTGACCTCGATGACGAGGGCATAGTGACGTTCCTGCAGCACTGCGCCAGCGTCGGCGCACCGGTGTTCGTGCACCCCTGGGGGATGGCGAAGTCGCCGCGCGCGGATCGATGGATGGCGCGTTGGCTGGTCGGCATGCCGGCCGAGAGCCACCTATCCCTGGTGGCGATGATCTTGGGCGGAGTCTTCGACAGGGTGCCGGACTCGCTGCGCATCTGCTTCGCGCACGGCGGTGGGTCGTTCGCGTTCTGGCTGGGCCGGATGGACAACGCCTGGCATCGCCGCCCGGATCTCGTCGCCACGTCGGAACAGCCGCCGTCGTACTACGCGCCACGGGTGCACGTCGACTCGGTGGTGTTCACCGAGACGGCGCTGCGGGTGCTGGTGGAGACGTTCGGTGCCGACCGGGTGATGCTCGGCAGCGACTACCCGTACCCGCTGGGCGAGCGGCCGGCCGGCAACGTTATCCGCGAATCGGCGTTCCTCACCGCCACCGACCGGGCGCGGCTGCTCGGCGGCAACGCCGATCGGTTCCTGGCCGCTCCTGGCCGCTCCTGACCGCGACTGACCGCGTGGGTCAGCGGCCGGTGTCGGTGACGACGCGACCGTGGTTGGTGGTGATCCGATGCAGGTGCAATCGGCCACCGTCGTCCGTGCCGGCGACTGACGTGGTGGAATGCCCGTCGGACTCGCTGGTCACGCCGGCCGTCCGGGCCAGGTTGCCGTACGAGCTGACGTTCTCCAGGTAGCCGCGGACCGTGCGATGCCTCCCGTCGAAGGTCGCGCTGGCCACGTTCTGGCTCATGTCCACGGTGCCCACGAGCGAGAAATTCTGGTCATCGACGTAGGAGGCCGCCGAGAAGTCGACCGTGATCGGATAGGACTCGGCCAACACGCTGTTCGCGATCACTCGTCCACGTAACGTCGAGACCGACGACTGGCTCTCTCGATCGGTCTGGCTGATCGCCTGCACCAGACCGTGGTCGGTCACCTGACCCGAGTTGCGGTAGCCGCGATCGGACACCACGCGGGAGTAGACCCGCCCGGCCGAGGTGTCCACGTAGCCCGCGGTGACGTCGTGCCGCCGTGCGGCGACCGAGTACCTGGCGCCACCGTCGATGTCCGACGTAGTGGTCTGCAGGGTTGGCGCCGCGACCGAGTCGGTGGTCACCGCGCCGGACGTCCGCGCGCGGTGGTGGTCGGTGTAGAGGAACAAAGTCGCCTGGACGTTCCAGGTGTCGCCGATCGGCGAGATGGCCACGGACAGTTGATGGCTGGTGCCGTCGACCATGCGGCCGGCGAACGGTGTCAGGTCGAGGTTCTCCGGGCGCAGGTCGAGCGTGTCGATGGCCAGGACCGGGCGCCATAACGTGGGCACGATGCCGCCGCTGTAGATGTGCGGGTACGTGCCGACAGCCCCGGCTGCCGCGCCGTCCAGCCCGATCTGCGCTTCCCGATACGGGCTGTGTGCGCACAAGCCGTCGCCGGGGAACTTTGCGGCGACCTCGTCCGGGACGGCGGTGAACCATTGCTCGTCGCCGCCGTTGCCCTTCAGTGTCAGTTCCAGATCCGCGCCGGTGATGTTGCGCGGCAGGTCGGCGAGCGTTGCCGTCTGCGTCGGCGTACCCGGGTTCAGGTCGGCGACCGGCACTCCACGGACCACATCGGGCACCCGCGGCGCCGGGTTGCGTCGGGCGGCGCGGTAGTAGGCGATCGACACGGTCTGCGCGTAGTTACCGGTGTAGACGTCGGTCACGTAGTTGCCGATGCCGCCGCTGAACGGCTGCGGGGTGCGCAATAGCGCGGAGTAGCGGGTGATGTCCTTGCTGAACGAGAACGTGGTCGGGGTAGCACCGCCCGGCTCCTGGGTAGTGCCGAACCAGACCGTGGCACCACCGATTTGCAGGCTGCCGCTGCGGTCGTACTGGCGCCCGCTGACGCTGGTCGTCGAGGTGAGCACCACTTTCGCCCACGGGCCGGGGCAGTTCGCCGGAGGAGTCAGAGTGCCGCTGTAGTTCTGCGACGAGCCGTCCGGCGCGTTGGACAGGAAGTCCTTCGCCAGTGAGACGGTGCCATGCTAGCCAGCCGAGTCGTCGCTGCGGCTACCAGGCCTCATCTAGCCGCTCGCGTTGGTCGGCGCTCAAGGTCAGCCGAGCGCCGGCGAGGGCCTGGTCGAGCTGATCAGCCGTGCTGACTCCCACGATCGGTCGGATCGCCGGGCTGCCGCCGGCCAGCCAGGACACGACCGCCGTACCGCGGCTCACGCCGAGTTCACCGGCGACGTCGTCCAGTACTGCGAGTCGACGTTGCGTCCCGGGATGCTCGAAGCCCTCCGGCACGGTCCGCTCGGCCCGGTCGTAGGCCCCGGACATGAGCGGGCTGTACGCCCACAACGCAAAGTCGGGTTGGCCCGTGCGTAGTCGAGGGTCTCGTCGGTGATCCAGCCGAACCGGTGATCGTGCAGGTGATCGCGGGCGAGTGGTCGCGGCTGCAGGTAGGAGTAGCGCGACTGCAGTGCGCTCGGCGGCGCACCGCCGGCGGCCAACGCGATCCCGCGGGCTCGCTCGACGCGCCAGAGCGCCCAGTTCGATGCGCCGAATCGGCGGATCGCTCCCTCCTCGAGCAACCGGCCAAATGCGTCGACCGTTTCTGACTGGTCGGTGCTGCGGTCGTCCATGTGCGCCCAGTACAGATCGATGGTGTCGATTCCCATCCGCTGCAGGCTGCCCAGCGCCGCCTTCGTGATGGCCGGGGCGGTCAACCCCTCGACCGAGGCCGGGTAGCTGCCCGGGCTGATCGGATAGGCGCCCATCTTCGTGCTGACTCGGAGGCGCTCGCGAACGCCGGGTCGAGCCGCCAGCCAGCGGCCGATCAGCGACTCGCTCTGGCCTCCGTCACCCTCTGCGCTGACCCAGAATGCGTAGGCATTCGCGGTGTCGATCCATGACCCGCCCGCATCGATGTAGTGGTCGAGCAATGCGAAGGCGCGCGGCTCGTCGACGGTGGTGCCGAACAGCATCGCGCCGAGAGCGAGATTGAGATCCGTGGTGGGCATGGACTGCACCCTGGCACCCGGAGCGCACTCCAGGTCAAGCGGTCATCGATCGACCTCATAAAAGCCTCGACAGTCAAGGCTCTTTTCAATATGGTTCGACCGTCAAGACATGTGATGAGGGGGTCATGTATCGATGAACACCACTCGAGGCAAGGCCGGCGCCGTCGCGGTATTCGCCGCGGTGGGAGTCGGGGTACTCACGGTCGGCGTGACGCCGGCGTACGCGCACAACGGGAACGGGTCGCACAGCCTGAGGGTGGTCAAGACGCTCTCCTCCGCCTATGTGGGACCGTTGCAGTTCGCTGTGGCCGGCCGGTACGTGTTCGTTGCCGACTCGTTCACCTCGACGCTGAACCTGATCGGTCGAAGCAAACCGCTGGCGAGCGGGCCAGGCGACGGCGGTGACATCGCCGGCGTCGCGGTCGATCAGCACCGACTGGCACTCGCGTACACGTCGAGCAACGCCGATCACTCGACAACGACGCTGACCATCCTGCAGGCCGGCCGGAAGAAGGTCGTCGCCGATCTCTCCGGGTTCGAGCGGACCCGTAATCCCGACGGCCGCACTCACTACGGCATCGACAAGCCGACTAAGTGCGTTGCGGATGCCCTGACCGCGTTGGGTATTCCGGTGCAGTACACCGGAATGGTCGACTCGCACCCGTACGCCGTCACGTCGCTGGGCGACGGGGCGTGGGCGGTCGCCGACGCCGGTGGGAACGACGTGGTGAAGGTGGACCGCAGGGGGCACGTGTCGTTGCTGACCGTGTTGCCGCGCCAAGGCGTCAAGATCAGCAAGGTGTTCGCCGCGGCGAACGGCCTGCCCGACTGTGCCATCGGGTTCACCTACAACTTCGAACCGGTTGCGACCGATGTCGAAGTCGGACCGGGTGGATCCCTGTACGCGACGACCTTGCCGGGCGGCCCGGAGGGCCCGAACAACGGCAACCCCGGCAGCGTCTACGAGATCAACCAGTACAGCGGTAAGAACTGGCGCTTTGCGACCGGGTTCAACGGCGCGACGAACCTGGCGATCGACAAGCACGGCACCGTCTACGTCGCGGAGATCTCCAGCGGCACGATTTCGCAGGCATATCGCGGCGGCCGGGTCCAGGTGATGAGCCTGCCCGGCGTCGTCGGCCTGGAGTACGCCAACGGGCATCTGTACGCCTCGACGGCTCCCGCGGCCAGCGGTGGCGATGGGCCTGGCACGGTGGTCCAGCTCGGCCGGTAGCCGGTCCGATCAGATCGGCCGGAAGGCCACCGTGAACGTGGCGGGCCGGGCGGGCAGCTCGTACTGGGGCAGCACGCCCGGCCCACACGCGGCGGTGCCGATGCCGTGCTGGGCCAGATCGACGTTCATGAACACCGCATCCCGCGGCCGCAGTTGCGGGGTGTGCGTGGCCGCATCAAGATCCTCGGACGTCCAGCGGCGCGCGGTGAACGCAAGCGTGGGCCGGCCTTCGACGCGCAACCCGGAGCCGTCCGGTGCGCGCAGTTGCACCCACCGGGTGTCGAGATGGTTGCCGTTCTCCTGCGGGAAGACGTACGGCGTCTGCAATGCGTCGACGCTCGAGCGATACCGGCCTACCCGGGCGGCAGCTCTGGTGTCCGAGTAGGCCTCACCCGGCCCGCCGCCGAACCACTCGACATCGCCCAATCGCGCGGGCAGCTCCAACCGCAGACCGAGGCGGGGCAGCGGAATCTCCCACGGACCGGTAGGAGTCACCTGCAGGGTCAGCAGCAGTGTGTAGTCCTGCTGGGTCCAGCGGTAGTCGGCGAGCAGGGCGAGGTCGGTGGCCGCGGCGGCCACCCGGGTCCGCACCACGAAGGCGTCGTCCTCCCACCGCTGCTCGATGAGACGGTGCGTCATCCTGTCGAGCCCGGCGCTTCGCCAGCCCGACTCGACGGGGTCATGACCGAGGCGGTCGTTGTCGGTCGGTGCCCGCCAGACGTCCAGCCGCGGCCCGGCCAGTGGGAGATTGCCGAGCCGTTCCAGCCGGCCGGTGGTGGCGTCGAACCAGTCGGCCGGCGGGCGCTGCGCCGGGGTCCCGTGCTGCGCCGGTCGATCGTCGAGCCGGCGCTGGCCCCAGCCGACGACATGACCGGCCGGTGCCCACGGTGCGTTCGCGGCAAGCACCGCACGCACGGTGAGCCAGCGCTCGCCGGCGAGCCCGTCGGAGGGCAGCTCCGGCAGCTCGACGGTGACCCGGGTGCGCGCCGCGACAGTAGGCACCGAGAGGGGCCCACCGACAACCGTCTCGCCGTCACACTCCAGCTGCCATTCGAAGCGCAGCGCAGCTGTGTCCGCGGTGTCGTACCGGCTCTGCACCGTAATGCCGTCCGTTCGTACCTGGATGCGGACCGGCTCGATCACCTTCGCGAACTCGAGCAGTCCGGGGGACGGTGTGCGGTCAGGGAACACCAGCCCATCGATGACGAAGTCGCTGTCGTGCAGCGGCTCGCCGAAGTCGCCGCCGTAGGCGAAGTAGGCGGTGCCGTCCGGGGTGCGCATCCGGATGCCGTGGTCGATCCACTCCCAGATGAAGCCACCCGCACAGCGCGGGTACTTCTCGAACAGGTCCTGGTACTCGGTGAGACCGCCCGGCCCATTGCCCATCGCATGCCCGTACTCGCACTGCATGAACGGAATGCCACGGCGATGCGCGTCCACCGCCGGGTCCACCGTCACCGACTCGGCGCGCCGGCCGATCGCGTCGACCTCGTCGGTTGGGGCGTACATCCGGCTGTAGACGTCGACGTAGCGGCTGTCCCAGTCGCCTTCGTAGTGCCGCAGTCTGGACGGGTCGCGCTGCAGCACCCACTCGGACATCGCTGCCAGGTTCTGTCCTTTGCCGGCCTCGTTGCCCAGCGACCACATCACGATGCTCGGATGGTTCTTGTCCCGCTCCACGGTGCGTTGCATCCGGTCCAGCAACACCTCGCGCCACTGTGGGTCGTCGCTGGGATTGCCGCGCCAGCCGATCCGCTCGAAGCCGTGCGTCTCGAGATCGCATTCCAGAACGACCCAGAGGCCGTACTCGTCGCACAGATCGAGGAAGGCCGGGTGCGGTGGGTAGTGACTCGTCCGGACTGCGTTGATGTTGTGCTGCTTCATCAGCATCACGTCGCGGCGCATCGTGTCGAGCGACAGCGTGCGGCCGGTGTCCGGATCCCACTCGTGCCGGTTCACTCCACGCAGCAGGACCGGAGCGCCGTTCACGGTGAACACACCGTCGAGTACTTCAACGTGCCGGAAGCCGATCCGTACCGACACCCGTTCAGATGCGGTCGCCACCACGGCGTCGTACAACCTGGGCCGCTCCGCCGACCACGCCTCGACGCGCTCGATCACTTGGTCCTGGCCGGTGGGCAGCTGCACTCCTAGTTCGGCGACGGTCACGGTGGCCGGCACGTCGGAGTCGACGCGCAGCGTGCCGGCGCCGGTCGCCGCGTCGAAGTCCGCATGCACGAACACGTCGTCGATGCCCCCGACAGGGCGGGCCTGCACGGTGACATCTCGAAAGATGCCCGACAGCCACCACATGTCCTGGTCCTCGACGTAGCTGGCCGCCGACCACTGGTGCACGCGCACGGCCAGCACATTGCGCCCCGGGCGCAGGTGAGCGCCGACGTCGAACTCGCTGACCAGACGGCTGCCTGCCGACCAGCCGAGTTCGATGCCGTTGAGCCAGACCGCGAACACCGAGTCGACCCCGTCGAAACGCAGTACTGCGGCACCCGCCGGCCAGTCCGGCGGGAGGTCGAATTCGGTGCGGTACTCGCCGGTGGGATTTTCGTCGGGGACGAAGGGAGGATCGACCGGGAAAGGGAAGTTGACGTTCGTGTAGCCCGGCAGCCCGAACCCTTGCGGCTGCCAGTTGCCCGGGACCAGGATCGAATCCCACCCGGCGGCGTCGAAGCCCGGTGTCTCGAAACCGATTGCCGGGTCAGCCGCGGTCGGCCGCCACCGGAAGCGCCAGGTGCCGCCGAGATCCAGTCGGCACGCGTCCGAACGAAGCGCGGCGCGGGCCGCACGGCGACCGACTCCGGGGGAGATCTGCTCGCGCGGTGGTGAGGTGCGCGCGGTCATCAGCCCTTACTGCCGCCGAGGGTGAGCCCAGCGACGAACTGACGCTGCAGGGCGAGGTACACGACCAGGGTGGGAACGAGGGTGATCGTCGCGCCTGCGGCGATCAAGTTGTAATTGCTGAGGAACTCTCCCTGCAGGTTCTGGATCGCGGTGGTGACGGGCAGCCGGTCACCACGCTGGATGAACAGCAGCGGCCAGAAGAAGTCGTTGTAGATCCAGATGACCTCCAGCGTGCCGAGCGCGGCGAGCGCCGGTCGGCACAGCGGCAGGATGATCTGCCGGTACATCCGCCAGACACCGCAGCCGTCCATCAACGCCGCCTCGGTGAGGTCGGCCGGCAGCGCCTTCATGTAGTTGCTCAGCACGAAGGTGCAGAAGCCGAGTTGGAAGGCTACGTCGACGGCAATCACGCTGTAGTAGGTGTTGATGAAGCTGCCCGAGTCGCTTGCCGAGTACGGCAGCGGCGTGTGCTTCGCCATTTCGAACAACGGCGCGGCCAGCACCTGCGGGGGCAGCATGTTGCCCGCGGTAAAGAGGATCAGCACGGTGACGTTGAACTTCCAGGTGAAGCGGGCGACCGCGAAGGCCACCATCGACGCCAACCCGATCGTCAGCAGCACCGACGGAATCGTGATTATCGCCGAGTTGGTGAAGGCCTTCCCGAAGCCACCCTGGCTCCAAGCGTCGGAGTAGTTCTTGAAGCTGAGCGTCTTCGCGATGCTCCAGTAGGTGTGCTTGTCGGTGTCCGCCTTCGACCGCAACGACGTATAGAGGGTCCACAGCAAGGGGGCCAACCACAGCACGGACATCGCTATGAGCAGCAGGTGCGTGCCGTAGCGCGGATGGGCCTTGCCCGAACCGGATGGCGGCGTCGCCACCCGCGGCGTGTCGAGCTCGGCGGTCTCACCGGTGGTCAGGATCGGTGTGCTCATTGCGCGCTACGCCCTGTTCTCTTTGCTGAACGTGCGGGTCAGGTAGGCGACGATCGGGATCAGCGACACCACGAGCAGGATGACCGCGAGCGCCGACCCGATCCCGATGACCTGGCCTTCACCGACCAGGTTCTGCACCACCAACGCGCTGATCAGTTCTAGACCGTTGGTGCCCTTGTTGATCACGTAGACGATGTCGAACGCACGCAACGACTCGATGAGGGTGATCACCACCACGATGATGTTGATCGGGCGCATGGTCGGGAACACCACCCGGAAGAAGATCTGCCGGCCGTTTGCTCCGTCGATCGCGGCCGCCTCTTTGAGGGAGGGATCGACGCCCTTCAGACCGGCCAGGTACAAGATCATGATGTAGCCGACGTGTTTCCACACCGCGGCGACGATGGCCGCATAGATGTTGACGTTCGAGTCACCGAGCCAGTCGACCGCGTGCTTCGTGCCCGCGGTGCCGAGCAGGTTGTTCACGAAGCCGGTGTCTCGGTCGTACATGAGCTGCCAGATGATGGCTACCAGAGCCAACGACAGCATGACCGGGACGAAGAACACCGTCTGGTAGATCTTGCTGCCTCGGATCTTCTGATCGAGCAACACGGCGACCATCAGGCCCAGCGGCGTGCCGATCAGCCCCAGGCAGAGCAGCCAGAGGATGTTGTGCCGGACCGCCGGCCAGAACGCCGGATAGTCGTTCACCACGTAGGAGTAATTGGCCCCGCCGGCGCCACGAATGTTGCCCAGCTCCAGCCCGTCCCAGCGGGTGAACGACAGCAGCACCGACATCACTGTGGGAGCCCACACCAGCAACGCCTCGATCAGCACCGGGATGCCGACCATGATGCAGAGAACGATCTTGTCCCGGCGGGTCAGCCGTTGCGTCCGCCTGCGCTTCTTCACGATCGTCGGTGCCGGAGCAGTCTCACTCGCAGACTCCACCGTCGGCAGATCAGTCATCGGCCACCCTCGGTTCCTGACTCACGCGGGCGGGCACGTCCCGTGCCCGCCCGCACGGACTTCTACTGAGCTGCGTACAGAGCCTTGGCCTGCTTCTCCACGTTGCTGGTGTCGAACGTGCCGTCTTTGATGAACTTCTGCAACGCCGGGATCATCACGTTGCTGGCCAGCGCAGGCAGCGCATCGCGGTCGAGGAACTGGGAGATGTACTTCGCGTTGGCGATCGTTTGCTGCGCCTTCTTGGTGAGCTCGGAGTAGCCGGAAGTATCCGACTTCTTGTTGGTCGCGATGTTGCTCTTGTCGATCGCTTGGTAGGCGTTCTGCCCCTCCGGCGTGCCGATGAACTCGACCAGTGCGGCGGCTGCGCCGTTGCCTCCGCCCTTCTTGCTCAGCATCAGCCCGTCGATCGGCGCCTCGACGGCGTCCTGGCCATTCGACTCGGTGATCGAGGGGAACGGGAAGAAGTCGACGTCGGCGAGCACCGTGGCGTCGGTGAACTGTTGCGTGACGAACGAGCCGAGCAGGAACATGCCGGACTTCTTCGTCGCAATCTTCTGCGCCGCGTTCTGCCAGGTGAGGCCGAGCGCCGCAGTGTCCTGGAACGGCAGGATCGCCTTCCAGGTGTCGAAGACGTCCTTCACCTTCTGCTGGTCCCAGGACTCCTTGTGACCCATCAGGTCGATATGGAATTGGTAGCCGTTGAGCCGCATGTTGATGTAGTCGAACGTGCCCATCGCCGGCCAGCCATCCTTGTCGGCGAACTGGATCGGGATCATGCCGTCGGCCTTCATTTTCGCGCAGAGCGTCTTCAGCGCGTCGTAGGTCGTCGGGACCTCGTAGCCCTTCTGCTCCCAGACGCTCTTGCGATAGAAGAACGCCCACGGGTAGTTGTAGTTCGGGACCAGGTACTTCTTGCCGTCATCGGCGGTGCATGCGGTCTTGATGCCCTCACCGAAGTTGTCGGCGCCGATCTTGTCCCAGGCGTCGTCGACCGGCGCGATGAGCCCCTTCTTGGCGTAGTACTTCATCCGGTATCCGGCGAACCAGGTGAATGCGTCGTCGGGGCTGCCGGCCAGGTAGTTGGAGATCTGGTCCTGGAAGGTGTTGTGGTCCTTGGTGTTCGTCGACACGGTGTCACCGGAAGACTTCTGGAATGCGGTGACGACCGCGGCGTAGCCCTTCTTCGGCACCGGGTCCGACGCGTTGGAGCCGAACGATGTCTTCTTCGACGAGGTGTCCTTCTTGCCGGCCTTCGACGAGCCGGTGCACGCCGCGAGCAACGGGAACGCTGCAACTCCGGCGGTTCCCGCGGCAAAGGTCTTGAGGACGGTGCGGCGAGCCGGCGAGAACGGTGCTGAGCCGTTCGCGGCGGGTTCGGTGGGTGCCATCGGTGCGCCTCCTTGGCGACGAGTGACGTGAAGGTGGGGCGACGACCCACCATAAGTACTCATAACTCAGCAGAATCCAACGTGTTCGTCAAGGGGTAGTGGGTCGATCGGGACCAATATATCGATGCAAAAGCACAATCTGTGCGGTACTCGTGACCTCGCGCGGGCTTAAGGCATCTAGCTCTTCGCACTCCGGGGTGTGAGCGCGATGTGGATTTGTGTTCGGATACGTGCCGGCCCGCGGTCCGGCGTTAGCCGTCCAGCCGGTGCGCGCCCGGCCCGGCGACGGCCCGGAAGGAGGCCGGAGTTCGAAAATCACGCTCGGCGAAGGCAGCCTCGACCGACGCCTCGATCCGCGGCACCGTCTCGGTAGGGGCGAGGGCGATGACGCAGCCGCCGAATCCGCCGCCGGTCATTCGGGCACCGAGCGCTCCGGCCACCATGGCCGATTCCATTGCGACGTCTACCTCGGCGACGGTGATCTCGAAGTCGTCGCGCATCGACTCGTGCGAGGCGACTAGCAATCCGCCGATGTCGGCGACCCGGCCGGCACGGAGCAGTTCCGCGGTCTGCAGTACCCGGGCGTTCTCGGTGATCACGTGCCTGGCCCGGCGCAGCAGGGTGTCGTCGCCGGGATTCGCGGCGCGCAGGGTTGCTTCGGCAGCCGAGAGATCGGTCACGTCGCGGAGCAGATCGACGCCGAGGAGGTGCGCCGCCTGCTCGCAGGCCGCGCGTCGGTCGCCGTACTCGCCGCCAACATGACCGTGCTCCGCGCGGGTGTCGATGACCAGCAGCCTGAGCCCGGCGGCCGCCAGATCAAACGGCACGGGTTCGGTCGCCAGCGAACGCATATCGCAGAGCAGTACGTGACCGGCCTCGCACTTCACCGAGGCGAGCTGGTCCATCCCTCCCGTTGGCGCCCCGACGAAGTCGTTCTCCGCCTGCCGGGACAGCGTCACGATCTCGTCGGCATCGAGGACGACGAGGAACTCATCGGCGACCGCGGCCGCTACCGAACACACAACGGCCGCGGACGAGGAGAGCCCGGCACCGGAGGGGACGTCGCCGTCGATGTGCACAGTCATCCCGCCGAGTTCGTGGCCCGCCCCGCACAGCGCCCACACCGAGCCGGCCGGATAGCTCGCCCAGCCATCAACCCGACCTGGGACGAGCTCGTCCAGTGGGAGTTCGGCGACGTCGGTGCGCTGTGCGGACTCGATCCGCAGCACCGAGCCGTTGTTGCGCCGAACCTCGGCGGTGCAGCCCTGAGTGATGGCCAACGGCAGCACGAACCCGCCGTTGTAGTCGGTGTGCTCGCCGATCAGGTTGACTCGGCCGGGCGCGCGCCAGCGAGCGGTCATCGGGAGGTGAAGGCGAACGCGTCGGCCACCATGGTGTCCAGGTCGCGGGTCGGCGACCAGCCAAGGTGCTCGCGCGCAGCCGCATTCGACGCGATCAACGTCGCCGGATCACCGGAGCGCCGTGGCTGTTCAGCGACCGGCACACGGTGTCCGGTGACGGAGCGGACCGCGTCGATCACCTGCCGGTTGGAGTAGCCCGTCCCGCTGCCGAGGTTGTAGATCGCGTGCGACCCGGGCGTCGCCGCGGTGAGTGCACTGAGGTGCGCCTCGGCAAGATCCGCGACGTGGATGTAGTCACGGACGCAGGTGCCGTCGGGGGTGGGGTAGTCGGTGCCGTACAGCTGCAGTTCGGGTCGTTCGCCGGTGACGACCTGCAAGGCGATCGGGATGAGGTGGGTCTCGATGGCGTGCCGCTCACCGCGATCGAACGCGGCGCCGGCGACATTGAAGTAGCGCAGGCTGACCGCTGCGAAGTCGTAGGTCTTCGCGTAGGAGGTCAACATCATGTCCACCGACAGCTTCGTGGCACCGTAGGTGTTGGTCGGCCTAGCCGGCGCATCTTCGGTGATGGGCACCGCGGTCGGCTCGCCGTAGGTCGCTGCCGTCGAGGAGAAGACGATCCGCCGCACGCCCTCGGTCCGCATCGCTTCCAGCAGCGCCAGAGTGCCGGCGACGTTGTTCTGCCAGTACAGCTGCGGCAACGTCATCGATTCGCCGACCAGCGACTTCGCCGCAAAGTGCAGCACGCCGTCCACACCGCGCAGCGCCTCGGCAGCCTCGGTGATGGAAGCCTCGACGAACTGCGCGCCGTCCGGCACGGCATCGGCGTGGCCGGTGCTCAGATCGTCCAGGACGACAACCTGGTGACCGGCCTGCAGCAGCGCTGCGGCGACCACACTCCCGACGTAGCCGGCGCCGCCGGTGACGAGGTATCGCATGTGTACTCCGGGATGAGAGGTCAGGGCGAACCGAGCCGCGACCCTACACTGGGGCGATGGACGACCCTGGCAGTACGAGCCGTCCCGGCGACCCCGCGGACGGTGGCCACGCGTGAGCGGGACCCTGATCAACGTCGCGATCGTCCTGGGTCTGATCCTCATCGAGGGCGTCTTCGTCGCCGCCGAGATCGCCCTGGTGACTCTTCGCGATGGCCAGGTGAAGGCGCTCGCCGAGAAGGGCCGCCGGGGCGCTGCAGTCGCGCGGCTGGTCAGCGATCCGAACCGCTTCCTCGCCACCGTCCAGATCGGTGTCACCTCGACCGCGCTGCTGTCCAGCGCATTCGGGGCGGTGACCTTGTCCGAGGAGGCGAAGAACTTTCTCGTTGACCAGGGGCTGGGCAAGACGTGGGCCGCAGCCGTCGGCGTCGTCGGGGTCACGCTGATCATCTCGATCGTCACGCTGATCGTCGGCGAGCTCGCCCCGAAACGCCTGGCGTTGCAGCGTTCTGAAAGCACCGCGTCACTGCTCGCACCGGCACTGAACCGGCTGTCGGCCCTGTTCCGGCCGGTGATCTGGTTCCTGTCGAAAGCGACCGACCTGGTCGTCCGGGCCCTCGGCGGCGACCCGAACGCGGGGAAGCAGGCCATCAGCGACGAGGAACTGCGCGGCCTGGTTGCAGCGCACGAATCACTGTCGACCGAGGAGCGCATCCTCATCGACGAGGTCTTCGCGGCCAGCGAGCGGACCGTCAGCGAAGTGATGCTGCCGCGTACCGAGGTCGTATTCCTGGAGGGCTCCCTGACGATCAGCCGCGCGGTGAAGACCGCCGGCGATGCGCCGCACTCGAGGTATCCGGTCATGGGCCGCAGCCAGGACGACGTCGTCGGGTTCGTGCACATCCGCGATCTGGTGCTGGGTGATGGGCAGGGTGATCGGGCTCGACGGGTGAGCGACTACCTCCGCGAAATCAAGGCTTTGCCGGGGTCGAAGAAGGTGCTCGCTGCGCTCAGCGAGATGCGCCGCGAGGGCCACCACCTCGCGATCGTGGTGGACGAGTACGGCGGCACCGACGGCATCGTCACGTTGGAGGACCTCATCGAGGAAGTGATCGGGGATATCCGCGACGAGTACGACGAGCAGGCGGTCAAGACCCGGCGGTTGGCCGGCGGCGAGGTGGAGATCGACGCGCGCGCGAATCTCGACGAATTCACCGAGCTGACCGGGATCAAGTTGCCGGCCGGGCCGTATGAGACGGCTGGTGGCTTCGTGATGGCCCGGCTGGGCCGGCTCCCGGCAGTCGGCGACGTCGCTCTGTGCGATGGATTCCGCATCGTGGTCACCGAGGTCGACGGCCATCGCACGTCGCGGATCCGAATCGTCCCGTTGCCCGAAGCGCAGCCAGGTCCGGCGCATGACGTCGACCATGGCGTCGACCAGGACGTCGCAGCATCCGGCGCCCGGCGGAGGGGCTGAGGACGGTCTGCCGGCCCGGCAGGTGCGCCCACCGCAGGGATGCCAGAATCACAGCGATGCCAGAATCAAGGGTCATGAGCTCCTCCCAGGGATCTGCTGTGCCGACTCGCGTGCTGTCCGGCATTCAGCCTTCGGCAGGCTCGTTCCACCTGGGCAACTACCTCGGTGCCGTTGCGCAGTGGGTGACGATGCAGGACGAGTGCGAGGCGTTCTACTGCGTGGTCGACCTGCATGCGCTCACGCTGGAACCGCCGGATCCGGCTGATCTGCGCAGCCGGACTCGATCTTCTGCGGCGCAGTTGCTGGCCGCTGGTCTGGACCCGCAACGCTGCGCGCTGTTCGTGCAGAGTCACGTGCCGGAGCACACCCAGCTCGCCTGGGTGCTGGAGTGCCTCACGGGATTCGGTGAGGCCAGCCGGATGACGCAATTCAAGGACAAGGCATCCCGATCCGGTGCGGACCGCTACAGCGTCGGCCTGTTCACCTACCCGGTGCTGCAAGCTGCCGACATCCTGGTCTACCGCGCCGACGCCGTCCCGGTAGGGGAGGACCAGCGTCAGCACCTGGAGTTGACCCGTGACCTCGCGGTCCGCTTCAACGGCCGCTACGGCGACACCTTCCCGGTGCCGAGTGCCTACATTCCGCCGGGCGCCGCGAAGATCCTCGACCTGAACGACCCGTCGGCGAAGATGAGTAAGTCGCTGCCCGATGCCGGGACGCTGAACCTGCTCGACGATGCGTCGGCATTGGCCCGCAAGATCAAGCGAGCCAAGACCGACACGGAGACCGAGATCCGTTTCGACCCGCAGTTGAAGCCGGGTGTCTCGAACCTGCTGGCGATCCTGGCGGCGGTCACCGGTTCGACGCCGCAACACGAGGCAGCTGCCCTTTCCGGGCAAGGCTATGGGGCGTTGAAGTCGGCGACCGCGGACGCGGTGGTCGCTTTCGCCGAGCCATTCGCCGCCCGTACCCAGGAACTGCTCGCCGACCCCGCGGAACTCGATCGGTTACTGGCCGGCGGTGCGGAAAAGGCGCGCGCAGTGGCCGCCGAGACGCTCGCCGATGCCTACGACCGGGTCGGCTTCCTGCCGCCCGCCGGAGCCGGTTCGCGGTGACCTCGACGCGGGTGCTCGGCATCGTCGTCGACATTCCGGAGCCGCATGCCACGGTGTTCCGGGACTGGCGCGATCGGGTCGGTGACCCGCAAGCACTGCAGGTACCGCCGCATGTGACGCTGCTGCCGCCCACCCCGGTGCCGGTAGATGCGGTCGACAAGATCGACGCTCACCTTGAGCAGGCCAGTACGGCCACCGGCGAGTTCTCGATGCATCTCGCCGGCACCGGCACCTTCCGACCCGTGTCACAGGTGGTCTTCGTCCAGGTCGCCACCGGGATCGGCGAGTGCGAGGTGCTGGCATCCGCGATCCGCAGCGGCCCGCTGGAGAAGGAGCTGGACTTCCCGTACCACCCGCATGTCACGATCGCGCAGGACGTCGACCCGATCGCGCTGGATGCCGCGTACGAGGGTCTCAGCGGGTTCACCGCTCGCTTCACCGTCGCGGACTTCACCATGTACGAGCAGCGTGCCGATGGCGGGTGGGACCCCATCCGGAGCTTCCCGCTCGGGGGCGGGTGACGCTGTCGTGGGCGCCGTCAAGAACCTGATCGCCAGGCTGCGGGCATGGGTGGGCCAGGCCCGTCGGGTCACCTGGATCGACCATGTCGTGCGGGCCTGGACGCAGTACAAGGCCAACTCTGGTGACTACCTTGCCGGAGCCATCACGTACTTCTCGTTCCTGGCGCTGTTCCCCGTCATCCTGCTCGGCGTCTCGATCGCTGGTTTTGTGCTGCACTCGCACCCCGCGGCACTGCAGACGCTGCTGAACAACGTCGAGAAGAACGCACCCGGCGGGCTCGGCTCAACGATCAAGACGGCGATCGACACAGCTATCTCGGCGCGCACCGGCGTGGGCATCGTCGGTCTCGTCGGCACTTTGTTCACCGGCCTCGGCTGGGTGGCGAACCTGCGGCTGGGTATCGAACTGGTCTGGGGCGCCGGTAAATCGCAGCGCAACTTCCTGAAGGCGAAGACCGCGGACAGCGTCGTGCTGCTCGGCCTCGGTCTAGGGCTGCTGGTCTCCATCGCGCTCACCGCCGTCGGCACCGGCCTGTCCGACGTCGTCCTGCGCGACACCGGTCTCGACTCCGTTCCCGGGTCGAGCTATCTGGCGGCGCTGGCCGGCATTGTCATCGCGATCGCCGCCGACGTTTTGATCTTCACCTTCTTGCTGTTGCGCCTGCCGCGGGTGACGGTGCCGCGCCGGTTGGGTCTGCGCGGGGCCTTGTTGGCGGCGGTCGGCTTCGAGATCCTCAAGATCCTGGGCACCTACTACGTCGCCCGGATCGCGAAGAGCCCGGCGGTAAGCGCATTCGGATCGATCCTTGGCGTGCTGGTCTTCCTCAACCTGGTGTTCCGATTCTTGCTCTTCTGTGTCGCGTGGATGGCCACCGACGTCGACAGGTATGGGCACTCGCTGCCGGAATCGGCTGCCGAGGACCCGGACATCGCCCGCATGCCGGACGAAGCAGCGTCCGCAGCCGAGAAGCCACCACCGCCGTCTCCGGTCAAGGTGGCAAGTGCGTTGCTCGGTGCCGGCGCGGCGATCGGAGCCGGTGGCCTGGGTGCGGCGCGCTGGTGGTGGCGGCGGTCGCGGAAGGTGTCAGCTGCGGCGGGCTCGTCGGCGGGCGGTCAGGGCGCCGACGGCGACGAGGACGACGGCGGCTGAGCCGAGCCACCACGGCAGTCCCGCTGACGTCGAGCGCCGGGTCGCCTGATGGGCGGCAGCGGTCGGTGCCGCGGGCGGACCAGCCGAGGCAGTGCTGGCGGACGGCGTCGTGCGGGTCGGCTCCGGCTGCCGCACCGGGCCGGCCAGTTCGCCCACCTGCGCGCCGGCCGCCAGCTGGTAGCCCCAGCTCAGCAGTGCAGCGGCTTGCTGATACTGATCCTTCGGGTACCGCTCGGCGCGCAGGAACACGACGCCGAGGCGACGGCCACCGCGCTGGGCCGCGCACAGGTAGGTGTGCGCAGCGGCGTCGGTGAACCCCGTCTTGGCGAACAGCGCACCGGGCACACCGTCGAGGAAGTTCTCCGACTGGTTGGCCAGCGGTACCGCTCGGTAGGCGCGGCGCTGCACCCGTTGCGCGGGGAGCTTCGCGATCAGCGTGCGGTCGTACCCGAGGAACCGCGGCAGATCGGCGACCGCACGCAGCACCAGGGACATGTCGTAGGCGCTGGTCAGTTGCTGCCAGCCGTCCAGTCCGCTCGGGGTCTGCGCGAGGGTGTCGTATCCACCGAGAGCGATGATCTCTCGGTTCATCGCGGCCACCGTCTGTTTGACACCTCCACCGGCGTCGGCGAGCGCGGTGGCCGCGTCGTTCCCCGACATCAAGAGCATCGCCTTGAACAGCGTGTCCACGGTGTATTTCCCGCCGGCTACCAATCCGACGGCCGAACCGTCTGCATTCGTGGCGTCGGCGCCGACGGTGACGACCGTGCTGCCCGCCAGCCTCGGCAGCAGCACCAGGGAGGTCAAGGTCTTGAGGATGCTGGCCGGCTGGTAGCGGCCGTGCGGATCGCGCGCGGCGAGGACGGCGCCGGTATCGAGGTCGGTGAGCATCCAGGCGTGCGCAGTGAGCCCCTTCGGCAGTTTCGGTGCTCCGGCGGGCACGACCACACCCCTGCTCAGCAGCGCCGCACCGCCGACCGGCTGTCCGTCCGGGCCGATCCCACCGGCCGGCGGGTGCGGATCGGGCTTGCCGGGCGAGACCTCGGTGGAGGTCGGTTTGGGTGCCTTCGGCGGCAGCGTCGTGGGCGTGCCAGTGGTGGTCGGGGTCGGGGTACGTGCCGGGGTACTCGGTGCCGGACTCGCGCCGGCCGGCGTTGCCGTCAGTAGGACTGCGACGATCGTGACCAACCCCGCCATCACCCGCACCGCAGCAGCCTAGAGCCTGCCCCCGCATGCGGGCTCACCTCCCAGCGCCCCGCGATCTGCTCCCTCGCCGAACCGGAGGTTGTTGCGGGGGAGCGGGAGCTTTCAGTCAGATTCATCGGCGTGTCCCGACGGAACCTCCCTCTCACCAAGAGAAGAAACCCGGGACCGGGCCCGACGGCCCAACCCGGATACCAACCCGCGCTTCTCGTCTGCGCCGCCTGAAACCCCAGCCACCCTCGTCAGACCCTTCTGAAGATGAGAGCCTTCTTCACTTCTTGAATGGCCTTGGTGATCTGAATGCCGCGCGGGCATGCCTCGGTGCAGTTGAAGGTGGTGCGGCAGCGCCAGACGCCTTCGCGGTCGTTGAGGATCTCCAGTCGCTCCTCGGTGCCGCTGTCGCGGCTGTCGAAGATGAACCGGTGCGCATTCACGATCGCCGCAGGGCCGAAGTAGGAACCGTCGGTCCAGAACACCGGACAGGCCGACGTGCACGCTGCGCAGAGGATGCACTTGGAGGTGTCGTCGAAGCGTTCGCGTTGCTCGGGCGACTGGATCCATTCCCGGTTGGGTTCGTGGCCGCTGGTCATCAGGAACGGCTTGACCGCGCGGTAGGCCTCGAAGAACGGCTCCATGTCGACGACGAGGTCCTTCTCGACCGTCAGGCCTTTGATCGGCTCGATGGTGATCTCGTCGGGCAGGTCTTTCGTCAATACCTTGCAGGCCAGCCGGTTGACGCCGTTGATCCGCATCGCGTCGCTGCCGCAGACTCCATGCGCGCACGAGCGGCGGAAGGTCAGCGAGCCGTCCGCGTACCACTTGATGTTGTGCAGCAGGTTGAGCACCCGGTCACCGGGCTGCGACTCGACGCGGAAGCTCTGCCAGTGCGGCTCGGTGTCGACCTCGGGGTTGAACCGGCGGATCTTCACCGTCACCGTCCGAATGCCGTCGGTCACGAGCGTCCGTCCACTGTTCCACCGGCGATCGTGCAACTCTTACCGTCGCCACGCCGGTAAAAGTTGCACAATCGCCGGTGGGGAGGCTGGGTGAGCGGCATCAGTACCTACGCTCCATGGGCTGGTAGCGGGTGATCACGACAGGCTTGTAGTCCAGCCGGATGTCACCGTTGGTCTCGCGGTAGGCCATCGTGTGGCGCAGGAAGTTGACGTCGTCACGGGCCGGGTAGTCCTCGCGGGCATGACCGCCGCGGGACTCGGTCCGGGCCAGCGCGCCCTCGATGAGGACGGCGGCCAGGTCCAGCAGGAAGCCGAGTTCGATGGCCTCGAGCAGGTCGGAGTTGAACCGCTTGCCCTTGTCGGTGATGGCCGCGTTCGGGTAGCGCTCGGTCAGCCCGGCCACGTCTGCCTTCGCCTGCTTCAGCGTTGCCGCGGTGCGATAGACCTGCGCGTTCATGTCCATCGTCGCCTGCAATTCGGCGCGGATGGTGGCGACCCGCTCGGTGCCGTTCGAGTCCAGCAGCCGTTGCACCATCCCGACGACCGTCGCTTCCGGTACGTCGTCGGGGAGTTCGGCCAGTGACGCGGTTTGCGCGTACTCGGCGGCCGCGATGCCGGCCCGCCGGCCGAACACGTTGATGTCCAGCAGTGAGTTCGTGCCGAGCCGGTTGGCGCCGTGCACCGAAACGCAGGCCACCTCCCCGGCCGCGTACAGGCCGGGCACCACATCATCGTTGTCGACAAGCACTTCGCCGTCGACGTTGGTCGGCACTCCGCCCATCGCGTAGTGCGCGGTGGGGAACACCGGCACAGGCTCGGTGTACGGCTCGACGCCCAGGTAGGTGCGGGCGAACTCGGTGATGTCCGGCAGCTTGGCGTCGATGTGCTCCGGCTCGAGGTGGGTGAGGTCCAGCAGGATGTAGTCCTTGTTCGGCCCGGCGCCGCGGCCCTCGCGCACCTCGATCGACATGTACCGGGCGATCATGTCGCGCGGCGCCAGGTCCTTCATCGTCGGCGCGTAGCGCTCCATGAACCGCTCGCCCTCGGAGTTGCGCAGAATGGCACCCTCGCCCCGCGCCGCTTCCGATAGCAGGATGCCCAGACCGGCCAGGCCGGTCGGGTGGAACTGGTAGAACTCCATGTCCTCCAGCGGGAGGCCACGTCGCCAGACCAATCCCATCCCGTCGCCGGTCAGGGTGTGCGCGTTGGAGGTGGTCTTGAACACCTTGCCGAAACCGCCGGTGGCAAGGATGACCGACTTGGCGCGGAAGACGTGGATCTCGCCGCTGGCCAGTTCATAGGCGACCACGCCTGAGGCGCGCTTCTTGCCGTCCGAGCCTTCGGTGAGCAGCAGGTCCAGCACATAGAACTCGTTGAAGAACTCGACGTCCTGCTTCACGCAGTTCTGGTAGAGCGTCTGCAGAATCATGTGCCCCGTGCGGTCCGCGGCGTAGCAGGACCGGCGCACCGGGCTCGTGCCGTGGTCGCGGGTGTGCCCGCCGAACCGACGCTGGTCGATGGTGCCCTCGGGCGTGCGGTTGAACGGAAGGCCCATCTTCTCCAGGTCGAGGACGGCGTCGATGGCTTCCTTGCACATGATCTCCGCGGCGTCCTGGTCGACCAGGTAGTCACCGCCCTTGATCGTGTCGAAGGTGTGCCACTCCCAGTTGTCCTCCTCGACGTTGGCCAATGCCGCGCACATGCCGCCCTGCGCCGCGCCGGTATGCGAACGCGTCGGGTACAGCTTGGTCAACACCGCCGTCCGGGCACGCTTGGACGACTCCAGCGCAGCCCGCATCCCGGCGCCGCCGGCGCCGACGATGACCACGTCGTACTTGTGAGTCCGCACCGCGTCCCTCTAGTTGATGTTCGGATCGAAGGTGAATATCACCAGCGTGCCCAGCGCGACCACCAGCACGGACGCCGCATAGAGCAGCATCTTCAGCCAGAACCGGGTGGCGTCGCGACGGGTGTAGTCGTTGATGATCGTGCGCAGGCCGTTCGCGCCGTGCAGTTGCGCCAGCCAGAGCATCAGCAGGTCCCAGACCTGCCAGAACGGCGACGCCCAGCGCCCGGCGACGAAGCCCCAGTTGATCCGCTGCACGCCGCCGTCGAGCACGTTCATGATGAACAGGTGACCGAGCACCAGGACGACCAGGAACACCCCGGACACCCGCATGAAGATCCACGAGTACATCTCGAAGTTGGTCCGCGCCTTGCGTCGGGTTCGGGGTGGCTCGATCGACAGGGAGGTCACTTGGTACCCAGCCAGACCTCGACGGTGTGCTTGAGCATGAAGAACGCGCCGGGCACCATCACCACGACCCAGATGCCGACGATCGTCCAGAGCATCTGCCGCTGGTACTTCGGGCCCTTCTCCCAGAAGTCGACGGCGATGATGCGCAGTCCGTTCAACGCGTGGTAGAGCACGGCACCGACCAGGCCGACCTCCATGACATTCACGAACGGGTTCTTGTAGGTGTCGATCACCCGGTCATAGGACTCCGGGGAGACCCGCACCAGCGCGGTGTCCAGGACATGCGCGAAGAGGAAGAAGAAGGTGAGCACCCCGGTGATCCGGTGGGCCACCCACGACCACATGCCCTCGCGGCCCCGATACAGCGTGCCGCCCGGGCGCGGCTTGACCGGCCGCGCGCTGCTGCCGACCTGCTGCGCAGTGCTGCCGACCTGCTGCGCAGCGGACACCTCGGACGTCACGGCGGGCAGCTCCTCGGGCGCGGCGGGTGGGCCCAGCGGCCCGGAACTACGGGCCTGCGGCGGCGGTCTCGGCTCGCATCGAACTGTAGTCCGCGTCCGCTTGGACGGACCCCGGTAACCGGGGGATGGGGCTGTGACGATCCAGACAGCGGCCTTTTGGCAGCATCCACCGATGCCATCCGCAGCGCGACCGGCTGAGATCGCAACGATCGGATGACGACAACCGGACAGGACACCTGGCGGTAACCGCAACGGGGCTACTGTGTCGGTCACCTCATGTCGGACCCCCACGACTGCCGCGCTTCTGCGGTTGGCGTGATTCCGGCGTCGAACAGCTGAAAGAGAAGGAGATCTTCGTGCAGAGATGGCGCGGAACGGCGGTGGTCGCCGGACTTGCATGCCTGACCCTGGCAATGACCGGGTGCGGCAGCAAGAAGGACAACAGCGGGAACACCGGCGGCGGCACCTCGAGCGGGTCGAGCTCGGCGAGCGGTGGCGGCGCGTCGAGTTTCAAGGGCTGCATGGTCACTGACACCGGCGGCATCGACGACAAGTCGTTCAACGCGTCGGCCTGGGCAGGTATGCAGCAGGCGCAGAGCGAGGGCAAGGCCACGGTCAGCTACGTCGAGTCGAAGACGGAAACCGACTACACGACCAACATCAACAAGCTGCTCGCGCAGAAGTGCAACCTCATCGTCACCGTGGGTGGCCTGATGGGTGAGGCGACGAAGGCCGCCGCGACGGCGAACCCGAACCAGCACTTCGCTGAGGTCGACAACCCGGGCAACGGGACGAACTGGCAGGGCCTGCAGTTCAACGCGGCACAGGGCGGTTTCATGGGCGGCTACCTTGCCGCCGGTTACTCGAAGAGCGGCATCGTCGCCACTTACGGCGGCATCTCGATCCCGCCGGTGACCATCTACATGGATGGTTTCTGGGAGGGCGTGCAGTACTACAACCAGCAGAAGGGCAAGAGCGTCAAGGTCCTCGGCTGGGACGAGAAGAGCCAGAAGGGCACCTTCGGCGGTGGCTTCACCGACCAGAACAAGGGCCAGACGCTGACTCAGAACTTCATCAACCAGGGCGCTGACGTGATCTTCCCGGTCGCCGGCGGCCTCGGCCTCGGCTCTGCCGCGATCGCCAAGTCCACCGGCAAGGCAGTCGTCATCTGGGTCGACACGGACGGTTACGACTCGGCGCCGCAGTACCAGAGCGTCTTCCTCTCCACTGTGTTCAAGGACGTCAAGGGGGCGGTGCACACCGCCGTCACCGCGGACTCCGGCGGCACGTTCTCGGCGAAGGACTACATCGGTGACCTCAGCAACGGTGGCACCGGCCTCTCGCCGTTCCACGACTTCGACAGCAAGGTCGACTCGTCGTTGAAGACGGAGCTGGACAAGATCAAGCAGGACATCATCTCCGGCACGATCAAGATCACCTCACCGTCTCAGCCCAAGTGAGGTTGTAGCTCCTGTATCGCACGCCGACGCTGCGCTGGTTGACTGACCAGCGCAGCGTCGGCACGTAAGCCCAGTCCTCCGCCGGCGGCACCGGCTGGCGGAGGACCGACCCGGAGGTGCGTGGATGAAGCTCGAGCTACGGGGAATCACCAAGCGGTTCGGACAGCTGATGGCCAACGACTCGATCGACCTGCTGATCGAACCCGGCGAGATCCACGCACTGCTCGGCGAGAACGGGGCCGGCAAGTCCACCCTGATGAACGTGCTCTACGGGCTGTATCAGCCTGACGGCGGCGAGATCGTCATCGACGGCAAGCCGCGAACCTTCGCCGGCCCGGGCGATGCACTGGCCGCCGGGATCGGGATGGTGCACCAGCACTTCATGCTCGTTCCGGTATTCACCGTCGCCGAGAACGTGATGCTCGGCCACGAGTGGACCACCGGACCGCTGGGCACGCTGTCCAAGTCGACGGCGCGCAAGCGGGTGCGTGAGCTGTCCGAGCGCTACGGCCTCGACGTCGACCCGGACGCGACCGTCGGTGATCTGCCGGTCGGTGTGCAGCAGCGCGTCGAGATCCTGAAGGCGCTGCTCGGCGATGCCGGCGTGCTGATCCTCGACGAGCCGACCGCGGTGCTCACCCCGCAGGAGATCGACGAGCTGATCCGGGTCATGCGCGAGCTCAAGGACGCGGGTACGTCGATCGTCTTCATCACCCACAAACTGCGCGAGGTCAAGGCGATCGCCGACAAAATCACTGTCATCCGCCGCGGCAAGGTGGTCGGCGAAGCCGCGCTGGACACCACCGAGACAGAGTTGGCCACCATGATGGTCGGGCGCGACGTGAGCCTCACCGTCGACAAGGCCGCGGCAACGCCCGGCGAGCTGGCGCTGTCGGTGAAGGATCTCTCCGTTGCCGATGACCGCGGCCAGCTGACAGTCAAGGGCGTCAGCATCGACGTGTATGCCGGCGAGATCGTCGCGTTGGCCGGAGTGCAGGGCAACGGCCAGGAAGAGCTCGTCGAGGCGATGCTCGGGCTACGTGCTCCCAGCGCCGGGTCGATCACCCTGTTCGGCCGGGACCTCGCCGGGCAGACGCCGCGTGAGGTGCTGCACGCCGGCGTGGGCTTCGTCCCGGAGGACCGGCAGCACGACGGGCTGGTCGGCACCTTCACGGTGGCGGAGAACCTGGTGCTGGACCGGTTCGACCAGACGCCGTTCGGCAGCGGCGTGCGGCTGGACCTCGGCGAGATCGCGAAGAACGCCACCGAGCGGATCGCCGAGTTCGACATCCGCACCTCCGGCGGCGATGCCGCTGCCAACACGCTCTCCGGTGGCAACCAGCAAAAGGTCGTCATCGCGCGGGAGATGTCCCGCCCGCTGAAGCTGTTCATCGCTTCGCAGCCCACCCGTGGCGTCGACGTCGGTGCGCAGGAGTCGATCCACAAACGCATCGTCGCCGAGCGTGACCGGGGCACTCCGGTGGTCATCGTCTCGACCGAACTCGACGAGGTGCTGGCACTGGCGGACCGGATCGTCGTCATGTACCGAGGCGGGGTGATCGGTGAGTTGCCCGGTGGCGCATCACGCGACCAGGTCGGTCTGATGATGGCCGGTGTGCCGCAGGATAAGGCGATCGCCGAGGCGGAGGCGCACCCGAGCGAATTGGCCGCCGTCGACCACGCGGCGAAGGACGAGTCATGAGTGCTGCCGTCGCGGAGCACCCGGCCGCGCCGCCGCAGGAGGGTCCCGCCGCGCCGCGCAGCAACAGCCTGCGCGACAACCTCGTCATCACTTTGCTTGCCGTGGTGCTCGCGCTGGTGCTTGGCGCGTTGCTGATGATCTTCTCCGACGATCAGACCCGCGCGGATCTGGGGTTCTTCTTCCAGCACCCGTCGGACTTCTTCCTGGACGCGCTCTACACCGTCCGGGACGGCTACAAGGCACTGTTCGAGGGATCGATCTACAACTTCCAGAACAACGGCACCACGCGGGGCATCTTCGGCCCGATCACCGGCACCATCTTCACCGCCACGCCGCTGATCTGTGCCGGCCTCGGCATCTCGGTGGCGTTCCGCTCCGGACTGTTCAACATCGGTGGCCAGGGGCAGATCATCGCCGGCGCGATGGCGTCCGGGTACGTCGGCTTCGCGTGGTCGCTGCCGCCGGTCATCCACTTGGTCGTTGCCATCATCGCGGGAGTGGTGGCCGGCGGGCTGTGGGGATTCATCGCCGGATTCCTCAAGGCGCGCACCGGTGCGCATGAGGTCATCACGACGATCATGCTCAACTACGTCGCGCTGTACGGGCTGCGCTATCTGCTGTCCACGAAGTCGGTCGTCTCCGGGCCGGGTGGCCAGGCCAGCAAGGTGATTCCGGGCTCGGCACGGTATCCGCACCTGTTCGGATCGCATCTTGCCGTCGACCTCGGCATCGTGCTTGCGGTCGCCGCGGCAGTCCTGATGTGGTGGCTGCTCACCCGCAGCTCGATCGGTTTCCGGCTGCGTGCGGTCGGTGCGAACCCGGCGGCGGCGCGTACCGCGGGCATGAGCGTGGCCGGCACCACGATGCTCGCTCTGGCCCTCGCCGGTGGACTGGCCGGACTCGCCGGCACGTCGCTGGCGCTCGGCGGTGCCACCTCCTACCAAGTCACCCCGGCGATCGATTCCAACGTCGGCTTCGACGCGATCACCGTCGCACTGCTCGGTCGGAACACCCCGATGGGCACGGTCTTCGCCGGGCTGCTGTTCGGTGCGTTGCGCCAAGGCGGCGCCGAGATGCAGGCGGCCGTGCAGATCCCGGTCGACCTGGTCACTGTCGTGCAGGCGCTGATCGTCATCTTCGTCGCCGCGCCACGGTTGACCCGGGCGATCTTCCGGCTGCGCAGTATCGGCCTTGCCGGCATCACCGGCGCGACGACCAACCTCGCCGTCACTGTCGGCACCACCAAGGCCGCTCGGGTACAGAAGCATGTCGCGGTCGGCGTACTGGGCATCGTCCTCGCGCTGATCTCGCTGCGTCTGTTCGCACTCGGCCCACGGTCCAAGGGCAAGGCTGTCTTCCAGTTCTTCCTGCCGGACGAGAAGTACCACGTCGGGCAGTGGGGGTTCACTGCCAAACCAGCGGTACTGGTGCTGTGTGCGCTGATGTTGATCGCCGCGGTGCTCGCGCTGATCCGGCGCGTCCCGGTGAACGTCAGCCTGGGCGTCACCGTCGTCGGGTTGGTGCTGTCGTCCATCACCTGGTCGATCGCCGGTACCTTCAGCGGGCTGAACGTCGTCTCGCTGCTGCAGGGCATGTTGTTCCCGGCTGCGATTCCGCTGATCCTCGGAGCGATCGCCGGCTTGATCGGGGAGCGCTCCGGTGTCGTCAACGTAGCGATCGAGGGGCAGTTGCTGTTCGGTGCGTTCGCAGCGGCGCTGATCGGGTCGGTGGCCGGCAGCGTCTGGATAGGAATCGCCGGTGGCATGCTGGCCGGTGTGCTGGTCGCGTCGATCCTGGCGGTGATGGCCATCCGCTATCTCGTCGACCAGGTGATCATCGGCGTCGTGCTGAATCTGTTCGTGACGGGTCTGACCAGCTTCCTGTTCATCAAGTTGATGAGCCCGCACGCCGCGCAGTTCAATCAGCCCGGCTATCTGAAGGTGTTCAAGATCCCCGGCCTGGGCGACATCCCGATCATCGGACCGGTGCTGTTCGACGGAACCATCTACTTGTACGGCACCTACGTGCTGGTGGGCGCAGTGCACTACGCGCTGTTCCACACCCGGTGGGGTCTGCGGGTGCGTTCGGTGGGCGAGCATCCGCGTGCGGCGGACACTGTCGGCATCAAGGTGCTGCGGACTCGCTACCGCGCACTTCTGCTGGCCGGTGCGATCGCCGGACTGGGCGGTGCGTTCCTGGTGCTGGGGACCGGCGCGCCGGGCGCGTTCCAGCTGAACATGTCTGCCGGCAAGGGCTTCATCGCGCTGGCCTGCGTCATCTTCGGGAAGTGGAGTCCGAAGGGCGCGGTGCTTGCCGCCTTGCTGTTCGGCTTCTTCGACCAGTTGCAGTCGTTGCTGCAGGGCGGTCCGGTCGACTCCAACCTGTTGCTGACGTTGCCGTATGTGGTGACGATCATCGCGGTGGCCGGGTTCATCGGGCGGGTACGCGCGCCCGCCGCCGACGGCCAGCCGTACACGTCGCGATGAGACCAGCAGTGGACTGGGACGCGCTGCGTGCTGCCGCCCGGGAGGCGATGGGGCACGCCTACGCGCCGTACTCGAACTATCCGGTCGGCGCGGCGGCCCTGGTCGACGACGGCCGGGTGGTCAGCGGGTGCAACGTCGAGAACGCGTCCTACGGGGTGACGTTGTGCGCCGAGTGCGGGCTGGTGTCTGCGCTGCACGCTTCGGGCGGTGGCCGGTTGGTGGCATTCGCCTGCGTGGACGGCACCGGTGCGGTGCTGATGCCGTGCGGTCGGTGCCGGCAGTTGCTGTGGGAACACGGCGGCGCGGCGCTGCTCGTCGACACGGCGGACGGGCCGGTGCCGATGACCGAGGTGCTGCCCCGCGCCTTCGGCCCCGAGAACCTCGCCGCACCACTCAACCCAGGGGAGCGCACGGGATCGGTGCGCAGTGGGGATGGTGCGCAGTGAGTGAGCCGTTCGACGCGGTATCGGTGATCGTCGCCAAGCGCGACAAGCACCGGATCCCCGACGCGCAGATCGATTGGGTGATCGACGCGTACACCCGGGGCGTCGTCGCCGAGGAGCAGATGTCGGCGCTGGCGATGGCCATTCTGCTGAACGGCATGGAGCCCGACGAGTTGGCCCGGTGGACCGCGGCGATGATCGCCTCGGGGGAGCGGCTGGACCTCTCCGGCGTGACTCGGCCGACCACCGACAAGCACTCCACCGGCGGGGTGGGCGACAAGATCACGCTGCCGCTGGCTCCGCTGGTTGCGGCGTGCGGCGCGGCGGTACCGCAGCTGTCCGGTCGCGGGCTCGGGCACACCGGCGGCACGCTGGACAAGCTTGAGTCGATCCCCGGCTGGCGCGCGTCACTGAGCAACGCGGAGTTCCTGGCTCAGCTGGACGACGTCGGTGCGGTGGTCTGCGCGGCAGGCGACGGGCTGGCCCCGGCGGATCGCAAGCTCTATGCGTTGCGGGATGTCACCGGCACCGTCGAGGCGATTCCGCTCATCGCCAGCTCGATCATGAGCAAGAAGATCGCCGAGGGCTCCGCCTCACTGGTGCTGGACGTGAAGGTGGGCACCGGCGCGTTCATGAAGAACGTTGCCGACGCGCGCCGGCTGGCCGAGACGATGGTCTCGCTCGGTGAGGCGCACGGGACGCACACCGTCGCCTTGCTCACCGACATGGCGACGCCGCTGGGCCGGACCGCCGGCAACGCGCTGGAGGTGGCCGAGTCGGTCGAGGTACTGGCCGGCGGTGGGCCCGCGGACGTCATCGAGCTGACCCTTGCGCTGGCCCGCGAGATGCTGGCCGGCGCGGGCATCGACGTCGATCCGGCCGATGCGCTGCAGGACGGCCGGGCGATGGACGTGTGGCGACGGATGATCAGCGCGCAGGGCGGCGACCCGACTGCGCCGTTGCCCGTCGCGGCCGAGATGCACACCGTCACCGCCGAGGCAGACGGGGTGCTCACCAAGCTGGACGCGCTCGCGGTCGGCACCGCGGCGTGGCGGCTCGGCGCCGGACGGGCCCGCAAGGAGGACGCGGTCTCCTTCGGCGCGGGGGTGGTGATGCTGGCCAAGCCCGGCGATCTGGTCCGCGCCGGGCAGCCGCTGCTGGAGTTGCACGCCGATGACCCGGATCGGTTCGCCCGCGCGATTGATGCGCTGCAGGGCGGCATCGAGATCGGCACCGCCTACGACCGACCACCGCTGCTCATCGACCGCGTGAGCCGCTGAGCCCAAGAGCCGCGATGATCACGGGAAATTTGCTGCCATAGCCACTAATTTCGCGAGATCACCGCGGGAGGGCGATCACGATGACGGCGGCTGAGCAGTACCGTCGCGATCGTGGGTCAGGACCTGTGCATCGAGACGCTGCTGGTCAGTCCGGTGCACCGCTTCGCCGGCCGACCCGGCGACGGCCCGACTCCGTATGAGGGGGTCGAGACCCGGCAGACCGTGCAGCTGCGGGCCGGTCGGGGAATCGTCGGTGACCGGTACTTCGGTCACCGGTTCCGTTTCGCCAGCGTCACGCTCCTGGCCGCCGAGTCGGTCGACCGGCTGGCCACCGAGCTGGGCACTGGGCCGCTTGACCCGTTCCTGGCGCGACGCAATGTGGTGACCCGCGGCGTCGATGTCGACTCCCTCGCCCGCACCACCTTCACCCTCGACGCCGGCCACGGACCGATCCGGTTCATCTCGCTCACACCAGCTAACCCGTGCGCGTGGATGAACGTCGTCTACGCCCCCGGCGCACACCGGGCGTTGCGCGGCCACGCCGGTATCCGGTGCGAGCCATTGGACGACGGCATTTTTGCGGTAGGCCCGGCGACGCTCGATGAGGTCGTCCCGCTCGCCCCCGACGAGCTGCGTCGCCGAGTCGAGAGCGCGTCGGCGCGGTGAGGCGGGTGACGGTCGCGCCGGAGCGGTTGGCGCGCTGGCTGGACGGGTTCGCCGAGCGCCACGGAGACGTCGTCGAGCGGCTCACCCCGCTCGAACTGCACCTGGTTGGCGAAGACGGAGCCGAGGCGTGGCTGACGGTGCCGTTCGGCCCGCTGACCGGTACCGACCGGGCTGCGTTCCTGGCGCATGCTCTGCGTCCGCGAAGTATCGGGGTGCTGCTGGTGCGCCGCGGTGGGTACGGCGTGGGCGTCTTCGACGGGCTCGAGCTCACCGCGTCGAAGGTCGGGTCGAGCTACGTGCAGGGCACCACCAAGGCCGGCGGCTGGTCGCAGCAGCGCTTCGCCCGGCGCCGCGCCAACCAGGCCAAGCACGCGTTCGGCACAGCCGCTGACGAAGCCGCCCGGGTGGTGCTGCCGCAAGCGCGCCGTCTCGATGCGGTGGTGTGCGGCGGCGATCGGGCAGCCGTCGACGCGGTGCTCGGTGATCCTCGGTTGACGCCCCTGCGGCAGCTCGTCACCGACCCCTTCCTGGCGGTTCCCGATCCGCGGCTGCGGGTGCTGCAAGCCACGCCCGCGCAGTACCGAGCCGTCCGCATCGCCCTCGAACCCTGACCGCTCCCCGCGATGATCAAGGCGAACCGCCGGCCATAGTCGGTCGTTCGCCTTGATCATCAACTCGGGAGGCGGGTGGATCGGTGCAGGCGTGACAGTTGGCTCTGGCTCTTCCCGGCCAGGTCCGACACCATGCACGGGTGAGCCCACTCCCCAGCCCGGTGATCAACGTCCGGGATATGCGCAAGTGCTACGGCGGGTTCGAGGCGGTGCGCGGTCTCGACCTGGACGTGCAGCGGGGCGAGATCTACGCGCTGCTCGGACCGAACGGCGCCGGCAAGACGACCACCGTGGAGATTTGTAGCGGGTTCCGTAGCTATGACGCCGGCGAGGTCAACGTGCTCGGCGTGGACCCGGCTCGGGCGACTGCGGACTGGCGCTCGCGAATCGGTATCGTCACGCAGCAGGCCAACGATCTGCAGGACCTGTCGGTGCGGGAGTCGGTGCACGCGATCGCCGGGTGTTACCGCTACCCGCGTGACGCCGACGAGGTGATCGAGGCGGTCGGGCTCGCGGAGAAACGCGACACCCGCTGCGTCAAGCTCTCCGGCGGGCAGCGGCGTCGCCTCGACGTTGCCCTCGGGATGGTCGGCAATCCGGAACTGCTCTTCCTCGACGAGCCAACCACCGGGTTCGACCCGGAGGCGCGACGGCAGTTCTGGGAGCTGGTCCGCACACTGCGCGATGACGGCGTCACCATCGTGCTGACCACGCACTATCTGGACGAGGCCGAGCAGCTGGCCGACCGGGTCGGTGTAATCATCAGTGGCCGGATGCTCGAGGTCGGTGCGCCGGAGGACATCGGCGGGCGTCGGCACGCCAAGGCGCACGTGCGCTGGACCGACGACGCCGGTGACCACGTCGAAGAGACCGCCGAACCGACCCGGGTCGTGCAGCGGTTGGCCACGCAGTTCGACGGCGAGATTCCGGGCTTGATCGTCGCCCGGCCGACGCTGGAGGACATCTACGTCGGGATGGTCGAGGCGAACTCCGATCGACAGGAGGCCACCCGATGACCGCCGTGGACGCGGTCATCCGCCGCGGTGGGCCGGACCTGCTCACCGCCTGCCTGCAACGGTTCCGAGTCGAGTTCACCGAATTCTGGCGCAGCCGCGAAGGCGTCTTCTTCACCGTGCTGTTCCCACCGGTGATGCTGATCCTGTTCGGCGCGATCTTCGGCAGCGGCGACGTCGGACAGAAGGGCTCCGGCGTCACCTTCCCGCAGTACTTCACTGCGGGCATGATCGGGACGGGCATCTGGGGGTCGTGCTTCCAGAACCTGGCGATCAGCGTGCCGTTGGAGCGCGACAACGGAGCGCTGAAACGGCTTTACGGCACGCCGCTGCCGAAGGTCGCGTACTTCGTCGGCAAGGTTCTGCTGGTAGCCGTCCTGTCGATCATCGAGATCGTGGTGTTGCTGGCGCTCGGCCGTGCGTTCTTCCACGTGCCGATCCCACCCGCCGACCGGTTGCTGACACTGGCCTGGGTGTTCGGTCTCGGCGTCACTGCATGCACGCTGCTCGGCCTCGCGGTGGCCGGCCTGATCCGCAACGGCCGCTCGGCGGCGGCGGTGGTGTCACCGATCGCCATCCTCATCCAATTCATCTCCGGCGTGTACTTCGTCTACGGCGAGTTGCCCCCGTGGCTGCGTGCGGTGGGTTCGGTGTTCCCGTTGCGATGGATGACCCTCGGATTGCGTTCGGTGTTCTTGCCGGACAGCTTCGCGGCCAGCGAGCCCGGGCACAGTTGGCAGCATCCGATGACCGCTCTGGTGCTCGGTATCTGGTGCGTGGCCGGGTTGCTCGTCACGCTGCGCACGTTCCGGTGGATGTCGGAACGAGAACGCTGATCGGTTTTGGTCGCCCAGGCCTCTATATGACGGAGGCATGCTCGCTCCGCAAGCGTCGCTCGGTGGGCGGCCAAAACCGGACGGTTACGCTCAGCGCATGCCGACACGAGCGACGCCTGCGGAGCGCGCATGACCCCGATGACGCCCGAGGCAATTCGCTCCGCTCCGAAGGTGGTGCTGCACGACCACCTGGACGGGGGAGTGCGCCCATCTACCATCGTCGATCTCGCTCGGGAAATCGGCTACGACGCGCTGCCCACCACCGACCCGGAGGCACTCGGCGTCTGGTTCCGGGAGTCGGCCGACTCGGGCTCGTTGGAGCGCTATCTGGAGACGTTCGCGCACACCGTCGCGGTGATGCAGCGCGCCGAAGGCATCTACCGGATTGCGAAGGAGTGCGCCGAGGATCTGGCCGATGACGGTGTCGTCTATGTGGAGAGCCGGTGGGCGCCGGAGCAGAGCGTCGAGGGTGGGCTGTCCCTCGAAGAGGTGGTCGATGCTGCGGTCGAGGGATTCCGGGCCGGCGAACGCGCTGCCGCGGACCGTGGCAAACACATCCGGGTCGGCGCGCTGCTGACCGCGATGCGACACGCCGCCCGATCGCGGGAGATCGCCGAGCTGGCGGTGCGCTACCGGGACCGTGGCGTGGTCGGTTTCGACATCGCCGGGGCCGAGGCCGGCTTCCCGCCGAGCCGGCACCTTGACGCGTTCGAGTACCTGCGCCGGGAGAACTTCCACTTCACCATCCACGCCGGCGAGGCCTTCGGGTTGCCGTCGATCTGGGAGGCGATCCAGTGGTGCGGCACCGACCGGCTCGGGCACGGCGTGCGCATCATCGACGACATCACCGTGCCCTCGGACGCGACGACGGTGGATGAGGCTGCCGCCGGCGCGCGGCTCGGGCTGCTGGCCGCGTACGTGCGGGACAAGCGCATTCCCTTGGAGATGTGCCCGTCGTCGAATGTGCAGACCGGGGCGGCGGCATCCATTGCCGAGCACCCGATCGGGCTGCTGCGTCGGCTCTACTTCCGGGTCACTGTGAACACGGACAACCGGCTGATGAGCGGCACCACGATGAGCCGCGAGATGGAGTTGCTCGTCGACGCGTTCGGCTACGACTGGCGCGACCTGCAATGGTTCACCATCAACGCGATGAAGAGCGCGTTCCTGCCCTTCGACGAGCGCCTGAAGATCATCAACGAGGTCATCAAGCCCGGCTACGCCGTCCTGTCCGGCTGAGCAGCCGAACGTATGGGACTGCTCCGATTCTTGCGCGGCAAGGCGCCCGTCCCGCCTGGACAGGAACAGCGCTTCGCCGAGGGTGCAGCCGACTTGCACAGAGGTCTGCTGCCTCGCTGGGTGAGCGCCCGGTTGGACGACGAGCGCGCCAACGTCCCCTTTGGTGGGCCACTGAGCACCGGCGATTCCGTCGCGCTGCGCGAGATTGGCTACGAGGCGGTGGGCCAAGTATTCGGCACGGCGACGTACCAGGTCTCCCGGATGCAGACGCAGCTCGGGATGGTGCTGCATGGCGGGTACTTGGGCGCACCGGGCGGTTTCAATCCGGGTTACTGGGCATCCGGCGCGCGGCCGGGCTACGGCTCCCGCGCCATCAACATCTCATGGTGGCAGGGCGAATCGGGATGCCGCACAGCCGCGTTGCGCCGGCTCAGTCAAGAGGCCGAGGCACTGGACGCCGACGGAGTCATCGGGGTGCAAACCGTCGCCGAGACGTACCACGCGCCGCACGTCTACGAGTGCTCTTTCATCGGCCTTGCGGTGCGATCGCGGCAGCGACACGGTAAACCCGCGGACCGTCCATTCACGGCGCACTTCTCCCCGGTGGAGTTCCGCTCGTTGCTGCAGGCAGGCTGGCTGCCCAAGACGGTGATGCTGCGCTGGCAGCGGCGCGCGGCGCATGCGCAGCTGGCCAATTATTGGACGACGTTCGGTGAGTTGTCGAGTGCCAGCGATCTCATCCGAAGCTCCGTCGATCTCGTCCGTCATCAGATGGAGATGGCCATCCGCGCCGAGCACGGCTCCGGAATGGTGCTGCAGGAACTAACACCTCAGTCACACGGTGAGCGATGCGAATGGGGTGGGATCGACTTCTACTGTGATGTGCGGGCGGCGGGCACGTCCATCGTTCGCTCGCGGCCCGGCCCCATTTCGCGGCAACAGCTCGGCGTGCTGCCGATGATCCGACTCGATACCCGCGGAGGGGGACGATGACTGATCCGGGAATGGGCGTGCTGACCGCCGAGGTATCGCGGCAGGCCGCCGATCTTTCGCTGTACGCCGCGTTCGTCAGCAACACCCTTGCCGCGGGGTTGCCCGGCGAGCTGGTCCAGGTGCAACGCCAACGTAGCCGTTTCGGGCGGGCCAAGGACGACGCACCGGTGCTCGCGGTCTCGGTCCAGCTGGGCGACTACCGGTACACATTGCGGCGGGCAAAGGTCGGAGCGACGGCGGAGCCCACGGTGGCGCATGTGGTGCGCGATGTGGTGCTGAGCAGCAATCCGGTGGCGTTCACGGACTGGTGTCAGCGCGTGGCCGACGGGCTCGACCAGCTGAGCAAGACGAACCAAGCGACCGCCGATGCGTTGGCCCGGATCACCGGGTTCCAGGTCTGACAAGGAGTTCGATGACTACCTCTTCCGACGGATCGGATCTTGCCGCTGCCGGCGTCCCGGCCGACGCGCTGGCCCGGCTCAGCAAGAACAAGGCCGGTGCCGAAGGAGCGGTGTTCACCTCCGACCTGAGCGTCAACGAATTCTTGCTCGTGCGCGAGGCCGGGTTCCGCCCACTGGGACTGGTGCTCGGCTCGTCGATCTACCACCTGGGGCTTCAGCGGACGTCTTGGGGCCGCAACATGGAGCTGACCATGCTCAGCCAGGCGATGTATCACGCCCGTGAGTTGGCGATGACGCGGATGGAGGCAGAAGCCCATGCACTGGGCGCTGACGGGATCGTCGGTGTGCGGCTGCATGTTCGCCCGCAGTCGTGGGGCTCCGGGATCGCCGAATTCGTGGCCATCGGTACCGCCGTGCATGCCGAGTCAGGTGAGTGGCGTAGCTCCACCGGCAGGCCGTTCACATCTGACCTGTCCGGTCAGGACTTTTGGACGTTGCTGCAGGCCGGCTACGCACCCGTTGCGCTGGTGATGGGTACCTGCGTTTATCACGTGGCGCACCGGTCGGTCGGGCAGATGATGCGCAACGCCTATCAGAATGCGGAGATACCGCAGTTCACCCAGGCCATCTACGATGCGCGCGAGCTGGCCATGGGGCGGATGCAGGCCGAAGCCGAGACTGCCGGTGCGGAGGGCATCGTCGGGGTCATCCTCGACGAGAACTCACACGTCTGGGGGCAGCACGCCACCGAGTTCTTCGCGATCGGAACGGCGGTCTCGTCGATTAGCGACGACCACGTGGTGGCGCCGCCCCAGATGGTCGTCTCGCTGGATCGGTAGGCCTACTCGTCGGTGACGAGGCAGCTGCGAACCGAGCTGACCAGCTCGGCCCACTGATCGGGGTCGAGCTTCTTCTCGCGGAGGAAGCCGGCGTCGGCGTCTAGTTCGCAGAAGTCGGCCAGTTCCTCGAGCAGTCGGGCAGCGCGCCGGCTCGGCTCGGTGAGGTCGTAGCTGTCGTCTTCCTCCGGGACGAAGGCCTCGTCGTCGGCGTCGCGGACGTCATCCCAGAACTCCAGCTTGACGAGGTCGTGCTCATCGGCTTCGCGGCAGAACTCGGCCATTTCCTCGGGCTCGACGAAGACCTCGATCTCCAGGTCGCTGCCGAGGAACAGCGCCTTGTCGTCGAACTCGCCACGCACGGTCAGGAAGATCTCGAGATCGGATAGCACCAGTTCGATCGGCTTGGCGCCGATCCGCGCCCACATCGCCTCGGCGTCGATCTCCTCGGCGTCGCCCTCGGTGAAGTCGCCGCGCCAGTCCAGCCACCGGTCGACCCGCTTCAGCGCCCGGCCCCAGCTACCGGCGATCGTGTCCCCGAGCGCGGACCAGCGCGCGCGTGCCTCGCGGTCGCCGCTGTAGGCGACCTCCCCGGCCATCAGGTCGGCGTACTCCGGCGTTGCACCGATGAGCCTGCGCAGCGCGCCGTCCTCGCAGCTCTCCGCGATCCGCAGCACGATCTCGACCACGTTCGCCAGGCCCGTCTCGACCTCGGCGTCCGGGTCCTCCGAGGCCCACTCGTATACCTGCTCGAGGTCGTAGCTGTCATCCTCGGACGGGCGCAGTTCCTTCTCGCTGAGCTGCGAGACGCGGGACCAATCCGGGTGATCGGACAGGTCGTTCTCCGGCGTCGCGTCGATGAACGCCTTGAGCAGCGCAGCATTCGGGAACAGCACGATCTTGGCTCCGTCGCCGAGGAAGCCCTGCCACTCCTCACCATCGGCGTCCTCCCACGGTGGGGCGAACAGCGTGACGCCGGTCTTGTCCTCGAGGGTGAGGGCGATCGGGACGATGGAGCCTTCGGGACTCGTCATGCAGGGAAATCTACCGGCCCGCCAGCCACTGTCGCGCCGCACGTCGGGCGCCGGCCCACCGGCGCGCAATCCGGTGGTCACCGCCCCCGGCCGGAGCTACATTCCGCTCGTGGCTGGCAACGAGGACAGCGCGACGCTGTGGGCGGAATTGCTCGCCCTCGGCCATGTCGCTGACGGCTCGCCGGCCGCGGATCGCTGCGATGAGTTGGTCCGCACCTTGCAGCGGCGCGGTGAGCCCGAGCTACTCGAGTGGTGTGTGCGGATGTTGTCCGATACGGCGCCGTGGCAGCGTCGTCTCGCCGGCCAGCTGCTCGCCCAGTTCGGGGATCTCGACGATCGCCCCTACCGTTCGGTCGTCACTCCCGCGCTGATCGGGGCGGCCGCCGTCGAGAGGGATATGCAAACGCTGGCCGAGCTCATCGATTGCCTGGGCAGTGCGCAGGACCCGACGGCGGCCGACGAACTCATTCGGTACGCCGGACATGCCTCTGCCGACGTGCGTGCGGCCGCGGCCCGTGCCCTGCCGTTCGCGTTCCTCGACAGTGCCGAACCGTCGGCCGAGGCGATCGGTGCCCTGGTCGAGCTCAGCGCCGACCCGTCGCCGCGGGTGCGGGACTGGGCTTGTTTCGGTCTCGGCCTCCAGGGCCCGGATGGTCCTGCGATCCGGGCCGCCCTCGCCGCACGGCTGGCCGACCCGGATGACGACGCGCGGTGCGAAGCTCTCCTGGCCCTCGCTGAGCTGGGCGACGCCCGAGCTTTGGCCGCAACGGTCGAACGCCTCGGCGCCGATCCCGATGACGTCTGGTTGCTGGAACTGCGGGCTGCCGCGGCGCTGACCGACCCGGCCCTGTACCCCGCGTTGCGCCGCCTCGTTGATGGAGGGGACGGCGCCGACGATGCACATGCGACCGCTGCCGCTTTCGCGCTGGGCAGATGGGCGCCGGATGCCGCCGAGCGGGCCGCCTGGATCGAGGCAGAACTCGTCCGGGTCGTCAATGCGAGGTTGTCCGGCAGCGGCTGTCGATCCGATGTGAGGGTCGCTACCCGATGACACAGGTGCATGTGGACGAGCCCACCGGCGGTACCGCTGAACACTGGGCGGTGGAGGACCTGTGGCGCACCCGAGCGCCGCGCACCTTCGATGTCGACGCTAGGATCGCCGGTCATGTAGGCGCACTGCTGGAGTGAGCGCAGCGCCGAGCGTTCTGTGCCCGAGCTACTTGATGACTCGGTAGTCGACGAGGAGATGGCCGCTCGGTGAGGTCACAGTTCGGATCGACTCGAGGCGAATCAACGGCAACCCGTCGAGCAGCCTTCGGCCGCTGCCGGCGATCACCGGAGCGATTGTGAGCCTGAGTTCGTCGACGACGCCTGCGGCAAGTAGCGACTGAGCGACCGAGATGCTGGCGTGGACGCCGATGTCGCCTCCCGGCTGATCCTTGAGGTCCCGCACGAACTCGACCAGGTCGCCGTCGATCACCGTGGTCTTGGCCCACTGTGGCTCGAACGGTGCGGATGTCGCGATGTGCTTCGCGACCCTGTTGATGAACGTCGCAAATGGCTCGATCTCGCTGCCCGGCCAGAATTCGGCCCACTCGTCGTAGCTGCGGCGGCCGAGGATGACCGCGTCCTGCGCTGCGATGACGGTGGCGAGGTTCCCGTCCATCGCTTCGTCCCACTCGGTGAAGAATCCGTCGGGTCCCTCGGCGACGCCATCGAGGGACAACAATTCGTACGCGACGACCTTGCGCATGACTCAGATCTCCGGTTGGCCCGAAGGCTCCTGCGTGGACGGCTGTGCTGGTGGATCAGTTCTCGGAGTCCGGGTGGGGAGCACGCGCGCCCATTGCGCGGTGGGCCGGCCGTCGGTGCGCCACGGGTGTTCGCCTTCGGCAATGCGAGGCCACCCCTTCGGGGAGTCTTCCCACCGCTCCTGCCGTCCGTACACCGTCAGGTCCAGCGCGTGATAGCTGGTCATCAGCGCTTCGGTGCCGCGGGCGTCGGTCCAGTAGGTCTCATACACCTGGCCGTCGTCGTCGCGCAGGTAGCAGGCGATGAAACCAAAGCCCCGGCCGTCGGTCAGGGCGGGGTCGGCGTCTTTCGCGGAATACCAGGCGAAGTTGTAGCCCATGAACTCCTTGAAGGGTGCGCTCTCCTCGTAGGAGCCTTGGCAGAACACGGCGTAGGTGACGTCGCGGGCGTGGAGGTAGTCCTGCGTCTGCAGGTGGCAGGTGGTGAACGTGCATCCCTCGCACTGATCCGGCCAGTCGTTGCCGTCGTACCACATGTGAAAGAACGCCATCAACATTCGCCGGCCCTCGAACACATCGGTCAGCGCAACGGGGCCTCGCGGACCGGTCACGCTCACCGGCGGCATGAGAGTCATCGGCAGTCGACGTCGTGCCGCGGCGATCGCGTCGCCTTCCCTGGTGTGCGCCTTCTCGCGATCGAGAATTGTGGTGCAGGCGTCCCGCCACGCGCCGCGGTCGACGACAGCTGGCACATTCTGGGCTTCCATGGGGCTCCTTCTGGGGGACTTCACGACGCCCGGTTCCGACGTCGTGCCGCGCTGAGGTCGTCGATTAGCGAGGCAGCTCCTGTAGCGCCCAGGTGTTTGCGTCGGGATCGGTGAGGTACGCGTACTTGACGCCGCCCATGTCGTTGACCGCCGACACCTCGACGTTCCTGCTGGACAATTCCGTTCGGGCCGCATCGATGTCATCGACGACGAGGTGCAGGTTGAGCACCCGCGGAGCGTTGGGGTCACCGATCCCGACTCCGACGACGATCGAGCACGCTGAACCGGGTGGGGTCAGCTGGACGATCCGCATCCCGTTGCCGGGTTGGACGTCGTGGTCGAGGGTGAATCCCATACGTTCGACGTAGAACTCCTTGCTTCGGTCTACGTCGGTTGTGGGGAGCGGGACGAGTTCCAGGCGCATATCCACAGTCAGAGCTCCTTGTTCGCGATGAGTAGGTCCTGCAGAGCGGCCATCGAATCGGTGATCGCCGCACGGTATTCGCCGCGCAGATGCAGCGTCGCCGGGTCCAACCCCACGGGCAGCGACCCGCTCAAGTACTCGCCGAGTGTGACGAGTCGGGGGCCGTATCCGCCGCCCATGCAGTAGACGGCATCGAAGATCTGGCCACCGATCGTGTGGGTGTCCAACGTTGTGGCATGTTCGAACTCGAGCAGTGTGCCGGCTGCGTTCGCGGTGAGGGTGAGGTTGATCTCGTCGGTCGCCGGATCCGCCTCTCCGAGGGCGACACGGAGGTGGTTGGGCGGCTCGCATCGGATGACCGAGCCCGGACCGAAGTCCCCCTGGGTGAACCTGCCGCCAAGGACAAGATCGCCCTCGACGGGCGCGTACCAGCGGCGCAGCCGTTCGGGATCGGTGCACGCGTTCCATACATCGCGGACATCCGCATCGTAGGTGCGGCGGAAGACGGCACAGCGTGCTTCACCCGCGGCCAGCTTCCGACGTCGGAATTCGTACGCTGTCGTTCCCGGGCTCGGGCTCATCTCGGGCGCTTCCCCTTCGTGTCTGTCGTGCGTCGGGCTCTCTTTCCTCGCGACAACTCCGTATCCAAGGCGTCCAATCGCTGCGTCCAAAAGCGCCGGTACGGGCTGAGCCATTCGTCGATCTCCTGCAAGGGTGTGGTGTCTACCGCATAGAGCCGCCGAGTGCCCTCAGCACGGACAGAGGCAAAGCCGTTCTCGCGGAGCACGCGGAGGTGCTGCGACACACCCGGCTGGGAAAGGCCGAACTGCTCGGTGAGCACCGCGCCGATTTCTCCGGCGGAGCGTTCACCGTCGGCCAGCAGTTCAAGGATGCGTCGACGCGCCGGGTCACCCAGGATGTCGAAGGCATGCACAGGGCATGTATACCGGCCAACGCTTATATTAGCAACAACGCATGTACTTGTCAGAACCATCTGCCACTGTCCTGCGGCCGGTGTGCTCGGACGTGTCGGTCGCAGGACCGCACCGGCGGAGGTGACGGCTACAGGCCGATCGGGTGCCAGACGGTCTTGGTCTCGACGAAGGCGGCCAGCCGGTCGAGCTGCGGCGCGGCGAACCAGTCGGTCTCCTGCGGCAGGTGCACCCGCTTCACCGTGTCAGCGGCTGAGCGCTGCAACTCGGCGCGGTCGGACTCAGCGACGCCGGTGAGGTCGATCGCGTTGACGTCCTTGTGCGACGCCAGCCACGGCGACATCTCGGTGGTGACGCCGGTGAGCAGGTTGACCACGCCGCCCGGGAGGTCGGAGGTGGCCAGCACTTCGGACAGGGAGATTGCCGGCAGCGGCCGCTCCTGCGACGTCAATGCGACGACGGTGTTGCCAGTCGCGATCGCCGGGGCAAGCACGCTGATCAGGCCGAGCAGGCTCGACTCCTGCGGCGCTACGATGCCGACCACGCCGGTCGGCTCGGGGAAGGAGAAGTTGAAGTAAGGGCCGGCCACCGGGTTCGTCGAGCCGGCGATCTGCGCGTACTTGTCGGTCCAGCCGGCGTACCAGACCCAGCGGTCGATCGCGGTGTCGACGACCGCCCGGGCCGGCGCGGCGCGCAGCCCCTCGGCCGCTTTCACCTCGGCGACGAACTGGTCGTGCCGGCCCTCCAGCATCTCGGCGATCCGGTACAGCACCTGCCCGCGGTTGTAGGCGGTCGCCTTGGCCCAGCCCGGCTGCGCTTTGCGGGCGGCGAGCACCGCGTCCCGCACGTCCTTGCGGGAGCCCTGCGCGGCCTGGGCGAGCAGCTTCCCGCGGGCATCGCTGACCGGGTACGAACGGCCCGACTCCGAGCGCGGGAACGCACCGCCGACGAAGAGCTTGTAGGTCTTGCGCACGTCCAGCCGGCCCCCGGCAGCGTTCACGACCGGCTTCCCTTCGGAGTCCCCGCGGAAACGCGGAGTGCTTTTTGCGGAGCGTTTTCGGGGGGTAGCAGATAGGGGGCGAGACCGTGCCGGCCGCCCTCGCGGCCGAACCCGGACTCCTTGTAACCGCCGAACGGAGAGGCCGGGTCGAAGCGGTTGAACGTGTTCGCCCAGACGACGCCGGCGCGCAGCTTGCCGGCCATCGCCAGGATGCGCGAGCCCTTCTCCGTCCAGATCCCCGCCGACAGCCCGTACGGCGTGTTGTTCGCCTTTTCGATCGCCTCGGCCGGAGTGCGGAAGGTGAGCACCGACAGCACCGGGCCGAAGATCTCCTCGCGGGCGATCCGGCTGGCCGTGCTCACATTGGTGAACAGCGTCGGCGGGAACCAGAATCCGCGCGACGGCAGCTCGCACGGCGGCGACCACCGCTCGGCGCCCTCGGCATCGCCGGCGTCGGCCAACTCCCGGATCCGGGCCAGCTGTTCACTGGAGTTGATCGCACCGATGTCGGTGTTCTTGTCGAGGGGGTCGCCCAGCCGCAACGTCTTCAGCCGTCGTTGCAGCGCAGCGATCAGCTCGTCAGCGACCGATTCCTGCACCAGCAGCCGCGAGCCCGCGCAGCACACGTGGCCCTGGTTGAAAAAGATGCCGTTGACGATGCCCTCGACCGCTTGATCGAGGGGCGCGTCGTCGAAGACGATGTTGGCCGCCTTGCCGCCCAGCTCCAGCGAGACCCGCTTGCCCGTACCGGCCAGCGAGCGCTGGATCTGCTTGCCGACGTCGGTCGAGCCGGTGAACGCGATCTTGTCGACGGCCGACTCGACCAGCGCACGGCCGATCTCCGGGCCGCCCGGCAGCACGTTGACGACGCCCGGCGGCAGGTCGCATTCGGCGATGATCTCGGCCAAGGTCAATGCAGTGAGCGGGGTCGTCTCGGCCGGCTTGAGCACGACGGTGTTTCCGGTGGCCAACGCCGGGGCGATCTTCCAGGCCGCCATCAGCAGCGGGAAGTTCCACGGGATGACCTGCCCGGCCACCCCCACCGGCTGCGGGTCGGCGCCGAAGCCGGCGTGCTCGAGCTTGTCCGCCCACCCGGCGTAGTAGAAGAAATGCGCCGCTGCGGTCGGGATGTCGACATCGCGGGACTCGCGGATCGGCTTGCCGTTGTCCAGCGATTCGAGCACGGCGAGCTCGCGGCCGCGTTCCTGCATCGCGCGGGCGATCCGATAGATGTACTTGGCTCGTTCTTTGCCGGGCATCCGGCCCCAGGTGCGTTGCGCGCGCCGGGCCGCCGCAACGGCGTCCTTGACGTCGGACACGCCCGCCTCGGCGACCTCGGCCAGCGGCTCTTCGGTAGCGGGGTTGACCGTCTTGGTCGCCTCGCCGGTGCCGTCCCGGAACGCGCCGTCGACGAAGATGCCGTAGGAGGCCTTCAGCCTGGCGGTGACCCGGGACTCCGGTGCCGGTGCGTACTCGAACTTGCTCATCGATTCGTCTCCGTCGCTTGCTCGATCGCCGTCGTCCGGACTCGCTGCGCTCGCCGGCGCGACTGCGCTCGAGGGCCTTCGGCCAATTCTTGACATTGGTCGTTCGCGCAAGCGCTCACTCCAGCGTGACGTAGTCGGGACCGTCGTAGACGCCGGTCGTCAGCTTGTGCCGTTGCTGCAGCAGGTCATTGAGCAGGCTGGACGCGCCGAAGCGGAACAGTGCCGGGTCGAGCCAGTCATCGCCGGCTACCTCGTTCACCATGACGAGGTAGCGCAACGCGTCCTTCGACGAGCGGATACCGCCGGCCAGCTTCACGCCGCGCAGTTCGCCGGTGATCGCGGCGAAGTCCCGGGCCGCCTCGAGCATCACCAACGCGACCGGGGGAGTGGCGGCTGGAGTGACCTTGCCCGTCGAGGTCTTGATGAAGTCGCCGCCGGCCAGCAACGCCAACCAGGAGGCGCGGCGCGCGTTGTCCAGCGTGGCGAGTTCGCCGGTCTCCAGGATGACCTTCAGATGCGCGCTGCCGCAGGCTTCCTTGGTGGCGACGATCTCCTCGAAAACCTGCAAATAGTGGCCGGACAGGAATGCACCACGGTCGATCACCATGTCGATCTCAGTGGCACCGGCGGCTACCGCGTCGCGCACGTCGTACAGCTTCGTGACCAGCGCTGCGCGGCCGGACGGGAACGCCGTGGCCACGCTCGCGACGCCGACCGACGAGCCCCGCAGCGCCTCGACCGCCGTAGCCACCAGATCCGGGTAGACGCATACAGCGGCGACCGGTGGAGCAGTCGGATCGCTCGGGTCCGGGCGCATCGCCTTGGCGCACAGTGAGCGCACCTTCCCGTGGGTGTCGGCGCCTTCCAAAGTGGTCAGGTCCACCATCCGGATCGCCGTGTCGATCGCCCACGCCTTCGCGGTGGTCTTGATCGACCGGGTGGCCAGCATGGCGGCGCGGCCCTCGGCGCCGACCTGGTCGACTCCGGGTAGGCCGTGCAGAAAGCGCCGCAAGGAAGAGTCGTCGGCGGTGACGTCGGCCAAGGCGGCCGCGTCGCTGCGACTCCCGATGGCACTAGACGCAGTGGCACTCACACATTCATCGTAGGCGCTGGCCGTCGCCCACCATCGGCACAATCTGCCCATCCGGGTGGGGACACGTTGAACACTGGTTCGCGGCGTCCCGGCCGAGCAGGAAGTTCGTCACCGTCGTGCTGAAGACGACCGCGTCATCCTGGTTGTGCAGTTGGCAGTACGTCCGGACGATTCCGCGACCCGGCTTGGACTCTGAACGGCGCGCCTCGACGACCGTGGCCCGCGCCCATAACGTGTCGCCCGGTCGGACCGGCAGCGGCCAGCGCAGCTCGTCGGCGCCCGGGCCGCCGAGGCTGGCGACCTGGGAGAGGTAATTGTCGACGATCAGGCGCATCGTGATACCGGCGGTGTGCCAGCCGCTGGCGATCAATCCGCGGTACGGACCGTCTGCAGCGGCGGCCGGATCGGTGTGGATGTACTGCGGATCGAAGGCTCGGGCGAACTCGATGATCTCGGGTTCGGTCACGGTCACGCTGCCGAACTCGGCGAGCAGCCCGACCGGGTAGTCCTCGAAGTATCGATCGGCGATCGGCACAGGGAACGGGTTGACATCAGCCATGCTGCCCATCCTTCCCCGATTCCTCTGGCGGGCTGACTCAACCCTCGCCGAGTGCGATCGCGAGTGCTCGCAATGCCGGCACAGCGTTACCCAGCGTGCGCCGCTGGGTTGCGGAAAGCCGGTCCAGTGCTTCGGCCAGCCGCTGCTCATGGGCTCGCCGCCAGCGATCGAGCTCACGGCGGCCGCCGGCAGTGAGCCGGACCGTCGCCGCCCGCCGATCATCCTTGTCGGTGGCACGGCCCAGCAACTCTTCGCGGACCAGCCGGGACAGCAGTTCACTCGCGGTGCTCGGCGCGAGGCGGAGGGTGTCCGCGAGCTCACCGACCCGGACCGGACCGAGATCCGCGACCGTCTGCAACATCTCCACCTGGCCCATGGCCCGGGCGAACCCGGGTCGCACCGAGCGGCGCAGTGCCCGACGTACCTGGGTGACCGCCTCCGTCAATTCCTGAGCATCCGGCTGCGCCGCGGCGTTCATCGGTAGGACGTCACGGTGACGACGGTCAGCACCGCCGCGATGAGGATGAGACCGGCGACGACCAGCGGGGATCCGCCGCTGCTCGCCCGCGACGCCATCTCCCGGTGGGACATGCGCTTGTGCGGCAGTCCGAATGCGAGTACTCCGGCGGCCAGCAGTGCTGCCACGCCGGCGATCATCTCGACCACGATGCCCCGGTCGATGCCGAACTTCAGCAAGAGTGCGCCGAGGCCGGCCGCGCTCAGCGCAGTACGGTCCCAGGCCAGCGTGGTGCGCGGCCCGGCCAGCCCAGGCCCGCTCATCGCGCCGTGCTCGCCGGAACGCTCATCGGTCCAGCACGATCATCAGCACGACGGCGACGCCGATGAGGGTGAGCGCGATGTTGAGCACCAGCAGCAACGGCGTGTGCGGAAGTGACCGGGCATGACGCATCGCGCGCTCGTTGCCGCTCCATCGCAGGTAGGCGAACGTCGCGGCTAGCAGTCCGGTGACTGCCAGCCCGACACCCAGCGTGGTCCGGGCCCATGCGGTGTGGAAGCTCGATACGAACTGCGACACAGCGACCGCGGCAGCGAGCAGGGCGAGCGCGGTGCGCATCCAGGCAAGGAAGGTGCGCTCGTTGGCCAGCGAGAAGCGGTAGTCGGGATCTTCGCCCTCGTCCAGCCACGACGGGCGCCACCAGTCGGTCACCGGCTGAGTGTATCGGCACATTAGTTCGTACTACGAAATAATCTGGCGGTCTACCGTGCAACCGGTCTCGCGGCGGTTCGCGCCGCCTCGTAACCCGTTAGCCTGTCTAGCCGTGGAGACCATCGTCGTCGATCATCCGATCGCCAGGGCCCGTCTGTCGGTCATGCGTGATGAACGCAGTAGCAATGCAGAGTTCCGGGCCGCGCTGACGGAGCTTGCAACGCTCCTCGTCTACGAAGCGACGCGAGATTTGCCGACCAGGGACGTTCCGATCACGACGCCGGTCGGCCCGACCACTGGGTTCGCGCTGGCCAACCCGCCGCTGCTGGTGCCGGTGCTGCGCGCCGGGCTCGGCATGGCGGAGGCGGCGTTCAACCTGCTGCCGGAGTCGCGGATGGGCTTCGTCGGGTTGGCTCGCAACGAGGAGACCCACGATCCCGAGGCGTACATGGCCTCGCTGCCGGACACTCTCACCGGGCACCCGGTGCTGGTGCTGGACCCGATGCTGGCCACCGGCGGTTCGCTGTTGCACTGCCTGGACCTGCTGGTCGCACGTGGTGCCAGCGACATCACCGTGGTGTGCGCGCTGGCGGCGCCGGAAGGCCTGGCTCGGCTGGCGGCCAGCGGCCACCCAGTCCGGGTGATCACCGGCAGCATCGACGACGGCCTCAACGAGAACGCCTACATCGTCCCGGGGCTGGGCGACGCCGGAGATCGCCAGTTCGGCCCGCGCTGACCGATCGGAAGGACACCAGGATGAGCACCGACGAGCCGTTGCCGCTGCAGGTCGTTCTGGACTGCGATCTTGTGAGGATTCGACGGGCTGGGCCGGTGCCTCCTCATAAGGTTGCCGCGGGTCAGAGTGCCAACAGGGTGTCGAACTGGCCGCGCAGCGCGGCGAGCCGTCGCTCCGCCTCGGCGTTGGACCCGTCCTCGACGACCACTTCGAGGTAGCACTTCAGCTTCGGCTCGGTACCTGATGGGCGCACCACCGCGCGGCCCCCGTCCCACCGGTAGGTGAGCACGTCCGCGTCGGGCAAAAGGTCGGTCGTGGTGACGTCCTTGTCGAGTAGCGTCACCGGCGGGTGGGCGCGCAGCCGGGCCATCACAGTTGCGATCAGCGACAGGTCCTCGACCCGGACCGACACCTGGTCGGTGGCGTAGAGCCCGTACTCGCGGGCAAGTTCGGCCAGGCGGTCGGCGAGCGACGAGCCGGCCGCCTTAAGGTCCGCGGCGAGGTCGGCGACCAGCAGCGCGGCGGAAACACCGTCCTTGTCGCGGACCACCTGGGGCAGCACGGCGTAGCCGAGCGCCTCTTCGTAGCCGAAGACCAGGTCGTCGGCGGCGCGGACGATCCACTTGAACCCGGTCAGCGTCTCGCCGTAGCCGACTCCGTACGAGGCGGCCAGTGCGCTGAGCATCGTCGAGGACACGATGGTGGTCGCGTAGGTGCCGTGCACGCCGCGGCGCATCAGATGGTCGGCGAGCAGGACCCCGACCTCGTCGCCGCGCAACATCCGCCAACTGAGCGACGCTTGCGGAGCGAGTGGGTTGCTGAGCGACGCTTGCGGAGCGAGTGGGTTACTGAGCGACGCTTGCGGAGCGAGTGGGTGACTGAGCGACGCTTGCGGAGCGAGTGGGTTACAGACGTCCGGGAACGGGACGGCGACCGCGCACCGGTCGGCGTCCGGGTCGTTGGCGATGATGACGTCGGCGTTCTCGCGTTGTGCCAGGGCCAGCGCCAGGTCGAGCGCGCCCGGCTCCTCAGGGTTCGGGAACGCGACCGTCGGGAAGTCCGGGTCCGGTGCCTCCTGTTCGGCCACAGCGATCAGCGGCGCGAAGCCGGCCGCCGCAAAGGCGCGGTTGACGACGCCGGTGCCCACGCCGTGCATCGCGGTGTGCACGATCTTCAGGTCGCGCGACTCGCCCGCGACGATCGGTGCGATCGCCGCCAGGTACGCCTCGACGATCTCGTCGCCCAGTCGCCGGTAGCCCTCGGACAGTGCGATCTCGCGGGTTGGCCCGACCGCTCGGATGGCCGCTTCGATCTCACCGTCGACCGGCGGCACGATCTGGCCGCCGTCGCGGTCGTAGACCTTGTAGCCGTTGTCCTGCGGCGGATTGTGCGACGCGGTGACCATCACCCCGGCTGCGGCGCAGAGGTGTCGCACCGCGAATGCGAGTACCGGCGTCGGTAGCGGGCCGGGGAGCAGCCGGGCGTCGAACCCCGCCGCGGCGAGGATCGCAGCGGAGTCCTGCGCGAAATCCAGCGAGCCGTGCCGCGCGTCGAAGCAGACCACAACTGGTTGCCCGACCCGGTCGTTCGCGGTCAGCCAGGTAGCCAGACCCGCGGCCGCGCGGCGCACCACCACCCGGTTCATCCCGTTCGGCCCGGGCCGCAGCGGCCCGCGCAGGCCGGCGGTGCCGAAAGCGAGCGTCCCGGCGAACCGGTCGGCGAGTTCTTCCCGGGCTGCGACGTCCAGCGCCGATCGGGCCAGCAGATCGGTCAGGGCTGCGGCGGCGGCCTCGTCCACCTCGTCGGCGATCCACGCCTCGGTCTGGCTGGTCAGTTCGTCAGCGGTCCCGGTCATGTGCCCTCACCTCGTCGATGCCGAAGGCCGGAGTGGTGAACTCGCCGCCGACCAGGTCATCGGTGGGCAGCTTGCTTTCGACTTCGATGCCCTGCTGGCTGGCGTCGTCCTCCGGCCGGTAGTCGATCGCGCTGTCCAGCGACCACCAGCGCTCCAAGTTCGCCGACACGCCCCAGACCGTCTCGTAGGCCAGGTCGGGTGCTCGCAGGCAGGCGTCGACGAGACGGGTGAAGTCGGCGGGGGAGAGCCAGGTCGCCAACCCTCGGTGGTCGTAGGGCTGGGGATGGCAGCTACCGATGCGCAGGTTCGCGACCTGGAAGCCGTAGCGGTCGACGTAGTAGCGGCCGAGGGCCTCGCCGAAGGCTTTGCTGACGCCGTAGAGGGTGTCTGGGCGCGATGCGGTGGTGGCGGCCAGTTCGCCGTCGGCGGGCCGCGGGGTGAAGCCGGCCGCGTGGTTGGACGAGGCGTAGACGATGCGCTGCACGCCATGGCGACGCGCTGCCTCGAAGACCTGATAAGTGCCGTCGATATTGACGTCGCGGATGGTCTGCCAGACCGCCTCGGTGGGCTGGCCGGCCAAGTGCACCACCGCGGCGACGCCGGCGCCGAACGCGGCGTCCAGCGCGGCGGGATCGGTGACGTCGCCGACGGTCATCGGCAGCGGGTCGGCGTCGGGCAACGGCGACCGATCGAAACCGTGCAGCGTCCAGCCGGATTGGCCGAGCCGCTCGCGCAACATGGTGCCGAGGCGCCCGGACGCGCCGGTGATCAGTACCGAGCTTCCGCGAGGTGCATTCATAGGCCGGTGACGAAGTGGGCGAGCAGTTTGCCCATCCGCGTCGCGGCCGACCGTCCCGCCGCCAGCACCTCTTCGTGGTTGAGCGGTTCGCCGGTGATGCCGGCGGCAAGGTTGGTCACCAGCGAGAGGCCGAGCACCTCAGCGCCCTCCGCCCGAGCCGCGATCGCCTCGAGAACGGTGGACATCCCGATGAGATCGGCGCCGAGCGTGCCGAGCATCGCGATCTCGGCCGGAGTCTCGTAATGCGGTCCGGGCAGTGCTGCGTACACACCCTCGGCGAGCGTCGGATCGATCTGCTGCATGAGCCTGCGGAGCCGCTTCGAGTACAGGTCGGTCAGGTCGACGAACCGGGCTCCGATCAGGGGTGAGCGAGCGGTCAAGTTCAGGTGGTCGCTGATGAGCACCGGCTGGCCGACCGAGTAGTCCCGGTTCAGCCCGCCGCAAGCATTGGTCAACACCGTGACAGTGCAGCCTGCGGCGGCGGCCACCCGCACGCCGTGCACGACCGGCTCGACCCCGCGTCCCTCGTAGAGGTGGGTGCGGCCGAGGAAGGCGAGTACCCGCTTGTCGCCCACCCGCAGCGAACGGATCTGCCCGGCGTGCCCGGCGACCGCAGGAGGCAGGAACCCGGGCAGATCGGTGACGGCCAATTCGACGTCGGTCTCGCCCAGCGCGTCGACGGCCGGCACCCATCCGGAGCCGAGCACCAGGGCAACGTCGTGGCGCGGAACCCCGGTCCGCCCGGCCAGCTCTGCGGCGGCCGCGCGGGCCGCGTCCATCGGGTCGGTCTGCGTCGTCGCAGCGGCATCGGTCACGACCGGGAGCGTAGCCAATCCGGCTCCAATCACGGGAGGATGACGGTGCGACTTGCTCACAACCGGTACCGGCGCAGGTGTCGGGGTGAGAGCCTGGGCGGGTGAGCAAGAGCGCCGAGTCCGGCTTCGAGATCGCCGACGTGTACGGCCCGGACGACATCGAGCCGGGATTGGCCGAGCGCCTCGGTGAGCCGGGCGAGTTCCCGTACGCCCGGGGTATCTACCCGGCGATGTACACCCACCGGCCGTGGACGATGCGCCAGTACGCCGGTTTCGGCACGGCGACCGAGTCCAACACGCGCTACCACCAGCTGCTGAAAGCCGGCACCACCGGGCTGTCCGTGGCCTTCGACCTGCCCACCCAGATGGGGATGGACTCCGACGCGCAGCTCGCGCACGGCGAGGTCGGCAAGGTCGGCGTCGCCATCGACTCGTTGGAGGACATGCGGTTGCTGCTCGACGGCATCCCGCTCGACGAGGTGTCCACATCGATGACCATCAACGCGCCGGCCGCCGTGCTGTTGCTGCTCTACCAACTCGTCGCCGAGGAACAGGGCGTTCCGGGCGAGAAGCTCAACGGCACGATCCAGAACGACGTGCTGAAGGAGTACATCGCGCGCGGCACCTACATCTATCCACCGGCGCAGTCGCTGCGGCTGATCTCCGACATCTTCGCGTACTGCAAGGACGAGATCCCGCGGTGGAACACGATCTCGATCTCCGGCTACCACATGGGCGAGGCCGGCGCGACGCCCGCGCAGGAGGTCGCCTTCACCCTGGCCGACGGCATCGCCTATGTGGAAGCAGCGGTGGCGGCCGGTCTCGGTGTCGACGACATCGCGCCTCGGCTCTCGTTCTTCTTCGTCTCCCGCACTGCGTTTCTCGAGGAGATCGCCAAGTTCCGTGCGGCTCGACGGATCTGGGCCCGGGTGATGCGTGACCGGTTCGGTGCGAAGAAAGCCAAGTCGCAGATGCTGCGCTTCCACACCCAGACCGCCGGCGTGCAACTCACCGCGCAACAGCCCGAGGTGAACCTGGTGCGGGTGTCGGTGCAGGCACTGGCGGCGGTGCTCGGCGGCACGCAGTCGCTGCACACCAACTCTTTCGATGAGGCGATCGCTCTGCCTACCGAGAAGGCTGCTCGGCTGGCGCTGCGCACGCAGCAGGTGATCGCCTACGAGACGGACGTGACCCACACTGTCGACCCGTTCGCCGGCTCCTACGTCGTCGAGTCGATGACCGATGCGGTCGAGGCCGAAATCGATGCCCTGATGGCGCGGGTCGATCATCTGGGCGGTGCGGTGCGCGCGATCGAGCAGGGCTTCCAGAAGTCGGAGATCGAGCGCTCGGCCTATGCCATTGCGCAGCAGATCGACTCCGGTGAGCGCGTAGTCGTCGGGCTGAACCGGTTCGCCCTCGACGAGGAAGAGCCCTACGAGCCACTGCGTGTCGACCCCGCGATCGAGGCGAACCAGACTGCCCGGCTGGTGAAACTGCGGGCCTCGCGCAATGCGGAGGACGTGCAAAGGGCACTCGCCGCGCTGCAGGCTGCCGCGCGGGATACGTCGAGCAACGTGCTGTACCCGCTGAAGGACGCGCTGCGTGCACTGGCCACCGTCGGCGAGGTGTGCGACGTGCTGCGCGGCGAGTGGGGCACCTACCAACCCACCGACGCGTTCTAGACCGGCGATTGTG